>JADJTL010000001.1:430000-1030000 GCA_016711215.1 Pseudomonadota bacterium | reverse complement strand
ATGGGTGAAGATATCCTCGACCGCGACGACCACGGGCCGCTGCCGCTCGATCACCTCGTTGAGGGCGCGATCGAGCAGCGCGAGGCGTTCGCTCAGCTCAAGCTGTGGCTGCAGGCGGATGGTGCCGCTGTCGCAGACGCTGAGGCGCCGCCCGACCTGCTCGATCACGGCGAAGCCGGTGATGCGAGTGCCAGGGTCGATGCCCAGAATGCGGGTCACGGCTCAGCGCCGGCCACGAGCGAGCGCCGACAGACCCGGGGAGCGCCCCGAGCAAGCGCGAGCGAGGGCGACAGGCAACCCGATCAACCGGCGAGCTGCTCGAGCAGGGCGTCATCGATGTCGAAATTAGACCAGACGTTCTGCACGTCGTCGTTGTCTTCCAGTGCCTCGTAGAGCCGGAGCATCACCTCCGCCTCTCGCCCCTGCAGCTTGATCGTCGTCTGGGGCACCATCGCCACCGAGCCCGACTCGACCGCGACCCCGGCGGCCCGCAGGCGCTCGGCGAGATCGTGCACACCGGCGTGGGCGCAGTGGACCTCGAAACGCCCGCCCTCCTCTCGCACATCGTCCGCGCCAGCCTCGAGCGCGCGCTCGAAGAGCTCCTCTTCGCCGATCTTATCCTTGGGCACGGCGATCACGCCAACCCGCGAGAACATCCAGGCAACACAGCCGCTCTCGCCCATATTTCCGTTATGCTTGGTGAAGATGTGGCGCACCTCGCCCACCGTGCGGTTGCGATTATCGGTCAGCGTTTCGACGAGCACCGCGGCCCCACCCGGTCCGTAACCCTCGTAGGTCACCTCGTCATAGTTGACGCCCTCGAGCTCGCCAGTGCCCCGCTTGATCGCCCGCTCGATGTTGTCGCTGGGCATGTTCGCAGCTCGCGCCGCGGTGATCGCCGAGCGCAGCCGCGCGTTATGACCCGGATCACCTCCACCGGTGCGGGCAGCGATCGTCACCTCGCGGATGATGCGGGTGAAGATCCGACCGCGCTTAGCGTCCGCCGCGCCCTTCTTATGCTTGATCGTGCTCCACTTATTGTGGCCGGACATGCCCGTCTCCCGCAGCGCGCGTCGCGCGGCAAATTCGTAGCATGCACCCCCAGCGGCCGGCAACCGGGCTGGTCGCCGCTTCGCTCAGCGGCCCGGCGTGGGGCCGGTCTCAGCGCTGCGGAGCCAGCTCGTCGCCAGGTCGCAGGCGAGCGGTGACCTGCGCTAAACGCTGCGCCCGGGGCCGGGCGTCTCGGCCGCCACGCCGACCCTGCCGCTGGCGCTCGAGGCCAGCACGCCATCGGGTCCAAACAAGAAGACGGGGTCGCCGCGATTGGGCAATCCGCGGCCACCGAGAGGCGAGCGCAGGCGGGCCAACGGAACGCTCTCGGCCGGAAAGGGGTCAGGCCCGCTGCCGGGTCGGTAGCGCGGACCGACCACCAGCACGTAGCCGTGGGGCGCGACCCGCAACGCGGGCAGCGCGCCGCCCTCCGACCCACCATCGAGATCGCGAAGGGCCCAGCCATCGAGGTCTACCGCGCGCTCGCTCCGATTGTAGAGCTCGACCCACTCCTGATCGGGATCCGCCCCGAGAGGATCGGCCAGCACCTCAGCGATGACGAGCGGCGCGATCGGCGCCAGGTCGATCCGGTGCAACCACGACGCCGCGGCCTGCCCCGCCCCGTCCCTGAGGTCGAGGCGAAGCTGCGCGCCAGCGGCCGGTGCCGCGGGCACCGCGAGGGCCAGCTCATGCGCGAGCACGCCCGCGCTCCGCTGCACTGAGCCGGTCCAGCTCGCGCTCAGCCGCGCGTCAGCCGCTTCGCTGCTGCGCGTCCGCACGACGACGCAGCCGTCGGCCTGCACGAGGCGAACCTCGCCGAGCGCCGGCGGCGTCGTATCGAGCAGGGCGCTGGTCGCCAGCTCGATCCCTTGCTCCTGCAGCAGCGTCGCGCCTTGAGCGTCGCTTAGACCCGGCGCTGCCCTCAGCGACCAGACAGTCAGCGCTGGCAACGCTTCGGTCACGGCGAGCCAATGGCAGTCCTGCACGCTGGCTGCCGCGCAGGGGCCCGTCTCCGCGAGGGGACGCAGCGCCACCCGACGTCCGTTCGCCGCAGCAAGCCAGAGACTACCGAGGTCGAGCGGCGCCACCGCATGCGAGAAGCGCACGACTAAACGCTTGAGGTTGGGAGCGACGTCGGTGCTCGCCGGCAGCGGGGCCAGCAGCTCGAGCACGGGCCGCGCGCGATCGACGTCGCCCGTGGCGAAGACGCGGCGCGAGGCCACCGGCAGGTCCGGCTCAAGTGCGAGGCGATGGCCCGCGCCGTCGATCCACCCCGAAGCGACGAGCAAGGTGTGCAGCCGGCCAGGAGCCAGGGGCAGCGCGGGCTGCACGCGCAAGCGCTCGCCGCCGGCAAGGAGTTCAACCCGAATCGGCGCCGTCGCCGCGGCTCGACCGGCGGTCAGCGGCGGGTGCGCGAAGTCGGCGAGCCAGGCGCCGTCGACGGGCGACGCCTGGCAGCGCCCGGCGAAGCAGGCCCCGCCGCCGCAGCCCAGGTCGACCGAGCAGCCTGCTCCCAGCGCATGCGGCACGATGGCGACCAGGTCGACCAGGGCGAGGGCAGCCTCAACCGCCTCGCTGAAATCGACGGTGATGGCCGCGGTCGGGCTCAGCGGCTCGTCGTCGCCGAGACTGACGGCGACGATCCTCGGCGCGCGAAAATCCCCCTGGGGCGCGACGGCAGCGCCGCAGGCGATGCAGAGCAGGTTGAACGCCGCCAAGAGCGCAGCGCAAGCCACGACCGGCCTTCGTGTCATGACGAACCTCCAGCAGAGGCTTGATCCCGAGAGCACCGCGCCGCAGCACTCGGCCAGCGGAGATCGCAAGGCGCGTGCCGGCGATCCGCGCGCTGTGATTTCCAGGCATTCGAGCGCAGCGCGGCGCCCGCGGCCGGATCTCGGACCGAGACCGCCGACAGACCGGCGGCCTTCGAGGCGCCCTCCCCGGCCCGCGATGAACGTGGTAAAGGGGCCCAGGCGTCCCGATGTCCAAGCCCTCGCAGCATGCCCCGCTGGTTCTAGCCTCGGCCTCGGCCCGCCGCCGACAGCTCCTGCTCGCCGCAGGGGTCGCGCACGATGTTGTCGTCAGCGAGGTCGACGAGACGCGCCTGCCGGGCGAGGATCCCGCCGCCTTCGCCTCGCGTCTCGCCCGCGCCAAGGCCGAGCAGGTGGCGCGCACCCGCGCGGCGGTGGGCGATGGGCGACCGGTGCTCGGCGCGGATACGATCGTCGTGATTGACGCGCAGGTAATCGGCAAGCCTGCCGACCGCGACGCTGCGCGCCAGACCCTGCGGACCCTCGCCGGTCGGACCCATGAGGTGCTCACCGCCTTCTGCGTGCTCTGGGGCCCGCGCAGCGCCCAAGAGCTCGTACGCACGAGGGTCAGCTTCAAGCCGCTCGGCGACGCCGAGCTCGAGCACTACCTCGACCACGCGGCGTGGCAGGACAAGGCCGGCGCCTACGCGGTGCAGGAGCACGCGGCGTACATGGTGCGCGGCATCGACGGATCCTACACGAACGTCGTCGGACTACCGATCTGCGAGACGATCGAGGCGCTGCAGCGCCTCGGCCTCCTCGACGCCGCCCTCAGGCCTCTGCCCGCGCCCACCCCCACGCGATGAGCGAGCCCTTGACCACCCTCGCGGAGCGCCTCAACGCCGTCCGCCGACAGATCGCGCTCGCCTGTGCGCGGGCAGGACGCGACCCGGCCGAGGTCACGCTCGTGGCGGTGAGCAAGACCGTACCCGCCGCGGCGGTGCGCGAGGCCTACGCCCTCGGTCTGCGCGATTTCGGCGAGAACTACGTGCAGGAGCTGCGCGAGAAGGCAGCGCAGCTCGCTGACCTCGCGGAGCTGCGCTGGCACTTCATCGGGCCCCTGCAGCGGAACAAGGCGCAACACGTGGTCGGTACCGCGGCGCTGATCCACACCGTTGCGTCGACCGCGCTGATCGACCGACTGGCCGCCCTCGCCGAGCGCGGCGGCAGCACGCAGCACCTGCTGCTGCAGCTCAACCTCAGCGGCGAAGCGAGTAAGTCGGGTGCCGGCGCGGAGGCGCTGCCCGCGCTGCTGGCGGCGATCGGAGCCCATCAGCAGCGGCTGCGCTGCGTCGGTCTGATGACCATGCCACCGCTCGCGGACGACCCCACGCGCAGCGCTCCGCACTTTGCTGCGCTGCGCCAGCTTCGCGACCGCTTCGCCCCGCAGCTCGCCCCGCCGCGGCGAGCTGCGGAGCTGTCGATGGGGATGAGCGCCGACTACGCCGTGGCGATCGCCGAGGGCGCGACCCTGCTGCGCATCGGCAGTGCCATTTTTGGCGAGCGCTAGCTGAGCGCGCACCGGCAGGCGACCGTCCCCACTCGACGCGTATCGCTCTCCTCATTACTTGCAGTCAGGGACTTGTAGTCAGGGGGACCGCATAGTAGAGAGTCGTTCAATGGGGGGATCGCGGATGTTCAAGGACAAGCGGGTCGGCGTGCTGATGGGCGGCCTGTCGGCCGAGCGCGAGATCTCCCTGATCAGCGGCGAGGCGGTCCTCGCCGCCTTGCGCGAGCGGGGCTACCAGGCCGAGGGACTTATCGCTGACGCGCAGGTCGATCGGGTCTTGCGCGCTGCGGCCGTCGACGTCGTCTTCCTGGCGCTCCACGGGCGTTGGGGCGAGGACGGCTGCGTCCAGGGGCTGCTCGAGCTGATGGGCCTCCCCTATACCGGCAGCGGCGTGCTCGCCAGCGCGCTGGCGATGCATAAGGTCAAGGCCAAGGAGATCTTCCGCCTGCACAATCTTCCGACGCCGCCCTACTACGTATTGCCAGCGGCGCAGATCAACGAGCTCGCCACGATCCACGGCTCCTTCGGCTTCCCGGTGGTGGTCAAACCCGCCGGCGAGGGCTCGAGCCTCGGCGTCTCGATTGCCGGCGACCCGAGCGAGCTGAAGGCGGCCTGTGAACGCGCCGCGCTGCTCGACGATTGCCTGCTGATCGAGCGTCACATCGGCGGGAAAGAGGTTTGCGTCGGCATCCTCAACGGACGCGCGCTGGGCGCGATCGGCATCGTCTCGCATAACCAGCTCTTCGACTTCGACGCGAAGTACACGGCGGGACAGGCGCACTTTCACGTCCCAGCCAAGCTCTCGGCCGAGCGTTACCGCGGTGTCCTGACCCAGGCCCAGCGGGCCCACCAGGCGCTCGGCTGTAGCGGGGCCACGCGCGTCGACATGATCGTCAGCGATCTCGGCAACGAGTACGTGCTCGAGGTCAACACGCTGCCGGGCCTGACGCCGCGCAGCCTGCTGCCGCGCCTCGGCGAGCACGCGGGTCTGAGCTACGGAGCGCTGGTCGAGGAGATCCTCGCCAGCGCCGCGTTGCGGGCCGGCGCGCGGCCCCGCACCCTCGCCCCCCCCGCGGCGGAGACCGCCTCCGCCGTCGAGGACCTGCGCCGCGCCGCCGCGGCCCGCGCCTGACCGCGCGCGACGGACCAGGCGGCGATCGGCCGGTGGCGCGCGCGGCTAAACCTCGAGCGCTTCCGCCGCGCAGCAAAAGTTGGCGCGCCTACGCCGCCTCCCTATCATGCAGGCTCGCATGCGCCTGATCTCCCGCGCTCGCACCGCAGCGGCGGACCTCGGCTGCCACCCAGGGCCGCTGCGTCGCACGCGGCTCGCCCTTTGGATCGGCGCCCTTCTGCTCTTGCCGCTCAGCGCCGCGGCCCTCTGGGGCCTCGGGCGCCTCGAGGATCTCGCCCGCCTGCGCTTCGACGCCACGCTCAGCCGCTCGCTCGGCGTCTCGGTCAGCACGCGCGCCATTCACCTCGCCCTCCCGCTCGGCCTGCGCGTCCATGATGTGCAGGTGGGTGAGCATCTGCGCATTCGCCGCATCGACATCGACGGCCGACTCGCCCGCCTTTGGCCCCCGCGCGTGGACCTCGGTGCCGTGCGGGTCGTCAAGCCACGCCTCTTGTTGAACCTTGGTGCGACCCGCCCCCGCGCTGCAGCGTTGCCACGGCCCGACGCGCCGCGCCCTGGGCCGAGTCGGCTGCGCGAGGGCACAGCGCTGCTGCAGCGAGGGTCCGCGATCCCCGCTCCCCTCGCCGACCGCCTCGCGCGCTTGCTGCCACGCTTCGCGCGGCTCTTGCGCCGCTGCCAGGCGCATCGCGTCTCGGTCCACGATGGAGCCGTCGCCCTGCGCCTCGGAAAACCAAGCCCCTGGCTCGAGGCCCGCCTGACGGGGATCTATCTGCAGCCGCGGGTCGGCGGCGCGCTGCGTTTGATCGTCGGTCCAGCCGCGCTGCGCCTCCCTGGCCACGCCGTGATCGAGCTGGCGAGCACCGCCCTGGAGCTCGATCCGCAGCGCGGCACGCTGCGCCGCGCCGCGCTCTTCGGCGGGCGGGTGCGACAGAGCGACCAGGCGACGCCCGGGGGCCGAAGGGACGATGAAGCGCTCCGCCTACAATCGGCGCGCCTCGTCGCGCTGCCGGCGGGCGCCTTCCGCGCCGAGCTGCGCGCGAGCGGAGCCTCTGAGGACGGCGGCAGCCTCCGCCTCGCCGCGGCGTTCCCCGCGGGGCTGTTGCATCCCGGAGGCTTCACGCTCACCCTCGATCACCTGGCCCTCGGAAGGCTGGCGCGGCTGCTGCATCCCGCTGGCGCTCACCTGCGCGGCGGGACGGCCGACGGCACGCTGCGCGCCTGGCGCGACGGCAGTCAATGGCGGCTCAACAGCTCGCTGACGCTCGTCGACCTCGTCGTCGACCACCCGCTGCTGGCGCGCAACGCGGTCGGCCCCTTCGACCTTGGGGTGGCCGGCGAGCTGACCTTCGAAGCCCCGACCGGCCGACTGGCCAGCCCGGGTCTTCGGCTGACGACCGCGGCGACCGTCGCGATCGAGCTCAGCGGAGAGCTGCGCCTCGGCGCCGGCGAGCGGCGCGTCACGCTCAGCGCCAACCTGCCCCCCAGCCCCTGCCAGCAGGTCCTGGCCGCGATTCCACCCGGTCTCGCCCCCAAGTTGGCCGGGATGGCGCTGAGCGGTCAGGTGGGGCTACGCGGCACGATCGACGCGCTCGCCGGCGACTTCGAGCACGGCCAGGTGACCTTGGCGCTCGCGCCGCTGGCATGTCGCGTCCTCGTCGACCCCCCGGGCGCCGACGTGCACCTGATCAAGCGCAGCTTCACCAACTGGATCACCCACGCCGACGGCGGGCAGCGCGAACGCTGGACCGTTGGCGCTGAGAACCCGAGCTTTCGCCCCTTGGCGCGGATCCCGCGCCATCTGCGCGCCGCCTTCGTGGTCGCCGAGGACACGCACTTCTTCGACCACCAAGGCTTCGATCCCGAGCAGCTCCGCCGCGCGCTCTTCTTCAACCTGGCGCAGGGACGCGCGCTGCGCGGCGCGAGCACGATCAGCCAGCAACTGGTGAAGAACGTCTTCCTCGACCAACAACGGACGATCGCGCGCAAGTTCCAGGAGGCCGTGCTGACCTGGCGCCTCGAGCAGGTCGTCGACAAGCGCCGGATCCTCGAGGCGTACCTCAATCGAATCGAGCTCGGTCCAGGCGTCTACGGCGTCGAGCGCGCGGCGCAGTACTACTTCGGACGCTCGGTGGCCCGCTTGACGCCGCTCGAGGCGGTACATCTGGCCGCGCTGGCGCCGAGCCCGCGGTCGCTCGCGGCGCGCTTCGCGCGCTCCGCCCCGGGCCGCGCCTGGATGCGCCGGCTGCACATGTTGCTCGCCCTGATGCAGCGCAGCGGCAGCCTATCGCCCGACGAGCGGCAACACTGGGCCGGGCGCCCCTTGACGCTGGCTCAACACCTGCGCGCCCAATAGGACCCGCGCGCATTGCGCCGCGGCAGGGCGAGGGGACTCAGACGCCGAGGACTCAGACGCCGAGGAAGAGCCGATTGCCGAAGTTACGCTCGAGCTTGGCGTCGAAGATCTTCGCCGCGGCCTTGCTGACGTCGTACTCGACCCGCTTGAACTCGAAGACCATCTCGTCGCTATCGAAGATGGTGTAGCTCGCACGCGGATCGTAGTCGCGAGGCTGCCCGACGCTGCCGACCGAGATCACGTACTTGTAGTTCTCACGCAAGACGAAGCGGGTCGCCACGACCTCATGCACATCGTTCGGCGGCAAGGCGAAGGCCTTGCACAGATGCGAGTGCCCGATGAAGGTGACGCGAGCCAGCTCGTCGTAGCTCTCGAGCAGCAGCTCTGCCTGCTCGGGGGCGAAGACGTACTCGAACTCCTCGAGATTGATCGGCGACCCGTGGCAGTAGGACAACCCGAGCTCGCGGTGCTCGTAGGGCAGCGAACGCAGCCACTCGACGTTCTCCGTGCTGAGCTGGTGGAAGTGACGGTCGAGCGCGATGCGGGCGGCTTCGTAGTAGTAGGAGTAATCCATGCGCCCCGCGACTGCGGCATCATGGTTGCCGAGCGTGGTCACCGCGGCGAGGCCGCGCACCGCCTCTGCGCAGGCCTGCGGGTCGGCGCCATAGCCCACCACATCTCCGAGGCAGACCAGGCGATCGATGCGCTCGCGCTCATAGGCCCGCTGGACCGCCTCCAGCGCCTCGAGGTTCGCATGTACATCCGAAAACAGGCCGATGCGCATGATCAGTAAGGGTCGTCACGGCCTGCGCCACCGCGGCGCAGGGATGCAGGGAAAGAGCGTGACTATACGGTGACGTACACCCGAGGGGCAAGCGCAGGGAGATTTGGCGCCAAACGACGGTCACATGCTAGCCTCCCGACCGCCGATGGCTGCCCCAAGCGACTACGAGCGCGCGCTCGAGCAACTCTTCTCCCAGGCGCAGGTCATCGCTGAGCGTTGTGCGCAGCCGCTCTGCAGTGGACACCTGCTGCTGGCGCTGCTCGGCAGCGACGCGCTCGCCGGCCCCCTGCTCCACGACCGCGGGCTCGGCGGCGCCGAGGTCGCCGGCAAGCTCACTGGCGACCTTGCCGGCAGCGAGCCCGCGGACTGGACGGAGCAGGTGCGCCAGCGCTGTCGCCAGCTCGCGCGGGCGAAGCTTGCGGCGCCGCAGGTCGGGCTCCACGCGCTCCTCGCGCTGGCCGGCGCGCGCGACGGCGTGGCCGCACGCTTGTTGACCGCCTGCGGACTCGATCTGCCGCAGTTGCGGAGCATCGCGCTGGCCCTGGTGACCAATCCTCAGCGCGCCCCAACCACCCCGCGCGTCCGCCGCCGCGAGCGCACGCGCAACGATCCCCGCGTCACCCGTCGCCTGGCCGCAACCGACGCGCCTGAGTCCGCGACGCTCGCCCCGACCGCGGCGGCGGCCCCCGCGGCGGCGGCCCCCTACGCGCTCGACGCCAAGCGCTTCCCGATTCTGACGCAGCTCGGCCGCAACCTCTCGGCCGCGGCCGCGCACGGTGAGATCGAGGCGTTGATCGGCCGCCGGGCGCTCGTGCAGCAGCTCCTCGACGTGCTCGGCAAGCGCCGCGCGAACAACCCCTGCCTGGTCGGCGAGCCCGGGGTCGGAAAGACCGCGCTGGTCGAGGGACTGGCCTATTTGCAGGTCCACGAACCCGAGGCCGTGCCGCAACTGGCGGGCCGCTGCCTGGTCGAGCTGAACGTCGGCGCGCTGGTCGCCGGGACCCAGCTTCGCGGCGCCTTCTCCGAGCGCGTCGCCGGCCTGCGCCAGGAGGTCGAGGCAGCGGCGGGCCAGGTTGTGCTCTTCCTCGACGATATCCACACGCTCGTCGGCGCCGGCGCGGCGGGCGACGGCGCCCTCGACGCGGTCGGCGAGCTGAGCGGTGCCTTGGCGCAGGGAAACTTCCCGTGCATCGGCGCAACGAGCACGGATAACTTTCGCCGGGTGATCGAGCCGCAGCCGACGCTCAAGCGCCGCCTGCAGCCGATCCTCGTGCCCGAGCCCACGCTCGACGAGACCGTGGCGATTCTCCGCGCGCTCGGGCCGGCCTACGCGAGGCATCACGGGATTGCCTTGCTCGACGAGGCCTATCCGGCGGCGGCCGAGCTGGCGCAGCGCTACCTGACCGATCGCCAGCTCCCGGACAAGGCGATCGCGCTGCTCGATCTTGCCGGCAGCCGCGCGCGGCGCAGCGCGGAGAAGTCCGTCGGGCGGGCGCAGATCGCCGAGCTGGTGGCCGAGGCCGCCGGCGTGCCGGTGCAGCGGCTGCTGCTGCAAGACAACGAGCGCCTGCTGCAGATGGAGACGTTTCTGCAGCAGCGGATCGTCGGCCATCAGGCGATTCTCGAACGCATCGGCCAGGTCCTCCGCCGCAACTACGCCGGCTTCCGCAGCCAGAGACCGATCGGCTCGTTCCTGCTGCTCGGCCCGACCGGCGTCGGCAAGACCGAGTTGGTCAAGGCGCTGGCGGATTTCATGTTCCAGAGCCGCGAGGCGCTCTGCCGCTTCGACATGAGCGAGTACATGGAGCCGCATAACGTGGCGCGGCTGATCGGCTCGCCGCCGGGCTACGTCGGTTATGAGCAGGGCGGGCAACTCACCGAGGCGATTCGCCGCCGACCCTATCAAATCGTGCTGCTCGACGAGGTCGAGAAGGCGCACCGCGACGTCCTGCAGCTGCTGCTCCAGCTCCTCGACGACGGCAGGCTGACCGACGGTCGCGGGCGCACGGTCGACTTCTCGAACACCTTGGTGGTGATGACCTCGAATCTCGGCAGCGAACATTACGAGCGCCGTCCGGGCGGCATCGGCTTCGCGCCGGCGCCCAACGACGCGGCTCCTGCTGCCGTGAAGGATAATGATCCTCTGGCAAGCGCAGTGCTGCAGAGCGCGCGCCGCGCGCTACCGATCGAGCTCTGGAACCGCATCGAGGAGCGCCTGGTTTTCCGCGCGCTGACGCGCCAACAGATCCGCTCGGTGGCGCGCCTGCTCGTCGAGGACTCGAGCCGGCGCCTGCTGCAGGAGCGCAAGGTGGCGATCACCGCCAGCGAGGCGGCGCTCGACTATTTGATCGATCACGGCGGCTACGACGCCCTGCTCGGCGCCCGGCCGATGCGCACGACGATCCAGCGCCTGATCGAGGGACCGGTGGCCGAGCTGATCCTCGCCGGTGGGGTCGTCGCCGGCGACACGCTCGCCGCCGACGTCGCCGAGGACGCGCTGACGATCCGGCAGGGCTCGCGCTGATCGGTCGGCAGCCCGCGCGCTGATCAGGGCGGCGGCTGGAGCGGCGGCGGCCCGAGGGGTGCCACGCCTTCTTCCTCGCTCGGCGTGGGCGCCGCGGGCTGGAAGAGGGCCCGGATGCGATAGCGAGCGGTCGGATTTCCGCGCCGAGCGTGCGCGCCGACCCGCACCCGCAGCAGCGCCTGCGGCGGCAGGACCGCCAGCTCGGTCAGGACCTCCCCCTGCCCCGCGCCGCCCGCATCGGCCGCGGCGATCGCCTGGCCGCGCGCGTCGAGCAGCTCGATGGCGACGTCGAGCTGCGCCGGCGGCGTGACCTCGACGCGCAGCGTCCCCGCCTGCGTCAGCGCCAGGCGGTAGCTGTCGACATCCTGGCGATCGGCGAGGATCCGCCCAGCGGCTGGCCAACGGCGAGCGCCGTCGCCTGATCGAAGCGATCGTTCGGCTCGCGCTCGGTGTCGACGGCCGGCTGCAGGCCTAACCGAAGCACATAGGGCACGTCGAGGTCGTAGCCGCTGCGGCAGTCGACCGTCAGCGTCGCGCCCAGCCCCGGCGGCGGGAGCTGAAGGTTCGCGAGCTCTGCACCCTCGTTCGCGCGAGCCTCACGCTGCGCGATCACCTGCCCACCTGCGTCGCGCCAGGCCAGGTCGAAGCGCACGCCGTCGAGGCCATCTGCGGCCAGATGCAGCAGGCGATCGGCAGGCCAAGTACGCGGCGCGAGACGGTACCAATCGACATCCTTGCGCGCACCGCAGTACCCCACGGCCTCTCCGCTCGACTCGCCGAAACGCAGATCCGTCGCGCGCGCGCTCAGGTCGTTGGGCTCGATCTCCTCCTGCTCACCGCGATCGCGGAGCGCAAAGAGCAGGCGATAGGAGCCGCTGGCGACCGCCGAGCTGGCGCCGGCGGCCCGCGCGCTCCTGGCCTTGGCGGCGACCGCTTTGGTCTTGTGCCTGGCGCCGACGCGAGCGCGCACGCGCACCAGGTAAGGGCCGACCTCGAGCGCGAGGTTCGGCAGGACCTCGCCGGCGCCGGGCCCGGCGTTGTCGGCCACGGCGATCCGCTGGCCCGGCGTGGTGTAGAGGTCGAGCCGCAGGTCCTCGTCCCCGAGCGGCCCAAGCTGCAGGCGCGTGATCTGCTTCGGGCGATCGACCTCGAGCGCGTACCAGTCGCGATCGGCGCGGCCGCGGCCCTTCAGCGTACCTCGAATCGCCTGGCCGACCTTCAGCGCCTGGGCCTGCCGCGGCTCGTCGTTGGGTTCATGTTCGGCGACGGAGGGTGTCGTCCCGTCGTCCTCGTCGCTCTCGACGACGACCACTGCGGGCTGATCGCGTGGCGCCGGCGCGGGGACACGCCGACAGGCCACCGCCGCGAGCAGGGCCAGCCCCAGCAGGCACAGCAGCCGGCGCGGGGCCCTGGGCCCGAGCCTGCCCCCGTCCGCCCGATCCGGGCGCATCATTTCGAGACCTCCGGGGGCGCGACCGGCGCCTGGCGGGATCGACGCGCGGGCGGGCAGAGGCCCCGCCGTGAGCGCTGGACGAAGTCCGCCAACACAGCGAGGTCGGGATCGTCCCCGTGCGCGGCGAGGAGTCGAGCGAGCGCGTCGGCGCGCGCATCGAATTGGAGCAGCGTCCTCAGCGCCGCGGCGATGCGCCTGCGCCGCTCGGCGGAGAAACCGTGGCGCCGCAGGCCCACCGCGTTGCTGCCGTAGCAGCGGGCGCGATCGCCGCAGACGAGACTGAAGGGCAGCACATCCTGCGTCACCATCGAGCCGCCCCCGACCATCGCCAACGCACCGACCCTCACATGCTGGTGGACGGCGGCCAACCCGCCCACTGTCACGCGATCACCGAGCACGACATGCCCGCCGATCTGCGCGCCATTGGCGAGCTCGCAGCCGTCACCGAGCTGCGCGTCGTGGCCGAGGTGGCTATAGGCCATCAACAGATTGCTGTCACCCAAGCGCGTCAGCCCGCCGGCGCTGCCACCCCGATGGACCGTGACGTGCTCACGGAGCTCGTTATCGGCGCCGATCACCAGCCCTCCCGCCCTGACCACCCCGCGCAGCTGCGGCCAACCACCGACGACCGCATGGGCGCCGATGCGCGTCCGCGGGCCAACGCTGGTCGCGCCCTCGAGCACGGCGTGGGCGCCCACGCGGCACCCGCTACCCAGGCTCACGCCGGCCCCGATCACGGCGAAGGGCCCCACCTCGACATCTGCAGCCAGCGCTGCCCCGGGGTCGACGAGGGCCCTGGCATCGATGCCCGGCGCTTGACTGCGCGCGCTCGCGGCCATCTCGCCCTGCCTCACTCCGGACGGGCGGCGACCGTGGCCAGCAACTCCGCCGCCGCCGCGACCTCTTCGCCCACGCGGGCGACGCCTCGCAGCTTCCAGATGCGCCCCTTGCGCAAGGGCAGCACCTCGAGGTCCAGGCGGTCTCCGGGCACGACCTGCCGGCGGAACTTGGCGCCATCGATGCCGAGGAAGAGCAGCAGTTGATGCTGCGGATCGAAGCCGCCGCAGTGATGCGCCAGGATGCCCCCGGCCTGCGCAAGGGCCTCGATGATCAGCACGCCCGGCATGATCGGCTTGCCCGGAAAGTGTCCGGCGAAGTGCGGCTCGTTGAAGGTCACCTGCTTGAAGGCCAGGATGCGCTCGCTGCTCAGCTCGCTGACCCCGTCGACCAACAAGAAGGGGTAGCGATGGGGAAGAATCTTCATCACCTGTTCAATCGTCAGCATTATTTGCTCCCTCGTCAGCGTCCGGCGGATGGACCGATCCACCCGCGCTGCTAGGCGCGGGCCGCTCAGGCCCCAGCCCCGGCGATTCCTGCACGCCTGCGACCCGCGCGCGCGTGCGAACCAGCCGCGCCGCGAGCGCGCTGCTGCGCAACCACTGCCGCTGATCGATGGCGGGATAGCCGCCCACGGTGGCCTCGGCGGGCACCCGACGCACCACCCCACTGCCGCCAGCCACGCGTGCGCCGCGACCGACGGTGAGGTGATCGGCGACCCCCACCTGTCCCCCGAGCTGCGCACCATCCTCGATGCGCACACTGCCCGCCAGCCCGACCTGGGCGCAGAGCAGCACATCGCGCCCGAGCTGCACGTTATGGCCGATCTGGACCAGGTTATCGATCTTGCTGCCGACGCCCACGCGCGTCACGCCGACGGTGGCGCGGTCGACACAGCTATTGGCCCCCAGCTCGGCGCCGCGCTCGATCCGCACGCTGCCGAGCGATCCCACCGACTGCCACTGGCCGTGCTGATCGCGCCAATAACCGAAGCCAGCCGCGCCGATGACGGCACCGGCGGCGACCACGACGTCGTCGGCGAGCTGGCAGTCGGCGAGGATCACGGCATGCGGCCCGATGCGGCAGCGCGCACCGACGACGACCCCAGGGCCGAGGAAGGATCCGGCCTCGAGCTGGCTGCCGCTGCCGACGCGCGCCTCAGCCTCGACCACGCAATGCGGACCGAGGTACGCGTCCTCGGCCACCTCGGCCGCCTGATCGACCACCGCCGTCGGATGGCGACCCCGACGCCAGCGCGGCGGCGGGCGGTAGAGCTCGATCAGCAGCCCGAGCGACCGGCGCGGCTCGGCGCTGGCGATCTGCGCGCGCCCCAAACCCGCCCGCGCGCGGCGCACGAGCAAGGCGCCAGCGCGGCTGCTGGCGACCTCGTCCCAAAGCGTATCGTCGAGCAGAGGCGCGATCGCGCCCGGCCCGGCGGCGCCCAGCGCGTCGACGCCGGTGATCCGTTGCGCCTCGTCGCCGCCGGTCAGCGCGCCGCCGATCCGCCGCGCCAGCTCTAGCAGGGGCAACGCCAGCAAGGCTGAATCATTTCCCGCGCGTGCCGTCGTAGAGGCGGATGATCTCGTTGGTCAGGTCGACGTGACGCGGCGCCCAGAGCACAGCGGCGTTGGCGAAGATGTAGTCGAACTTCTCGCTCTTGGCGACGCCCTCGATCACCTTGTTCAGCTTGCGGCTGATCTTCATCATCACCGCGGTCTTGCGCTGCATCAGCTCGCGCTCGGCCTCGGCGTACTCCTTCTGCAGCTGCTCCATCTCCTGCTGGGAGGCCTGCGCGCGCTTGCTGCGCTCGCCCTCCTTGAGCACCTGCCAGGCCTCGCGCAGCTTCTTCTCCCGCTCATAGAAGTCCTTGAGCTTGCGGTTGAGCGTGTCCTCGAGCTTCTTCTTCAGCCCCTCGAGCTCCGCCTCCGCCGCCTTGCCCTCGTGGCTCTCCTCGACGGCACGCTGCAGGTTGACCACGCCGATGCGCAGCTTGTCCGAGGCCTGGGCCGGCAGCGCCAACCCCAGCGTCAAAGCACCCACCACACCCCAATGCGTCATTCTCATGATGGCCAGACTCCTCTGCGGCACGGCGTCGCCGTGACGACCGCTAAAGAAAAACTGCGCTAGAAAAAATTGCCAATCGTGAACTCGAAGACGATCGGCTTCTCACCCGTTTCTGGCGCGAAGGGCAAGCCCCACTCGAAGCGTAGCGGCCCGATCGGCGAAAACCAGCGTAAGCCGAAGCCCCAGCTATGCCGCAAGCCCGCCAGCGAGATCGACTGATCGTCGTCGAAGGCCTGGCCGGCGTCGGTGAAGACGACGCCGCGAATGCCACGACCTTCTCGAAGATCGGGAACTCAACCTCGGCGTTGAGCACGAGCTCCTTGTTGCCGCCCTTGTTGAAGGCAAAGAGCCGCGCGTTCGGGCTCGGGCTCTCGAGCACGAAGACGCGCGGTCCGAGCGAGCGCGGGCGAAAACCGCGCACATCGAAGATGCCGCCGGTGAAGAAGCGCTCGAAGATCGGCACGCCGTTCGGATCTGGGCTGGTGATCACGCCGATCTGCCCGTTGAGCTTGAGGATCATCGGCCCGAAGAGCGGATAGTACCAGCGCGAGAAGGCGCCATAGCGGTTGAAGCGGTTCTGCGAGCCCAGCAGATTCGTCGCCGCCTCGACCCAGGCGGCCTGAAAGAAGCCCTTGGAGGGAAAGAGGCGGTTGTTCCTTCGGTCCCACTGCAGCGTCACCCGCGCGCTCGAGGTGAAGCCGTCGTTGAAGAGGTTGGCCAGTCGCACCCCCGAGGGCAGGGACTGCGAGAGACCCGCGCCGAAGAGTCCGCGCCGGCCGCGCGTGGTCACGTCGACCTGCTCGCCGCGATAGGAGGCGAAGAGGTGCACGTCCTCGAGCACGGGATAGCCCCAGGTCAGGGTCCCACCGACCGCGTTGCGATCGAAGGACTCGAACACGCGCAAGGAGTTGTAGACCTCGAAGCCGAAGGTCCAGCGGCTATCGATGAAGTAGGGCTCCGAGAAGGAGAGCGCGAACATCTGTCGCAGGCCCGAGACCTGCGCCTGGAGCGAGAGCCGCTGACCGCGGCCGAAGAGGTTCTCCTGCGAGACCTGCGCCTGCGCGATGAAGTTCTCCACCGAGGAGAAGCCAGCGCCGATCTGGAACGTGCCGGTCGGGCGCTCACGCACCTCGAGGTTGATGACGATCCGATCGTCCGCCGTGCCGCGCTCGGTCGACAGGTCGGCGCTCTCGAAGTAGCCGAGCGCGCGCACGCGCCCGAGGCTACGGTCGATCTGCGACTGGTTGAAGCGATCACCTTCGGCGATGCGCAGCTCGCGCCGAATCACCTTGTCGCGGGTCTTGCTGTTGCCGAGCACGTTGATGCGCTCGATGGTGACGACGGGGCCCTTCTGCACCTCGAAGGTCAGGTCGATGACCCGCTTGTCGGCGTCGATATTGGTCAGCGGCGTGAGGTTGGCGTAGGCGTAGCCGCGGTTCTTGTAGCGATTGGTCAGCTCGACGACGTCGAGGCCGAGCCGACTGCGACTGAAGGTCTCCCCGGGCCTGACCTTGAGCTCGCGCAGGAGCTGCGCCCGCGGCCAAAGCAGGTCGCCCTTGACGTCGACCCGCCCGAGGCGAAAGGTCTCACCCTCGCGGATGTGAATCGTCAGGTACATGTAGCGACGATCGGGGCTGAGCACGACGAGCGGGTCGGCGATGCGCACATTGACGAAGCCGCGGTCGTAGTAGAGCGCGGCGATCGCCGCCATGTCGCGTTCGAGGTCCTGCTGCTTATAGGTGCCGCTGGAGGTGACGAAGGAGAAGTGGCCTCCCTCGCGCGTCTCCATGTACTGCGCCAGCTCGGCCGCGGGAATACGCCGATTGCCGATGAAGGTGATGCGCCGGATCGTCACCTTCGCGTGCTCGGTGACCTTGAGCAGGATATCGACCCGCTCGTCGGCCACGCGGCGCAGGCGGTAGCTCACCTCGGCGAGATAGAACCCCTTCTCGATGTAGAGCTCGCGGATCTTCTCCACGTTGCGCTTGACCTGCGCGATGTTGAGGATCGCGCCGCGCTGGAGGTCGAGCGCCTCGTTGATCTTCTCCAGCTCGATTTCGTCGTTGCCGGAGACGAAGATCTTGGCGATGGCCGGCTTCTCGCGCAGCAGAAAGACGACGATGCGCGCAGCCTCGCCGCCGAAGAGCCCGACGCGCACGTCATCGAAGTAGCCCAGTCGCCAGATCGCTTGCACGTCGCTGGCGAGCTGCTGCGGGCTCAGCGGGTTGCCGACCCGCGTGCCGAGGACCGCGCGAATCGCGTCGCTCTCCACGCGGCGGTTGCCCTGAATCGCCACCCGACTGACGCGCCCGCCCACCACCGCATCCGCTGCCGCGGCAGGCAGCGCCAGCAAGGGCGCGCCCAGCAGCAGCAGCACGGCCACGCGCCGGGCAAGGGCGCCGCGCGCGGATCCGCGGCCGGGGGCCAGGCGGCGGCGAGCAGGATGGAGCTCGAAGGGGTATTCCATGGCGGTCATGGTGGGTGGGGCAAGAGCAGCGCGGCGCCCCGCGCGCAGGGGCGCGCGGGCTGCAGCATCAGAGCGCCCTCGGCCGCGGCGGCCCAGTGTCCTCGGTCAGTCGACCATCGCTCATGCGCAGGCGGCGCGGCATGCGGAGCGCGAGCTCGGGGTTGTGGGTGACGGTCAACATCGTCGTGCCGAAGCGCTCGTTGAGCGCGAAGAAGAGCTCATGCATGCTCTGGCCGGTCGCGCTATCGAGATTTCCCGTCGGCTCGTCCGCGAGCAGCAACTTTGGCCGCAACACCAGCGCGCGTGCCAACGCGACGCGCTGCTGCTCCCCGCCCGAGAGCTCACCCGGGCGGTGGCTCAGCCGCTCGGCGAGGCCCACCTCGACTAGGAGCGCCTCCGCACGCTGTAGCGCCTCGAGGCGCGGCAGGCGCCCGATCAGCGCCGGAAGCATCACGTTCTCCAACGCCGTGAACTCCGGCAGCAGGTGATGAAACTGAAAGACGAAGCCGATTTCGCGATTGCGCAGCGCGGCGAGCTGCCCGGCGCCCAGCGTGTCGAGCCGGCGGCCGCCAAAGTTAATCGAGCCGGCCGTCGCGCGATCGAGCGTGCCGAGGATCTGCAGGAAGGTCGACTTCCCCGCACCGGAGCTGCCGACGATCGACAGCAGCTCCCCGGCGCCGACATCGAGATCGATGCCCCGCAGCACCGGCAGCTCGCGACCCCCATGATTGAAGTTCTTCGTCAGGCCGCGGACGCTGATCAGCGGCGCCGCCGCGCTCACCCCCGCGTCGGGCATCGCTGCGTCGGGCGTCGCGGCGTCGATCGATGCTGGATCGGCGGTCAGTGGGCTCGCTGTCGTCAATCGGCTCACGCTGACGGCACCACGCCCAGCCGGCGCGAGCGCCGCTCCAGCGGCGCGCTCGGCGCTCGAGGTGGCGCCCGCGGGCTCCATCGGGGCTACCGAAACAATCGCGCCGTCCGGGACCGTCGCCCCGTGCCGAGCCCCGCTACGTCGAGAAAAGTGCAATGAGCGCAAATACATAGAAAATCCGCGCCAGCCTACTCAAGTCGTCCCGCACTGTCAACGACACCAATGCGTCGCGACCGAGTATGCGTCGCGACCGAGCGATTTTCGCCGGGGGCTGCTAGGTCTCCCGTCGCAGTCCCTCGATCGGGTCCAGCGCGGCGGCGCGCAGCGCCGGGTAGATCGTGGCCAAGAGCGCCAGCGCCACCGAGGCCGCGGCGATCGCCGCCAGATCGGGCGCGGTCACGCGCACCGGCAAGCGGGAGATATAGTAGAGGTCCTGCGGGATCGGCACGCCCACCTGGGAGAGGTAGCTACAGATCGCGAGGCCGACCACGACCCCTAGCATCATGCCGATCGTGCCGATATAGATGCCCGCGTAGATGAAGGTCGCCAGCAGCGAGCGCGAGGCGGCGCCGAGCGCCTTGAGCACGGCGATCTCCCGCCCCTTCTCCAGCACCAGCATGATCAGGTTGGTGGCGATCGAGAAGCAGGCGACCAGCACGATGAAGGTCAGGACGATGAACATCGCCGCCTTCTCCATCTTTAGCGCAGCGAAGAGGCTGGCGTTGAGCTGACGCCAATCCTTGACGGTGAAGCGACTGCCCAGACGGGCGCTGACGGCCGCAGCTACAGCTGAGGCGTGCTCGCTCGCGTCGACCTTGAGCTCGAGGCCGGTGATCTCGTCGTCGACGCCGAGGAAGCGCCGCGCCGCGGGCAGCAACGTGTAGACATACTTGCTGTCGTACTCGTACATCCCCGAGTAGAAGATCCCGGCGACGCGAAAGGCCATCGCCCGCGGAATCGGACCCGCCGGGCTCATCCCACCCAGCGGCGCCACCAGATTGACGTCCTCGCCGAGATAGAGCCGCAGGTTGCGCGCCAGCTCGGCGCCGATCACCACGCCGGGGTAGACCGCGCGCCGGCCGCCGACCGTCGGCTCCTGCCCCTCGCCCGCCGGACGCTGCGCCACCGGAATCACCGCCAGCCGTTCCGGATGCCGCAGGTTGGCCAGGCTCCCCGCCGCGCCCTCGGCGCGCAGATAGCGCCGAAGCTCGGTGACGCGGTCGAGGGCCTGCGGGTCGATGCCGCGGACCACGACCCCCGCCAAATTCGTCTGGCTGGTGATCATCACCTCGCCCTCGAGGTAGGGCGAGATCGCCACCACCCCTGGGGTCGCCGCCACGGCGCGCGCCGCGCTGCGGTACTCGGCAAAGACGCCGCGCGGCTTGGTGACGACGACATGAGCCCGAGTGCCGAGGATCTTCCCGCGCAGGTCCTGCTCGAAACCACCCATCACCGAGATCACCACCACCAGCGCGGCGGTCCCGAGATGCACCCCGAAGATCGAGATGCAGGTGAAGACGGAGAAGAAGAGCATCAGCACGCCGAAGAGCGTGACCAGCCAGCCGGCCACGGCGAGGCCGATGCAGGCCCAGAGGACGTAAGCCAGGTAGCCTGGAGGCTCGATGCCGATGCCGGCGATCGGCGGCGGCACGAGGTTGAGGTAGACGCCGCGATACAGCAGCACGGCGGCCGCCAGGAGCGCCAAGCCGGCGAAGAGGGTCCCTCGCGAGCCGCGGCTGCGCAGCAGGTAGTGCCAGGCGAGAAACCACTCGAGCCGTCGTTGATTGGCCCACCAGAAGAGCAGGCTGACGCCCCCGCCGGAGACCAGCACCCCTGCCACGAGTGCGATGATCCAGGACCACTGCAGCAGCCCGGGGCGCGAGGTCAGGAGACCGAGCCGGAGCGCCAACGCGATCAGCCCGACCAGCGCCCCGAGCGACATCAGCGCGACGGGCGCGCGCCAGCCCCGCTCGCCGCTATGCGTCGCGATCGACATCGCCAGGCCGTCGGTCAGGGAGCTGCTCCGCGCGGGTTTCGCCGGCCGCTCGCGTCGCCGGTGCGCCGCGCGGCAGGGAGGCCTCGGGCCGCAGGTGCGGAAAGAGCAGCACGTCGCGAATCGTCGGCTGATCGCAGAGGAGCATCACCAGCCGGTCGATGCCGATCCCCTCGCCCGCGGTCGGCGGCAGGCCGTATTCGAGCGCACGGCAGTAGTCCTCGTCGTACTCCATCGCCTCTTCGTCGCCGGCTTGCCGCTCCTCGAGCTGACGTCGAAAGCGCTCGCGCTGGTCGACAGGATCGTTCAACTCGGAGAACCCGTTGGCGATCTCACGACCGGCGATGAAGAGCTCGAAGCGGTCGACGCGCTCGCCGTCGACGTCGTTGCGGCGCGCCAGGGGCGAGGTCGCCGCCGGATAGCCGACGACGAAGGCCGGGCGATCCGGCGGCAGCGCCGCCTCGCCCAGCTGGTCGAAGAGCACGCCCAGACGGTGCCCGTGACTGCCCGCCGCGCGCAGCCCTTGTCCGAGCGCGTCCTGCCGCTGGAGCAGCCCGCTGCGCTCGCAGTAGGCGAGCAGGCTCGCGGGCTCGCCGAGCTGCTCCGCCGCGAGGGCGAGACCGGCCCGCTGAGCGCCGCGCACGATCGCCTCCTCGACGCTGAGGCGCGGCCAGGGGCGCTGGAAGTCGATCGCCTGCCCCTGATACGTGAGCGTGCTGCCGCCGGCGAACTCGAGCACCAGGCCGCTGAGGAGGTCCTCCGTCAGGTCGATCAGCGTCTCGTAGGTCGCGTAGGCCTGATAGAATTCGAGCATCGTGAACTCGGGGTTGTGGTTGCGCGAGAGCCCCTCGTTGCGGAAGTTGCGCCCGAGCTCGTAGACCCGCTCGAAGCCGCCGACGACCAGGCGCTTGAGGTAGAGCTCCGGCGCGATTCGCAAATAGAGCGGCAGGTCGAGCGCGTTGTGGTGCGTGCAGAAGGGCCGCGCCGCCGCGCCGCCCAGCGTGCCGTGCAGGATCGGCGTCTCGACCTCGAGGAAGTCGCGCTGGTCGAGGTAGGCGCGCAGGCGCTGCACGATGCGCGAGCGGCGGCGAAAGACCTCGGCGACGGGGGCGTTAACCACGAGATCGACGTAGCGCTGGCGATAGCGCGTCTCGTGGTCCTTCAGGCCGCTCCACTTCTCGGGCGGCGGCCGCAGCGTCTTGGTCAGCAGCACGCACTGCTCGGCCATCAGCGTCAGCTCACCGGTCTTGGTGACGAAGGCGTATCCCTCCACGCCGATCACGTCCCACGACTCGGCCTTCTTGAACAAGGCGTAGGCGTCGTCGCCGAGCACGTCGCGCCGCAGATAGACCTGCAGTCGCTCGTGCCGATCGGCGAGCTTGACGAAGGTCGCCTTGCCAAAGCCGCGGTACTCGACGATGCGCCCGGCGACGCGAAAGCGCTGCCCCGCCGCCAGCGCTGCGCCCGTCGCGCCGTCGGCCGGCAGCGCGCCCACCGCCTCGCGCACCTCGCGCGTCGTATGCGTCGGCTGGAAGTCGTTGCGATAGGGAGGATGCCCCAGCGCTCGCAGCTCATCGGCCTTCTGCTGGCGCGGGATCATCAAAGGATCGAGCTGGCATGGCAGCTCGCTTGCGGGGTCGTCGCCCATCGTTTCGTCCGTCCGTTTCTCGCTCGCGTCGGTCGGCCTGCTGCGCCAGCGGCGCGCGACCTAGTGCGCTGGCGGCCGCGAGCGGCTTTCGCCGAGCAGGTAAGCGTGGATGAAGGGGTCGAGGTCGCCGGAGAGGACGGCATCGACATTGCCGACCTTGAGCTCAGTGCGATGGTCCGTCACCAGCCGGTAGGGCGCGAGCACATAGGAGCGGATCTGGTTGCCCCACTCGATGGCCTTCTTCTCGCCGCTGATCCCCGCCAGCTCTTGATCGCGTTTGCGCCGCTCGTGCTCGTAGATGCGCGCGCGCAGCACGCGCAGCGCCTGGGTGCGGTTCTTATGCTGCGAGCGCTCGTTCTGACACTGCACGACGATGCCCGTCGGCAGGTGGGTGATGCGCACCGCGGATTCCGTCTTGTTGACGTGCTGGCCGCCGGCGCCGCCCGCGCGAAAGAAGTCGAAGCGCATATCCTCGTCCCGCAGGTCGATCTCGAGGTCGTCGCTGACGTCGAGGAAGACGGCGACCGAGGCGAAGGCCGTATGCCGGCGGGCGTTGGCGTCGAAGGGCGAGATGCGCACCAGCCGGTGCACGCCCGATTCGGCGTGCAAGAAGCCGAACGCGTACTCGCCCTCCACTGAGAACGTGGCCGACTTGATTCCAGCCTCCTCGCCCTGCTGCGTGTCGAGCAGCTCGACCTTGTAGCCGCGGCGCTCGCACCAGCGCAGGTACATGCGCAGCAGCATCTCCGCCCAGTCCTGGCTGTCCGTGCCGCCGGCGCCCGAGTTGATGCTGACCAGCGCCGCCATCCGATCGTGCGGACCGCTCAGCATCTGCGTCAGCTCGAGCGCATCGAGCGCGCTGAGGGCCTGCTCGGCCAGGCGCGCGGCCTCGTCCTCGCTGTTCGCGTCCCCGACCTCGCGGGCCAGCTCGAGCAAGGTCGCCGCATCCTCGACCAGGCGGTCGAGGCGCTGCACCTCTTCGATCGTCCCACGTGCACGCGCCTGCTCCCGCAGCAGGTCCTGCGCGCGAGGCGCGTCATTCCAGAACTCGGGATCGGCGGCCTGCGCGTCGATCTGGGCTACGCGACGGCCCTGCGTCTCCAAGTCAAAGATGACCTCGAAGATCGTCAAGCCGTCGCCGCAACCCGCGCAGCACCTCAATCGTCTCACCGTAGGACATGGGGCCCTCCCTCAGGCTTCCGGCCGGGACGGCCGCGCGATCGCAGCGCGCGCGGCCGAGCGCAGCGCGCGCACGGGCGCCGGCGGATCGGCCGCCACCGGGTAGTCGCCGGAAAAACACGCATCGCAGAAGGACGTCCCTCGGCGCTCGCCGAGTGCGCCGAGCATGCCTTCGAGGCTGAGATAGCCGAGGCTGTCGCAGCCGATGTAGTCGGCGATCTCCGCCGGTGTCTTCTGCGAGGCGATCAGCTCCTCGTAGCTCGGCGTGTCGATGCCGTAGAAGCAGGGGTGACGCGTCGGCGGCGCGCTGATGCGCAGGTGCACCTCGCGTGCGCCGGCCTGCCGCAACATCGTCACGATCTTGCGCGAGGTCGTGCCGCGCACCAGCGAGTCATCGACCACGCAGACGCGCTTGCCATCGATCAGATGCCGCACGGGCGCCAGCTTCAGCCGCACCCCGAAGTGGCGAATGCTCTCCTGCGGCTCGATGAAGGTGCGCCCGACGTAGTGGCTGCGAACCAGACCCAGGCCGAAGGGGATCTCGGACTCGCGCGAATAACCGAGGGCTGCCGTCGTCCCCGAATCAGGGACGGGAATCACGATATCGGCCGACACGGGCTGCTCACGCGCGAGCTGCCGCCCGAAGAGGTCACGGCTCTCGTAGACGCTGGTCTCGCCCAAGAGCGAATCGGGCCGCGCGAAGTAGACATGCTCGAAGACGCAGAAGCGCGGCTGCTCGGGCGGCAGCCCCTCGAAGCTGTGCAACCCATTACGGTCGACGAGGATGATCTCCCCCGGCCGCACCGGGCGCACGTAGGTCGCGTTGATCAGGTCGAAGCTGCTGGTCTCGGAGGCGAAGACCCAGGCTTCGCCGCCATCGGGGCGCCGCAGCCGTCCGAGCGCCAGCGGGCGAAAGCCCCAGGGGTCACGCGCCGCGACCAGCACCCGCTCGGTCAGCAGCACGAGCGAATAGGCGCCGCGGATCTCGCCCAGCACAGCGCGCATGCGATCGACGATCCGGCGCTCCTGGCGCCGCGCCAGCAGGTGAACGATGACCTCGGTGTCGGCGGTCGAGGTGAAGATGGAGCCGCGCTGCTCCATTTCCCGGCGCAGCGCGGCGGCGTTGACCAGATTGCCGTTATGGGCCACGGCGAGCTGGCCCCGGCCGTGTCGCACCGCGAAGGGCTGGGCGTTGGCGAGGTCGGAGTCGCCCGCCGTCGAGTAGCGGACATGGCCGATTGCCGCGCGGCCAGGAGCTGCTTCAGCCGTGTCTCGTTGAAGACATCGACGACCAGCCCCATCCCGCGCCACGAGCGCTGACGCTGTCCGTCACTGGCCGAGATCCCGGCGCTCTCCTGGCCCCGGTGCTGCTGCGCATGGAGCCCCAAATACGCTAGGTTGGACGCCTCAGGATGGCCATATACGCCAAAAATTCCGCACATTTCAGGGCGCATGTAGCACGCGCTCCAGGGCGCGTCAAGCACGCCGCCAACAGCACGCCGCCAAGAAGCACGCCGCCAAGAAGGGGCGCACTTCCGCTCGTTCGCGCCAAGAGCGAGGGCGATGACGCCTGGCTCAGCCCGCCAGCGCCTGGGTCTAGGGTGCAGTCGTGCCTCAACTCCTGTACCGTGGCCATGAGAACGGCTCACGGGTTCCACCCGAGGCGCCCTGATGGCGACGCCGACGGTAGGCAGCAGGGAGGGCGTCGACCATGAAAGGCATGGTGTTCAACGAGCTCGAGAGGATGGTCGTCGCCGCGGCCGGCGAGGATCTTTGGGAAGAGATCCTCGAAACGACGCCCCTCGAGACTCCCGAGGGCGTGTTTCTCGGCCCGCAGAGCTATCCGGACAGCGAATTCGTCGCCATCGTCGTCGCGACCGGCAAGGCGCTGAAGACCCCGCTCGAACAACTCGTCCCGGCCTTCGGCCGCTACTTGTTCCCGCGCCTCGCGGAGCGCTTCCCGATCTTCCTCCGGCCCGAGATGACGGCCAAGAGCTTCCTCGTCACGGTCGAGGCCACGATCCACCTCGAGGTCAGGAAGCTCTATCCGGATGCGGGCCTGCCTCGCTTCGACTTCGTCGACCCCGCGGCGGACCGACTGGAAATCACCTACGCCTCGCCGCGAAGGCTCTGCGCGCTGGTCGCCGGAATGATCGACGGTGTAGCCGAGCATTTCCACGAAGAGGTGCAAGTCGAGCATGACCGCTGCGTCCATCGCGGTGACGAGGTTTGCCACTTCGAGCTCAGGTTCAGGCCGGGCAAGCGCCCAACACCCTAAGGGCCGCCTGCGGGGAGCAGCGAGCACGCAGCCGCCCGCCGAGGGTCGCACGCGACAGGAGAGGCAGGGCACGATGGACGCAGAACCGAGAGAGACCGTCGCCACGGTGATGGTCGTCGCTGACGAGCTGGACAACCTGGCGCTGCTCGAGCGCACGCTCGGCGTGCAGTATGAGGTGCAGAGCTTCAGCTCGCCCCAGCTCGCCTTGGAGAGCCTCGCCCGACGACCCGTCGACCTCGTGATCGCCGACCACCCGATGCCGCAGATGACGGGCATCGAGTTTCTCGGCCGCGCCAGCAATGAGGCCCCGGACGCCGCGCGCATCCTGCTGACGGGCTTTGCCGACCTCGAGACAGCGCAGGAGGCCGTCAACCGCGGGCGCGTTAGCGGCCTCTTGCGCAAGCCGATCGACACCACGCGACTCCTCGGCGAGATCGCGCGCTGCCTCGATCAGACGCGATTGCAACGCAACAACCGCCGGATCAGCAGCGACCTTGCGCAGCAGAATGCTGAGCTCGCGGAGGCCAAGCGACCGGTCGCGCTGGACCTCGACGCGCGCTCTCGCGACCTGCTGCTCCAGGCCGACCCTGCCCTGCTGAAAGCGAAGGCCGGCGGGCGCGACGCGATCGCCTGCGCCCGCACCCTGGCCGCCGTCGATCGCGCCTCCGAGCCCGCCGCGCCGACGGCGCCGGCCAGCGCGATCTCCCCCCAGGACCGCGTGACACGCCTTGAGCGGCGCCTGGCGCGGGCGAAGCTGGCGCGCGACCAGATGGAGCATCTCCTCGAGGAGAAGACCCGCGAGCTCTATCTGGCGCTGACGCGCCTACGGGAGCAGCAGGGCCTATTGGTTCAGACGGAGAAACTCAGCACGCTCGGTCGCATCTCGGCCGGCATCGCCCATGAGCTCAACAACGCGCTCAACATCGTCTACGGCAATGTCGAACACCTCGACGGATACGTCGCTGTCTTCAGCGAGACCTTGGCGCACTATCGAAAGGCCGTGAGCGGCAACGAAGCGCTGGCGACGCGTCTGGGCCGGCTCGAGCGCGCGGCGCGCCTCCCCTCGATCGAGCGCGACCTCCCCAAGCTGCTGAACGAAATCACGACAGGCGTCGATCGGGCGGCCACGATCGTGCGCGACCTCGGCATCTTCTCGCGGCCGCACGATAGCGACTCGCGGCGGCCGACGGACCTCGAGCAGGTGATGAAGACCGCCCTCACGCTCGCGGCCAATCAGCTCAAGACCAGGCAGGTCAAGCATCTGCGCCCAACAGGCTCAGCGGTGGTGTACGGCGATGCGGCAGGACTGAGCCAAGTCTTCCTCAACCTCCTGCTCAACGCAGCCCAGGCCACGGCTGACGGCGCCGCCATCGGCATCAGCTATGGCAGCAACGCGGAGACCGTCACCGTGCGCATCAGCGACAGCGGCTGCGGGATCGCGCCCAGGCAAGCTGGGCGCCTCTTCGAGCCCTTCTTCACCACCCGGGATCCGGGTGCGGGGACCGGCCTTGGGCTCTTTCTCTGCATGCAGATCGTGCAGAGCCACGGCGGAGAAATCGCGTTCGACTCGGTCGTCGACGAGGGGACGACCTTTCGCGTTAGCCTGCCGGCCTACGCCAGGGCCGCCGAGAGCGGCGTCCCGCCCCAAGCGCGAGTGCACGAGGGAGTCTGAGCTCCTGAGCGCAGCAAGCGGACTCTCGCTGCTCGTCGTCGACGCTTAGCGCGCGGCGCGCAGCGCGGCGTGGAGGCGGGGCAGCGGGGGGTCGAGATTCGGCACGAAGGGCTGGCCGGTCATGCGCTCGTAGATCTCGATGTAGCGGCGCGCGGCCTCGATGCGAACTGCGTCGGTCAGCGGCGGCACGGGCCCCTCGCCGCGAAAGCCGAGCCCGCTGAGGTGGCGGCGAACGTATTCCTTGTCGAGGGCGCGCGGGTCACTGCCCACGCGCAGCGCCTCGTCATAGGAGTCGGCGTACCAGTAGCGCGACGAGTCGGGCGTGTGGATCTCGTCGATCAAGCAGATCGTGCCGTCCGGCAGCCGGCCGAACTCGTACTTGGTGTCGACGAGGATCAGCCCGCGCTGCAGCGCCAACGCCTGGCCGAAGGCGAAGAGCGCCAGGCTGAGCTCGCTGAGCTGGGCGAACTCCGCCGCCGTGGCGAGTCCGCCCGCGATCACCTCATCGGCGCTCAGGAGCTCGTCGTGCTCGCCCTTGGGGGCCTTGCTCGTCGGCGTGATCAGCGGCGCCGCCAGCCGCTCGTGCTGCCGCAGTCCCTCCGGCAGGCGGTGCCCGCAGTATTTACGCTCACCGCGTGCGTAGCAGGTCCAGATCGAGGTCGGACTGCTGCCGGTGAGGTAGCCGCGCAGGACCATCTCGACGGGAAAGGGCCGGCACTCGCGGACCAGGCTGGCGACCGGATCGGGCACGCTGATCAGGTGATTGGTGCAGATGGCGCGCGTCTGCTCGAGCCAGTAGGCGCTCACGCCGTTGAGGACCTGTCCCTTGAAGGGGATCGTCGCCACGATGCGATCGAAGGCGCTCAGCCGGTCGGTGACGATGATGGCCCGACGGCCGCCGCTGACGTAGCAGTCACGCACCTTGCCGCGTTCGAGCGTGCCAAGGTCCTCGAAGTGCGTCTCGTCGAGCGCGAGCTCGATGCCGCGCTGCAGGGTCGCCTCACTGATCATCGGGCTTCCTCCCCTCAGGCGCCGCCGCGCCGCTCGCGGCCGCGGCGCGGAAAACGCGCTCGTAGATCACGTCGACGAAGCGCAGGTGGTGTTGGACGTCGAAGCAGCCGTCAAGCTCGACGGAGCTCAGGACCGCCAGGATCTCGGCGTCGGCGCCGAGCAAGGCGCGGAAGTCCCCCGCTCCGGACTGCGCCGCCATCGCGCAGCGCTGCACCAGCTCATAGGCCCGCTGCCGCGCCAGGCCCTTGCCGATCAAGGCCAGCAGCACCGCCTCGGAGAAGATCAGCCCCCCCGTCAGCGCCAGATTGGCCGCCAGCCGGGCCTCGTCGAGCTCCAATCCGGCGATGACCTGGGTCATACGATAGAGCATGAAGTCGACCAGCGTGGTGACGTCGGGCGCGATCACGCGCTCCACCGAGGAGTGACTGATGTCCCGCTCGTGCCAGAGCGCCACGTTCTCCAACGCCGGCACCACCGCGCCGCGCACGAGGCGCGCCAGACCACAGACGTTCTCCGTCAGAATCGGGTTGCGCTTATGGGGCATCGCGCTCGAGCCCTTTTGACCGCGGCCGAAGGGCTCGAAGGCCTCACCAACCTCCGTACGCTGCCAATGACGCACCTGCTGCGCCAGCCGCTCGAGCGACGAGGCGAGCTGGCCCAGCGCGGCGAAGAGAGCGGCGTGGCGGTCGCGCGCCACGACCTGCGTCGCGCAGGTCTCCGGACGCAGCCCGAGCGCCGCGAGCGCGCCGGCCTCGACCTCGGGCGAGACGTTGCCATAGACGCCGACCGCCCCGGCGAGCTTGCCGACCGCGACCTCTTCGAGCGCGGCGACCAGGCGACGCCGCTGGCGTCCGAGCTCCGCGTAGGCCCCGGCGAAGACCAGGCCGACGGCCGTCGGCTCGGCGTGGATCCCGTGACTGCGCCCGACCATCGGCAGGTGCCGCGTCTCGTCGGCGCGTCGAGCCAAGGCCTCCAGCAGCCCATCGATCGCCGTCAGCAAGAGCGCGCCGGCGCGGCCGAGCTGCAGGGCGAAGGCGCTGTCGAGGATATCGGAGGAGGTCAGCCCGAGGTGCAGCCAACGCGCGGGCTCCCCAGCCTGCTGCTCGACGTGGGTCAGGAAGGCGATCACGTCATGGCGCACGCGCTCTTCGATCTGCAGGATCTGCGCAGCGTCGAGCCTGACCTTCGCCTGCACCTGATCCGCCGTGCCCTTGGGCACCCGGCCGAGCCGCTCCATCGCGCGACAGGCCGCCAGCTCGACCTCGAGCCAGGTGTCGTAGCGCGCCTGATCGCTCCATAACGCCCGCATCGGCGCGCGTGAATAGCGCTCGATCATCTCTTCTAGCCCTCGCTCTCCCCAAAGGCCCGGCCGGTATGACCGAAGCCACCGGCGCCGCGGGCGCTGCCCGACAGCTCAGTGTCGACGACCTCCTGGACCTCGACGCGGCTGACGGGTGCCACCACGAGCTGCGCGATGCGCATCCGCGGCGTGATCATGACCACCTCGCTACCGAGGTTGATCAACGCGACGCTGAGCTCGCCGCGGTAGTCGCTGTCGATCGTGCCCGGCGCGTTGAGCACGGTCAGTCCCTCTCGCACGGCCAGCCCGGAGCGCGGCCGCACCTGCCCTTCGTGGCCCGGCGGCAGCTCGACGACGAGCCCCGTCGGTACCAGCGCGCGCTCGAGTGGGCGCAGCTCGACCGGCTGCTCGAGGGCCGCCCCGAGATCGAGGCCGGCAGCCCCGGCAGACATGTAGCGTGGCAGCTCGGCCGCCGCGCGCACGCGCTTGACCCGCAGCGCGTGCGTCACCGGAGGCGTGGAGGGAGGGGACACTTTAGCGACTACGACCTTCAAACCATCGAGCGCACCAGCGAGGGGTCGACGCCCAGCGCCTCTTTCCGGCTCAGCCGGATTTTGCCCTCACGGTCGATGTTGATCACCTTGACCACCACCTCATCGCCCTCGCGGCAGATGTCCTCGACGCGCTCGACGCGGCTGCGGTCGAGCTCGCTGATGTGGATCAGGCCGTCCATGCCCGGCATGATCTCGACGAAGGCGCCGAAGTCGGCGACCCGGCGCACCCGACCGCTGTAGTAGGCGCCGATCTCGGCCTCTGCCGTCAGGCCCTCGACCAGCGCCAGCGCGCGCTTGCCACCCTCTGCATCGAAGGCAGCGATGGTCACGGTGCCGTCGTCGGAGACATTGATCTCGCAGGAGGTCTGATCCTGAATCGCACGGATCGTCTTGCCACCGGGTCCGATCACGTCGCGGATGCGATCGGGCTTGATCTTCAAGGTCAGGATTCGCGGGGCATGCGCCGAGAGCGTCGACCGTGGCGCATCGATCGCCTGGGCCATGCGATCGAGGATATGCAGCCGGCCGACGCGCGCCTGCTCGAGCGCGGTCTCCAGCACCTGCGCCGGGACGCTCTCGAGCTTGATGTCCATCTGAATCGCGCAGATGCCCTCGCGCGTGCCCGTGACCTTGAAGTCCATATCGCCGAGGTGATCCTCGTCGCCGAGGATGTCACTCAGGACCGCATGCTTCCCCTCCTCCGCGATCAACCCCATCGCGATCCCCGCGACGGGCGCCTGAATCGGCACGCCGGCATCCATCAGCGCCAGGCTGCCGCCGCAGACGCTGGCCATCGACGACGAGCCGTTGCTCTCGAGGGTCTCGCTGACGACGCGCAGGACGTAGGGGAACTGCTCGGGATCCGGGAGCACCTGCGCCAAGGAGCTCTCGGCGAGGTTGCCGTGACCGATCTCGCGCCGTCCGGGCGGTCCAAAGCGCTTGGCCTCGCCGGTGGAGAAGGGCGGGAAGTTGTAATGCAGCAGGAAGCTCTTGGTGTAGTCGCCCATCACCGACTCGATCCGCTGGTCGGAGCGCTGGGTGGCGAGCGTCGCGGTGGCCAGGGCCTGGGTCTCGCCGCGCGTGAAGAGCGCAGAGCCGTGGGTCCGCGGCAGGACGCCGACCTCGCAGTTGATCTCGCGGATCTCGTCGAGGCGTCGACCATCGAGGCGGATCGCGTCGCGCACGACCATCCGGCGCACGTGGCGCCGCTTGACCTCTGAGAACGCCGCCGAGAGCGCCGCCTTCTCGGTCTCGGGAAGCTGCTCGCCGAGCCAGCTCGCCACCTGCTTGAGCGCGGCGCCGCGCGAGCGCTTCTCGCGCACGCCGAGAGCCTCGACCAGGCGCTGTCGGCTCAGCTCGGTAACGCGCCCGACCAGGGCCTCGTCGGGGGCCACCGGAGTGAAGGGCCGCTTCTCGCGCCCCACCGCCGCGCGCAGGCGCTCCTGCAGATCGAGCAGCGGACGGGCCTGCTCCTGGGCGAATTGCAGGGCAGCGACGAGGTCGCGCTCGCTGCAAAAGCGGCAATGACCCTCGACCATCACCAGCGCCTCGAAGCTGGCGACAGCGACGATGCTCAAGTCCGACGCGAGCTGCTGCGTCTGCGTCGGGTTGGCGACGAATTCGCCGTTGACCCGGCCGACCCGCACGGCGGCGATCGGGCCGCTCCAGGGAATGTCAGAGAGGTGCAGCGCGGTCGAGGTCGCCGTCAACGCCAGCACATCGGCGGGGTTCTCCCGGTCGCAGGAGAGCACCATCGCGATGACCTGCGTCTCGTTGCGGTAGCCGTTGGGAAAGAGCGGTCGGATCGGACGGTCGATCAGCCGACAGGAGAGGATCTCGCTGGCGGAGGGGCGCCCCTCGCGGCGGAAGTAGCTACCGGGAATGCGCCCCGCCGCGTACATGCGCTCGGTGTATTCCACCGTCAGCGGCAGGAAGTCGACCTCGCGCGGCGTCTTGTCCGAGACCGCGGTGACCAACACCATCGTATCGCCGTAGCGCACGACCACGCTGCCGTCGGCCTGCTTGGCCACGCGTCCGGTTTCGAGCGAGAGCTCGCGTCCGCCAACTTCCACACTTTCTCGAATCACCATGCTTATCTTCCCCATCTGTGCCGCTGGAAGGGGTTCTACGCCCGCTTCCACTGCCTCTGAGCCATTTCGCTTCAACAATCTTCGCTTTAGCAGTCGTCGAACAATCGAGGTTCACTGCAGCGCCATTCGGCAGCGCCATTCGGCGCGGAGCCCGCCGCGGAGGACCCGTGTTCGCAGTAGGCTGTCGCGCCACCGGCAGGGGCTTCGGGCGGTCTGACCGCCAGGGCAAGCCCTTCGCGCGCGCCCCCTCCGCGGGAGCGCCTCAGGCGCGCCGCCCACGCGAGCCGGCGGAAGCGCCCCAGGCTACTTGCGGATGCCGAGCTGCTGAATCACGCCGCGGTAACGCTCGACCTCGCGGACCTTGAGGTAGTCCAGGAGGCGGCGCCGCTTGCCGACCAGCTTGAGCAGGCCCCGACGGCTGTGATGGTCTTTCTTGTGGGTCTTGAAGTGCTCGGTGAGGTGGTTGATGCGTTCCGTCAGCAACGCGATCTGCACCTCGGGCGAACCCGTATCCGACGCATGGTGACGAAAGCGCTCGATCACCACTTGCTTGCGAGCCGATGCCAGGGACATCGGAATCTCCTTGTCCACGCCCGCAGAAGTTACCTTCCACCTGGCGGGTTGCGAGAGCACGGACAGCCGCCACACGCGGCAGCCCGGTTGGCTCCGTAGGTGGCGCATCCTGATCTAACTGACCTCGCCTGTCAACCGCGCTGGTGCGACGGTGCGACGGTGCGGCGGTGCGACGGCGCGGCGGTGCGACGGTGCGGCGGGTCGACGCTGCGACGGTGCGCCTGCTCGCTGCGCTAGGGCGCCTCGGCACGCGTAGCTCGCAGCCCCGGCACGCTCCAGGCAGCGCTAAGGAGGCGCCGAACGCGCAGCGCGCCTTCCGCCACCGCGCCCAGCGCCACCAGGCTGCCCGCGAAATGCAAGCGCACGGGATCCGCCGCCGGGGCGGTGGAGGCTACGACTTGGCCCCAGCGCAGGCGCTGCAGCTCCTCGGGCGCGAGCGCCAGCGCTGGGAGATGGGGCAGCGCGGCATCGAGGTCGAGGAGCGGAAGGCCGTCACGGGTCGCCTCGTCGATCGCCGTCAGCGGCACGGCCTGGGCCAGACTGAAGGCGCCGCTGACCTCGCGTCGCAGGGCCGTCAGCAGGGCCCCGCAACCCAAGGCAGCCCCCAGGTCGGCGACCAGCGACCGGACATAGGTGCCCTTCGAGCAGCGGAGCCACAGCTCGAGGTGGGGCGGCGACCAGCGCTCGAGGCGCAGCTCGTGCAGCGTCACGGTGCGGGGATCGAGCACCACCGCCTCACCGGCGCGCGCGAGCTGATAGGCCCGGCGACCGCCCTGACGCAGCGCCGAATAGGCCGGGGGGATCTGACTGATCGTGCCGCGAAAGCGGCTCAGCGCGCGCTCGATCGTCGCGGGATCGATCGTCGCCACGCGCCCCGGATCGGGGCCCGGCGTCACGCTGCCCGTGCTATCGCCGGTGTCCGAGACGAGTCCGAGCTGCGCCTCGGCGCGGTAGACCTTGTCGCCGGCGAGCAGCAGCCCGGCGATCTTCGTCGCCTCGCCGATACACAGCGGCAATACCCCCGTGGCCAGCGGATCGAGGGTGCCCGTATGACCCACCTTCGCGCCCCCGAAGGCGCGCCGCGCGCAGCGCACGACCGCGAAGGAGCTGATGCCCGCCGGCTTGTCGACGACCAGCACCCCGCTGGCGGTAGAGGGCGTCGTCACGCAGCACCTCTACTCCGGCTCCAAGGCCGCGCAGCGCCGGCCGGTCTCGTCGAAGAGCAGGCGCAAGAGCTCGGTCGCCGAAAGCGAGGAGGTGAAGCCCGCGGCGTTATGGTGCCCGCCGCCGCCCTGTGCCTGAGCGATGCCCGCCACGTCGACGCGCCCGCGCGAGCGCAGGCTGACCCGCCAGCCATCGGCGCAGGGACGGAGCAGCACCGCCACCTCGACGCCCGCGACGCTGCGCGCGAAGTTGATCAGGCCGTTGGTCGCCTCGGGCCCACAGGCGCTCTCGCGCAGCATCGCGTCTGTCACGGTCAGCGCCGCGGCGCGCCCCGCCGCTCCGAGCTCCAAGGTGCCCAGCGCGCGGGCGAGGAGGTCGAGCTGCGCGCGTGGCCGACTCTCGAAGAGCTGCGAGGCCACGCGCCACGGGTCGACCCCGAGCGCCACCAGGTCGGCGGCCAGTCGCAGCACCTCTGGCGTCGTGTTCTGATAGCGAAAGGAGCCGGTATCGGCGACGACCGCGCAGTAGATCGCCTCGGCCAGGCCGGGCGTCAGCGCGACCTCGAGCGCCTGCAACAGCGCGTGGATCAAGACGCCGGTGGCCGCCGCCGTCGGGTCGCGAAAGAGCCAGTCCGCCACCTGGCCCACGGTGGCGTGGTGATCGACGACCAAGAGGGCCCCGAGGTAGCTGCGCGGCGGCAGTCGCCCGGCGAACATCCGCGCGTCCGCGCAATCGACGATCACCGTCAGATCGAAGCCCCGCTCCGGGAGCGTCTCGACCACCTCGTCGCTGCCCTCGAGGAAGCGCAGCGAGGGCGGCACCCCGTCGACGCTGAGGGCCACGACCTCTTGACCACGCGAGCGCAGCCCGCGGCTCAAGGCCAGCAGGCTGCCGATCGCGTCGCCGTCGGGATCGGGATGCGTCGTGACCAAGACGCGCGCCGCCCCCGCCAGCAGCTCCGCGGCCTCGCCCAAGGAGGTCTCGACCATTCGCCCCGTGCTGGCGAGCTCGCGCAGGATCGCGTCCACGCGCGCCGCGGCCACGCCGCTGCTGTCGAGCTGGAAGCGCAGCTCCGGCGTGTTGCGCAGCTCGACCCGCTGCGCCAATTCGGCCCGGAGAAAGCCGCGCGCCCGCTGCAGCACCTGCAGCGCCTGTTGCTGCGCGACAGCGTCGCCGCTGATCAGCACCCGCACCTTGGCGTGGCGGAGATCAGGGCTCGCGTCGACGCCGCAGACGGAGATGATCGCTGAGGCTGGCAGCCGCGGGTCGCGCAGGCGCTCGCTGATCAGCTCGCCCAAGGCGACCACGAGCTGTCGGTTGATACGGGCCAGGCGATCAGCCATCGGCGCACTCTCCGCTCAGGGGCCGCCCAAAGGGCGCCGCCTCGTCGTACTGCAGCAGTTCGAGATCGCGGTCGAGGATCTCTGCGACGTAGAGCTGCTCGGCGAAGGCGCAGATCGTGTCGAGCATCGCGCGTAGATGCGCCCCGTCGTTGCCGACCACGACCAGCCCCACGGCTGCCCGCTGCCAGCTTTCGTGATGCCCGACCTCGGCCACGGCAGCGTTGAACTTAGCGCGCAGGCGGTCGATCAGGCGCCGGAGACCCTGGCGCTTATCCTTGAGCGAGGCGCTGCCGCGGAAATACAGGCTCAGCCGACAAACGCCGACGACCATGGGATGCGGTCTCCACCAGCGTCTTGCCGCGGCTCAACGCTCGCTCAAAGCTCGGGCGCGACCTCTTCGATGTCGTAGAACTCGAGCCCATCGCCAGGCTTGAGCTCGTTGTAGCCGTCGATCGACAGACCGCACTCATAACCCTGAGCCACCTCGCGGACATCGTCCTTGAAGCGGCGCAGCGAGCCGATCCGGCCGTCGTAGACCTTGATGCTGTCGCGAATCACCCGCACATGCGCCGAGCGTGTGACCTTGCCGTCCAAGACACCACAGCCGGCGATCGTGCCCAGCCGCGGAATCGTGAAGGTCTCGCGCACCTCGGCCCGCCCGATCGCCTTCTCCGTGCGCTGCTTCGGCAGCAGGCCCCGCATCAGGGACTTCACGTCGTCGAGCAACTCGTAAATGATGTCGTAGATCTTGATCTCGACACCCTCGCGCTCCGCGAGCTGCGAGGCCTTGCCGGCCGGTCGAACGCTGAAGCCGAGGATCACCGCGCCGGCGGCCTTGGCCAGATTGACGTCGGTCTCGTGGATCCCGCCGACGCCGGCGCTGATCACGTTGACTGCGACCTTCTCGGTGGCCAGCTTGCTCACCGCATCGCGCACCGCTTGCGCCGATCCGTGGACGTCGGCCTTGATCAGCAGCTTCAGATCCTGGCCCGTGCCGCTCTGGATTCTGCCGAGGATCTCCTCATAGGTCGTCTTGGCGCTGGCGCTGCCAAGCTCCTTGCGTCGCGCTTGACCGTGGCGGAACTCGCCCAACTGGCGCGCCGCCTTTTCGTCGACCAGCGCGTTGAAGTCGTCGCCCGCGTCGGGTACGCCGCCCATGCCGAGCACCTCGACCGGCATGCTCGGCCCAGCGAGCTCCAGGCTGTTGCCGCGGTCGTCGAGCAACGCACGCACCTTGCCGATGTATTCGCCGGCGACGACGACATCGCCAACCCGCAGGGTGCCCTCTTGCACCAAGACGGTGCACATCGCGCCGCGCGCGCGGTCCATCCGCGCCTCGACGACCGTGCCGATCGCGTGCTTGCTCGGATTCGCCCGCAGCTCGAGCAGCTCGGCCTGCAGCAGCAGGGACTCGAGCAGGCGGTCGACGCCCTGCTTGGTATGGGCCGAGACCTCGACGAAGATCGTCTCGCCGCCCCACTCCTCCGGTATCAGGTTGCGCTCGCCGAGCTGCGTCCGCACGCGCTCGGCGTTGGCGTTGGCGCGATCGATCTTGTTGATCGCGACGACGATCGGCACGCCGGCATCACGCGCGTGGTCGAGCGCCTCCAGCGTCTGGGGCATCACGCCATCGTCGGCGGCGACGACGAGCACGACGATGTCCGTGCACTGCGCGCCGCGCGCGCGCATCTGCGTAAAGGCCTCGTGGCCGGGCGTGTCGAGGAAGACGATGTCGCCGCGCGGCGTCGCGACCCGGTAGGCGCCCATGTGCTGCGTGATACCACCGGCCTCGCCCGCCGCTACCCGCGCGCCCCGGAGCGCATCGAGCAGCGAGGTCTTGCCGTGGTCGACGTGACCCATCACGGTCACGACCGGCGCCCGTGGGCGCAGATCCTCGACGTTGTCCTCGACGGCCTGCAGGACATGCTCCTCGCGGAAGGCGACGTCCTCGACCTCATAGCCGAAGCCCGAGGCGATGATGCTGGCGGTGTCGGCGTCGATGCTCTGGTTGATGGTGACGTTGGTCATGCCCTCGGCCCAGAGCTTCTTCAGCACCTCTGTGGCCTTGACACCCATCTGGCGCGCCATCTCCCCGACGGTGACGGCATCCTCGACGCGAATCACGCGCTTGTGCTCCGCGGGCATCGTGATCTCGGTCTTCTTGCCCTTCTTCACCGCCGTCGGGCGCTTCTTGCGCGCGCGCAGCGCGGCCGCCTTACGCCGATCCTGGAACAGGTCCTTCCGCCCAGCGTCGCGCCGGATGCTGTCGAGGTCGGTGATCACGACCTTGGGGCGGCGCATGCCGCCGGGGACCAGCATCTTCGCCGCCTCGGCGGCGGAGACCTGAGGCCGGGCCGTGTCATGCGCGCCAGGGTGGTGCGCGGGCGGCGCCGGCGGCCGGGCGTTGGGCCCGTAGCCGGGCGCGAAGCGGATCTCGCGGCGCGGCGGGGGCGTCACCTCCACGATGTTGCGCGCGGTCGGCCCGCCCTCGGTCGTCGGCGCGGGCGCGCGGACGGCCAGGGGTGCAGCGAGCGGCTCGCTGACGGGGCCTGCAGCCGCTGGCTCCGGCAGGGCAGCGGAGGGCTCGGTCGGCAGCGCGGCCTCGCTGGTCGTGAGCGCCGGAGCCGCGGGGGCCTCGGCGCTCGGCGCCGCCGCGATGCCGGGCTCCGCGACGGGCGTCCACGGGCTGGGATCAGGCTCGGCGGGCGCCGCGACTGCGGCCGTCACAGCGAGCGGGGCCGAGGCCGATGCAGGGGCTGCGGCCACAGCCGGCGCTTCGGCCGGTCCCTTGGACCGTCGACGGAGCACGGTCGCCCCGAGGCGCTGCACCTCGCGTCCCTCGGAGCGCTCTTTCTCCAGGGCGCGCTTGATCCGCTGCACCTCTTCGACGTCAATCATGCTCATGTGATTGCGCACGTCGATCCCGAGCCCGCGGACCTTGTCCACCAGCTCCTTATTCGCGAGGCCGATCTCTTTGGCGATCTCGTAGATCCGCACCTTGCCCGCCACGTCGCCGGCGGCGCCGTCGCCGATGCTCTGCCGTCCCTGCATCATCGGTCCTCTACCCCCACAGCTCGTTGCTTCCGCTCAACTCACGGCCCAGGCCCAAGAGGGCCTCGGTCGGCCGCCGATCTCGGTCGGCCACTTATACTGCCCCACGGGGCTCCGTCGCCAGGGCTTGCATCCAACGCTCCCACTGCTCGACCTGCGCAGCAGCCCGCGGGTCCGCCAGCCAGAGCGTCCGGCCGGCGTCGTCGGCGGCCCTCAGGCCCCTCTCGGCGCCAGCCTTGACGCCGCCCCCGGCGCCATCCCTAGCGCTGTCCCCGGCGCCATCCCCGGCGCCTCCGGAGCACCAACGCGCGCGACCGTCGCCCAGACACTGCCGCAGGAGCGCGAGGCGCTCCAGCGCCAACGCTTGCAGCAGCTCGCCCAGCACCCGCGCCGGCTCGAGCGCCGGCAGGGGTGTTTTCAACGCGCGCCCCAACGCCCCGCGCGCGAACGCGCGCCCCAAACACCCTGGCTGTGCGCAGCAATGCGCGCCTCGCCCCCGCGATCGCCGCCGCAAATCCGGCCGCGGCCGGCCTCCCCCATCGACGACCCAGCGCAGCAGCTCCCTGCCCGGGCGTCGCTGTCTACAGGCGACGCAGCTGCGCAGCGGGCCCCGCAGCGGCGCCATCGCTCAATCCAGCCGAACGCGGGCTCCCGCAGTCAGCATCGTCCGTTCGCGCGGCGTACCCGGCGGCGGCGGCGGCGGCGGCAGCTGATCCTCGGTTACGGCCGGCTCCTCGAGATCGACCTCCGGCGGCGGCGCGTAGCGTGGATCCAGATCGCCGAGATAGACGCGAATTTTGTAGAGCAGGGCACGCGCCCCGCTGGTGCTGGTCCCGGCAGCGAAGCCGAGCCGGCGCATGTCCTGCTCCTTGATCAGCTGCTCGGCACGCCCGTACTGCGCCACCAACTTGGCCGCGAGTGCCTCGTCGATGCCCTCGACCGAGAGCAGTCGCTCGAGGTCCGACTTCTTCCCCTCGGCCGCTACGCGCTGCCGCTCGATCTCGGCGCGCTGTCGGTGTTCGGCCGCGGTCACGACCGCCGCCGCCACGATGCGCTGCGCGGCCTCGATGCCCCCTAGGCCAGGAATCGACATCAGCTCTTCCGGCGCCGTGGTCGCGACGTCCGCGACAGAGCGCCACCCGAGCTTGAACATCGTATCCGCCAGCTCCTGCGGGACGCCCTCGATCTCCGCCATCGAGAGGCGCGCGCGCTGCTCGATCTCTCGCACCTTGCTCTCGCTGTGAATGTCGATGCGCCACCCCGTGAGCTGCGACGCCAGGCGCACATTCTGTCCACGCTTGCCGATGGCCAGCGAGAGCTTGTCGTCGGGGACGATCAGCTCCATCGCGTGATTCTCCGCGTCGATCAGCACGCGCGACACTTCGGCGGGCTGGATCGCGCTGCAGACGAAGCGCGCCGGATCCTCCTCGTAGGGCACGATGTCGATCTTCTCGCCGCGCAGCTCCCCGACGACGGCCTGGACGCGGGAGCCCTTCATACCGACGCAGGCGCCGACTGGATCGACGTCGGAGTCGCGGGAGGAGACGGCGATCTTCGCCCGGGCGCCCGGCTCGCGCGCGCAGGACTCGATCCGCACGATGCCCTCGTAGATCTCCGGGACCTCTTGCTCGAAGAGCTTGATCAACAAGCCCTTGTTGGTGCGGGAAAGGATAATCTGCGGGCCGCGAGCGGCGCGGTCGATATCGAGCACGAAGGCGACCAGCCGATCACCGACGCGGTAGGACTCGGTCGGCACCTTCTCGCGAGAGGGTAGCACCGCCTCGGCGCGCCCGAGATCGACGATCAGGTTGCCGCGCTCGAAGCGCCGCACGATGCCGTTGATCAGCTCGCCCTTGCGGTCCTTGTACTCGTTGAAGATCAACTCGCGCTCGGCCTCGCGCACGCGCTGGATGATGACCTGCTTGGCCGTTTGCGCCGCGATCCGGCCAAAGCCCTTCTTGTAGGTGCGCAGACCGAGCATGTCGCCGTATTTCTCGTCCTGCTCGCGCGCCTGCTCGCTGTCGTCGTTGCTGTAGAAGACCTGGAAGAGCAGCTCGTCGCCGGGCTCGGCGTCGAGTCCGTGGCTGCGCGCCTGGGCCAACTCGATCTCACGCCCCGGCTGCGTCACGGTCTCGACGACGTTGACGATCTGGAACAGGTCGACGGCGCCCGTTTCCTCGTTGTACTGCGGCTCGAGCTCGAAGTGTTGACCAAAGGCCCGCTTGGCCGCCGTCACGATCGCCTGTTTAAGCGTCTCGATCAGCACGGCGCGGTCGATGCCCTTGTCCTTCCCGACCTGCTCGATGACCATGTTGAGGTTCGGCTGCGACATAATCCTCTTGGTCCCTTCCCTTCTGCGTTCCACTACCGCCGCGCGCGCATCCGACTGTCATCCGACTGTCATCCGACTGTCATCCGACTGGTGTCATCCGATGGTGTCATCCGACTGCCATCCGACTGCCACGTGCGCTCGTCAGTATTCCTCGGCCAGCTGCGCGTTGCGTATCAGTCCAAGCGGCAACCGCCACTCCCGCCCATCCTCGAGCAGCGTCACCACGCCACCCTCCGCACCGCGGAGCTCCCCGGCCAAGCTCTTGCGCCCCTCGAGCGGCTCGCGCAGCTTGATCCGCGCCTGAAAGCCGCTGAAGCGCACGAAGTCGCGCTCCTTGCGCACGGGCCGAAAAACGCCCGGCGACGAAACCTCGAGCCGATAGGCGAAGCCAATCGGGTCCTCCACATCGAGCACCGTACCAAGCTGGTGGCTCGCGCGCCGGCAGTCGTCGTGGTTGATACGACGCGGTGCCACGGAGCGGTCCGCCGGACCGTCCTGCGGGTGGTCGAGGAAGACTCGAAGCAACCACCCGGTCCGCTCGCGCACGAGCTCCAGCTCGACGAGCTGATAACCAACCGCCTGCAGCGCGCTCTCGCATAAGCGATCGAGCCGTTCCAGGTCGACCGGCGCACTGCCCGCGACGGGCTCTGCCGCCACGGCCGCCTCGGTCACCTCGGTCGAGCGCCGCGCCGCCACCGCGCCAGGCCCACTACCAGGCCCACTACCAGGCCCACTACCAGGCCCACTACCGGCCCCGCCACCGCCGGGTCCCTTGGCCTTCCTGGCGGCGTTCTTGGCGCTCTTGCCAGGCTTGCGGTCCCGGAATCGCGGTCCCGCCATAGCGGTCTCCAGCCCTACGCGCGCCCTAGGCACGCCCGACGCCCTGCACGAGACCCGCCCCGAAAGGAAAACCTGCCCGGAGTACTGCCCAAAAAAAAAGTGGGCCGACCTGCGGGCCCACTCGTGCTACTTCCCACAGGAGGTGGCAGTTCGCTAACACGGCTCGTGGCGCAGTGCAAGCCCGAACCACCGCCGGTCGTTCGGGCGGCGAAGGTCGCGCCCGCGACCGCGGCTACCACGGCGCAGGGCCTCCGAGAGCGACAAGGGTCAAAGCGACAAGGGTCAAAGCGACAAGGGTCAAAAACAATGCTTGGCGTCATGCTCGACCGCGACACCCTGGCCCCGGCCGACCTCGATCTCGGACGACTGCAGCGCAGCCTGCCCCAATGGTCGACCTTCGACAATACAGCAGTTGAGTCGCGCGTCGAGCGCCTGCAGGGTGCCACGGTCGCGGTCGCCAACAAGGTGCCCTTGGACGCGACGGTGCTCGATCAGGCGCCGCTGCTACGCCTGATCTGCGTCGCGGCGACGGGGGTCAACAATATCGATCTCGAGGCCGCGCGGCGACGCGGCATCGCGGTATGCAACGTGGCTGGTTACAGCAGCGACTCGGTGGCGCAACACGTCTTCACGCTGCTGCTGGCGCTGCGCTCGCGGCTGCTGGCCTACGACCGTGATGTGCGCGCCGGCGCCTGGCAGCGCAGCTCCCTCTTCTGCCGGCTCGATCATCCGCTCGAGGAGCTCGCCGGTCAGACGCTCGGCATCGTCGGGCTTGGCGCCATCGGCAGCCGCGTGCAGAGGATCGCCACGGCCTTCGGCATGCGGGTGCTGATCGCCGCGCGACCCGGGCGACCGGCCGCCCGCGCTGGCCGCCTGCCGCTCTTCGAGCTCTTGCCGCAGGTCGATGCGCTGACCCTGCACTGCCCGCTGACGCCACAGACCGAGGGGATGATCGGCCCGCGCGAGCTGGCCTCGATGAGGCCGAACGCGCTCTTGATCAACACCGCCCGCGGTAGCCTCGTCGACGAGGCCGCGCTGGCCAGCGCGCTGCGCCGCGGCACCCTCGGCGGCGCCGGCGTCGACGTGCTTTCCGAGGAGCCGCCGCGGGGCGGAAACCCGCTGCTCGACCCGTCGATTCCCCAGCTCATCGTGACGCCGCACGTGGCCTGGGGCACGCGCCAGGCCCGCCAGCGACTCGTCGACGAGGTGGCCCAGAACATCGAGGCCTTTCGCGCCGGCTGCGTGCGCAACCGGGTCGCCTGAGCGGCCGCGAGGACTGACGCAATGAACACCCCTGCCGCAGCGGAGGAGAGCGAGCGCCTGCGCGTCGCCGTGGTGCAGCTTTGCTCTGGTCGCGACGTCGATCAAAACCTCCAGACGGTCGAACGCCTGGTCGCGGAGGCGGCGGCTCGCGGTGCGGCCTTGGTCGCCCTGCCCGAGAACTTCGCCTTCCTCGGCCCCTCAGGTGAGCTGGCGGCGATCGCCGAAGCGCTCGGCGCCGGCAGCACGCCCGGCCCGCTGATGTCGGCGTTGAGCGCGCTCGCTCGACGCCACCGCCTCCACCTGCTCTTGGGTGGCCTGCCGACCCCGAGCGGCGAGGACGCCGCGCGGGTGCACAACAGCGCCGTGCTGCTCGACCCCACGGGCGTGGTGGCGGCCGTCTATCACAAGCTTCACCTCTTCGACGTGGCGATCGCGGGGGGCCCGAACCTCCGCGAATCGGCGCATGTGGCCCCCGGCAGGGAGGTCGTCACCGCGCCGCTCGGCGGGACGCGAATCGGCCTGTCGATCTGCTACGACCTGCGCTTCCCCGAACTCTACCGCGCGCTGACCGAGCAGGGCGCCGAGGTGCTCTGCATCCCGGCGGCGTTCACGGAGCATACGGGGAAGGACCACTGGCTCCCCTTGCTGCGGGCGCGAGCCATCGAGAACCAGGCCTTCGTGCTCGCCCCCGCGCAATTCGGCCACCATGGGGGCGAGCGCGTCAGCTACGGCAAGAGCTGCATCGTCGACCCCTGGGGCGCGGTGATCGCGCAGGTCTCAGACGGCGCAGGCATTGCGGTGAGCGAGCTCGATTTGAGCTACCTGCGGCGTGTCCGGCGGCAGCTCCCCTGCCTCGAGCACCGGCGTCTCTGAGACGCACCGCTGGGGCGACGCGACCCGCGCCTTCACCCACCGCCACGCGCCCCCGGCCGCGCGCTTGCCGAGGCCGGAGCCTGCGTCGTCTCGGGCCGCGCACGCTGGAGGGCGAGTTGCGCCGCTCGCGCCGAGACGATGCGCCTTCTGATTTCGTCGTCCGGCAGGGGCGGCAGCTCCGCCTCGGCGCAAGACTCGGCGCGGTGGCGTTCGGTAGGGGGAACGACGAAGGTCTCCGCCTCCGGCACGCGCGCTGTCCCGAGGCGGGCCCGGGGGCGCATCCCCTGCCCCTGCGCCGCGGCGACGAGGCGAATCGATTCGAGCTCGCAGTCGGGCAGCTCTGTCTTGATGCGCACGACCAGCTCGGCGCGCAGGAAGCTGAGCTGCTGCAGCCAGGCGCTGTCGGCGACCGCCACCAGCAGAACGCCGTCGCGCAGCTCGAGGGGCCAGCAATGCGAGGCAATGCGGTGGCCGACCAGCTCGGCCCAGCGCGCCGCCACCGCGTGTTGGCGCAGCGACATCGACATGCCCCGGCGACTAATCAGCCGTCGCAGCGCCTGCTCGACCGGCGCCAACGTCCCTCGCTTGGCGACCTGCTTCATCGTTCGCAGGGTACCACGGCAGCCGCGCGCGAGCCGGCCAGCAGCGCCCCTCGTCGGCGCCGCGAGAGCCCCCGGCGGCTGCCTTGACGCCCAGCGCCCCCCCGGGCTAAACGACTGCGCGGGGGCTTGCATGCGGCATTTTGAACGACGCTTCGGACAAGGGGATGCGACGCGGCCAGAGCGCCGCCGAGGGCTTGGCGTGGCACCCCTTGCGCTGCTCTTCGCGCTCGGCCTCGGACTCGGCGCCCCGCGCCCTGCAAGGGCCGACGACGCCGTCGAGTTGCTCGACAAGACGCGCTTGATCGGTCAGCTCGTGCACTTCTACGAGGGCATGCTGACGCTGCGCCTGCCGAATGGCACCTTGCTGCATCTGCCGCGCGAGAAGGTCGCCCGCATCGCGCTCCAGCTACCCAAACCGCGCGCGGAGTTTGCGACCCCCGTCAAGGCCTTCGCGCAGCTGCGCGCCGCGGGCATCAGGGGCGACCTCGAGGCCTACATCGACGCGCACTCGGCCTATTACCAGATGTTCCTCGGCCAGCAGGTGGCGCAGGCCACGCCCGAGAAGTTCCGCGCCCAGCTCAAGCAAGAGTGGAGCAACGTCCAGCTCGAGATCGTCGGGACCGAGATCAAGGGCGAGAGCGCCGTGCTCAAGATTCGGCGCGGGGGCGACGCGAAGGGCGACGAGGGCGAGCTTCGCTTCCTCAAGGAAAACAGCGAGTGGAAGATGATCCTGCCGCTTTAGCCGGCGCAGGACTCGGGACCTCGCGGAGTTCACGTGCCCGTCTCATTCAACCAGCGCCTCCCCCGCCCGCTGCACGCGCGCCGGCTGCGACCGCGGCGGGGGGCTCTCACGACTCTCGCCTGGACCAGCCTCGTGCTCGCGGCCTGGAGCGCGGGGATGGGCGCGATCCCGCCCGCCGCCGCGCGAAGCGCCGTGGCCGCGCCGGCCCGAACGCCGACGCCCGCGCCGACGCCCGCTGTGGCGCGCAAGCCGGAGCCGAGGGCCCAACCCGCGATGCGCCCGCGGAGCACCGGCGTGATGCCCTTTTTCTGGAGAAGCGACGACCCGGCGCGGCAGCGCAAGACCACGGTCGTCGGACCCTGGATCTCTCAGCGCGATTCCGAGGGGAGCACACAGGTGCTGGCGCCAATCTTTTGGCGCTTCGTCGCCGGCCGCCCGCAAACCCGCACCACCGCCCTGCTGCCGCTCTTTATCCACCGCCAGCGGGGCGACGGCAGCACGCTCGATGTGGCCTTGCCGTTGCTCGCGGCGCTCGATCGCGGCCCGCAGCACTGGCGCACCACGATCCTCCCCTTGCTCTGGGTCGGACAGGCGCCCGGCAGGCACCACCTCGTGGTGCCACCGCTGCTGCTGTGGCATCGGCGCACGCCTGATGGAGACACCAGCGCGCTCGGCCCCTGGTACCTGCGGCGGCATCGGCGAGGCTGGTCGACCGCGCTCCTACCGCTCTTCTTTGCTGGCCGCGAGGGTGGTCGCACGCATCAGGTGCTCTTTCCCCTCTGGTGGCACTTTCACGACCCCGCCGCGCAGCGCCGTACGCTGCTCGCCTTCCCCCTGCTCTACCGGCGTCAGGGGCAGGAGCGGCTCTTCGGGCTGCTACCGATCTTTGCGGCCGGCCGCAGCGGCGGCAGCCGCTACCTGGCGATCCTCCCGCCGCTCTTCTACCGCCGCGACGGTGGGCCCGGCAGCCGGCAGTGGCTCCTCTGGTCCGGCCCCTACGTCGGGCTTCGGGACGGGGAGCGACGCGTCGATACCGTCGTGCCGCTCTACTTCCATGAGCGCAGCGCGACGCGGCGCCTGCTGCTGACGCCCGTCGGCGGGCTACACCGCGACAGCGCGCGCGGCCTCGACCGCGGGCTGTGGGGCCCCTATGTCTGGTACCGGCGACCCGATGTTCGCGCACACCTGCTGCTGCCCTTTTTCGTCGACCTCGAGCGCCCGGGCAGCGGATCGCGCACCACGGCGATCCTCCCGCTCGCCCTTCGGCATCGCAGTCCGGCGCTCAACGTCGACGTGCTCTTCCCCCTGATCTGGAAGGTTAGCGATTCGACGCAGCGCAGCCTCGTCGTCTTTCCCTTCTATTGGGGGTTGCGCGGGCGCGAGGGCAAGGACGCGGACGTGCTCTTTCCGCTCTACTGGCATCTGCGCGACAAGCAGCGCTCGCTGCGCGTCGTCGGGCCGGCGTTCTGGCGCAAGACGCCGCAGGGGCAGAGCTGGGGCGCGGCTCCTTTGGTCTACTACAGCGCCAACGCGCGGCGGCGCCAGCTCGTGGTGTTGCCCCTCTTCTACTACCGCAACGAGCTCAAGCGCGCCGAGCGCCTCTGGGTCTGCGGACCCTTCTATTGGCGCAGCGAGCGTGCGGGCTACGCCACGGGCCTGGTTCCGCTCTTCTTCCACCGCCGCGCAGCGGAGCGCGGCTACACCGTCATCCCGCCGCTGGTCTGGCACTTCGCGCGGCCGCAGGCGCAACAGGCGCTGAGCATCTTTGGCCCCTTGGCCTACTGGCACACACCGGAGCGCCGCGCCCTGGCGCTGGCACCCGTCTTCTATACCTCCGTCGACCGCCGGGGCGGCCGGTCGCTCGCCGTCGCGCCGCTCTTCTATTGGCGCAAGGAGGCGCAACGCAAGGCGCTCTTGACGCCACTCTTCGGCTTCGATCGCCGTGAGGCGGGGACGAGCTGGTACGCCCTGCCCTTCTTCCATTGGCGCGGCCCGGCCCGTACCTGGGACGTGCTGCTGCCCCTGGGCTTCCGCGCGCGCGACCAGCGCGGACGCCATGGCCTCTTCTTTACGCTCCCCGGCTACTTCGCGCAGTCGCGCCCGGGCCGCAGCGAGCACGTGTTCTTTCCGATCTTCTGGCGGCTCAGCCGCGTCGACCAAACGACGACGGTGGTCTTTCCCTTCTATTGGGATCTGCACGACCGGCACCTCGAGCGCACGACCGCCGTGTTTCCCTTCTTCCTGCGCCACCGAAACCTGGCCCACCACACGACCTCCTACCTCGCACCACCGGGAATCTGGGTGCGGCGCCGGCCCGGGGGCACGGATACCGTGGTCTTTCCGGTGGTCTGGCACTTTGGCGGACAGCGGCGCAGCAGCACGGTGGGTTTTCCCCTCTATTGGGACTTCCGCCGGCCGCATCGGCGCTCGACCATCGTCTTCCCCTTCTACTGGCGCTTCGACCGTCGCGAGCATCGCACCACGGTCGTGCTCAACACCTATTTCCGACGCGACAAGCAAAGCGGGGGCTACGACCTCGTGGTCTTCCCGCTGCTGCAGGCCAAGCAAGCGCCCAAGGCCGCGACCCGCGATCGTGATCTCAGTGTCACGGTGCTCGGTGGCTTGTTTGGCTATCAGCGGCAGGGCCGCAAGCGCACCCTGCGGCTCTTCTTCATTCCCTTCCGCCTCGCGGACCGGGCCCCACCGGCAACGGCGGCCCCCGCCTCGGCGAGCCCACCAGGCCTGCGACGAAGCGCGCGAGCGGAAACGCGGGGCGGCCCGCGCACCGGGGGCGAGCTCCAGCCGCCTGCCCGCCCTTCCGCTCGCCGCACGCTAGAGTGAACGCAGCCCAGCTCCCGTCGCCCCTCGCGCCTGACCGCTAGCGCCGCTCGCGCTTGAGCTCGCCGAGGAGCGCCGGCAACAACAGCGCGGCGGCGATCAGGCAGAAGCAGCAGCCGAAGAAGAGCAAGAGGCCGAGCGAGCGAGCGCCGCGGTGGGTGGCGAGCGCGATCGAGCCAAAGCCCGCCATATTGGCCAGCGCGGAGAGCAGCACGCCCAGACCAGTGTTACGGACCACCGCGGGCACATTGCGTTCGCCCTCCTGGCGAAAGCGGTGGAGGATGTAGATGCCATAGGCCACGCCGATGCCGACGATCATCGGAAAGCCGACGATATTCGCGAAATTGTACGACATGCCGAGCAGGCTCATGCTGCCCCACATCCACGCGATTCCCACGCTCAGCGGAAAGAGCGCCAGCGCCGTGTAGCGCACACTGCGGAAGTCGAAGGCCAAGAGCAGTACGATCGCCAGCCCGGCCAGCGCCGTCGCCGAGCGGAAGCCGCTCTGAATCGCCAGATTCGACTCCCAATGCGAGACCGGAAAGCCCGTCGCGCCGCGATCGACGCTGCGCAGGTCGTCGACGAAGCGCGGCAGAAAGCCGGGCGCCCAGAGCGAACCCTTGGGATAGACGTAGAGCGCGTAGTGGCCCTTGGCGTGGAGCCGATCGCGCACCGCGCGGGGCAGCAGCTCGAGCAGCCTCGCCTCGGTCAGCGCCTCGAGACCGACCGATTGCTGCACCAAGCTCAGGGCCGCACGAAGCCCGCCTATCACCGTGGCCTCGAGCGCGGCCAGCCGACGCTGAACGCGCTCGGCCGGCAACGTCGCGCTCGCCTCGCGCAGGCGCTGCAGGGCCGCGACCGTCGGCGCCAGCCCCCGCGCCGCCTCCTGCTGACCCGCGCGCTCGGCGGTGAAGCTGATGTCCTGCAGCGCATCGAGCAACGCGTCGAGGCCCTCGCGCCAGCGCGCCAACGCGAAGCCGGTCGACGGCGGCGCGTAGGGCGTGATCGTGAGCGCGCCAACCACCGGACGTAGCCGCTCGAGCTCGCGACGCTTGGCCTCTTGGTCGGCGGGCAGATAGCTCGCGAGCGATTCGACGCGCCCGACGGTGGCGAGGCGTGCCAGGCGCTCACCGCGGTCGCGAGCCGCTGCTAGCGAGGGCGTGTCGAGCGCCGCCACCTCGAAGGAGAAGTCCGTATGCTCCGCCAGCGCGCTAACCGCCTGCACCGCCCCGGCATCCGCGGGCAGCAGGTCGAGGTAGTTGTAGGACCAGGGAATGCTCTGCCCGCGCCAGAACATCAGGACCGTCACCAGCACCCCGCCGCCGAGCAGCAAGCGCCGGCCGAGCGGCGAGAACACCCGCCGCGTCAGCGCCAACGCTGGATCGTGCTCGGGCGCATGCCGCAAGCGCGGCGGGCGCTGGAGCCAGCGCAGCGGCCTCCAGGTCAACATCGCGGAGCCGACGAAGAGGGCGCTCGCGAGCGCGATCAGCAGCCCCATCGCCGAGATGGCGCCGAGATCGGCAAAACCCTTGAACCGACAGGCCGTCAGCGCGACGAACGCCCCGGCCATCGTCAGCGCGGCGGTCAGCACCCCGGGGCCCGCGCTGGCGATCGAGGTCTGTACGGCCGCCACCGCCTCGGCGCCGCCACGCCGGGCCTCGTTGTAGCGCGCCAAGAGCTGGACGCTGAAGTCGATCCCGATGCCGAGCACGGTCGGGATGAAGGCGGTGGTGATCAGGTTCAGCTCGCCAACGGTCAGGCGCACCGCCGCCAAGGTGCAAAGCATGGCGATCGTCAAGGGCACGATGCCGATCAGGCTCTGGCGTAGCGAGCGGAAGCCGAAGACGAAGATCAGCACGATCGCCAGGGCGGCGACAGCGCTGGTCATCACGGTGTCGCGGTCGAGGATCGACTGCTCGGCGACGATCAGCGCCGGCAGGCCCGCGAGACGCACGCGAAGGGGCCCCTCGCTGCAGGCCGCACTTGCCGCCCCGGCGCGCGCCTGCTCCGCCCCGCAGTGAGCCGCCGTCAGCGCGGCGGCGAGACCGTCGGCCTGGCGCTGCACATAGCCGACGAAGGGCACGACGACGGCTGGCTCGTCCGACTCGTCGATCGGCCGAATCATCGCCACCGCCATCCGTCCGTCGCGCGAGCGGAGGTAGCCGGCGTCATCCACGCCGGATTGGAGCTGCGCGGCAGATCCGGCGAGCTGCGCCAAGGCCGCCCGCAGATCGAGCGCCCGCGGCTCGGCGGCGCGTAGCGACTCTGTCAGGGCGTCGATCGCTTGCGTCGCCAGCACCAGCGCGCGCCCAGCCTCGGCGGCCTCGGCCCCCGTCGGTGCCGGTAGCTGCGCGCGACGTGTGACCTCCTGCGCCGCCAGCCCGAGCAGTCCCGACAAGTCCCCGACCTGCGCGAGCCCACGGAAGCCGAGCTGCGGATCCGCCAAGGCCGCGACCAGCCGGTGCAGCGCCGCCTGCGGCAAGAAGAGCAAGCCGTAGCGCTCGAGGCGATCGAGCGCGACCCGCCCAAAGACGTCCCGCACGCAGCCACTCGCCCGCTCCCGGGCCGCGGTCGAGCAAGGAGAGCGCGGCGCGCCGGCCGCCAGCGGCGGTGCGGGAAGCCGCGCGCCGAGGCGGTCGACGAGCTGCCGCCGCAGCGGCGCATTACCGCCCTCGATCAGCGCAAAGAGCACGTTGGGCGAGCCAAAGCGCTCGAGGAACTGGTTGAAGCGCCGCTGGTCGGGACTGTCGCTCGAGACAACGGCCGAGTGGCCCGCACGGACGTGCAGGCCCGGGACGAGCGCCGCGCCGGCGACCGCGGCGAGCGCCGCGATCGTGAGCACCCGCAGCGGCCGGTGCACCACGGTGCGGCTGATGAGAGCGAGGAGGCGTTCGCGCATAAGGAGCGTCCGCGCTCAGAGGTGCCGCAGACCGCGCGCGCCGTCAACAGAGAATACCCCGACCTGCCCTTGCAGCCGGCGCGGGAGCGCTAGCGCGGCCGATCGCAGGCGCGCGGCGCGGAGGAGGGCGAGGCGCGCGCAGCCCCCCTGGCGTCCGATCAGCGGAAGAAGCGCGTTTCCAGCGCGGGCTGGAACTCCTGCGCGAAGTCGAGGTCCCACTCGCGGAAGGCGCAGGGCTGGGCCGTCACCTTGCCAGTGGCGGCATCGAGGGTGCCGGTGCAGTTGGGCGCCGCTCCGGCCGTCGCCGGCGCTGGCCCCGGGAGAAAGCGACTCGTGCCGTATTCGACGGCGACGCGGATCGGGCGCGAGACCCCGAGATTTCCCAGCTCGTCGCGGGCCTCCGCGGCGATGCAGGCCCAGCCTGCGGGTATTTCGTTGGCTCGGAAGTCGAAGCCGATGCCGACGCAGTAGTCGTCGTCGGAAGGGCGCACAGGGGGAATCGTCCAGATCGCGGGCAGCTTCGTCGAATAAGTGATGATCGAGGACATACTCGCCGGGGTCGTGTCGCAGAGCGATCGCGGCGACTTCGCCTCGTCGCCGTTGACGCAGCCCAGACCGGTGGGCAGCGGCGGGTTGAGGTGCGGCGTGAAGTCGGCTATCCCCGATCCGGGGATCGGCGCCAGGTCGACGGCCACGGCCTGACCCGGATCCGGTCGGCTCCCCAGCGGCACCACCGCGGGGTTGATCGCGTCGCAGAAGCCATCGCCATCCGTATCGACGACGATCGGCTTGCCGACCGCGCCCGGCAGCACGAAGAGCCGAACGGTCGCGGGGTCGACCGTGCCGATCGGCACGATCTGCGCCCCGGGCACCCCGTTGCCGCGGTCCTCGATTCGCGCGCGGAGCTCGGTGACCTGCGGCACGGCGTCGAGGTCATCGGCGGCGTCGCGGCCGACAGGATCGAAGGGCAGCGAGCACTGAATCGTGTCGTCCTTCTCGCGCAGCGCGCGGAAGTCCTCGGCCGGATCGAGCGAGAGGATCGGCTGGCGGTCATCGAGCGCGACCTCGATTTCGCGGTGACTCTCGTTGCCGAGGCGGTCGACGGCGCGGAACGAGAGCACGGGCCAGAGCATCTGCAGCGTCAAATTGCGCGTATCGAACTGGCCGCGATAGATGGCGGGGTTGGTCGGATCGGGCTCGAGCGTGACCTCGCGCTTCTGCAGCTCGTTGCCGATCACACAGCGCACCGAGGCCGCCTGCACACCCGCCGGATCGCTGACCTCGGCGGCGAGGTCGATCACCCGCCCGATCAGCTGGCCGGCCTGCTGGCTGCGAATGCTGATGCTCGGCCCCTCATCGTCGACGAAGAAGGTGCGCTTGACGATCGTCCGCGCGCCGTTGGCGTTGGTCGCCGAGGCCGTCAGCACCTGCTGGCCGGAGAGCGGCACGGGGAACATCGGATCGTCGAACTGCACCTGACCGACGTAAACGGTGCGGTCGGCCGTCGAGGCCGTCGTCGCCAGCGTCAAGGGCTGCGTGCCGATGCGCGTCTCGAAGGCCGTGACCTCGACGCGGTCGGCCACCACCAGCTGCACCGAGACGCTGCGGGGAAAGCGCGCGCCCTCGCTCGGCGCCAAGAAGAGCACGATGGGGCCCGGGTCGCGCTCGAAGAGCCGCACCTGGCTATTGGCGTTGCCCAAGAGGTCCGTGGCCTCGACCCAGAGCCGACCCTTGCCGACGATCTTGCGCATGTCGAGGAGGGCCTCGTAGACGTCGGGCGTCGTCGTCAGGCCGAGCGCGACGGGCTGGGAGCCTTGCAGCGTCAGCCGCAGCGATTGCGCCTCGACACCGTCGGGGTCCGTGACCTTGACCAGCACCTTGAGCAGGTCGCCAACGATGATCTGCGCCTCCTCCGGGGTCTGGATCGTGATCTCGGGCCCCTCCAGGCTGACGCGCAGGTCCGGATTGGCGCCGAGGTCGGAGGTGCGACCGTCGAGGTAGATCGAGGCGTCGCGCAAGCCGAAGCCATCCGGCAGCACGACGGGCTTGAAGGGCTTCTTGCCGTCGCCGCAGGCGATGGTGAGGAGCATCGATCCAAGCACTGGCAGTAAGCGGCGCAGCCGAGCCGAGCTTCGCATGCGGGCCTCCATCGAGCGATGACGAGCTGAAATCGGTCGCGGGCAGTATGGCACGGCGAACGGGAGCGCGACGAGTTTCGTGTTCGGGTGGCAAAAGCAGAGCGAACGCGCGTTACCAGCGCCCACAGCGCGCCAAAGCTGCACCGCGCCAGCTGAGCTGGGCCAGGATATCGGGGCGACGCTGTCCGGCCCGGAGCTGCGCGGCGAGCGCCAGGTCGAGACAGCCGTAGATCGGCGCGCTAGCCAGACGAGCCTGGCCCTGCGTCAGGGTCCACGCCAGCGGGTCGAGCCGCGCCAGGACCTCAGCGCGCCAGAGGCCGAGACGCAGCAGCGCGCTCGCGCCGAGCTGATCGGCGGAGGCACCGAGCAGGGCGGTCGCGCGCGTCCCCAGGGTGGGCCATGCCGCGTCATCCCAGAGACGCAGCGCGTCGGCCCGCGCGCCGCGCAGCCGCCAGTACCCGGCGCAGACCTCGCCCAGGGCATGCTCACGACAGAGCTCTGCGTCGAGCACCCAGCGGCGGCGTTGCCAGTCGACCCAGCCCTGGGCCGAACCGCGCAGCCCCTTGAGCGCCCCGATCGTGAGCTGCGTCGCCAGCGCCCGCGTGCGCCGATCGACGCCACCGGTGGTGAGCTGCAGCGCCGCCTCGGCATGCAGCAGCCGCGCGATCCCCCTCCGCTGGTCGACGCGCAGCAGTGAGCTGCGGGCACCGAGCTCGAGCAGCGCCCCGCCGGCCCAGGCCCAGGGCTCCAACCCGACCAGGGCGGGATCGACCGCGCGCGTCCCGCGACGCCACCGGCCACCGACGAAGGGCTCGACGCCATGCAGCCAACGGCTGCTGCCGCGGCGGAAGGTGCGACGCAGGGGCAGCGCCAACGCCCACGACGCCACCGCGCCCTGCCGCGCCACCAGGCGCCCCTCAGCGTCGGCGCTCTCGCGCAGCAAGGCCTGTAGGCGATAGCCGGCCAGCCCCGACCAGACCCAGGGCCCCCACAACCCGGCGGCCGCCAGGCTCGGCGCCAGGCGCCAGACCGTCAGGTCGGCTGCGCTTGGCGCCAGCGCCGCGCTCGGCGCCTGCTCGGCGCTGCGCGATGGCCCGCGCTCGACAATGCTGGCCCCCAGCCCGAAGCTGCGCGAGAGTTCGACCGCGCCGAGCAGGTGCAGCGGCCCGAGCACCCGCAGTGGCAAGAGGTCGGTCCGCAGGGCGAGACGAGCGCCCTCTTCCGCGCCCGCGGCCGCGCCCGCAACCGGGAGCCCGCGCAGGCCCTGGAGACGATCGGCGACCACCGTCGCCACGACCGGCCCCCGCGCCGTGCTGGCCCAGGCGCGGCTGCGCGCATAGGGGGCAAAGACGAGGCGCGGCGAGCGCGCCAGATCGGCGAGGACCTGGCGATCGCTGACCAGCGCGGGCACCAGGCCAAGGGCCCCCGGCGACCCCTGCCAGAGCAGGCGACCGGCCAGCCGACCGCGCCAGCGCTGGAGCGAGCTCGCGTCCTGCTGGAGCTGGAGGTGAAGCGCCCCGTCGCCCTGCGCCGCGGTGAAATAGCGCAAACGGGCGCGTGCGCCGAGGCCGCGCGTGGCGATCCAGCCGAGGGAGAGTCGCGCATCCACCTGCCGCCCGAGGAAGACCTCGCCCCCCTGCTCGACGCGCAACCCGTCGCGACCGCTGTAGCCGATCACGGGCCAGAGCAGGCCGCTGGTGCCCGCCCGCGTCGGCAGCGCCCAAAAGGGCGCCCAGGCGAGCGGCAGGCGCCCCCAGCGCAAGCGCGGCGCGACCAGATAGAGCCGCCCGTCGGTGGCGGAGAGCGCGGCTCGCGCGGCCTCCAGCCGCAGCGCCGGCCAGCAGCCACAGAGGGCCGTCCGGAGCCCCTGCGCGCGCCACCCGCCGAAGCCGTCGAGCGTCACGCGCCGCGCCTCGACCCAGGGGCCGCGACAGCTCGAGGGCTCAGCGCAGAGCGTGACCCGCAGCTGCTCGGCACCGACCGCGCCACCGGCCTCACGGCGCAGGGCATCCGCCTCCCAGCGGCAAGGGCCAAGCTGCGCCTCGACGCGCCCCTCGGCCTCCCAGCCCTCGCCCGCGAGGCGGACGCGCTCGGCTCGCAAGCGCAGGGCGCGGCCCGCAGCAGCGGCGCTGCACACCCGGCCGCCAGCGCTGCCAGTCAGCGCCAGCGCCAGCACCAGCGCCCGCGTCAGCGCGGCGCGAGCGCCTCGCGTCGGGCCCCGCGCGCGCTCCCTCATCGCCACGCCGCGGCCTTGCCGGGCGCACGCGAACGGTCTACGTTTCGCGGCCGAGCCTGGACGGACTCGACACAGAAAGGCTGGCTGAGCGCACCATGGACCCACGCCGCTATCATCTCGAGACCCTCTGCCTGCATGCGGGTCACGAGCCCGACCCGACGACGCGCGCGCGCGCCGTGCCGATCTACCGCACCGCCTCCTACACGTTCCGCGATACAGAGCACGCCGCCAACCTCTTCGCGCTCAAAGAGCTCGGCAACATCTACACCCGGCTGATGAACCCCACCACCGCCGTACTGGAGGAGCGGGTAGCCGCGCTCGAGGGCGGCGCGGCGGCGCTGGCGCTCGCGTCGGGAACCAGCGCCATCCACTATGCCGTGATCAACACCTGTAGAGCGGGCGACGAGGTGGTCGCCGCGAACGACCTCTACGGCGGCACCTATACGATGTTCGACACGATCCACCCCCAGCTCGGGATCACCACGCGCTTCGTCGATCCGACCGATCCGGAGCAGTTCGCGCGCGCGATCACCCCCAAGACGCGGCTGCTCTTCGTCGAGTCCTGCGGCAACCCAGCGCTGAACGTCCCCGACTTCGCCGCCATCGCCGCGATCGCGCAGGCGCATCACCTGCCGCTCGTGGTCGACAACACCTTCACCACGCCGGCGCTGCTGCGACCGCTCGAGCACGGCGCCGATCTCGTTTGCAGCTCGTTGACCAAGTGGCTCGGCGGCCACGGCGCCGGCATCGGCGGAATCTGCGTCGACGGCGGGCGCTTCGACTGGAAGGATCCGAAGTTCGCCCTCTTCAACGAGCCGGATCCCGGCTATCACGGCCTGCGCTACGCGCACGACCTCGGCGAGCTGAGCGCGCTGGCGTTCATTCTGCGCATGCGACTGGTGCCCCTGCGCAACCTCGGCGCCTGCCTCGCGCCGGATAATGCCTGGATGTTTCTGCAGGGGATCGAGACGCTGCCGCTGCGGATGCAGCGCCACTGCGAGAACGCGCTCGCCGTCGCGCGCTGGCTGCGTGAGCAGCCGTCGGTCGAGTGGGTGCGCTACCCCGGGCTGCCCGATCACCCGACCCACGCCAACGCCCAGCGCTACCTGCAGGGCGGCTTCGGCGGCATGGTCGTCTTCGGCATCCACGGCGGCGCGGCCGGCGGTCAGCGCTTCATCGAGAGCCTGCGGCTCTTCAGTCACCTGGCCAACGTCGGTGACGCCAAGAGCCTGGCGATTCACCCGGCGACGACGACGCATAGCCAGCTCAACGCCGAACAGCAGCGCGCGGGTGGCATCACGCCCGAGCTGCTGCGGCTATCGGTTGGCCTCGAGCACATCGACGACATCATCGCGGACCTCGACCAGGCGCTCGCGGCGGCCAGCGGCGGCGCGCAGGTCCAGGTGCGCTGAAGATTCGCGCGCGCCCCCAGGTCGCCGACGGAGCATGCGGGAAAATGAGCGCTCGCGCCGACCCTCGCCTGACCGCCGGGACGCGTCATGCGTCGCGGACGCGCTATTGCGAGATCGCCACGGCGGACGCTCCGCTGCGGCTGCAGCACGGACAGACGCTCGGCCCCTGCACGCTGGCCTACGAGACCTACGGCGAGTTGAACGCGGCGCGCGACAACGCCATCCTGGTGTTCCACGCGCTGACCGGCCACCAGCACGCCGCCGGCTACGATCCGGTCGGCCCAGGCAACCGCTTCTGGAGCGAGGAATGCCACCGCGGCTGGTGGGATCCCTTCATCGGCGAGGGCTGCGCGCTCGACACCAGCCGCTATTTCGTCGTCTGCGCCAACTACCTCGGGGGTTGTTACGGCTCGACCGGGCCGAGCACCATCGACCCGCTGACCGGCCAGCCGTGGGGCAGCCGCTTCCCCTGGCCGTCGCTGGCCGACATCGTCGATAGCCAGATCCGGCTGCTCGACCGGCTGGGCATCGAGCGGCTCTTGGCGACGACCGGCGGCTCGCTCGGCGGCATGTGCGCGATGGATCTCGCCTGTCGCTATCCAGAGCGCGTGCGCTGCGTGATCCCGATCGCCAGCGGGCTGCGCGCGACGGTGCTGAGCAAGGCGCTCAACTTCGAGCAGATCTTCGCGATCCAGGAGGATCCCGAGTTTCGCGGCGGCGACTACTACGACGGACCAGCGCCCCAGCGCGGCCTGGCGCTGGCGCGGATGATCAGCCACAAGACCTTCGTCTCGCTCGAGGTGCTCCGCGCCCGCGCGCGCGCCGAGATCGTCCAGCCCGATGACTACCTGCCGACCTATCGCCTGCAGGATCCTATCGAGTCCTACATGCTGCATCAGGGTCGAAAGTTCGTGCGCCGCTTCGACGCCAACAGCTACCTGCGGATCAGCAACGCCTGGCAGGCCTTCGACCTCGCGCGCGATCGAGGCGCCGGCGACCCGCGCCAGGCGCTGGCGCCCTGCCAAGCGCAGCGCTGGTTGCTCTTCTCGATCGACTCGGATGCCTGCTTTTATCCAACGGAGCAGGCCGAGATCGCCGAGGCCCTGCGCGAGCTCGGGATCTCGTTACAGTACGTCACCGTGCATAGTGACAAGGGCCACGACGCCTTCCTCCTCGAGCCCGAGCTCTTCCAGCCGCACCTCGCCTTCGCCCTGCGCGAGACCCACGAGACCAAGGCGGGTGGATCGCGGCGCGACGCGCGCTAAGTCCGGGACGCGCGCAGCGGGCGAGGCTCGCCGCTTGCGCCGCGCGCTTGCGGTGCTGGCTCGGCTTGCGCGGGATCCGCCAGCGCCACCGCGTCAGCAGCCTCGCCGAGCAGCAGAACCCGGGCCTCACCCACCAGATAACTCGAGCCCGTCACGAGTCGCGGCCGCGGGTCATCGGCCAGGCTCGCCAGCGCGGCCCCAAGGTTCGCCGCGACCTCGCCAGCGCCGACCAGGTCGCGTAGCGCCGCGGGCAGAGCGGCTCGATCGACAGCGGCGCGCGTCAGCACGAGCCGCGCGGTGCAGGGGCGCAGCGCCTCCAGCATCGCCGCCGCCGCCTTCTCCCGCAGCGCCGAGAAGACGACGACGAAGTCGCGGCGCGGGGCCAGCGCCGCGGCTAACGCGCGCGCTCCAGCCGGGTTGTGCGCGCAATCGAGCAGGTGCTGCGAGCCGATCCACTCCATCCGTCCGGGCCAGCGCACCGTGGCCAGCGCGGCGCGCCGAGCGTCGGCGCTGACCGCGAGCCCGCGCTCACCCAAGAGCTCGAGGGTCGCCAAGGCCAGCGCCGCGTTGCTCCGCTGGTGCGAGCCCGCCAAGGCCAGGCGCAGCGCCTGCAGCGTGCTGCCGTCGAGGCCGTGATAGGCGAGCTCGCCAGCCTCGTCCGCGGCGCAGGCGAAGTCTCGCCCCTCGCGCCAATGCGGCGCGCCGAGCGCGGCGCAACGCGCGGCGAAGACGGCCTCGACCTCCGCCCCGGCCGCGACCACGGCCGGAACCCCCGCCTTGATGATCCCGGCCTTCTCGCCGGCGATCTGCGCCAGCGTCGCGCCGAGCACCTCGGCGTGGTCGAGCGCGATCGAGGTGATCACGCTGACCTCGGGCTGCACGACGTTGGTCGCGTCGAGGCGCCCGCCGAGGCCAGCCTCGACCACCGCTACAGCGACGCGCTGCTCGGCGAACCAGAGCAAGGCGATCGCCGTCAGCGTCTCGAAGAAGGTCAGCTCGAGACCGCAGCCCTGGACCCGATCGAGCAGGCGCAAGAGCTGCGGCGCCGCGATCTCGACGCCATCGATGCGCATGCGCTCGCTGAAGCGAGAGAGGTGCGGCGAGGTATAGAGCCCGACGCGGTGGCCGGCGAGCTGCAGCGCCCACGCCAGCATCGCCGCGGTCGAGCCCTTGCCGTTGGTCCCCGCGACGTGGACGCAGCGCAGGCTGCGCTGGGGATCGCCCAACGCGGCCAGCGCGCGTGCCATACGCTCGAGGCCGAGCTGCGCGCCGAAGCGCCGCAGCCCGAGCAGGCGCTCGGCGACCTGACGCGCCGCCTGGCCGACGATCACGCCGCGGGCTCGACCGGATCGAGCAGCAAGCCGAGCAGCCGCGCGAGCGTCGCCCGCAGGTCGGCGCGCGCTACGATCGCGTCGATCATCCCATGCTCGAGCAAGAACTCAGCGCGCTGGAAGCCCTCGGGCAGCGTCTGGCGCAGCGCCTGCTCGATCACGCGTGGCCCGGCAAACCCGATCAGGGCACCCGGCTCGGCCAGGTTGAGATCGCCGAGCATGGCGAAGCTGGCCGCGACCCCGCCGGTGGTCGGATGGCAGAGCAGCGAGACGTAGGGTTGCCCGCAGCGCTTCAGGCGCGCCAGCGCCGCCGTCGTCTTGGCCATCTGCATCAGGGAGAGCACGCCCTCCTGCATCCGCGCGCCGCCCGAGGCCGAGCAGACGATCGCCGGGCAGCCCTGCGCGGCGGCCGCCTCGAAGAGGCGCGCGAGGCGCTCGCCCATCACCGATCCCATCGAGCCGCCGATGAACTCGAAGACCAACACGCCGAGCGCCACCGGCCGCCCCTCGAGGCGGCCCAGGCCGACGATCACGGCCTCGCTATAGCCGCTCCGCTTGCGCGCCGCCTTCAGCCGCTCTTGATAGGGCTTGGTGTCCTCGAAGCCGAGGGGGTCCAAGGGCTCGACGCCCGCGCCCAACTCAACGAAGCTCTCGGCATCGAGCAGCAGCGCGATGCGGCGCTGCGCCGCCAGATAGTGATGGTGTCCGCAGGCGGCACAGACCCCGAGCTCCGCCTGCAGGTCGGTATCGACCAGGGGCTCGCCACAACCATCGCATTGGGTCCAGACGCCGCTCGGCACCGACTTCTTCTCGTCGGCCGCCGCGGTGCGCCCATTCGGATCGCGCTGCCACCAGTTCATCGGCGAACGATACCCGCGCCCGGTGGCGAGTCAAGCGGCCCAAGGGCGGCCCGAGGGCGGCCCCCAAGGGCGGAGCAAGGGCGGCCGGCGCCGAGCGGCGCTCAACGGGCGGCGGCGCGACGAACGGTCAACGGTTGCACGAAGGTCACCTGCGGACGGTCGTGAGAGGGATAGCGGACGCGGCGGGCCAACCCCGAGACACAGCGGCCGATCGGCGAGCTCGCCTCCTCGGGCGGCTCGATCGTCACCGCGGCCACCCGTCCATCACCGAGCACCGTCGAGATCACGCGCAACGTGACCTCTGCCCGACCGGCGGGCATGTGCGTCCGGAAGCAGGCCGTGATCGCGCCGCCCTGTCGCGCCAGCGCGCGACTGCCCATCGCCTGCGTGAAGGGAACCTCGCGCCGCGCGACGGGTTGACGTTGGCTCCGACCCGGCCCGGGATCATGCTCACGGCCGCTACTGCCGTCTCGGCCGGCAGCGGCTGCCGCCGTGCTGGTGCTGGCGCTGGCGGGCCGACCGGCGTCCGCGCCGGCGCCCTCCCTCGGGCCTCGCAAGCGACCCGCGGCGCCCGGCCCACCGAGCGCCCCTGCCGACCCCGCCGGCAGCGACACCGGCGCCAGCGGGCGCCGAAGCTGCGCGCTGACGAGGAAGCCAAGCACCAGGGTGATGGCCAGCACGGCGGCCCATAACAAGCCCTCGCGGGCGCTCCGCGAGCGTTCGCGTCGGCGGGCGCCACGCTCCGGCGTCCCCTCGGCGGCAGCGACGACATCGGAGCGCAGCACGATCGAGCGCGTCGCCACGAGCGGCGCATCCAGCTTGGGCGCGACCGGCAGCTTCGGCCGACTGAGCGGGAAGTCGGGCTGATCGTAGAGCGCGGTGATGAAGGCGCGCAGCTCCTTGGCGGCCTCCCCCTCGGCCTGGGGCCAGAGGGCCTCGCGCAGCGCGCTGGCGAACTCTCCGGCGCTCTGGAAGCGCGCGGCCGGATCGCGGCGCAGCGAGCGCTCGATGACCTCCTGCAGTAAGCGCGGGATCGCGGGGTGGTAGCGATCGATCGAGGGCACCTTCGCCGCGCGCACCTGCGCCAGAATCTCGACGTCGCTGCGGCCCCCGAAGAGGTGCCGGCGGCAGAGCGCCTCGAAGAGAATGATGCCGACCGCGAAGAGATCGTAGCGTTGGTCGACGCGCCCGCCGTCGATCGCCTCGGGCGCCATGTACCGGAACTTGCCCTTCAGCGTCGTCGTCAGCTCGCCCTCCGCCTCGCTGACGATCTTCGCGATGCCAAAGTCGGTCAGCTTGACCGGGCCGCCGCGGTCGACCAGCACGTTCTGCGGGCTGACATCGCGGTGGATCACGTTGCGGCGATTGCCCTCGGCATCGACCATCCCGTGCGCATATTCGAGCGCCGCCAAGACCTGCAGGCCGATGTAGGTGCAGACGGACGCCGGGATCACCATCCGCTTCTGCGCGCAGTAATGGGCGATCGTCGCCAGGTTGTAGCCGGGGACGTACTCCATCGCCATGAAGTAGTCGCGACCATCACGTCCCAGATCGAGCACCTGGACGATGTTTGGATGGGTCAGCTCGGTCAGGAGCTTCGCCTCCTTGACCAGCCCCTCGACAAAGGTCGCCTGCTCGGCCAGATGCGGCAGGATCTTCTTGATCACCACCAGCTTCTGAAAGCCGGCGGCCCCGACGACCCGCGCCAGGTACACCTCGCCCATGCCGCCGGTCGCGAGCCGGTCGATGATCTCGTAGCGTCCGTGGCGATCGCCCCTCACCGGGCGATCCGCCCCCGCCGCCGCACCGCCGGCTTCCACCTGTGGCTCCATCGCAAGGGTTGAAGTGAAGAGCAAAACGATTGTACAGTTAAATACTTACCGTCGCAAACCGACCACGTGCGCCGAGTTCCCTGAGCAGCTCGTCCCGGCGCGCACGGTCCTTTGGGAAGGAACACAGCGCATGCGACTCGCCCCTCGTCGCTTCTTGCTTGGGCTCCTGGTCGGGATTGCCCTCTGCGCCCCCTGCGCAATCGGCGCAGCCCAGACGACGCGCGCGACGCTGCTCGGCGGGACTGATCGGATCGGCCTGCGCGGCCTCTTGCGGGTCGTCTCCGCCGACCTCCAGCCACCCGGCTTCTTCGTCGTCGGCTCGAGCTATGAGTTCTACGCGGCGCATAACTTCCTCGCGATCGACGACGCCAAGGCCGACCACGCGCGCATGGCGGCGAGCTACAGCGTGGCCTGGACGCCCTGGCGCTTCCTCGCGGCGGCCTTCGCGGTGCACGTGGTTTCTGACGAGACGACCGGTGCGCCACGCGACGAGCTCCAGGTCGCGGTGGGCGATCCGGAGCTCGCGATCAAGACGGGCTTTGCCCTCGGTCACGGGCTTCACGTCGGCGGCCTGCTGGATTTCCGGCTGCCCTCCGCTGCCGGATTCTTCAAGCTCTCGGGCTCGGCGCTCAACACGACGGTAGCCGCGCTGGCGACCTGGCAGGGGCCACAGGCCCTGCCGCTACGCGCACACGTCAACCTCGGCTTCCACTTCGACGGCTCCGAGAACCTCTTCGATGACCTCGCCGCGCTCAGCCCGGCGCAACGCTTCTCCGCCCAGGTCAGCTCGTTCCACCGCGTGCTGGCGCGGGCTGGCGTCGAGTACTTGACGCGCTGGGTCGGCCCCTTCCTCGAGCTGAGCCTGCAGCCCTTCGTCGGTGCTGGCGCCCCAGGCCTCGGCGATAGCCCGGGATCGCTGACGCTCGGCGTCCGCGCCTGGCTGGGCCCGCGGCGTGGCCTGCAGCTACTGGCGGCCGTCGACCTCGGCCTGACGGGCGTCGGCGACGGAGCTCCGAGCACCTTGCCTGCGCAGCGCTACGCCTTTGCCATCCCGCCCTGGGCACTGACCGTCGGCCTCAGCTATCGCTTCGACCCCTGGCCCGCCGCGCCCGTTCACCCGCGTCGCCCAGCGCGCGACGAGGCGTCGGCGATCGGGGCGCGCGCGCCCGTCGAGCCCGCACGCTTCGCGCTCAGCGGCACCGTCGTCGCCGATGACAGCGGCGAGCCGGTCTGGGATGCGCGCATCAGCGTCGAGGGCGCAGCGTCCTCCGCGCTGGCCGTGGCGCCGAAGACGGGGGCCTTCCTGACCTTCCCCCTGCCCCTCGGCGCGACCACGCTGCGGGCCGATGCCCCCGGCTTTGAGCCGCTTGAGACCGAGGCCACGGTGCGCGCGAACGCACCGCCCCTGAAGCTGCGGCTGCTGCGCAAGGCCACGATCAGCCTGGGTACGCTGCGCGGCATTGTCAGCGCCCGCGGCGGCGCCGCGCTGGCCAAGGCGACGGTCCTCTTGCCAGGGATCGACCGGACGCTCGCGGTCGACGCCCGCGGCCAGTTCTCGCTCGAGCTGAAGCCCGGCGAGTACGAGATCGTGATCTCAGCGCCGCGCTATCGCCCGCAGCGCAAGAAGCTGCGCGTCTTCGAGGGCAGCACGGTGATCCTCAACGTCGAGCTCTATCGCTAGCTCATCGCTGATCCAAAACGGCGCGATCGGCCAAGACGCGCAAGGGGGCCCCGTAGGCGGCAGAACGCCGCGCCAGGCGCCGGAGCAGCGCCCTCGCCTCGGCCGGCGCGGGGCGCCGCGGCTGGAAGTCGACCTGGCGGTTCTGCACCAAGAGCGGAAGCAACTCGAGGCGCTGCAGGCGGCGCTCGCGCAGCACCACCCGCAGCAGCAGCCCATAGCGCAGCAAGCGCCGCCCGGGCGTACCAAACGCGTAATTCCCGAGGCTGAAGACCACCGGACGTCCGTGCGAGCGCGCGAGCGGCTGCGGCAGATGCGGATGGTGGCCGACGACGAGATCGGCCCCCGCCGCGGTCAGGTACCAGGCATAGAAGCGCTGCACGGCCGTGACGTCGGCGTAGGTCCGTCCCCAATGCGCGATGACGATGACGACATCGGCGCCGGCCCGCCGCAGGCGCGCGATGTCATCGCGGGCGTGCCGCGCCTCGAGCCGCGCACAACCGGGCCGCGCGCCCCAGGCGAACGAGGGCCAGTAGAGGCTGTCCATCAGCGAATCCTCGAGATAGGCCAGCACACCGACCCGCGTGCCGCGAAGCGTGAAGATCGTCCCGCGTCGCGCGGCGGCGGCATCGGCGCCGGCACCGATCGCCGCCAGGCCGGCCTGGCGCAGCAGCCCCAGCGTGACCAACAAACCCTCGCGACCATCATCCAGCGCGTGGTTGTTCGCCAGGGTCACGGCATCGATGCCAGCCCAGCGCAGCGCCGCGAGCGCCTGCGGCGCGGTGCGATAGCGGTAGCGCTTGTAGAGCGGCCAGCCGCGTGGCGCGTCGCCCACTGCGCTCTCGAGATTGACCAGCGCGAGGTCGCTATCACGGAGCAGCGCGGCGGTGCCCGCGAAGGGGTAGCGGTAGCCATGGCGACGCAGCCAGGGGTCGGCCGCGTCGGTCGGCGCCGTGTCGCCGCCGATCACGATCACCACGTCGCCCGCCCTCCGGCGCGCAGCGCCCGAGCGCCATTCGGGCGGCCCGGGCGCGACGAGCGGATTCCAGAGCCAGAGCAGCCCTAGATAACCGACTGCCGTCAGCGAGAGCAGCGCGACCCAGCGCATCGAGCCCCTTCCGGCGGCGCCTTCGAGCCCCGCGAAGATTGCGACAGGGACGCGAGTATGCAACCTTCCTCGCAGGTTTCAACGCCCTTCCAGGCGTGCCCTGGCGCCCGGCGCTGGGCGCGCGAAGGAGCCGCTGAGTCGTGGGGATTGCCGTGGGAGAGGGCATGCGCGGGCGATCGAGACCGCAGCGGATCGCGCGCAAGCTCGCTGGCGAGCGCCGGGGCCCGGACCACCAGCGGGTCGGCCGCGCGCTCTTCACCGCGCTCGCGTTATGCCTCGGCGCCTGCGTCCGCACCCCGGCGCGTCCGGTGGATTGGGTCGCCGAGGTGGCGACCAGCAGCGGCCACGTCAACGTCGCCGCGCAGCGGCAGCACCCCCTGGTCGCGGCGACCGTCGGCGCGCTGATCCGCAGCGGCGGACGGATCGAGACGGCGGAGGCGAGCCGGGCGACGCTGGCGCTCCGCAGCGGTGGCCGCCTGCGGGTCGCGCCCCTCTCGGTCGTCGAGTTCTCGCCCCGGTCCTCGACTGGCGACCAGGTCACGCTCGAACTGGCACAAGGCCAGCTCGAGGGGACGGCCGCCGCGGTCGAGGCTGCGACCTTGGTCATTCGCGTCGGTGGCCGCCAGATCACGTTGGGCCAGGCCGCTCAGGCCACGCTCTCCGCCGCGAGCACCAGCACGCCGGCGCGACTCGAGGTGGTCTTTGGCGAGGCTCGCGTCGAGGGGGCGGACGGGGAGCGCACGCAGGTGGTGGCTGGGGGCACGCTGGAGCTGACGCTGGCCACGGCCCGCCCTGCTGCGCCCACGCCAACCCCCACGGCTGCCTCCGCGACCGCGACCGCGGACGGCGCCACGCCGGCCGATGGGGGTCTCGGCGACGACGCTCGCGGCCCGATCGCCGAGCCACCCGCGGAGGATGCCGGGCGCACCGACGGCTTCTTTGTGCGCCGCGTTGGCCGTGGCGCCGTCGAGCTTCGCCTCGGTGAGCAGGGCGCCTTCGCGGCCCTCCGCGGGACGCAGCCCCGGCCGGTGGCGTTCGGCAGCGCGCTGCGCCTCGGGACGCAGGCGCGGGCGCTCGTGGGCCGCCGGGACGGGCCCCAGACGCAGCTCACAGGCCCTGGGCTCTTCGTCTTGCGGCGCGACCGCCGCGGCGCAGGCCCGGGGCTGCGGCTCGAGGCGCGCACGGGGCGCTGGACGCTGAGCGGCAGCGCGCAGGCCCCCAAGAACCCGCTGCCCACGGTCGTCGAGGGGGTAACGGTGACGCCTCGCGCGGGCTTCCGTGATTCCTCGATCGCCGTGCACCAGCGCGAGCATGACGCCGAGCTCGAGGTGCTGCGCGGCGAGGCGGGCCTGATCGCCCAGCAGGGTGAGCCGCGCACGCTCGAGGCCGGCGAGTCGGTGCTGCTGAGCGCCGGGAAGATCGGCCCGAGCCGGCGCGCCACGGCCTCCGCGCTGCGCATCACCGAGCCCGGCCCGACCCGCGTCTTTGTCGCCGGCCGCACGCTCCCCGTCACCTTCGACTGGCGCTCAGCGCCGGCTGAACGCACGGTCGTCGAGGTCAGCCGCTCGAGCGCCTTTCAGCGACCGCTCTTCGCCGACGCGCTGCGCCGGCGCGAGCTGACGCTGCAGCTCGATCGAGGCGCGCGCGAAACAGTGTACTTCTGGCGCCTGCGCCCCGTGAACAGCACCGGTCGCCTCGGCGCCGCGACCGCGGGACGGCTGACCCTCGTGCCCGACACCTCGCATCGCGCCCTGGAGAATCTGCGTCCGCCCCGCAACCTGATCCGCGAGGACTACGGCAACACCACCGTTTACTACCAGAACAGCTTGCCGCGCTTCGTCTTCACCTGGGACGCGATCGCCGGTGCGACCAGCTATGCGGTGAAGGTCGTGAGCGAGAGCGACGTCGGCACCGTGCTGGTCAACGAGACGACGTCGAGCACCTCGCTCACCCTCCCCGCGGGCCACCTCGGCGAGGGCACCTATATTTGGTACGTCGTTGGCCGCGCCGGCGAGACCCTCGTGCGGACCAGCGAACAGCGGCGCCTGCGCGTCGCCTACGACAACGCGACCCCTGACCTGCAGATCGTCTATCCGCGCAACGGTACGGTCGTGACGACCGCGGAGCTCGAGGTTCGCGGGGCGATCAGGCCGGGGACGGCGATTCAGATCAATGGCCAAGCGCTGCAGCTCGACCACAGCGCGCGCTTCCTCCACCGCTTGGCGTTGGTGCCCGGAAGAAACGATATCGTCTTCCGGGTCAGTGATAAGCGCCGGGGCTCCAGCCTCTACGTGCGCACGGTTCTCCGCCGCTGAGACCGCCGGCCGCGGGACCCCGCCCCCTGCACGCGGCTCAGCGGGCCGCGGCCAGCTTCGCGAGCGCCTCGGCGCAGGCCTGCCGCACGGCGCCGTAGTAGTCGGCCGCGCAATCCCCGAGCAGCTCGCGCGAGCGCGCGCGCCCAGCCCGCGCCAGAGCGCTCGCGGCGGCCCGGCGCAGGCGCCAATCGGGATGGCCGAGCTCGCGCTCCAAGGCAGGCGCCGCCGCCTGATCGGCCAGCGCGCCCAGCGCCTCGACGACCACCCGGCGCTCGCCGAGCCGGGGCGCGGGGTGGTCCTCCTCGAGCAGCCGTAGCAAGGGGCGAGTCGCCCGCCGATCCCTCAGGAGCGCGAGCGCGTGCACCAGCGCGGGCGACGGATCCCGGGCCAGGAGCACCAGCAGCGCCGGCAGCGCCTGATGCGCCCGCAGGCGCCCCAACACCAGCGCGGCGGCCTCACGAACGGCGCCGTCGGCGTCGCCGAGCAGCCCGAGGGCCCGGGCCTCCCCTTGCGGCGGCGGCAGCTGCACACAAGCGCCGGTGGCCGCGCGCCGGCGCTGGCGATCGATTGAGCCGAGCCCCACCTCCACCGCCTGCTGCAGCGGCGACGAAGCCTCGGGCCGAGCCCCGCCACCGCGGCCATCGGCACCCGCCCCGACGACGAACGCGGCGCGACGCGCCCCGCTGGCGGGCAGCGCCCCCTCGGCCAGTCGATCGAGGGCCGCCGCCGCCAACACCGCGTCCTCGGCGTCGCGGGCCACGCGCGCGAGCCACGCCTCCGTCTCGACCGTCCGCGGGAGCCAGGCAAAACGCGACGCCACCGCCTCGGCGCTGCTCGTCGGCGGCATCAGCGGCTGCTCCTGGCCATCGGCCGCGCGCAGGTGAAAGCGCGACAGCAAGGTGTGCAAGGCCTCGCCGGAGGCCTTCGCCGAGGCTCGGGCGCTGGGGATCGCCGTCGCCCGTGGCGCGGACCAGGGCGCCGCGGCGCTTGCCCCCTCACGCCAACGCTCCGCGCCGATCCAGGGCTCCGCCTCCCACTGCAGCACCGTCATCGCGCGCTGCAGCAGCGCGATCAGCAACTCACCGTCCTCCTGGCGACGCAGCCGGGCCAGCAGATCGAAGGCCTCGAGCAGGGCCCGCGTCAGGCCGGCCGAGGGCTCGACGACGCCCAGCGCCTGCCGGGCGCGCGCCGCCGCGGCCTGCGCCTGCGGCGCACAGCCCAGCCGATGCCCCCCCGCGGCCTCCGCCGCCAACAAGCGCAGGGCGCCCGCGCCTTCGAGCTCCAGCGCCGCGCAGAGCACCGTGGCCAGGGCGGCGGGCGGATCGAGCGCGGCAGCCGGAGCGGCGCGCAGCCGGGAGATGCCGCGCAGAGCGGCGCCGCGCACCTCCGGCTGGGGATCCGAGAGCGCCGCGCGCAGCAGTGCCCAGGCCGGCGGCCGCAGTGCCGCAAGCACGCGGGCTGCGACCAACCGACGCCCTGGATCCGCCGCAGTGCCAAGCTCGCGCAGCGTGCGCCGCGCCGCCGCGGCATCGACGCGAACGAGCGCCCGCAGCACGGCGGCAATGACGAGGGTGCTCTCGCCCGCGACGGCGAGCCGGCGTAGGAGCGGCCCCGCGGCCCGAGCCGCTCCGCTGCGGCCCAGCTCGCGTGCGGCCTCGGCCCGCACCTGGGGCGCCGGGTCGGCCAAGCGTAGCAGCTCGGCGTCGAAGCGCGCCGCGGCCTCAGCCTGGCGTTGCTGCAGCGGGCTGCGCCCGAGGGCCTGCAACGCCTGCGCGGCGGCATTGCGCACGATGGCGCTGGCATCGCCCAAGAGCGGCAGCAGGGTCGGCACCGCGCGCGCCCGCCCGCTGTCGCCGAGCAGACGCAAAGCGACCAGGCGCACCTCGAGATCGCGATCGCGCAGGCGCGCTATCACGGCGTCGAGATGCCCGCGCGTCCCCACGACGCCCAGCGCCACCAGCGCGGCGTGGCGCACGCGCCCGACTGGATCGACCAAGAGCGGCAGAATTTTCGGTGCCAGCGCCGGGTCCGGCCGCGCGGCGAGCACCCGCAGCGCCTGCACCCGCGCGCTCGCCTCGCGATCGCGCAGCTGCTCCAGCGCGCGCACCCGTTCCGCATCGCAAGCGATCAGCGCTGCCGCGGCCTGGCCCAGCGCCAGCGCGACGAGCAGCGGGCGCCGCCAGGCGGGCGACCGACCGCTCGGCCAGCGCCTCGCGCGGACGCGGCTAGGGCAGCCAAGGGGCGGCGACGCGCTCAAAGGGTTGGTCTCAAGGCTCACGCTTTCACCCGATCGACTGGCTCGACTGGCTCAACTGGCTCAACTGGCTCAACTGGCTCAACTGGCTCAACTGGAAGGGGCCGCCGCGGGCCAGCCTGACCGGCCGCCGCCACCCCTTCCCAGAGCGCGCGCAGCGCCGCCGCTGGATCGCCTGCCGGCAGCGTCTCCCACGCCACGACGATCGTCGTCCCCGGCCAAGGAAGCGCCAACCGATCCCAGGAGCGCAGCCACCTGGCCCGCCGCGGCCAGGCTACCACCCCGACGAGCGGACAGTCCGCGGCGGCGGCCAGACGCACGCTGGAGCGTCCAGCCTGCTGACGAGGGCCGCGCGGTCCATCGAGCGCCAGCGCGACCCGTCCCCCGCTCCGCAGCGCCCGACGCAGCCCAAGGGCACCCGCCACCGCCCCGCGACTGCTGCTGCCGCGCACGACCCGCGCGCCGAGAGCGCGAGCGTAGGCGGCGCCCAGCTGCCCGTCGGCGCTCTGGCTCACCAATACGCTCGTGCCGCGCAGCCACGCCCGTGGCAAGACGGATAGCGCCACCTGGTCCCCATGCCAGAAGGCCAGCACCCCGGTCGCCGGCCACTGCCCCGCTCCGACGATCACCCGCCGCCAACTCAGGCGCAGCAGCAACAGCGCCGCGCTCGCCAACCCGGCCAGCACCGATCGCAGCAGGCGCGCTGCGCCAGCGCGCACGCGCCCACCGTGGCGGCCCCTCCCTCGCGAGACCGGCGCGAGCACGTCAGCCCTCCGCGGCGAGTCCTGGCCAGGTGGCGGCGCGGGCCGGCGCGGCCCCAGGCACCCCATCTTCGAGTGTCCGCGCAGCGGGCACCCTTGCGCGCGGTAGCTCCCGCAGCTGTCCGCCCTCCAGGCGCAGCACCCGATCGGCGATGCCCAACGCCACCGGTCGATGTGTAATCAGCAACATCGCGCGCCCGACGCGCAGGCCGTCGAGCGTTCGCAGCAGGCCGTCCTCGGTCTCGGCATCGAGCGCCGCCGTCGGCTCGTCGAGCAGCAGCACCGGCGCTCGCCGCAGCAGCGCCCGCGCCACGGCCAGGCGCTGCACCTCACCGACGCTCAGCCCCTCTCCCCCGCTGCCGAGGCGGGTCTGCAACGCCTGAGGCAACTGCGCCGCGCGGCTTTCCAGTCCGGCCTCCCGCAGGGCCTCCCAGAGCGCCGCCTCCGTCGCCCCCGGCGCCGCAAAGCGCAGGTTCTCCGCCAGCGTGCCATCGAGCAAGAGCGGTTGTTGTGGCACCAAGGCGACCTGTGCGCGCAGCGCCTGCCCGACCGCCGCTCCTCCCTCCGCGCCCGCGCCGCCTCCGACCACCTGCCCGTCCCAGCGCAGCGCCCCCTGCTCCCACCGCTCCAGGCCCGCGAGCAGGTCGGCGAGCGTGCTCTTGCCGGCGCCCGAACGCCCGACCACTCCGACGATCTCACCGAGGCGTAGCCGTAGGGCGAGCCCGTCGAGCACCCAGGGGGCCGCGTAGCGAAAGCGCAGGTCGGTCAGCTCGAGCGTGTGGCCCAGCGCGGGGAGCCAGCCCTCGCCCGCTGCACTCACCGCGGGTACCGCGGGCGACGACGCTCGATGACCGGTCTCGGGCGGCCAGACCACGCTGGCCTGCGGCTCGGCGGTCCAGCCCAACAGCTCGCCGAGCCGCGCGCGACTGGCCTGGGCCGCCGCGCGCGCGTGCAGCGCCTGGGTCAGCCCCTTGATCGGCCGATAGGTCAGGAGCACAGCCGCGATGAACGACACCAACGCCTCCGGCGCCACGGCCCCCGTGCGCACCTGCCAGGCGCCGTAGCCCAGGGTCAAGGCCAAGGCGCCCGCAGCGCTGACCTCATTGACCAGCGGCCCCAGCGCCCGGGCCAACACCGCCGTCGCCGCAGCCCGCGCCAAGCGCTCGCTGAGGTTGCTGAAGCGCGCGACCTCGCGCGCCTCGGCGCGGCAGGACTTGATCTCTCGCAGGGCCCGCAGCGCCTGCTCCGCTCGGCTCGCGAGCTCCCCCAGGGCGACCTGCCCCTGCGCCGCAGCGCCCCGCACGCGCCGCGCGATCCGCGCGACCGCGATCACCACCGGTGGCAGCGCCAGCAGCGCCAGCAGCGCCAGCCGTGGGGCGGTCCAGATGGCGGCCAGCGCCAGGGCGACGAGGGCGGCGCTCTCACGCGCGATGGCCAGGGGGAGGTCGACCAGCAGCCCACGGACCTGACGCGTATCGTCGAGCAGGCGCGCGAGCAGCTCGCCGCTGGCTCGCTCGCGATGCGTGCGCAGGGGCAAACGCATCAGCTGCTCGAAGACCCGCACGCGCAGCGCATGACCGACGTCTTCGCTGGTGCGCTCGATCAACGCCGCCTGCGCCAGGTGGAGCAGCCCCTTGAGCAGCGCCAGACCCACGAGCGCCGCAGCCACGACCCCGAGCGCGCCCGCCACGCCAACCTGCAGGGTCGCCAGCGCCGGCACCAAGCGCAGGAAATGCTGCGGCCCCCGCACCCCGCCACTGAGCACCGTTTGCAGCAAGGGACCCGTCAGGAAGGCGTAGAGGCCGCCGACGATCGCCAAACCCAACCCGCAGCAGACACCGGCAAGCAGCCCTCCGCGATGGGGCCGCACGAGCGACGCGAGCCCGTCGCGGGGAGCGATGCGCACCTCAGCCCCGGCGCAGCGCCCAGCGCAGGCGCCAGACCATCCACACGGCCTCGCCGACGATGCGACGCGACATTTTCGATTGGCCGACCCGACGATCGACGAAGATGATGGGCACCTCCTCGATGCGAAAGCCTCGACGCCAGGCGCGGTAGGTCATTTCGATCTGGAAGGCATAGCCCTCCGAGCGCACGGCCTCGAGCCGGATCCGCTCGAGCACGGCCCGTCGAAAGCACTTGAAGCCGCCAGTCAGATCATCGAAGGGAAGGCCGAGGACCGCCCGCGCGTAGAGGTTGCCGCCGCGGCTGATCGCGCGCCGCGCCAGGCTCCAGTTGCGCGTGCCCCCCTGATCGATGTAGCGCGACCCGAGCACGAGGTCGGCGCCCGCTCGCGCGCGCTCGAGCAAAGCAGGGAGGTACTGCGGATCGTGGGAGAAGTCACAGTCCATCTCGATGAAGTAGGCGTAGTTTCGCGCCAGCCCGTGGCGAAAACCCGCCAAGTAGGCGGTGCCCAGCCCCTGCTTGCTGGGGCGATGGAGCACGTCGATGCGCGGCTCACGCCCGTGTAGCGCGTCCGCGAGGGCTCCCGTGCCGTCGGGCGACCCGTCGTCGACCACGAGGATGTCGGCCGTGGGTAACTCGGCCAGGATCGCGGTGGTCAGCGCCTCGAGGTTCTCGCGCTCGTTGTAGGTCGGAACGATGACCAACACGTCGGCAGGCATGGGTCGCATGATACGGAGTCGGCGCGACCGCGAGCAACTGCATTTCGTCATTTCGTCGCGCCATCGCGTCGCGCTTACCGAGCCGCGCCGGCCTCGCCCAGCCCCGGCGTACCTTAAGGCGAGACTTGAACGAAACGGCTTCTAGGTGTAAGGACTCAAACCAGTTGGGTGCGGGGGCTGGGCCCTTGGGCGGCCCGGAAATGAGAGCGCGCACCTTCGTATGCTATGATACAGGCGCTGCGTGTGAGGTGTTGGCGTCATGCATTTGCTCAAGGCTCGCTTTCGCGACAATCCATCCTTCCTCCAGGCCTATAACGCCGAGCTCGCGACCGGTGGCATGTTCTGCGCGACGACCCTACCGCTCGAGCGCGACGATGAAGTGCTGGTCGAGGTTCATTTTCCTGATCTGCCCAACAAGACGCTGCTGCGGGGCACCGTGTTGAGCTGGCGCACCGCGTTGCCCCGGCTCGGGGTTCGCGCGGGGGCGATGATCGCGTTTCACAAGGATGACGCGGAGAAGCGCGACTTCCTGCTGGCGGTGGCCACCGGCGCGGTGAAGGGGGCCGTCAAGCGTCGGCACGCACGGCTGCCGATCGAGTTGCCCGTGCGCTGGCGCCTGATCAACTCCACCGACCAGCGCAAGGCGAGACTGCGCGACATCAGCATCGGTGGCGCCCAGCTGCTGACCGATGACACGCTCGACATCGGCGAGGATATCGTCGTCGAGCTGACGGCGCCGGGCGGCGCCCAGGCCGTCGCCATCGCCAGCCAGATCTCCAATGCCAAGCCGAACGGCTACGGCATCAGCTTCATCTATCGCGATGGTGGCGGTTCGCGACGCCTCCGCGAGATGGTCCGCCGCCTGACGCGCGGCTAGCGCGCTGAGCGCCAGCACGGCGCTCGGCAGCGAGGCGCCTTCAGGCGCGCAACGCTTCAGTCACGCGCAACCTGCCAGTCACGCGCAACCTGGCAGCTACGCGCCGCTGCCAAGCAACTGCTGAGCGAGGTCGGCAACCCGCCGGGCTGCACCAGGCGGGCCGAGCAGCGCGGCCAGCTGCCCCAGGCGCGCGCGCTGCCACGCCGCGTAGCGCGGCTGCAGCAAGCGCGAGACGACCGCCACGATCGCCTCGGGCGTCAACTCGTGTTGCAGCAGCTCGGGCACGACCGGCGCCCGCGCGAGGATATTCGGCAGCGCCACGTAGGGCACTTTGACCGCCCGACGGAGGAGCGCATAGGAGAACGCCGAGAGCCGATAGAACGCCGCCAGCGGGATGCCCGCCAGCGCAACCTCGAGCGTCACCGTTCCCGCCTTGCACAGCGCGGCATCCGCTGCCGCCAAGGCCTGCCTCGTGCCAGCCTGACGCCACGCCGGCACGAGGGTACGGCAGCGAGCAGCCAGCGCCGCCGTCGCCGGAACGAGCAGCGGCTCGACGCCGGGCAGGCGCGCAAAAGCGCGGCGCAGCGGCGGCAGGTGGCGTTCGAGCTCGTGGCGGCGCGACCCAGGGAAGATAGCCACCACCGCGCGGGCGCCTTCGATCCCGAGCGCGCGGCGCGTGGCCTCGCGCGGCAGCGTCGATCGCGTGTCGAGCGCGGGGTGGCCGACGAAGGTTGCCGCGACGCCGCGCCGCGCGTACCAGGGGGCCTCGAAGGGCAGCACCACCGCGAGCGCATCGGTGCAGCGTCCGACGCGCGCCGCCCCGCCCTCGCGCCAGGCCCAGCGCTGAGGCGCCACGTAGTAGAGCACAGGCACAGCGGCGCGGCGCAAGGCGCAGGCGAGCCGCAGGTTGAGCCCGGGATAGTCGACGAGCAAGGCCAGGTCGGGGCGACGGAGGCGCCAGGCGCGCCGTAGCCTCCAGCGCAGGCCAGCCAGCCGCGGCAAGAGCCCGACGGCCTCGCTCAGGCCGGCCACCGCCAGCGCCTCGCTGCGCGCGATCAGCTCGACGCCCGCGGCTTCGAGCGCGGCACCGCCCACGCCCCAACAGCGCAGCCGCGGGAAGCGCGCGCGCAACTCGACGACGACCGCGGCGGCTGCGCGATCACCGGAGACCTCACCGGCGCAGACAAAGACGCTCGGTGCCCCGATCAACGGCCGCCGTCCGGCAGCAACGCCGCTCCGCGCGAGGGGCCCCCCGGGGGCTGCGAGGCCACGCCGATCGCGCGCGCCACCTCCGCGGCGCAGCGGTCCTTGTAGAGCACGAGGAGAAGGAGCGCCCCGAGCATCATCACGAGGGAGAAGAGCCGCAGCAAGGCCGGCCATAGACCGCGCTGGCGGCGCGAGAGGTGGTGGCTGAACGCGATCGGCCCGGCCGGGTCATCCCCTAGCGCGTCGCCCAGCTGCTCGTCTCCGCCGTCTGCAGGCTCGTCGGCGCCGCGCCAAGCGCCCGCCCGCGCGTCTTCGTCAGCTGCTCGTGACATCTGTCTCTCCGCTAGGGCTGCGCCGCCGCTGACGCCTCGCGCAGGGAGGCGAGCTCGACCCCCTCGCCGGCCGGCAGGAGCGCCTGAACCCGCAGGCGCACCCCGCGCCGCCGATAGCTGTCGAGCTCGGGCACGAAGGCGAGGTCCACCCTCGACCCAACTGCCGGTGCTGCGCGGTTGAACCCAAAGGCGATCGCCTGCTGCGGCACACCTTCACCCTGACGCAGCGTCAGCGCGAGATGCCCGCTGCCCACGCTGCGGACGCTGACCACGGCGACAGCGGCGCTCGCAAGGATCGGCTCGGCGTTTTGTTGGCCGAAGGGGGCCAGCCGCGCCAAGGCGCCACAGAGCGGCTCATCGACCCGCTCCAACTCGACCAGTGCGTCGACCGTCAGCCCCGGCGGCTCCAGCCCCGCGAGACGCCCCGCCGTGGCCTGCTCCAGCGACGCCGCCAGCAGAGCCAACTTGCTGCGCTCGACGGTGAAGCCAGCAGCCGCCGCATGCCCGCCGAAGCGCGTGAGCGCAGCCGCGCTGCAACGCAGCACCTCGACCAGGTCGAGCCCCGGCACGCTGCGCGCACTTCCACGCCCCAGCTCTCCCTCGATCGCCACGACGGCCACCGGCCGGCGCCGCTCGGCGGCCAGCCGACCCGCGACGATGCCGATGACCCCCGGATGCCAACCCTCGCTGGCCAGCAGATAGAAGCTCCGCTCGCCTTGCTCCTGGGCCTGCGCGCGCGCCTCGGCGAGCAGTCGCTCCTGCAGCGCCTTGCGCTCGCCGTTGAGGGCGTCGCAGCGTCGCGCCGCCGCGACCGCGCGGGCCGGGTCGCGCTCGGCCAGGGCCTCGAGCGCCAGCCCCGCATCCCCCAGCCGTCCTGGCGCGTTGAGGCGCGGTCCCAGCCGCCAGGCGACATCCTCTGCTGTGACCGCGCGCCCTTCGATCGCCGCGAGGCGCAGCAGCTCACGGAGCCCAGGGCGGCTCGTCTCCGCCAGCCCTTCGAGCCCCCGGGCGACCAAGATGCGGTTGACCCCGTCGAGGGGTGCCACGTCGGCCACGGTGCCGAGCGCGACGAGGTCGAGCCCCGCCCGCGGGTCCGGCGCCGCCCGCCCCTCCGCGGCCAGCACGCGCCGCAGCGCGCCCGTAAAGTAAAAGGCCAACCCAGCCGAGCAGAGACCCTTGTAGAGGAACCCGCAGTCGGGGCGCTGTGGATTGATCAGCGCCAGGCCGGGCCAGGCGCCCTCGAGCACGCGATGATGATCGAGGGCCACGACGTCGGCCCCGGCGGCGGTCGCGGCGGCAACCGCGTTAACGTCAGCCGTGCCACAGTCGGCCAGCAGCAACACCCGACAGCCCGCCGCGACCAACTCGTTGGCCTGCGTTGGATGCAGCCCGTAGCCCTCGTCGCGGCGCGCCACGCGCAGGCGCAGGTCGGCCCCGCAGCCGCGCAGATAGTCGCCGAGCACGGCAGCGGCGCTGACCCCATCGACGTCGTAATCGCCGAAGACACCAATCCGCTCGCCACGCCGCAGCGCCTGCGCCAGCCGTTCGACGCCGACCTGTAGACCGGCCATCGCTGTCGGTGGCGTGAGCTGGGCCAGTCGCGGCTGCAGAAAGCCGCGCGCGCGCGCGAGGTCACCGAAGCCGCGATTGATTAGGACCTGGGCCACCGCCGGCGGCAGGTCCAGTGCAGCACCGAGCGCGAGGGCGTGGTCCCCCGCGGGCGGGTGAAAGCGCCAAGCTGGCCCGGTCGTCGCTGCCGCCTGCAATCGACAGCCCCTTCGAACCTAGCGGGCCACGGCGCCCTTGCGGCCGATCGCAGCCACGCGCTCGTTGAAGTAGACGACCATCGGGCTGGCGACGAAGATCGACGAGTAGGTCCCGAGGAGGATGCCGATCGAGAGCGCAAAGCCGAACTCGCGAATCGGCCCGGTGCCGAGCCCCCAGAGCGCGAGACAGGTGACCAGCGTCAGCGAGGTCAGGAGCGTGCGGCTGAGCGTCTCATTGATCGCCCCGTTGACGACGCGATCGAACTTCCGGTCGCGAAAGCGCGCCACGTCCTCGCGGATGCGGTCGAAAACGACGATGGTGTCGTTGACGGAATAGCCGGCGATCGTCATCAGCGCGGCGACCACCGAGAGCGAGAACTCGTGCCAGAGGACAGCAAAGAGCCCCACCGTGATCACGACATCGTGCACCAGCGCGATCAGCACCCCCGGCGCGTAGCGCAGATCGAAGCGCAAGGTGATGTAGAGCAGGATCAGCAGCATCGAGTAGATCAGCGACTTGATGCCGCTGTCGCGGAGCTGCCGACCCATTCGACTGCCGACCGTCTCGACCTGGGGAATGTCGCGTACGCTGCCCGCGCCCAACGCCGCAGTCAGCGCCCGCTCGACCCCGCCGCCCAGCCCCCCGAGGCTGACCTCGAACGATCCATCACGCGCCCGGCCGAAGAGGCGCACCTGCTGCACCTCGACGCCGGCCGCGGTGAAGGCGGCCTCGATCTGGCGCGCCGCGTCTTCCTCGGCAACCTTCTTCGTCACGTCGCTCCGCGCGGGCAGCAGGACGTAGATCTTGTCGCTGCCCTCCTTGTAGTCGAGCTTGCGGATCGGCGCGCCGAAGGCACGCTTGAGCTCGGCCGTCGCCTTCTCGCGCTCGGCGGCCGAGCAGGCCGAAACCTCACCCATGCGCAGCATGAAGGTATTGGGCGGTGCGCCGACGGTCATCGCCACGACCTCGCTGCCGCCGAAGCCACCCTTCTCCAGGGCACCGCGCACCTCCGCCGGACGGACCGCACGCGAGAACTGCACCTGCAGCTGCGAGCCGCCGGTGAAGTCAGTGCCATAGTTGAGCGCCGAGCCGCGCCACAAGACGTTGACGCCAAGGGCCACGAAGGAGGCCAGCGTCAGGCCCCAAGAAATTGCATAGGCGCGCCGACGAGGCCCGTAGAACTCGTAGGTGGTGCCTGGCTTGATCCATTGCGGCATCGCGTAATCTCCCCTCAGACCGTCCGCGGCAGCCCGACGCTGATGACCTTGGGCCGGGCCTTGGCCACATAGAGATCGAAGAGCATGCGGGTCACGTACACGCCGGTGAAGATCGAGGTCGCGATGCCGATCAGCATCGTCACGGCGAAGCCGCGAATTGGCCCGGATCCGTATTGGAGCAGGACGATGCCGGCGATCCCCGTCGTCAACTGCGAGTCGAAGATCGCCCAGAAGGCATGCGCGTAGCCGGCGTCGACGGCCGCCCGCGCGCTCTTGCCCAGGCGCATCTCCTCGCGGATGCGCTCGTTGACCAAGACGTTGGCGTCGATCGACATACCGAGCGTGAGCACCAGCCCGGCGATGCCGGGGAGGGTCAGCGTGGCGTGGAAGGCCGCCATCAACGCCAACACGAAGAGCATATTCACGAGCAGCGCCAGGTCGGCGAAGACGCCGGCGAGGTGATAGTAGTAGAGCATGAAGAGGATGATCGTCCCGGCGCCGACCGCAAAGGCCACCATCCCGCGGTTGATCGTGTCCCGCCCGAGCGTCGGACCGACCTGGCTCTCGAAGGACTTGCGCAAGGGCGCGGGCAAGGCGCCCGTCCGCAGGACCGCCGCCAGATCGTTGGCCTCTTCCTGCAGCTCCTGGGGGCTGCGCAGCCCACCGAGGGTGATCCGCGCTCGCCCGCCGCCGATGCGGCTCTCGAGCACGGGCGCCGAGTTGATGTTGCTGTCGAGCACGATCGCCATCCGCCGGCCGATGTTGTCGCCGGAGAGGCGCTCGAAGACCTCGGCGCCCGTGCGGTCGAAGGTCAGAGAGACCTCCGGCCGGCCGGTGCGATCCTCCCACATCACCTGCGCGTCGCTGATGTACTCGCCGGTCAGCTCGGTGCGCCGCTTGATGAAGTAGGTGATCCAGATCTTGTCGGGCAGGCGGTTGCCCTTCTTGTCCTTGGCGTACTCCTCCCCCAGGAGGATCTCGCGGTCCTTCGGCAGCTTGAGCTGGTCGAGGAACTGGCGCAGCGCGCGCTTGTCGCGCGACTCGAGGTAGGTGTAGGTGATGGCGCCGTGTTGCTTGCCATCGTAGGTCTCGCTGCGGACCGTGATTGGGCTCTTCTCCGGCAGCTTCGCGGCCGCGGCGGCCATGAAGTCGTTCTCGTCATCGACCATCTTGAACTCGAGCTGCGCCGTACGCCCGATCTGGCGCTTGACGCGGTCGAAGCTGCGGCGCGTCAGGCCAGGCAGCTCGACGACGATGTCGCTGCCCTTGCGCAAGATCGTCGGCTCGGCCACCCCGAACTCGTCGATGCGGCCCCGGATCGTCTCGACGGCCTGGCGAATGGCGTACTCGCCGACCTCGCTGACGTAGGCGGAGTTGAGCCGCAGCCGCACGGTGTGCGTCGCGAGATCCCGCCCGACCTCGTCCAGGTTGCTGCGAAACTCGGAGAGGAAGGTCCGGTCGATCGTCGCCAAATCCCTGGCGCTGGCGCAGCGGACGGCGATCTCGTCGCGACCCTCGCGGCTGACATTGACCCCTTTGAGCTTCTTGTCGCGGGTCAGCCGCTCCTCGATGTCGGCCGCCAGCCGGTCGGTCTTGTCGGAGACGGCCTTGTCGACCTCGACCTCGTAGACCAGGTGAATCCCGCCCTGTAGATCGAGTCCGAGCTGCAGCTTGGCCTTGACGTGCTTACTGTACCAGCCGGGCAGCCGCTCCTCGCCCACCAGTGTGGGGATGAGATAGACGACCGCCACGACGATCAGCAGCAGATGACCAATTGCTTTCCACCACCAGCTTCGTTCCATGGATTCAACCGTTCAGCGCGCGGCGCCGCGGGCGGCGTCCGGCATGCCGGAGTTGGACTGCGGGGATCTCGACCTCGACCCAGAGCCTCAGCGCCCTAGGACGACGCCGTCGCCGGGCTCGGGCGCTCGGCCTCGCCTTCCTTGACCTCGTCCTTGCGGCCGAGAATGTGGGAGCGCAGTACCCGCAGGCGGATCTTTTCGGCCACCTCGATCGTCAGGATGCGCTCGCTGAGGCCCGTGATGCGGCCGATGACCCCGCCGCTGGTCACGATCTCTTCGCCGACCTTGAGCGCGGAGAGCATCGCCCGATGCTCCTTGGCCTTTTTCTGCTGCGGACGGATCAGCAGAAAGTAGAAGACCACGACCATCAGCAGGATCGGCATCATCGACATCAATCCGCCGCCGCCGCCGCCAGGCACCGCGCTACCGCCGCCCGCGCCCGAGGCCTGAGCGAGACCGAGCATCCATGAAGTGAAAGTCACCTGAACCTCCTGGGGTTGGCGCCTGTGCGCGACCGCAAGCACGAGAATACGGCTAGCGCCACTACGAGCGCGCAGAGCGCGCGTTGTCTAGCAAATCTGCCTCGGCGGGTCAACGTCGGCCCGCACGTCGGCCCGCGCTGCGCGCGCGCAGCGCCTCGCGGCGAGCGGCTTTCAACGCGAGCAGTCAGCCCCCAGGCAGGGGGCCTCCGCCGGGCCGAGGGCGCGGGTCGCCAGCGCCGATTGTGGGCGACCGGGGCGGCGCGCTCATCGCTGGCGGAAGACGTAGCGGCGACTGGTTGCATAGCCCCAGAGGAAGGTGACGCCGACCGCCACGAGCTTGGCTGCGTAGGCCGGCAGGCCGAAGCGCCGCACCAGTAGCCAGATCGTCAGGTTGGAGAGACCGAGCGCCAGCAGGTTGAGCGCCACGAAGAGCGCGAGCTGTCGTCCAACTGGGCGACCGGCGTCGCGGCGATCCGCAAAGGTCCAGTGGCGGTTGAGCGCGAAGCTCTGCGCGATCCCCGCGCCGTAACTCAGCGTGTTGGCAACGACGAGGGCGAGCCCCAGACCGTAGTGCAGCGCGTTGAAGAGCGCGAGATCGAGCAGGGTGTTGAGCGCGCCCACCACGGCAAAACGCCCCGCGTGTCGGCCGTGGCCCCGCGCTGCAGCCCTCAGCGCGCGCCGCAACCCGGGCCTGTCGGGTCGACTGCCGGGCCCTGACGCCACCGCGCGATTAATCTGCACGCTCAGCCCGCACTGTCGGGGCCGACCCCGAGTCGGGGCACTGCGTGGGAGGCTCCGCCGCGCCGCGCCGCGCCGACGATGGCGCGAATGACGAAGAGCGGTCGCCGCTTGGCCTCCATATAGAGCCGGCCGACGTACTCGCCGAAGACGCCGAGCACGATCATCTGGGCGCTGCCGAGGAAGAGCACGACGACCATCAAGCTGGTCCAGCCCTGCACGGTATGGCCCGCCAGCCAGCTATAGAGCGTGTAGACCAACAGCAGGAAGGCGGGCACGGCGAGCAGCAGTCCAAAGTAGCTGGCCAGCCGCAGCGGGCGGATCGAGAAGCCGGTGATCGCGTCGAGCGCGAAGCGCACCATCTTGCTCAGGGGATACTTGGTCACCCCGGAGAAGCGCTCCGCGCGATCATAGAGCAGGGGCGTCTGATGAAAGCCGATCCAGCTGACCATGCCGCGGACGAAGCGGTGCTGCTCCGGCATCGCCAGCAAGGCCTCCAGCGCCCGCCGGCTGATCAGGCGGAAATCGCCGGTATCGAGCGGGATGTCGACGTCGGTCATGCTGCGCAGCACGCGGTAGAAGAGCGCGGCAGAGGCCTTCTTGAACGCCGTCTCGCCGGCGCGTTCGCGTCGCTGCCCGTAGACGACGTCCGCGCCCTCCTGATCCATCGCCTGCATCATCGCCCCGACGAGCTCGGGGGGATCCTGCAGGTCGGCGTCGATGATCAGCACGCGCTCGCCCTGACAGACCGTCAGCCCCGCGGTCAAGGCGAGTTGGTGACCGTGGTTGCGCGATAGATCGACGCCAACGACGCGCGCGTCCTGCCGCGCCAGCTCGGCGATCGCCGCCCATGTTCCGTCGCCTGAGCCGTCGTTGACCAGCACGAGCTCGTAGTCCTGCGCCACGCAGTCGACGCAGGCGGCGGTCACGCGCCGGCATAGCTCGCCGAGGCAGTCCTCCTCGTTGAAGCAGGGAATGACGACTGAGAGCCGCGGACGACCGGCCGGCTCCGCCTGCTGCAAAACCGTGGCTTCGGCGGACAAGGGGCCTCCTGGCTGGGATCTGCCTCGCTCATAGCGCCAGCCCACTGCCGCCGTCAATCGGCCGCTGCGAAAACCTTTCGGGCATCAGCGGCAACCCCTTGCCCACTGCCGACCCGATCGACGATGCTACGCGCCGCCGAACGCCGAGGGGGATCATGACTCGCTCCACGCCCGTCGCCGGGGAATCGCGCGACGTCGCGCGCTCAGCCACGGACGAGGACGCCGCGCTTGCGGGCGCCGCGGCCGAGCCCGCCGCCGCAACGGCGCTGCAGCGCGGGCCGCTTCGTCGCACACGCCGACGTCACACCCTCCTGCTGCTCTTGCTCTGCTGCGGCATCTACCTGCCCGTGATGGGCAGCTACGGCATGTTCGACCCATGGGAGACGATCTACACGGAGGTCGCGCGCCAGTTCATGGAGCGCGACGATTGGCTCTCACCCTACTGGCATAACGGCGTCGGCCCCGAGGGCTGGTCCGAGACCGACTTCTGGTCCAAGCCGGTGGGCAGCTTCTGGCTCTCGGGCCTCTTTCTCAAGGCCGCCGGCCTCGAGGGGAAGATCACGCTCCGCCGCACCGGACGCTCGCTCGAGGATCCCGTGCAAGGCCCGCCTCAAGCCCGCACCGGACCGGATCCCGGGGCGACCCTGACCAACGGCGCCGTCGAGTGGATCGTCCGGCTGCCCTTCTTCCTCTGCGGGCTCTTCGGCGTCTTCGGCATCTATCTCCTGGGCGCGCGGCTCTTGAGCCGCCGCGTCGGCTTGCTCGCCGGTGTCGTGCTCGCGACCTCGCCGATCTATTTCTTCATCACCCGCCAGGCGATGACGGATATGCCCTACGTGGGCCTCCTGACCGGCGGGATCGCGCTGCTGGCGCTGGCGGTCTTCGGCGCGGACGAGCCGCTGCCCCGGCGCCGCTGGCAGCTTGGCAAGCGAGTGCTCGAGCTGCCGAGCGCCACCAGCTACTGGGTCTTCGTCGCGGCCTTCGTCCTGGTGATCACGCTGATGCTGATCGCCGTCGTGCCGCCGCTGCTCCGCGTCCCACTGCCGCTGCGGCTCGGCGGGCAGACGCTGAGCGCCGCGATCGTCATGCTGCTCTACGGCCTCGTCGCCGTGGTCGCGCTCTGGGCGACGCGTAAGACCGCCACCAAGAACGACGTGTATCTCTGGGGCTTTTATCTCGCCGTCGCGCTCTCGGGGCTGGCCAAGGGCCTGGTCGGCGCACTGCAGCCGGGGCTGATCGTGCTCGTCTACGTGCTCGTCAGCAGCGAATGGCGTTTGCTGCGGCAGCTCCGCCTCGGCGGCGGGTTGCTGATCGCGGGGACGGCCTTCCTTCCCTGGTGGCATGCGATGGCGCTGGCCCATGGCACGCGCTTCCTCAACGAGTTGATCGGTACTGAGCAGCTGCGGCGCCTGACGATTGGCGAGCAGTCACAGGCCAAGGGAACCTGGGAGTACTACCTCCAGCAACTGGGCTACGGCTTCTTCCCCTGGGTCGCCCTGCTCCCCGCGGCCTTTGCCCGGCTGCTGGCGCCCCCGGCGCCCGGCGCCCGCGACGCGCGCGCGCGGGTGCAGCTCTTCTGCGCGCTCTGGCTGGTGGTGGTGCTGCTGCTCTTCACGATGAGCGTGACCAAGTACCACCACTACCTGCTGCCGGCCCTGCCGCCGGCCGCGATCCTGATCGCAATCTACCTCGACGATTTACTCGCCGGGCGGGTTCGGGCCCTCGGGGCCTCCGTGCTGGCCGCGGGCGGCCTCCTGGTGCTGATCACCATCGACCTCTACAGCCAACCGGCTCATTGGGTCTGGCTCTTCACCTATCTCTATGAGGAAGGCTGGAGGACCGGCACGCCCGAGGGGCTGCTGATGGCGATCTACGGCGCCGCCTTCGCGCTGCCCCTGGCGGCACTGCTCTGGCGCCGCCTGCGCAGCGCAGCGGTCGCGACCATGTTGCTGCTGACGCTCGGCGGCGGCGGCTTTCTCCTCAATGCCTACCAGCTCCATTGCGCGCCGCATTGGAGCCAGAAGGAGGTCCTGCAGACCTACTATCGCCTGCGCAAGGGCCCGGAGGAGCAGCTCGTGGCCTGGCAGTTCAATTGGCGCGGCGAGACCTGGTACACGGCGGCGCAGGTCGTGGTCGCCAAGAGCCTGGACGACGCCGCGATTCGGAAATGGCTCGGCGAGCGCGTCGGGCGACGCTTCTTCTTCATCACTGAGCGGGGCCGCTACCCGGGGCTGCGCGGCGTGCTACCGACCGAGCAGGGGCGCAAGTCCTTGCGCATCGTCGACGACTCGAACGTGCACTTCGTGCTGGCCGAGGCCCGAATCTAGCGGCGGCAGTCGCCGGGCTGCTAGGCCGGCGCGGCCAAGATCCGCTCGACGCCGCCCGCCGCCTGCGCCATCGCGCTGTGGCAGGCCGGCCGGTCGCCGACGGCGCAGAGCAAGAGCGGCATGCCATCGATCGTGATCTGATCGACCTGGATCGGCATCTGTCGCCACTTGACCCCCGCCAAGGGCGCGGCAGCATCGCGATGCAGCAGCGGCACGATCGCCGCCAGCTCCTCCGCCTCGGGTCCGCGCAGGCTCGACGCGATCAGCAGCCCCGAGGGGTCCGCCAAGACGAAGGCGAGCGCGCGCGTCCGCGCGGCTACCGCGGCGAGCCAATAGTGGAGCGAAAGGCCCCGGTAGTTGCTCCTCTTCCTGCGGCGCTCGACCTGCATCCCAGACCTCCTTGACGGCATGGCTGATGCTAGCGGCCCCGGATGAACCAACCTAATTTTCTGACCTTTGGCTGGCGATCGACGGCGCGATCCGTCCCGGGCGGGCGCGAGCGCGGGGCGACGCGATGCCCGGCCACGCTCCGCTCCCGCGCTCGGCCCAGGTCGGGGAACGACAGCGCGTCTCGCGCGCCTTGTCGATGGGCGCGGGCACCCCTATGATGCGCGCCGGGCGCCGATCAGCCGCCCCCGGAGTCGCCGATGGAGCAAACAATTCGCGCTGGATCGCTGACGATCCTGACCTTCAAGGACGGGCTGCTCTCGCGCCTCGGACACGACCTGCAGCTGAGGCTGCCGGCGCTCGAGTTGACGATCGATCAGCGGCAGGTCGAGGGCCGCTTCAAGACCAGCGAGATTGTCGTCGAGGGCGCCGCGCGCCCTGGGGGCGTGGTCGATCGCGAGGCGCTTTCGGCGCGTGAACAGGCCGAGATTCGCGAGGCCATGCAGTCCAAGGTCCTGCTCACGGGCAAGTTCCCCGACGCCCACCTGGACGCCACGTTGACCTTCAAGGGGGAGCACGAGGTGCTCGTGCGCGGGATGCTGGAGCTGGTCGGGCAAGCGCGCGAGATCGAGTTCGCGGTCGAGCGTCGTGATGGCCACCTGCGGGGCAGCGTCGTCTTGGTGCCGAGCCGCTGGGGCATTGCGCCCTATAAGGCCCTGCTCGGGGCCCTGCGCCTGCAGGATCGCGTCGAGATCCGTTTCGAGCTGCCGGATCCCGGCGCCTCCGGCAACGGCGCCAGGTAGCCCGCGCCAAGGTCCCCCGAAGCGCCGACCGCCATGCAGCCTGCCCCGCGCCTTGCGAGCCCCCGCGACAGGCCGCCGCGCCCGGACCCAAATGGCGGCCCCGCGGGGCGCTGGGCGATCGCCCTGCTGACCTCCTTCGCCCTGCACGGCGGCGTGGCGCTGTGGCTCACGCTTTCGGCCCTCGCGCTGCCCGCGCCGCCCCTCGGCCCGATCTGGCTCGACCTCGACAACCGCCTCGGCGCGCCGGCTGCGTCGCCCCCCGCCGCGCCGCCGCAGGCCCCAGCGCCCGCCACCAAACGCGCCGACGACGCGCCGGGGCTTGCGGCCACCGCGACCGGCCGCGCGCCCCGCCGCAAGGCGCCGCCGCGCCCTTCGCCAGCGCCAGCGGCGGCGCTACCCCCGGCACCTCATCCGACGGCGGCGCTCGCGGAGGTCGCACCGGGCGACGCCGCCCTGCTCGTGCTGCTGCGCTGCGACCGCGTGCGCGACTCGCCCTACGCCGCCGGCGTGCGCGAGCTCCTCGCGGCCTTCTACGACTACCGCACGCTGCTGGCCGGTGCCCCGCTCGATCCCCTGCGGGACTTCGATCGGCTGCTGATCGCCACGCCCAACCCTTACCGCATCACCGAGACGCTGCTGGTCGCGCGTCATGCGCTCTCCCTGGCGGCGGCGCGCACGGCGCTCGAGGCCAGCGTCCAGGCCAACGCGGGCACCCTGCGCTGGACCGAGCACGAGGGCAGCTTGCAGGGCGAGCTCTCCGCTCCGCCGCGCTTGCCCGGTGATCGGCGCCTGCTGACGCTGCTCGAGGGGCTGATCGTCTTCGCCGCGCCGGAGCTGCTGGAGCAGCTCCAACGCCCCACCGCCGCCACCGGCCCACCTGCCGCTGGAGCCGCGCAGGGCGCGGCGACCCGGCCCTGGGTCGAGCGCTTGCTCGAGGGCGTTACGCCAACCGCGCGTGGCTCCAGCGAGGACGGCGCGGCCGCGCTGCTCGTGCAGGCCATCAACCTCCCGCGCCTGATTCGACTGCCCGCGGGCCTGCCGACGCCGACCGCGGGTCGGCTCGCGATGGCCGCGAGCGCCAACGCCCGGGTCAAGGTGGTCCTCAGCTTCGCGGACGCCGCCGACGCCGCGACGGCGCTGCGCGCCGCGGCGCTCGAGCTGACGCGCCTGCAGTCGCTGCTGATGCTGCGCGTGCTCGGCGTCAGCGCGCTGATCGAACGCCTGCACCTGTGGCGGCGCGGGAGCGAGCTACGCGCGAGCCTGGTGCTGGAAGAGCCCGAGGTCCTGCAGCTCCTGACCTGGTTGCGCACCATCCTGCCGCAGCGCGCGCCTCCCGCCCACGTCGCGGATCCCCCGGAGCCGAGCGGAGCATGAGCGGATCCCCCTGGGCGCGACATGCGCTAGTATGCCCCCTCGACGGGGGGCCTGCGGCGATGGCGACGGTCTGTGTCTGGGAGTATCGCGGCAAGGCCGAGGCCTGGGGCCATGCCTCGCTGATCGTCGACCCCAAGACCTACGTCTCGTGGTGGCCCGAGCGCCCCGGCGCCGTGCCCTCGAAGCTGCACCGCAACATCTACCAGTCGCCGCCCTTCCGCGACCGCCTCTTCGCGGCGGACTGCGCGGCCGAGCGCCAGCTCCCCGATCATCAGATCGAGCTGCGCGAGCTCAACGAGCTGGCGATCAAGGATTGGTGGCAGTCCTTCGGCCTGATGCGCGACGGCGTACGCTACCAGGGCCCCCTGCAGGCCTGGAGCACGCTCGACCGTAATTGCTCGACGGTGGTGGCCGAGGCCCTGTCGATCGGCCTCGGCGAGGCGCGCGCCCGCCGCTTGCGGCCCTTCAAGCTGGTTTGGACCCCCAAGGACGTGCTGCACTTCGCGCTGGCGATCCGGGCCGCTCCGCGAGGCTAGCGCAGACCGGGGCTTTGCTGCTCCGCCTCGGTCGAGGGCCCGAGCTCGTCGCTTCAGCCGCCGCTTCAGTCGCACTTCAGACTGGGCTCGGCGCTGCCTTCAGGGCTGCGGGCAGGCACCGTAGCTCGGCAGCATGGCCGCCACGGGGGCCGCCTTGCCGACGGTGATCTGCACCTCGCCCGTCGTCGGCGTGCTGGAGCCAAAGGCGATCGTCTCGGTGACCGTGGAGCTGCGCCCATTGCGCCCGACCGTGGTCTTGGTGCTCGTGATCCTGCCGGCGTCCGCGTAGCAGTCGCCGAAGCCGTGATGCACGCCCGCAAACGTCAGCGCCTTCGGCGACCCTGCCGTGGGCCGATAGCTGCCCTTGCCCTCGAGCGTTGCCCCGTGGCCGTCGACGTCCAGCAGCAGCATCGCGCCGTCGAGGGTCAACGCGCCCCCCGTGCTCTGCAGCGCGGCATCGAAGCTGAAGCTCGTGCCGTCACTAGTCGTAACCGCCAGACTGCCGCTCAACAGGCGCCCATCGACCTGCACCGCGTCGAAGGCGAAGCTGACCTTGATCGTGTGCGTGGCCGGGACCGTGAGCGCGACGCCTACCGATCCGCTGAGCGAGCCCACCCCCGGCACGCTGCAGCCGGCGCCGAAGTCGACCACCAGGCTGGCCTCGCCGCTCAGGCTGATGCTCGCCGCGGGGCAGGTGGTCAGCGCGAGGCTGACCTGCGCCCTGACGTTCTCGGCGTTGGTGGCGGCGCTCGCCCCGGGCTCGAGCGTCGGATCCTCCTGCACGAAGAGCGCGGCGACGCCCTTGGCCGTGGCCGCCACGGTCGGCGCCTGGCCGTGCGGCAGGAAGGCGGCCCGCTCGGCGACGAGGTCGAGGTCGGTCTCGAGGTCAGCGCCCGCATCCCCCGAGGCGCCGCAGGCGAGCAGCGCGCAACAGCCGAAGGCGGCGCCGAACAACCTAAGAATCTTGGGTCCAACAACGCTGCTGCTCCGCATCGGGGGCTCCTGGGGTGAGGGTCTAGCAGCCTCATAGCCCCCTTCGGCGGGCTTCGCCAGGCTTGATCGGCGAGCGTCGCCGCAGCGCTCACGGCGCGGACGAGTCAGCAATTGACAAGGCGCGTCATTCGTCGAAAGAGTACGCGCCATGAACAAGCTGATTCACGTCACCGAGCTGGCCCTGCGCGACGCGCATCAGAGTCTGATGGCGACGCGCCTGGCGATGGAGGACATGGTCCCCGTCTGCGAGGATCTCGACAACGCCGGCTTCTGGTCGCTCGAGTGCTGGGGCGGCGCGACCTTCGACGCCTGTATCCGCTTCCTCAACGAGGACCCCTGGGAGCGCCTGCGCAGCTTCAAGAAGCTGCTGCCCAAGACGCCGCTGCAGATGCTGCTCCGCGGGCAAAACCTGCTCGGCTATCGGCATTACGAGGACTCGGTCGTCTCGCGCTTCGTCGAGCGCGCCGCGGCCAACGGCATGGATGTCTTTCGCGTCTTCGACGCGCTCAACGACGCGCGCAACCTCGAGGTCGCGATTAAGGCCGTCAAGCGCAGCGGCAAGCACGCCCAGGGCACCATCTGCTACACGATCAGCCCAGTGCATACGGTGCAAGGCTACGTCGAGCTGGCGCAGAAGCTGATCGAGATGGGCGCCGACTCGATCTGCCTCAAGGACATGGCCGCGCTGCTCAAGCCGCAGCCCGCCTACGACATCGTCAAGGCGATCAAGGAGCGCTGCGGGCGCGAGGTGCGGATCCACGTGCATACGCATGCGACCACGGGCGTCACGCTCGTCAGCCTGATGAAGGCGGTCGAGGCCGGCGCCGACATGGTCGATACGGCGGTCAGCTCGGTCTCGCTCGGGCCGGGGCACAACCCCACCGAGAGCTTCGTCGAGATGCTCGAGGGGACAGGCTATACGACGCAGGTCGACCTCGCGCGCGTGGCCAAGGTACGCAACCACATGGCGCAGATTCGTCCGCGCTACGCCGAGTTCCTCTCCAATATCACTGGCGTCGACACCGAGATCTTCAAGAGCCAGATCCCCGGCGGGATGATCTCGAACATGGAGAGCCAGCTCAGGCAGCAGGACGCCGCCGACCGGCTGCAAGAGGTGCTGGAAGAGGTGCCGCGCGCCCGCAAGGTCTCGGGCTACCCGCCGCTGGTCACGCCGACCAGCCAGATCGTCGGCACCCAGGCGGTCTTCAACGTGCTGATGGGACCCTACCAGGCGATGACGGGTGAGTTCGCCGACCTGATGCTCGGCTACTACGGCACGACAGCGGCGCCGAAGGACCCAGAGGTGCTGCAGCGCGCCGAGCAGCACGCGAAGAAGGCCGCGATCACCTGTCGCCCCGCCGATCTCCTCAAGCCCGAGTGGGAGGCGCTGCAGCGCGCCGCGAATGCGCTGCCAGGGGCCAATGGCAGCGACGAGGACGTCTTGACCTTCGCGATGTTCCCGCAGGTGGCGCCGAAGTTCTTCGCCTCGCGCGCCGAGGGTCCGAAAAACGTCGGCAAGAAGCCGGCGACCTCGCCGCCCACCGGCGCGAGCGCTGGCGCGGGCGCCCCCGCGGCCGTCCCTCTGGCGGCCGCCGTCAACTACAGCGTCACGATTCACGGCCGCACGCATAAAGTCACCGTCAGCCCGAGCTGACCTTCGCGGCCGAAGAGGCCGCGTGATGGGCATCCACGATGAGCATGACAGCCAAGGTTCAAGAGCTACGAGAGCGCCGCAAAGCGCTGCTGGCCGCCGGCGGCGAGGAACGGATCAAGAAGCAGCACACGGCCGGCAAGCTTACCGCCCGCGAGCGGATCGAGCTGCTGGTCGACGCCGGCAGCCTCCAAGAGTCGGGTGCCTTCGCACAGCATCGCGCCACGCTCTTCGGCCTCGCTGGCAAGAGCTTCCCGGCTGACGGCGTGGTCACGGGCGTGGCCACCGTCGACGGCCGCTCCTTGCACCTCGCCAGCCAGGACTTCACCGTCGCCGGCGGCGCCGCGGGCGAGGTCCACTGCGAGAAGATCGCCGAGATGATGAAGCGGGCGCAGAAGACCGGCACGCCCTTCGTCTTCATCAACGACTCCGGCGGGGCGCGGGTGCAGGAGGGCATCGACAGCCTCTCGGGCTATGGCCGCGTCTTCCACCAGAACGTGATGCTCTCGGGCTCGGTGCCCCAGATCTCGCTGATCTGCGGGCCCTGCGCCGGCGGGGCGGCCTACAGCCCCGCGCTGACCGATTTCATCATTCAAACGCAGCAGGCCCAGATGTTCATCACCGGGCCGTCGGTGATCAAGCAGGTCACCGGCGAGATCGTGACGATGGAGGAACTCGGCGGACCCGACGCGCAGATGAGCTACTCGGGGGTCGTGCACTTCGTCGCCGAGGACGATCGCGACGCCGTGCGGATCTGCAAGCGGCTGCTGAGCTTCCTGCCCTCGAACAACCTCGAAGACCCGCCGCACTACCCGCGCGAGGACGCGCTGCTGCCCAACGAGGCCTTCGAGAGCGTCGTCCCCGACGACCCCAAGCGCCCCTACGACGTGCGCGACGTGATCGCGCTCGCGGTCGACGACGCTGATTTCCTCGAGGTGCAGAAGAGCTTCGCCACCAACATCGTGGTCGGCTTCGCGCGCATCGCGGGCCATAGCGTCGGCGTGATCGCCAATCAGCCGGCGGTGCTCGGTGGGGCGCTGGATATCAACGCCTCGGATAAGTCGTCGCGCTTCATTCGCTTCTGCAACGCCTTCAATATCCCGCTGGTGACCTTCGTCGATGTCCCCGGCTTCATGCCAGGGCTGCAGCAGGAGTACGGCGGCATCATCCGCCACGGCGCCAAGATGCTCTTCGCCTACTCGGCGGCGACGGTGCCCAAGCTGACGGTGGTCCTGCGCAAGGCCTACGGCGGCGCCTACCTGGCGATGTGCGCCAAGGATCTCGGCGCCGACACCAGCGTCGCCTGGCCGACGGCGGAGATCGCGGTGATGGGCGCCGAAGGCGCGGTGAACGTCGTCTTCCGCAAGGAGATCGAGGCCGCCTCGGATAAGGAAGCGCGGCGCAAGGAGCTGATCGAGGAGTATCGCAGCGCCTTCGCCTCGCCCTATGTCGCCGCCTCGCGCCGCCTCGTCGATGACATCATCGAGCCGAGCCAGACGCGCGTCTTCCTCGCCCGGGCCCTCGCGTCGTTGATCAATAAGCGCGAGCTGAGACCGGCCAAGAAGCACGGATTGATCCCCTTATGAGCAGCGCAAGCGAGCACGACGCCGCCCTGCAGCGCGTCTTCGCGACCGAGCAGGTCAAGGCGCTCAGCGACGCCCTCCGCGGCGCCCGCGACGCCGTCGACGACGCGAGGGAGGCCGAGCGCCGGGAGCTCACCGAGCTGCGGGCGATCGTGGCCAAGCTCACCAAGCGCCTCGATCGGCTGGCGCCGGAGGGTGAGATCCCGCCAGAGCACCTGGCGATCATGAGCGCGGTTTTTGCCGCCTATATCGGCAAGCATGTGCGCATCCGCTCGGCGCGGCAGCTTGGCAAGCACAGCGGTTGGGCGCAGGCGGGGCGTGCCAGCTTGCACCAGCGCAACCTGCCGCGCACCTAGCGCACGAGACCACAGCCGCGAGCAGCGACACGTTCTCCACGAAGCAGCCGCGCAGCGCGCACCGGCGCCGGATGCGCCCGGTCTGAAGGATGAAGCGGATGAAGCTCCAAATCACGATCGACGACACGCAATACGAGGCCGAGATCGAGATCCTCGACGAGCCCTTCGTCCCGCACGTTGGGGTGCCGGCGAGTATCCCCGCGGCGGTCAGCGCGAAGCCGCACGCCGCGACGTCTGGGACGGGCAGCGCGCACCCGGCGGCGACGCCTGCCGCCGGGGGACTCGACGAAGGGGTCGACGAGGCCAAGCTCTGCCGCAGCGTGGTCATGGGGCTGGTGGTGCGCGTGCTCGTCGAGGTCGGCCAGCAGGTGGAGGCGGGCCAGCCGCTGCTCCTGCTCGAGGCGATGAAGATGGAGAGCAACGTGACGGCGCCGATCAGCGGCACGGTCGCGAAGATCCTCGTCGTCGGCGGCGAGAGCGTCAAGAAGGGCCAGGCCCTGATACAGCTCGCTTGAGCCCCGGCGCCGCCGCAGGCAGCGGCGGCGCCGCGAAAGGGCCCCTCGCCCTAGCGCTCGGCCGCTCCGCACCCCCAACGCCGCCGCTCGTTCCCCACCCGGCTGACCTTGCCGTTGGAACAGCCCTCGAATCAGCTATGCTTCGCCGCGCCGTCGAGGTGCGGGGCGGCGCATTCAGCCGCTCGCTGGAGGTGCCGATGGAGTTGCTACTGATCGCGGTCGTGGTCGTCGCGTCGATCGCTCAGCGGCGGCGCAGTGCCCGGCTGCAGGGCGAGCTGGCCGAAGAACGCCTGCGCCTCGACGCCGCACACCACCGAATCGAGCAGCTGAGCCGCCGCGAGGCTGCCCTCGCCCGACGGCTCGAGGCCGCCGAGGGCGGCCTCCTCGAGCTGCGCGCGCAGCTGATCGCCCGCGACCCGACGACCGCCACCGAAGCAGCGCCGCTAGCGAGCCTCACCGGCGATCCCAGCGCTGTCGAGGCCGCGCCCCTGACCGAGGCGCCGCCGACCGAGGCACCACACACGAGTACCGAGCCGCCCGCGCCGGCCCTCCTCCTCAGCGGAGCCGAAGCGAGGGCGTCGGCCCCGCTCGAAGCCGCAGCCTCCCCCAAGCTTGCCGCCGCCGCGCCAGGGCCGATGCCGGCCCCCACCCTCGACCCCGGCGGCGACAGCGCGCCCGCGGCGCCCGGCTTCGACTGGGAAGGATTGATCGGCGTCCGGCTTTTCTCGTGGATCGCGGGACTCGCGCTGGTCCTCGGCGCCGTCTTCTTTCTGCGCTATTCGGTCGATCAGGGCTGGCTCGGCGCGCCGCTGCGGATGGCGATCGGCCTGCTCGCTGGCGTCGGGCTGCTCGTCGGCTCCGAACTCAAGGGGCGCCGCTATCGCGTCACCGCCAATGCGCTCGACGCGGCGGGCATCGCGATCCTCTTCGCGACCTGCTTCGCGGGCCATGCGCTCTGGGCGCTCGTGCCACCGCTGCCGACCTTCGGGCTGATGATCCTGGTCACCGCGGTCGCGGTGCTCTTGGCCCTGCGGCACGATTCGCTCTTCATCGCGCTCTTGGGGTTGGTCGGTGGCTTCGCCACGCCCATGCTGCTCTCCAGCGGGGAGGACCGACCGATCGGGCTCTTTGGTTACCTGCTGCTGCTCAACGTCGGCCTAGCGTGGGTCGCGCATCGCAAACGTTGGCCCTGGTTGCTGGCCGCCAGTGTCAGCTTCACGGCGCTCTATCAATGGGGCTGGATCGCCAGGTTCGTGATCCACAACCTCGCCGAGCTGCCGCTCGCCGCGGGCGTCTTCCTGCTCTTCCCAGCCGTGATCGTCGTCGCGGAGGCGCTCGGCCGGCGCCCGCAGACGCCCGCCGCCGGGCGCGCTGCGGGGCCGATCTTCGCGCAGATTGTCACGGCGAGCGCCGCACTGCCGCTGCTCTTCGCGCTCTGCCTGGCCTGGGTACCCGCCTTCGGCCAGCGCTTCCACCTGCTCTTCGGCTGGCTGCTGCTCCTCGACCTCGCCCTCTTCGTCCTGGCGATCACCCTCGGGCCCGCGCTGCTGCACCTCGCCAGCGGCCTGACCACCGTGCTGGTCTTCGCCGGCTGGATCCCCGCCGCCTACCGCCCCGAGGCCTGGCCGGCAGCGCTGCTATGGGTGGCGAGCTTCGTACTCTTCTACGCCTTCGCGCCCTTCGTGGCGCGGCGCCTCGGGCGCGAGCTGGGTTGGCCGTCGCGCTGGGTGGCCGCGGGCCATCGCCTCGCCAGCCTCAGGCTGTCGGCGATCGCCACCCTGCCAGCCGCCCTGCTGCTCTTCGTCTTTCCCGTGTTGGTCTTCGTCGAGCCGCTGGCTGCCCCGCCCGCGCTGCCCTTCGCCCTGCTCTTCGCGCTGGTGGTTATCGTCACGCAGGTGGCCGTGCGGACGGAAGCCGGGGTGCTCTACATCCTCGTCGCCTGCAGCGCCGTCGCCACCGAGGCGCTCTGGTCCGCGAAGCATCTGACGCCCGAGCGCCTCTACGCCGCGTTGACCATCTACACGCTCTTTGGCCTGCTCTACGCCGGCTTCCCCGCGTTGGCGCGGCGTCTCGGCAAGCAGCTGCGGCCCGCCGGCAGCGGCGTGGCCCCCTTGCTCGCCAGCCTACCCCTGCTGCTCTTCCTGGCTGGCAGGAGGCTCCCGGCGGCCGCCCTGGGCGGTCTTGCGCTGCTCCTCCTCGTCCTCAACCTCGGCCTCATCGTCGAGGGCCGGCGGCGACCCAAGCTCGCCCTGACGGTGCTCGCAGGCGCCCTGCTGTCCTGGGCCGTGCTCGGTTTTTGGTGGTCGATGGCGCCGATTGCCTCGCTGCTCTGGCCTGCGCTCGTCGTCGTCGGGGGCTTCGCGCTGCTCGTCGTCGGGAGCAACCTCGGCGCCGCCCCGCAGCTCGCCGAGGGCGCCGCACTGCCCTCGCGCCAGGGCGTGCTCCTCGGCCTGGTCGGGCATGTCTTCATCTGTCACGTCGCCAGCCAGCCCGCGTTGGCGCTTCCGCCCTGGCCGCTGCTCGGGGTGCTCGGCGTGCTCGACCTGGCAATTGTCGCCGCGGCCCTGTGGATCGGGCGTGGGCAGCTCTACGCGGCTGCTCTTGGCGCCTCACAGCTGATCCTGGTCGTCTTGATCGAGACCCTGCGCGCGACACCGAGCGAGGCGCTTCCCGCGCTCGTCGCCACCACCCTGAGCGCGATCGCGCTCGCCGCCCTTGGTCTCGCGGTGCTGCCGCTGGCCCGCCGGCGACCAGGCGCGGACCCCTGGTTTCACCGCGGCGCGGCTGCCGGGCTCTACGGCGCCCAGCTCGTCCTGGCCTTCGCTGCCGCCGCCCGCGAGACGCCCTCTTGGCCATATTTTGCGCTGCTCAGCGCGCTACCGCTGCTGGGCTTCGCCTGGCTGGTCCGACGTGGTGGCACGCATGCGCTCGCCTTCGGCGCCCTCGCCGCGGCAGCCTTGGGCACCTGGGCCTGGACGGGGGCGCACTTCGACCCCGCCGCGTGGTGGCAGCCGGTCGGCCTAGCTGCCGCACCTTACCTGCTGCTCTCCGCCTATCCGCTGCTCTTCCGCCCACAGTCGGCGCCCTACCGGTCGGCGCCCTACCGGTCGGCGCCCTACTGGGTTGCCGTGCTCGGCGCGCTGCCATTCTTCCTCTTCGCCCGCGAGGCGATCCTGCGCGGCGGCCACGGCGCAGTGATCGGCGTCCTGCCCCTCAGCCAGGCCCTGCTGCTGGGGGGGCTGCTGCTGCGCCTGCTGCGCGACAAGGCCGCTACCGCAGAGGACCGCGGCCCGGTCGCGCTGACCGCGGGCGCGGCGCTGGCCTTCATCACCGTCGCGATTCCGCTGCAGCTCGCGAACGAATGGATCACGCTCGGCTGGGCGTTGGAGGCCGCAGCGCTCGCCTGGCTCTATCTCCGCCTGCGTCATCGGGGGCTGCTCCGCGCCTCGTTCGGGCTCGCCGCCGCCGTGGTGGTGCGGCTGACGCTCAATCACGCGGTCCTCGCCTACCACGCGCGCAGCGCCACGCCCCTGCTCAACTTCTACCTCTACACCTACCTGGTGGCCGCCGCGGCGCTCTTCACCGCCAGCGTCTGGCTGCGACGCACGGAGGACCGCATCTTCCCGCGCTGGCCGCGCGCCTCCGACCTGCAGGCGGCCGGGGCAACGCTGCTGCTCTTCCTGCTGATCAACATCGAGATCGCCGACTTCTACGCGACGGGCACGCAGATCACCTTCAATTTCTCCGCGAGCCTGGCCCAGGACCTGACCTACACCCTGGCCTGGGCACTCTTCGCGATCGGACTGCTCGTCGCCGGCATCGCCTATCGGCGGCGCGTGCCGCGGATCGCGGCGCTGATTCTTCTGGTCATCACCGTCGCCAAGTGCTTCCTGCACGATCTCTGGCGGCTCGGCGGCCTCTTCCGCGTCGGATCCTTCGTCGGCCTGGCCATCTGTCTGGCGCTGGTGGCGATCGCGCTACAGAAGTTCGTCCTGGCGCGCCCGAAGGCTGGTGAATGATGCGTCGCCTCGCCCTCGCGAGCTGCATCTTGCTGCACCTTGTCGCCAGCGCCGCGGCGGAGGACGGCTTCGCGCGCGAGCGCGAGGTGTTGCCGGGAGGCCGAGGGCCGCAGCGCCTCGCCGTCGATGCCGAGCTGCTCGCCGGGGCTCGCGCCGCCGGGGGACTGGCCGACCTGCGGCTCGTCGACCGCCAGGGGCGCGAGGTGCCCTATCTGTTGATCTTCGTGCGGCCCACGCCCGCGCAGTGGGTCGGTGGCAGGATCCGAGCGACCCCCGCGACCAAGACCTCGTCCGGCTTCGAGCTCGAGCTCGGAAGGCCCCTGCGCCTCGATCGCCTGCGCCTCGAGGGCCTGGCTGCGCCCTGGCTGAAGCGCGTGCGGCTCGAGGGCAGCGCCGATCGCCGCCACTGGGTCGTGCTGGTCGAGAGCGCCACCCTCTTCGACCTTCCCGACGAGCGGCTCCGCCGGCGCGAGCTGGCCTTCGCCGCCGGTGCGTTCCAATATCTGCGCCTCGCCTGGGACGACCGCTCCAGCGCACTGCTCGGCCTGCCGCGGCGCGCAGCGGTGCGCGCTGTGCGCGCTGCCGAGGGGTCTCCGCCCCTGAGGGCCAGCCTGCCCTTCACTCGGCTCCGCGCCGAGCCGGGTCGCAGTCGCTTTCGCGTCCGCCTGCCCGCGGCGCGCCTGCCGATCGAGGCCCTCGAACTCGAGGGTGCCAAGGGCGACCTGCTGCGCCTCGCCTGGGTCCTCGAGTCGCGGATCCGCGGCGGCGCGCTCGCACCGGTTCTGCTCGGCCGGGCGGTGCTGCGGCGCGCGGTGCGAGGCGATTCGGCGGCCGCCGATCTGCGGATTCCGATCAGCGCGCCCTCCGGACGCGAGCTGGATCTCGTGGTCGACGACGGCAACAACCCGCCCCTGGCACTCGCCACGCTGCAAGCCGTCTTCACCCCGCAACCCTGGATCTACTTCGAATCGACCGATGGCGCCGCGCTGACGGCGCGCTACGGCCACGCGAGGCTGAAGGCGCCGCGCTACGATCTCGAGGCCGCCCGCGGCACGCTCGATCGGCTCAGCCTGGCTTCCGCTCGCTGGGGCGCCCCCTCGGCGCGTTTCCGCCCGAGCGGGGACCTCGGACGGAGCAGCGGAGGCAGCGGGGGCAGCGCCAGGCTCGCCCGCTCAGCAGGGGCGCCAGCCACCGAGGACGCGCCGCGCGACGTCCGCGCCGCGGGGCCGCCCCTGCCGCTGCAGCGCTTCCGCTACCGGCGCGAGCTCGCTGCCGGCCCGGGCGGACTCCGGGCGGTGCCCCTCGATGCCGCCGTGCTGGCCCATGCCCATGGCCTGCGCGATCTGCGCCTCGTCGACGCCGAGCAGCGACAGCTCCCCTACCTGCTCGAGGCCCGCGACGAGCCGATCGTGATCACGCTGCATCCCGAGCGGCTGAGCGCCCCGCCGCGGCATTCGGCCTATCGCCTGCGGCTGCCCTTTGCCGGTCTGCCCGCCGGCCGCCTCGTCCTCAGCACCCAGGCGAGGGTCTTCCGCCGACAGGTCCAGCTCCTCGTCGCGGCCCCCACCGGCGTGGCCTCCAAGACGACCCGTCGCTTCAGCCACGCTCGCCTTCGGCCGCGCGAGCCAGCGCTGATCGCCGCCAGCGACTGGTCGAGCGTTGACCCCGAGGAGCGCGCGCCCGCGCTCTACTTCGAGCTGCCCCGGCAAGGCTCGAGCGAGCTGCGGATCATGCTCGCCGAGGGGGATAACACGCCGCTTCCGCTCGCCGCCGTGCGGCTGCTGCTGCCCGCGCGTCGCCTGCGCTTCTACCGCCCCGCGCGGACCCGCGTGCGGCTCCTCTACGGCGATCCGGCGCTGCCGGCCCCGCAGTACGACCTATCCTTGCTCGCGCCGCTGGTCTTGAACGCGCCGGCCGAGGAGCTCGCCCTCGGCCCCGAGCATGCACAGGCGCTCCCCGCGGCGCCGGCCGACCACGCGCAGCGCTACCTTCTGGCGCTGCTGATCGTGACTGTCCTGATCCTGCTGGCCCTGATCGTCCACCTCGTCCGCAAGAGCGAGCCCGACCCGCCAGACGCAGACCCGCCCGAAGCGCGCGAGGGCGCGGCCCGCTAATCGTCGCTCAACCCCGGGCGGAGCGCTCGGCCTGCGCTACGCGCCGCAGTGGGACCGACTCGCCGCAGTAAGGCCTGCTCGCCGCAGAACGACCTGCTCGCCGCAGAACGACCTGCTCGCCGCAGAACGACCTACTCGCCGCAACGACCACCCCGCGCCCCCCCCGCCGAACGACCCCCGCAAACGACCTACTCGCCGCAAAACGAAGTGTCGTCGGTGATCGTGAGCTGCTGGCAGCGCGAGGGATCGGCGCAGGTGGCCGCTGGCGCGGCGCTCTCGGGTGCGACAATCGCCAGCGAATTGACCACCGGGTAGACGCTGCCCTGCCGCTCCGCGGTGACGGCGACGCGGAAGGTCTCGCCACCCAATCCGTCGAAGTCGAGATCGACGCCGACGCGCTCGCTTTGCGGCGTCTCGAGGCAGGTCCGACCGGCGCTGTCGGTCCACGCCTCCGCCCGAAACCCGTCATCGATCCCCGTGATGATGACCGCCGTGCCCGGGGCCGGCTTGCCGCAAGCGTCCGTGGCGCTGACCGCGAGACAGGTCTTCGTCGGCACAGGAAGCCCAACCGCGAACCACCCGCTGCCCCTGACCGCGCCGCAGGCCCAGTACTCCGAGATGGCAACATGCCCCTCGCCAGGTCCCGAGACCTGCGCGCAGCTCTCCTCGTCGACAAAGAAGGTCGAAGCCCGGATGTCATCCAGGGCCTTCGCCGGCGCGAACTGGATCTTCGGCCGACTCTGCTCGTCATACCCGCAGGTGAAGCCGACCCGCCCGGTCGGGCCGCTTGCGGTCCAGCGCCCGGAGGGCGGATCGAAGGTGTAGCTATTCAGCTCTGCGGCCGCCTCCGAGCTCCCTGCGCCGCCCGCCAGGTCGCCGAACCAATCCTGCACCTCGCCATCGACGGCCGCGCAGAACTGCCGACTATCGGAGCCCAGCAATGGATCCGGGTAGACGCCGGCGCCGAGGGTGTGGCCAGCCGCGTCCTGGAAATCGTAGTAGCCGAAGCTGAAGATCCGCGCGAGCGTGCCATCGGCTTGCCGGAACTCACCGGGCACGAAGGGCAGCGCCGTCGAGCCCGTCTGGAGCATGCCCCAGCCCTGGCTCAGCACCCCATCGCGCTGGATCGTGAGATTCTGCCCGGAATAGCCTTCGAAGCGGCATTCCGTATCGCCGCAGACGAACTGCGACGCCGGCGAGAGCTCGAGATTCAGGGTCAAGGGCGAGGCCGGCGGCGGCAGGTGGATCACGCGGAAGTTCGGCACGAAGGCGCGCTGGCTGAACTCCACGACCAGGGGATTGCAGCCGGCGACGTCGGCGACCAGGCTGTAGGCGCCCGCGTCATCCGAGGTGGCCCGCGCGACCTTGCTGCCACAGCGCGCCGTGATGTCGACGTTGACGGCGGGACTCGAAGCGATCGTCAATCGGCCCACCAGCCGCAGCGTGTTCAGCTCATGACCTGCGTCTGCGGCCACGTCACGGGTAAGCGCGTCCGAAACGCCACCGTCACGCAGGCCACGGTCGGCGCCGCCGTCGCCGCTCCGCGCGGCATCGGAGCAGCCCACCAGCGCCACCAGCGCCGCTCCCGCGACGGCTGCCAGCCCCCCCAGTGCGTCCTTCATGCTGTCCTCTCTACGGGCGCCTTCGCGCGCCGTCCCTCCGTGGAGCCACGCGACCCAACGAGACGCGAGTGTGATCGATCCGCTGCAGAAGTCACCTGGAGGCGGCAGCTACCCCGACGACCGCGAGCGCAGGGCTAGGGCGCCACGCTGACGAAGGCGAAGGCTCCCGTCCCCGCCGCGGCCACCGCCCGCGCTTGCGCGAGCTCCGCCTTCCAGGTCGCGATGGCGGGGACATTGCCCGTCTGCGCCGCTACCGCCAGCTTCTGCTCGGCGAAGCGCAGCGCGGCAACCTGCGCTCGGGCTTCCACCGAACGCCGCGCGAGCATCGCCTCCCGCGCGGGGCCGACCTCAAGCGCGGCTCGGGCCGCGCCGAGGATCACGCCATCGAGCTGACGCGCCAGCGCCACGGCGGTGCGCAGCGCTGGCGCGCCCACCGCGTCGCCCATCAAGCGATCGAAGAAGAGGGCGACGGTGGCCTCGAGGCGCGGGGGCTCGCGCCCGCTCGCACCAGCCCGTGGCGGCGAGAGCGTGGCGACCGTCGCCGCATCGATGCGCGCGTCGAGCGCGCCTCCGGTGAACGTCTCTCGGACCCAGGGATCCCCGGTCTCGGTCAGGACCAGCCGCACCTCCCCGCTGAGCTGCGGCTGAGCGGTGGGAGGATCGAAGAAGTGGGAGCCCGCCGCCCCGCTGCGCAGGGCGAACAACCAAAGACCCGCGTTGAGCGCCGCTTTGCGGCGCGAGGCGACGACGTCAGCGCTCGCGTCCTCAGCCTCCGCGCGCGGGAGCCAAAGGCTGATCGGGAGGAGCTGGCGCGCCGTGAAGGCCTCCAGCGCGCCGAAGCGCTCCAGCGCCTTCAGCGCGCTGCGCGATCGAGCGCCGTCGGCACCCGTAGCCGAGGTGCCAAGGGCTGGCGCCAGCGCGGCCTGCGCGCAGCCCGGCAGCGCGGCCAAGGTGGCGAGGGCGAGGGCCGGCAGCCGGCCGAGGAAGCGCCGCCGCCCGCTGCCCCGCCGCGCCTCTCCCGCCTCCTGCTCGTATCCCACCGCTCCCACCGCCGCAGACCCTCCACCGGCGCGCGCCGCGTCGGAGCGCCCCTGCCCCCCGGCGCCAGCGCCCGCCTGCGCCGAGCGCGCCAGGAGTCCGACGACCAGCGCCGCTCCCGCCCAGCGCCAGCCGCGGCGCAACCGCTGCATCAGGCCGGACTCATGCGCCAAAGTTGCATGACCTCGGCGATGTAGCTCAGGGCGCCCTGCTGCTTCGAATTTCCCGCGGCGAGGATGTGCTGCTGCAGCGGAGCGAAGGCCAGCGGGACGCGACCATCCGCCGCCTGGCGCGCCAGCTGATCCTGCGCCTCCTTCAGCGACTGGAAGGCGCCGTAGTAGCGCCCGATGCCGAACTGCAGCGCGTCCTCGGCGCTGCGACCCGGTTTCTGCGCGCGGTCGATCATCAGCGCCAGGTAGCCCGCAATGAAGAAAGGCGCAAGCGTCGGGTCGGTCACGGCCGGCTGGAACTTTAGCGCGGCGGGCGACGGGGCGCTGCGGCCCGCGGCGACGCCGCCCCCGCCGCCGGGCGTCGCCAGCGCCACCACGAGGTAGGCCTCGAGCTCCGGCGCGAAGGCGCGTCTCACCTCGACAAAGGCGGGCTCATACATCTGCCCCGGCCCCTGGCCGCCCCCATCCCAGATATAGCGCTCGAAGAGGCTCATACGCGTTGCTTCGGCCTGCTCGATCGCCGCGATCAGCGCCGGCCGCAAGACCTCTTTGGTCGGCGGCTTGAGCCGCTTGCTGCTCATGAGGAGCTTGACCGCCAGTCGGTCCAGGTCGGAGATCGCACGCGCCACAGCCCTACCCCCCCGCGCCGCGGCGCGGCCCCAGTCTGGTCGACCGCGCCGCGGCACGCAAGGCCCGCGCGAGCTGGACCGCTCCACTGGGCCCCCCACTGGGCCCCTCCAATGGGCCGCGGCGCGCTTGACAGATGGGCCGCCCTCGGACCATCTGCAGGCAGCGGCCGGCGGCAAACCCGGCGCGCGGGAGTCGTGCAAGCATGTCGATCAGGATCGCCCTCCACCACAGCACGCGTTACGAATACGACCGCCCGGTGCTGCTCTCGCCGCAGAGCATCCGGCTGCGGCCGGCCGTTCATAGCCGCACGCCGACGACGAGCTATGCGCTCCGCGTCGAGCCAACGCCGCACTTCATCAACTGGCAGCAGGATCCCCAGGGCAACTTCCTCGCGCGCGTCGTCTTCCCGGAACGGACGCGCCACTTCGCCGTCGAGGTCGACCTCGTGGCCGAGCTGACGGTCGTCAACCCCTTCGACTTCTTCCTCGAGCCGAACGCCGAGTCGATCCCCTTCAGCTACGCACCGGCCCTGCTGCGCGAGCTCGCGCCCTTCCTCGCGCTCGAGCCGAGCGGGCCAGCGATGCAGGCGCTGGTGGCGTCAATCGATCGCCGCGAGACGCGCAGCGTCGACTTCCTCGTGGCCCTCAACCACCAGCTGCAGCAGGCCATCCGCTACCTCATTCGCCTCGAGCCCGGCGTCCAGAGCTGCGAGGAGACGCTGCGCAAACGCTCCGGCTCATGCCGCGACAGCGCCTGGCTGCTGGTGCAGCTCCTGCGCCACCTCGGTCTCGCCGCGCGCTTCGTCTCCGGATACCTGATTCAGCTCGCGCCCGACCTCAAGCCGATCGATGGCCCGCCAGGACCCACCGAGGACTTCACGGACCTCCACGCCTGGGCCGAGGTCTATCTGCCCGGCGCGGGGTGGGTTGGCCTCGACCCGACCTCCGGCCTGCTCGCGGGCGAAGGGCACCTTCCGCTCGCCTGTGCGCCCGACCCCGCCAGCGCGGCGCCCGTCAGCGGCGCCGTCGAGCGCTGCGAGGCCGAGTTCTCCCATACGATGACCGTGACGCGGATCCACGAGGCGCCGCGCGTGACGAAGCCCTACACGGACGAGGATTGGCGCGCGATCGACCAGGTCGGCAAGGCCGTCGACGCGCGCCTGGCGGCCGGGGACGTCCGGCTGACGATGGGCGGCGAGCCCACCTTCGTCTCGATCGACGACATGGACGGCGAGGAGTGGACAGTCGCTGCCGATGGGCCCGCCAAGCGTCGCCTGGCCCGCGCGCTGATCGAGAAGCTCGGACGGCGCTTCACGGCGGGCGCGCTGCTGCATCTCGGACAGGGCAAGTGGTACCCGGGCGAGCCGCTGCCGCGCTGGGCCCTGACCTGCTACTGGCGCACGGACGGCGAGCCGCTCTGGCGCGAGCCGAGCCTGCAGGCCGACCTGCAGCGCGACTACGGGCACGACGCCGCCGCCGCGCAGACCTTCGCCGAGACCCTCGCCGAGCGGCTGGGCCTCGACAAGGCGAACGTCATCCCGGCCTTCGAGGATCCCCTGCACCTGATCAGCGAGGAACAGCACCTGCCGGTCAACCTCGACCCGCTCGCCCTCGACCTCGAGCAGCCGGCAGAGCGTCAGCGCCTCGCTCGCCTGCTGGCCCGCGGCGCGACCCGCCCCGTCGGCGCGGTGCTCCCGCTGCAGCGCGCCTGGTGGCAGACGGCGCCGCGCTGGTCCAGCGCGACCTGGGCCACGCGGCAGGTCACCTCTACCTCGTGCCCGGCGATTCGCCGCTGGGTTTGCGTCTGCCGCTCGAGTCGCTCGAGTGGGTCCCCAAGACCGACGAGCTGGCGATCGAGCCCTGGGATGCCACCTGGCCGCGACCGGCCCTCCCCGCACAGCCAGGGCACTTCGTCGGGCCCGGCGCCAGCCGCTCCGCGTGGTCCGCCGCGGCGACCGTGCGGAGGCAGTGGCGCGGGCGCTCAGCCGCGACCTACCCGCTCTCGGGGCCCGCGGACGGGGCCGCGGCCACGCCAGCGCACGACGCGATCGTCGCCTCGCCGCCGCGCACGGCCCTCTGCGTCGAGCCACGCGATGGCCGGCTGCACGTCTTCATGCCGCCGCTCGTGCGCCTCGAGGATTACTTGGACCTCGCTGCCGCGGTCGAGGACACGGCGCGCGCGTGCGCGACGCCGCTGCTGATCGAGGGCTACCCGCCGCCGCCCGATCATCGGCTGCAGCAGCTCAAGGTCACGCCCGACCCCGGCGTGATCGAGGTCAATATCCATCCATCCCGCGACTGGGACGAGCTGGTGGCCCATACCGCGGGGCTCTACGAGGACGCCCGCCAGTCGCGCCTGGGCACCGAGAAGTTCGCGCTCGACGGCAAGCACACCGGAACCGGCGGCGGCAATCACGTCGTGCTCGGCGGGGCGACGCCGCTCGACAGCCCCTTTCTGCGCCGACCCGACCTGCTGCGCAGCCTGGTCGCCTACTGGAACAACCACCCGGCGCTCTCCTATCTCTTCTCGGGCAGCTTCATCGGTCCGACCAGTCAAGCTCCGCGCGTCGATGAGGGCCGGCGCGACGCGCTCTACGAGCTGCAGCTCGCCTTCTCGCAGGTGCCAGAGCCGGAGGCGACCTGCCCGCCCTGGCTCGTCGATCGCCTCTTTCGGCACCTGCTGGTCGATGTCACCGGCAACACGCATCGGGCCGAGTTCTGCATCGACAAGCTCTACTCCCCCGACAGCGCCACCGGTCGGCTCGGCCTGGTGGAGCTGCGCGCCTTCGAGATGCCGCCGCACGAGCGGATGAGCCTGGCGCAGCAGCTCTTGCTACGCGCCCTGGTGGCGAGGTTCTGGGAGGCACCCTATCTTCAGCCTCTGGTCCATTGGGGGGTAGCGCTCCACGATCGCTTCATGCTGCCGCACTTCGTCGCCAGCGACCTCGCCGACGTGCTGCTGGAGTTGCGCCTGGCGGGCTTCGCGCTCGAGCCGCGCCACTTCGCGCCGCACCTCGAGTTCCGCTTTCCCCTGATCGGCAAGGTCGAGCAGGGCGGCCTCGAGCTCGAGCTGCGCCATGCCATCGAGCCCTGGTACGTGCTCGGCGAAGAGCCTGCCGGCGGCGGCACCTCGCGCTACGTCGACTCCTCGCTCGAGCGACTGCAGGTCAAGGTGCGCGGCATGACGAGCGATCGCCATCTCGTCTGCTGCAATGGGCGCCGGCTGCCGCTCCACCCGACCGGGACCAGCGGCGAGTGGGTCGCCGGGCTGCGCTTTCGCGCCTGGCAGCCGCCAAGTTGCCTGCAGCCGACCATTCCCGTGCACGCGCCCTTGGTATTCGACCTGCTGGACTGCTGGAACGAGCGATCGCTAGGCGGTTGCACCTACCACGTGGCGCATCCGGGCGGCCGCAACCACACCACCTTCCCGGTCAATGCCAACGAGGCCGAGGCGCGCCGGGCGGCCCGCTTCTTTCAGCTCGGGCATACGGGCGGCAGACTGCCTCCGCCTCCCCCCGAGGTCGATGTCTCCTTCCCCTTGACGCTCGACCTGCGCCGTCCCACGGTCGCCGGATGACCGCGCCGCTGGCCCCCGCTCAAAGCGCCCCAGGAACGTCGCCCCAGACGCCCTGGAAGGCGCCCTTCGCCGGTTACGCAACGCGTTCCGCGGGCTACGACGAGCTCTGCTCCGCCGGTCAGCTGCGGCCGCATTGGCAGGCCTTCGCCGCGGCCCTGGCGCCGATCGGCCCGGCAGAGTTCGAGCGCCGCTGGGAGCTGGCGCAGCGACAGGTCCGCGATAGCGCCCCGCAGGACCACGACGGCGACCACGACGACGATCGCCGACTCCCCGAGCTCGATCCGCTGCCGCTGCTGATTCCCCCGGACGAGACGCGGCTGCTGGCCGACGGTCTGGCCCAACGCGCGCGGCTGCTCGACCAGGTCCTCGCCGATCTCTATGGCCCGCAGCGCCTGCTGCAACGCGGGCTCCTGCCGCCCTCCCTCGTCTTCGGCAATCCGTCCTTCCTGCATCCCTGCCACGGCTACCGCCCCCCGGACGACCGCTTCCTGCAGCTCTACGCCGCCGATCTCGGCCGCGGACCCGATGGCCGCTGGCGCGTCCTCGCCGACCGCACCGACGCCCCCGCGGGGCTGGGCTACGCCCTGGAGACGCGCGTCCTCGTCTCGGGGATGCTGCCGGCGGTCTTCCGCCAATGCCACGTCGAACGCCTCGCGCCCTTCTTCATCGCGCTGCGCGAGACCTTGAGGCGCCAGGCGCCGCGCCACCGCGACAACCCCCGCGTCGTGCTGCTGACCAAGGGTCCCGCGAGCAAGTACTACGTCGAGGACGCGCAGCTCGCGCGCTATCTCGGCTACACCTTGGTCGACGGCGCGGACCTGACCGCGCGCGGCGACCGCGTGCTGCTCAAGACGCTGGGGGGGCTGCTCGAGGTCGACGTCATTCTCCGCCAGCAGGGCGACGACGACTGCGATCCGCTCGAGCTACGCAGCGACTCGGCGCAGGGCGTTGCCGGACTGCTGCAGGTCGTCCGCGCGGGCAACGTCCTGCTCGCCAACGCCCTCGGCAGCGCCCTGGCACAGGCGCCGGCGCTCTTGGCGCTGCTGCCGAGGCTCGCGCGCGAGTGGTTCGGCGAGGCGCTGCTGCTGCCGACGGTAGAGAGCTACTGGTGCGGCGATCCGCAGGCCTGCAGCTTCGTCCTCGAGCGCCTCGGCGACCTCGTCTTGCGACCTGCGCATCGCTGGGGCAAACCCATTGACGGCGCCGAGCTCAGCGCCGCCCAGCTCGAAGCGTGGCGCGCGCGGATCGCCGCGCGGCCGGAGCACTACGCCGCCCAAGAGGCCCTTCGGCCGGCCTGCGCCCCCTCCTGGCAGGGCGGGCAGGTCAAAGCCGCCCATGTCGGTCTGCGCGGCTTCGCCGTCGCCGGGCCCACCGCCTACGAGCCCCTCCTCGGCGGGCTCGGACGCGTCGCCGATCACCCCAGCGCGATCGAGTGTTCGCGCGTGATCACCGAGCGACGCAAGGACGTCTGGATGCTCGCCGCGGAGACCGTGCGCGAGGTCAGCCTGTTGACCCCGATCGGGCAGGCGGTTCAGCTCAAGCGCGGCGGCGCCGAGCTCCCCAGCCGCGTGGGGGACAACCTCTTCTGGCTCGGTCGCCAGATCGAGCGCGCAGAGGGGGCAGCCCGCCTGCTCCGCACGACGTTGGGGCAGCTCGACGGCGAGTTGGAGCTGCGCGCGACCGCCGAGCTGCAGGCGCTTTGGCGCGGGCTGGTGGCCCAAGGGCAGGTCGAGCCGGCGGATCCCGCGGCCGCGCTCGAGACCGCGGGCCTCGATCAGCGGCTGGCCGCGTCGATCTTCGATCCCACGCGGCCGAGCAGTCTGCGCGCCACGATCAGCGAGGTCCACCGGCTGGCCTCGATCGTGCGCGATCGCATCTCGCTCGACAGTTGGCGCATCATCAATCGCATCGACCGTGACTTCCTGCCGCCCGCCGACGCGGTCGATGGCTTCGCGCTGATGGAGCTGCGAGCGCTCCTCGATCAGCTGCTGATCAATCTCGCGGCCTTCGCCGGGATGATGACCGAGAGCATGACGCGCGCGCTTGGCTGGCGTTTCCTCGACTTCGGTCGCCGCATCGAGCGGGCGCTGAACATGCTCGTGCTCCTCGACGAGGTCCTGCTGCAGCACGACGACCCGACCGACGCGGCCGTGCTGAATGCGCTGCTCGAGGTCGCCGACAGCGCGATGACCTATCGTTCGCGCTATCGCGCCAGCGTGCGACTGGCGCCCGTCGTCGACCTGCTGCTGACGGACGAGCAGAACCCGCGCTCCGTCGCCTTTCAGCTGATCGCCGCCGCGAACCACGTCGAGCAGCTACCGCGCGACCGCCCCCAGGCCTTCCGCGACGCCGACGAGCGGCTGGCCCTGACGTTGCTGCATGAGCTGCGCCTCGTCGACGTCCTGGCGATGGCCGGCGCCGCGGCCAGCACCGAGGATCGGCAGCGGCTGCGTGAGCTGCTGCAGCACCTCGCCGAGCTGCTGCCCGCGCTCTCCGATGCGGTGGTGCAGCGCTACCTCGTCCACGCCGCGCCCGCCCACCAGCTCGCCGAGATTCAACCGATGACCCTGAGCTCGCCGGAACTGGGCGCACGCCGATGAAGCTGACCGTCAAGCATCGCACCCGTTACGACTACGGATCCCCCGTCCTGCTCTGCCACAACGTCGTGCGCCTGCGTCCACGCGACGAGCCGCATCAGCGCTGCCTCTCGCACAGCCTGAGCATCGAGCCGCGGGAGACGACGGTGCAGACACGCCGCGATTTCTTCGGCAACACGGTGGCCTACTTCACGGTGGCCGAGCCGCACCGGCAGATGATCGTGACCGCGCAGAGCACTGTCGAGCTTTCGCCGCGCGGCGCCGCGACGGCAGGTCCTTCGCTCCCCTGGGAGGCGGTGCGTGATCGCCTGCGCGCCGAGCGCGATCCGCAGGCGATCGAGCGGCTGGCCTTCGTCTACGACTCGCCGCGCGTCGCCATATCGGCCGAGCTGCGGACCTACGCCGAGGGCTCGTTGACCCCGGGCCGGCCGATCGTCGAAGGCGTGACGGCGCTGACGCGCCGCATGCATCGAGAGTTCGTCTATGACAAGCGCGCCACCACGGTCACGACCCCCGTGGACGAGGTCTTCCGCCTGCGCCGCGGCGTCTGCCAGGACCTGGCGCAGGTGCAGATCGGCTGTCTGCGGGCGCTGGGGCTCGCCGCCCGCTACGTCAGCGGTTACCTGCGCACGCGCCCGGTGGCCGGCCAGGCGCGGCTGATCGGAGCCGACGCCTCCCACGCCTGGGTCTCCGTCTACTGCGGCGAGCTCGGCTGGGTCGATCTCGACCCGACCAACGATGTGCTGCCCTCGCTCGACCACGTCACCGTGGGCTGGGGTCGCGACTACGGCGACGTCGCCCCGATCACCGGCATCTACGTCGGCGGTGACCACCAGACCTTGGACGTCGCCGTCGACGTGGCGGCCGCGGGCGAGGAAGCGCGTGCGGGCCAGGGGACATTGCGGTAGGATTGCCCCTGCGCCGGCGTCGGATCGAGCCGATCAGGGCGCAGCGCACCAAAGCTGGCCCACTGATTCCAATCGCGTTTTCATCGGCGGGGGCGGAATCGTCAGCGCCAGCCCGAGCTGGCATGGGAGCTGCTTCGCGGCGACACCGCGAGCCGCCTCCGGCGCCGGGAGCGGCAGCCCAGCGCGCCAACGCGCCAACGCGCCAACGCCAACGACGCGTCGTCAACGACGCGTCGCCAACGATCAGGGCGCATCGCGTCTGCAGGAGACTGATGATGGATCAGAACCAAGCGAGCGGCGCGCAGGGCAGCCAGCCGGCCGTAGCAACCGAGACCGCCTCCGAGTCCTCCGCTTCGGCATACTCGTCCGCGGCAGCGTCGCGCGAGCCGCTCGCGATGCTCAGCTTCGCGGCCTACGACACGACCAACCATTATGACGAGCTAATCGGCGAGGACGGCCGGCCGCGGCCTCAGGCCCGGCTGCTGGTCGAGACGCTCGAAGCGCTGAGCGGCGCCGAGCTGCTCGCGCGTCAGGGCGCGGCGGTGCGCCTCTTTCAACGGATGGGGATCAGCTTCGCGGTCTATGGCGACGATCGCGGGGCCGATCGCATCTTCCCCTTCGACATCGTGCCGCGGATCGTCGCCGCAGCCGAGTGGAACTGGATCGAGCGCGGCCTGATCCAGCGCGTCCGCGCCCTCAATCGCTTCATCGCCGACACCTACCACGAGCAGCGTGCCGTCCGTGACGGCGTCGTGCCGGCAGAGCTCGTGCAGACCGCTAGCAGCTTCCGGCGGCAATGTATCGGTCTCGAGCCGCCCGCGGGGGTCTGGTGTCACGTCACGGGCACCGACCTCGTCCGCGACCGCGACGGCCAGATCTACGTGCTCGAGGACAACCTGCGCTGCCCCTCCGGGGTCTCCTATGTGCTGCAGAATCGCCGAGCGATGAAGCGCAGCTTCCCGCGCCTCTTCGAGAGCGTGGCAGTGCGCCCGGTCGAGGACTATCCCAGCCGCCTGTTGCAGGTGCTCGAGTCGGTGGCACCGCCCAACGTGCGGGCGCCGACGGTCGTGGTCCTGACGCCAGGCGTCTTCAACTCGGCCTACTACGAGCACTCCTTCCTCGCGCAACAGATGGGGGTCGAGCTGGTCGAGGGACGTGACCTGGTCGTACGCGATGGGCTGGTCTGGATGCGCACGACCTCCGGCTTCGAGCGGGTCGACGTGATTTACCGCCGCATCGATGACGACTTCCTCGATCCGGAGGCCTTCCGCGCCGACTCCCTGCTGGGTGTCCCCGGGTTGGTGGAGGTCTATCGCCAGGGAGGGGTCGCGCTGGCGAACGCCCCCGGGACGGGCATCGCCGACGACAAGGTGCTCTATCCCTTCGTCCCCGACTTGGTGCGTTACTACCTCGGCGAGCCGGCGCTGATCCCCAACGTGCCGACCTACGTCTGTCAGCGCGACGCTGACCGCCGCTTCGTCCTCGAGAACCTCGACCAGCTCGTGGTCAAGGCGGCCGACGAGTCGGGCGGCTACGGCATGTTGATCGGCCCCCACGCCAGCGACGACGATCGTCGCGAGTTCGCCCGCCGCATCACCGAGCACCCGCGCAAATACATCGCTCAGCCAACGCTCGCCCTCTCACGCGTGCCCACCCTGATCGATGGCGAGCTGCAGGGTCGCCACGTCGATCTGCGCCCCTACATCCTCTGCGGACGCGACCTGTTCTTTGTGCTGCCCGGGGGGCTGACGCGCGTGGCGTTGCGCAAGGGTTCGCTCGTCGTCAACTCGTCCCAGGGCGGCGGCAGCAAGGACACCTGGGTCATCGCCGACGCCAGCTAGGCCCAGCGCGCCGGCACTCGAGGCCACGCAGGCGAACTCGAAGGGAACCTGAAGGGAATCTGAAGGAAGGACAACATCGATGCTCAGTCGCGTCGCCGAGTCGATCTACTGGATGAGCCGCCACGTCGAGCGCGCCGACAACCTGGCGCGCTTCATCGAGGTTCATCACAACCTGGCCCTGGACCTGCCGCAGGCGACCGACGAGCAGTGGCAGCCGCTCGTCAGCATCACCGGCGACGAGGCGCTCTTCGCCAAGCGCTACGGTCCGGCGACGCGCGCCAGCGTCCTTCAGTTCCTCGCCTTCGACGCCGACTACCCGCACTCGATCGTCTCCTGCTTCTCGCAGGCCCGGGCGTGCGCGCGCTCGGTGCGCGAGACGATCTCGGCGGAGACCTGGGAGCAGCTCAACGAGTTTCAGGGCTTCGTGGCGCAGGCCGCGGCGCAGCCGCCCGGCGAACGACCGGACGACCTCTTCGAGCGCGTGCGCCTGGCCGGGCACCTATTTCAGGGCATCATCGACTCGACGATGTCGCATAACGAGGGCTGGCACTTCGCGCGCCTCGGCCGCATGCTCGAGCGCGCCGACAAGACCTCCCGCATCCTCGACGTCAAGTACTTCCTGCTGCTGCCGCAGGTGCAAGACGTCGGCGGGCCGCTCGACGACCTGCAGTGGTCGGCGGTGCTGAAGTCGGTCAGCGCCTTCGCGATGTACCGCCGACGGCACCACGGCATCACCCCACCGCGCGTGGTCGAGTTCCTCCTGCTCGACCGAGAGTTCCCGCGCGCCGTGCGGCACTGCCTGAACGCCGCCGACCAGTCGCTGCGCGCCATCTCCGGCACCCCCCGCGACACCTTCCATAACCCGGCCGAGCAGCGGCTCGGGCAGCTCCAGAGCGAGCTGGCCTTCGCCAGCGTCGACGAGATCGTCGACCGCGGCCTGCACGAGTTCATCGACGGTCTCCAGCTCAAGCTCAATCAGGTCAACGACGCGATCGAGCAGGTCTTCTTTGCCCTGCGCCCGGTCGACGATCTCGCCGCCCGTCCCTCCGTCCAGAACGGGGCCCTGCGCGCGGATTGATCGACGCGGCAAGCCGTGGCGCCATCGGCTTGCGGTTGCCGCGCGGCCGCCGATTGGCTACAAGGTGCATCCCTGTTGCCGCGGAGGCCCTATGGCCCAGCCAGCCCTGCGCGCCCTCGTCATCGCCAACCCGCAGTCTGCCGGCGGCGCGCTCGCGCGGCGCTGGTCGCAGGTCGCGGCGCTGCTGCAGGAGCAGCTCGGCGCGCATCAGGTGCGCTTCACGCGCCAGCGGGGCGACGCGCGCACGCTCAGCCGCGCGGCCATCGATCAGGGCTTCGAGCTGATCGTGGCCGTCGGCGGGGATGGGACGATCAGCGAGGTCGTGGCGGGGCTTTTCGACGACGCGGGGCCGCTGCGCCCCGAGCTCTTGCTCGGGTTGGTCCACTTCGGCACCGGCGGCGACTTCTGTCGTAGCACCGGCACGCCGCGCCAGCTGCGCCGCGGCATCCGCGCGCTGCGTGGCCAGGCCTACCGCAGCATCGACGTCGGGCGCGTCACCTATCAAGCCGCCGACGGCCGGCCGCAGGCTCGGCACTTCGCCAACATCGCGAGCTTCGGTCTGGCCGGGCTGGTCGACCAGCTCGCCAACAGCAGCTCGAAGGCACTCGGCGGGCGCCTCTCTTTCGCGCTCGCGACGGCGCGCGCGCTCCGCCGCTACGAACCGGCGCGCGTGGCGCTGCGCCTCGACGAGGGGCCCAGCGTGGCGCTGACGGTGCAAAACGTCGCCGTCGCCAACGGCCGCTATTTTGGTGGCGGCATGCAGATCGCGCCCGCGGCCGAGCTCGACGATGGCCTCTTCGACGTCGTGGTCGTCGAGGCGCTCAGCGCGCTGGCGATGCTACGCCACGGCCACCGCCTCTATCGCGGGACCCACCTCGGCTTGCCGCAGGTGCGGGTCCAGCGCGCGCGCCGCGTCGAGGCGCTGCCGCTGGTGAGCGACCCGCCCGTGCTCCTCGATGTCGACGGCGAGGCGCCGGGGCAGCTTCCCGCGCGCTTCGAGATCGTGCCGGGCGCGCTGCGGCTGAAGATCGCCGAGCCGGTGGGCCGATGATCGCCGTGCTCCTGCGGCTGGCGCTGAGCGCCGCGAGCGGCGCCGCGATCGTCCTCGCCACGGCCACCTTCGACCTCTGGCAGCTCGCCTGGGTCGCCTTCCTCCCGCTCTTCGCCGCCGTCCGCGACCAGCCGATCGGCCGCGCCTGGCTTTATGGCTGGGCCGCCGGGCTCGTGGCCAACGTCGGCGGCTTCTATTGGGTTCCCCAGCTCCTGCTGCGCTTCGGCCACATCCCACTGGCGGGGTCGTGGTCGCTCTTCCTGCTCCTGGCGCTCTACCAGGGCCTGCCCTGGGCCGCCTTTGCGGCGCTCTTGAGCTGGCTGCAGCGCCGCCGCGGCTGGTCGACCGTGCTGCTCGCGCCGCCGCTGATGACCGCCGCCGAGCTGCTGACCCCGATGGTCTTCGACTGGTACCTCGCGATCACCCAGGCCTGGGTCCCGCCCGCGATCCAGATCGCCGAGCTGACGGGTCCGCTCGGCGTGACGTTTCTGATCATGGTCAGCAACGGTCTGCTCGACGACCTGCTGCGGCGGCTGCGTCCTGGGGCCTCGGGCGCGAAGGGCTCGTGGCGCCCACAGCTCGCCGGCGCCGCGCTGCTGCTCGCCGCGCTGGCCTTTGGCTATCTGCGCCTGCCCCAGATCGAGGCCAGTCGACGGCGGGCGCCGAAGCTGCGCATCGGCGCGGTGCAGGGAAACGTCGGCATCGTCGAGCGGCTCGACTCCGCGACCGCGGCGCGCCACCACGCGATGCACCTGGCGGAGAGCCGCAAGCTGCAGGCGGCGGGCGCCGAGCTGATCCTTTGGCCCGAGTCAGCCTACCCCTACGCGATTGAGCGCACGCAGCGACGCGACTTCGCCCCCAACGATCCGCGCCGCGTCAGCCGCGGCCTGCGCGTGCCGCTGATCTTCGGCGCCACCAGCTACTCGCGCTGGGAGCCCTATCCCTACAACAGCGCCTTCATGCTCGGCGCCGACGGGCGCTTCGCTGGCCGCTACGACAAGAACTACCCGTTGATCTTTGGCGAGCACATCCCCTTCTATGAGCATATCCCGCGCTTCCGGCGCTGGTTCCCGGCGGCCTCGCATCTCGCGCGCGGCACGCGCGTGACGACCTTTCCGCTGGGGCCGCACCGGATCGGGCCGATGATCTGCTACGAGGATCTCCTCCCGGCCTTCGGCCGGCGCCTGGCCGCCTTGCAGCCCCAGCTCCTCGTCAACCTCACCAACGATGCATGGTTCGGCGCCAGCGCGGAGCCCTATCAACACCTGGCGCTCGCGGTCTTCCGCAGCGTCGAGCTGCGGCTCGATCTCGTGCGGTCCGTCAATACCGGCGTGAGCGCGGTGATCGAGGCCACCGGCAGGGTCCGCGCCGCGACGCAGGTCGTCGACCCTGCCCTGACGCCCAACAGGCCTCCCAGCACGCTCCTCCACAGCGTGGCCCTGATGCCCCCGCACACGACGGTCTACGCGCGGGTGGGCGACGCCTTCGGCTATGCCAATCTGGCGATCGTGGCGCTCTACTGCCTGGTGGCCCTGCGCCGCTCGGGCGGGCGCCAGGCGCGCCGGGGCGTCAAGCGCGGCCGCCAGCGCACGCGCTAATCGCTGCCCCGCAGCGCGCGCCGTGATTCGCTGACCCGCTCCACGCGCTTCGAGCCCTTACATAGACATGCTCGCCGCCGCGCCTTATGCTTCCGGCCATGGGCTCCAGTAGGGACGATGGGCCATCGGGGGGCCGTCGCCAGCCACCGGCGACGACGGAACGCCGGGACCAAGACGAGAGCGCGCCGCCGGGCGAAGCGCCCCGGCGCCATCGCCGCCCCTCGCGTACCACCATCCCCATCGCGCCCGAGGCACTGCAGCCGCTCTTGGCCGCGACCGCCTCGCATCCCGTCGTAGCCAAGGCGCGCGCGCCTTCGCGCGAGCAGCCGGCCTTCGAGAGCGCCTGGGCCAGCCACGCAAGCCTTCCGAGCGCAGCCCCAGCGGAGAGCCGCGCCCGCCGGCGTGGGGCAGCAGGGGGCTCAGCTCCGGAGCCGGAGATCGCGGATCTCACCGACGACGCGGTGGAGGAGTTCGCTGCCCAGGGCGGCAGCCTGCACGAGGTGCTCGCCTCCGTCACGGCCAGCCATCGCGCCGCCGTCCCGCCCCAGGACTGGGACGTCGCGGCCACGCCCGTGTCGCGCAGTCAGGCGCGTCCCGCCGCCGCCCCCCCGCCGCGGCGGCAGTCGGCAGGGGTCGACGCGCTGCGCGATCAGGCCGGCGCCGGCCCTGGCGCGACGCAGGGGGCGCCGCAGCCGGCCCGCTCGCGCGGCGAGGCGCTGACGGCGCTGCTCGGGCGTGCCGCACAGCTCCACAACCAGGGCCAGCCGACGGAGGCCCTCGAGCTCTGCCGGCGCGCGCTGCAGCTCGCGCCGGGCCATGCGCTCGCCACCGCCCTCGCGCAACGCCTCGAGCTGGTGATCGTCGAGGACGCCGAGTCCCGCATCGGCAGCCTCGAGTCGATTCCGATCGTGCGCGTGCCCGCCAACGAGATCACCTGGCATAAGCTCGATCACCAGGCCGGCTTCGTGCTCTCGCGCATCGATGGGCTGCTCTCCTATAACGACGTCTTGACGGTCAGCGGCATGCCGCGCGCCGCCGCCCTACGGACGCTCGTGCGCCTGCTGGAACTGAAGCTGATCGCCTCTCAGCATTGACCGCGAGCGGGCGCGCCAGTTGCGCCTGCTGCAGGCAGCGGCCATCCGCTGGGCGCTCCGCTGGGCCGCCCGCGGTGCACCACTGGGGTTGAACCGAGGTAGCGGCTCGTGCTAGAAGAGGCGCACTTTGGCCTCAGATTTACACGGATATTTCTCCTCTCTTCCCCCAGCCCTTGAGGTATCCGACGCCATCCGTCAGGTCGACGGCCATCAGGTCGACGGGGCGCAGGTCGACGGCGCGCAGCCCCAGCGCGATTGAAGGACACCATGAGCCGCTTTGAAAAGCTGATCCCACCGAGCACCGGATCGACGATCACCTTCAGCGATGGGCAGCCGCAGGTGCCCGATGACCCGATCATCCCCTTCATCCGCGGCGACGGCACCGGGGTCGACATCTGGCCGGCGACACAGCGGGTCATCGACGCGGCCGTGGCGGCGGCCTATGGCGATCGGCGACGCATCAACTGGTTCAAGGTCTATGCCGGCGACGAGGCCTGCGAGCGCTACGGCACCTATCAGTACCTGCCCGAGGATACCTTGGCGGCGATTCGCGCCTACGGCGTGGCGATCAAGGGGCCGCTGACCACGCCGATCGGCGGCGGCATCCGCTCGCTCAATGTCGCCCTGCGGCAGATCCACGACCTCTACGCCTGCGTGCGGCCCTGCCGCTACTATCCCGGAACGCCCTCGCCCCATCGCACGCCGGAGAAGCTCGACGTCGTGATCTATCGCGAGAACACCGAGGACATCTATCTCGGCGTGGAGTGGCGCGAAGGCACACCCCAGGTACAGGAGCTGATCGCCTACCTCAACGAGCAGCTGATTCCGCGCAGCCCTGACCTCGGCAAGAAGCAGATCCGCCTGGACTCGGGGATCGGCATCAAGCCGATCAGCGTCACCGGCAGCAAGCGCCTCGTGCGGCGCGCCATCGCGCACGCCCTGCGCCTACCACCGGCCAAGCAGCAGGTGACCCTGGTCCATAAGGGCAACATCATGAAGTTCACGGAGGGCGCCTTCCGGGACTGGGGCTACGAGGTCGCGACCACCGAGTTTCGCGCGCAATGCGTGACCGAGCGCGAGTCGTGGATCCTCGACAACAAGGCGCGCCAGCCGGAGCTCTCGGCCGCGGAGAACGCGCGCAAGATCGAGCCCGGCTTCGACAACCTGACCCCCGGCAAGCGCCAGGAGGCGATCGCCGAGGTCGAGGGCGTCCTGCAGTCGATCGGCGCCTCGCACGGCGAGGGTCGCTGGAAGCAGAAGGTGATGGTCAACGACCGGATCGCCGACAGCATTTTCCAGCAGATTCAGACCCGCCCCGACGAGTACTCGATCCTCGCCACGACCAATCTCAACGGCGACTACCTCTCGGATGCCGCGGCGGCGATCGTCGGCGGGCTCGGCATGGGCCCGGGGGCGAACATCGGCGATAGGGCCGCGATCTTCGAGGCCACCCATGGAACGGCGCCCAAGCACGCGGGCCTCGATCGCGTCAACCCGGGCTCGCTGATCCTCTCGGGCGTGATGATGCTCGAGTATCTGGGCTGGCAAGAGGCCGCCACGCTGATCAAGCAGGGTCTCGGCGCCGCGATCGCGCAGCGCGAGGTGACCTATGATCTGGCGCGCCTGCTCGAGCCACCGCTCGAGCCGCCGCTCAAGTGCTCTCAGTTCGCGGAGGCGATCATTCGCCGCTTCCCCACAACCAGCGCCTAGGGCCTCGCCCCTCGGCGCTCGATGCTCCACGCTCGACGGAGGTTCATTCCATGACTCGAAAGAAGATCGCGCTGATCGGCGGCGGCCAGATCGGCCAGATTCTGGCCCTGCTCGCGGCCAAGCAAGAGCTCGGCGATGTCATCATTCTTGATGTTCCCGAGGTCGAGCAGGCGACCAAGGGCAAGGCGCTCGATCTGACGGAGCTGGCGCCAGCCGATCCCTTCGACGCGACGATCACCGGCACCAGCGACTACCGCGACATCGCCGGCGCCGACGTCGTGGTGATCACGGCGGGCATCCCGCGCAAGCCCGGCATGTCGCGCGAGGACCTGCTCTCGACCAACCTGACGGTCATCCGCAGCGTGGCCGACCAGGTGCGCGTCCACGCGCCGAAGGCCTTCGTGATCGTCGTGACCAATCCGCTCGATGCGATGGTCTACGCCTTCCATAAGCAGAGCGGCTTTCCCAAGCATCAGGTCTGCGGCATGGCCGGCGTGCTCGACAGTGCGCGTTGGCGGGCCTTCCTCGCGCTCGAGCTCGGCGTCTCCGTCGAGGACATCAGCGGCACCGTGCTCGGCGGGCATGGCCCCACGATGGTGCCCCTGCCCCGCCTGACCACCGTCGGCGGTGTGCCCCTGACCGCGCTCCTCGACGCCGAGACGATCGAGCGGATTGCCCAACGCACGCGCGAGGCCGGGACCGAGCTGGTCAAGCTCTACGGCAAGGGCTCCGCCTTCTTCAGCCCGGCCGGCGCCGCGCTGGTGATGGTCGAGAGCTACCTCAAGGATAAGAAGCGGGTGCTACCCTGCGCCGCGCTCTGCCAGGGTGAGTACGGCGTCCACAACCTCTTCATCGGCGTGCCCTGCCGCATCGGCGCCGGCGGCATCGAGAAGATCTACGACATCCCTCTGGACGAGCAAGAGCGCGCGCTCCTGGCCAAGACCGTCGACGCGGTGCGCGAGTCCTCGGCCGAGGTGGACGGGTAAGGGTCGACGGATAAGATAAGGGTCGCCAGATATAAGGGTCGCCAGGCAGAGAGGCCATGAATCTTCACGAGCACCAGGCCAAGACCTTGCTGCGGCCGCATGGAGTGCGTGTACCGCCCCATCGGGCGGTGCTGCGACCTGGCGAGGCCTTGCGCGCCGCCCAGCAGCTCCTCGACGAAACCGGTGCCGCCCGCTTCGTGGTCAAGGCCCAGATCCACGCCGGGGGTCGCGGCAAGGGCCGCTTCATGGAGGACCCTGAGCTGGGCGGCGTCAAGCTCGTCGAGAGCACGGCCGAGGTCAGCAGCGTCGCCGAGCGGATGCTCGGACGAACCCTGGTCACGCTGCAGACGGGCCCCGCCGGCAGGGTGGTCAACCGGATCTTGATCGAGCCCGTGCTACCGATTGCGCGGGAGCTCTACGTCGCCGCCGTCCTCGACCGCGTCCAGCAGCGCATCTGCGTGATGGCCTGCGCCGAGGGCGGGGTCGAGATCGAAGAGGTCGCCGCGCGCGCCCCAGAGAAGATCCTCCGCGAGTGGGTCGACCCGGTGATCGGGCTGAGCGCCTACCAGGCCCGTCGCCTGGCCTACGGGCTCGGGCTGCAGGATAGGGCCGCCAAGGGCGCGGCGGAGGCCTTCGTCGGCGTCGCCCGCGCCTTCGAGCAGGAGGATTGCACCCTGCTCGAGATCAACCCGCTGGTGATCACGCAAACGAATGACGTGGTCGCGCTCGACGCCAAGGTCACCCTCGACGACAGCGCCGCCTATCGCCATCCAGGCTGGCCCGATTTTCTCGACAGCGCCGAGGAGGATCCGAGCGAGCTGAGCGCCCAGGCCGCGAACCTGGCCTACGTCAAGCTCGACGGCGCGATCGGCTGCATGGTCAATGGGGCCGGCCTGGCGATGGCGACGATGGACATCATCCGCGCCTTCGGCGGCAGCCCGGCCAACTTCCTCGACGTCGGCGGCGGCGCCAGCAAGGAACGGGTCGTGCTGGCGCTCAAGATCATCCTCGCCGATGTCAACGTGCGGGGGATCTTCGTCAACATTTTTGGTGGCATCGTCCACTGTGACCTCGTGGCCCAGGGGATCGTCGATGCCGTGCGCGAGGTTGGACTCGCTGTGCCCTTGGTCGTCCGCCTCGAGGGCACCAACGTCGAAGCGGGCCGCCGCATCCTCGCCGAGGCCGGCCTGCACCTGACGACCGCCAGCGACATGGCCGACGGGGCGCGGCAGGCCGTGGCGCTGACGCGACGAGCGGACGATCCACCGCCCGGCGCGAGTCAGGCGCCCCTCGCGTCCGGCGCGCAGCCCGCGGAGAAGCGACCGGGACGATGAGCATCTTCTGCGACGAGAACACGCGCGTGATCGTGCAGGGCACCGGCCAAGCGGGGACCTACCACGCCACGCAATGCAAGGACTACGGCACCCGCATCGTCGCGGGCGTGGCGCCCGGCAAGGGCGGGCAGGACTTCCTTGGTCAGCCAACCTTCGACACGATGCGCGAGGCCGTCGCCGCGACCGGCGCCAACTGCAGCCTGATCTTCGTCCCGGCGCCCTTCGCCGCCGATGCGCTGCTCGAGGCGGTCGATGCCGAGATCGCGCTGATCATCTGCATCACCGAGGGCATCCCCGCGCTCGATATGGTCCGCGTCCGGCGCGCCGCGGGAGGTCGGCCTTCGCGCATCATCGGACCCAATTGTCCCGGGGTGATTAGCCCCGGCAAGGCCAAGATCGGCATCATGCCGGGCTATATTCACCGCCCGGGCGCTGTCGGGGTGGTCTCCCGCTCGGGCACGCTGACCTACGAGACGGTCCATCAGCTCACGCGCCTTGGCCTGGGACAAAGCACCTGCGTCGGAATCGGTGGCGATCCAGTGGTGGGTACGAGCTTCGTCGAGGTGCTCGAGGCCTTCGCCGATGATCCCGACACCCAGGCGGTCGTGATGATCGGTGAGATCGGAGGGGCTGGCGAGGAGGCCGCGGCAGCGACGATCAAGGATCGTCTGCGGCAGAAGCCGGTGGTGGCCTTTATCGCCGGCCAGACGGCGCCTCCCGGCAAGCGGATGGGCCATGCCGGCGCGATCATCGCCGGAGGGCACGGGGCAGCGACGCAAAAGATCGCAGCCCTTCAGGACGCGGGCGCGAGGATCGCGCCCAATCCGAACGAGATCGGCAGCACTCTGGCGGCGCTGCTCTAGCCCGCCGAAGCGCCTGAAGCGCCTGAAGCGCCTAGTTCAGGGCCGCCACTCGACACCGATGCCCGCCAGCGGCCCGCCCCGCGAGCCCCAGCCTCCGCCCTCCACCAGAGCCCCCCCACCCACGGTGGCGTTGAGGAAGACGGAGCCATGCCGACCGTGGCCCTGCACGCGGACCCGCAGCCCCGCCTCGCCATAGCCGTAGCCGACCCGCCCGCCGCCGCCGCGCAGCAGCAACCACCAACGCGGGCTGACGGGGATCTGAATCGCCCCGGTCGTCGCGCCGTGGCGGAACTCGTCGTCATAGATGAGCAGGGTGTTCTGCACCTCGACGTTCAGGCCGTCGAGCGCGCCCAGGCGCACGAGCTGCATCGTCGCGAAGGCCGCATTGCCCCCTCCGAACTGCGCATTCGGCGTCCCGAGCCCCACCCCAAAGCCGACGGAGAAGAGCGGCAGGTCGAGCGCCGCCACGGCCTGCGCCAGCGCCGCGACGATCGTGCGGCCGCCGCCGGCGGCGAAGCCGATCGGAGACAAGGTCACGCCGACGTAGATCGGGCGCTCGAAGCGGTAGCCGAGTGCCAGATCATTGAGCATCCCGAAGCCAACGGCCCCCAGGGTAAAGAAGGGCCGCACGGTGGCCTTCAGCTCGTAGGTCCCGCCGACCCGCGGTGGCGCCACGATACTCTGCGTCACCGGCAGGCGGCTGCGCCTGGCCCCCGCCCCCAGCGGTACACGCTCGTTCATGCCGAGGCGCACCCGCGCGTGCTGCGGCGAGACGACGGTCACCACGCCGACGGCCACGACCTGCTCCTGCTCGGCCGCCTCTCTCCGACCCAGCGCCACCCGCTCGCGGACAAAGAGCTCGACGCGATCGTCGCGACGCAGCCCGGCCGCGCCGCCAAGATCGATCAGCACATCACCGACGCCGAGCTCGACGACCCGGCCGGTCGCGTCGGGATCGCTGCCCTCGCGATCAGCCTTTGCGGCGCCGGCCACTACCGGGCGCCTCGCTTCAGGGCCTCCAGCCGCGGCCATCCGGCTGGTCGCCAGCGGGGTGGGCGCGCTCAGGGGGCGCGGGGCTGCCTCGTCCCCGGCGCCGGCCCTGATCTCGCCCACGGGCCGCGCCTCGAGTCGCCGCAGCTTGACCCAGACGGTGCCGTCGGCGACCCAGAAGCCCAGGACCTCACCGCCGAGCAGCCGGTGCGCCACCACCACGGGCCGCTCGGGCTGAGCGATCGAAAGCAGCACCATGCCTGCCGTGCCACAAGCGACGTAGAGCTGTGCCTCGTGCTCGAGCAGGGCCTGAGCGGCGCAACCGAGCTCGACCTGCCCCGAAGCGGCGCTCTCCGGCGACGCACCAGCCGCGAGCACCGCCAGCGACGTACCGCGCGGCACATAGCGCCAGGCGCCAGCGCTTGCTTCGGCCCGGGCGGGAGTCGGCAGCGCAGCCAACGCGATCCAGACCAGGAAGAAGCCGTGCCACTGAGTCATCGCTATGCCCTCCAGCAGGGAAAAAGTCCCAAGAAGAGACCACGAAGAGAAAAGGGGCTAGAAAGAGAAAAGGCCGACGTCTCCGCCGGCCTCGATCGCCTCGATCGCCTCGATCGCATCGATTCTTGCCTGGACGACCGCGACGGATCGGCCGCCGCGCCAAGCGCGCTGCCAAGATAGTGACCCCACCGGGACTTGAACCCGGGCTATCGGCGTGAGAGGCCGACGTCCTAACCACTAGACTATGGGGCCGCGATTCGATCCAACGAATCGGGTTCGGGGACTAGGATTCGAACCTAGATAGCAGGAATCAGAATCCTGCGTCCTGCCATTAGACGATCCCCGAACGGCAACGCTTCGTGCCTATAGCCCAGGCCCAAAACCGTGTCAACGGGGCGCAAGCGTTGGGGCCGTACCGGAGCGCCGGTAGCCCTGGCGCGAGGCTCGCGTTGCCGCGCCGACTTGTTGCTGGTGTAGAGTAACGGGCGTTCGCCGTGCCGCGAGGTCGAAGCCAGCAGAACGCACGGCAGCGCCTGCGCGGGCGAGCGAGAGACGGTGAGCGAGCGACGGCGAGCCAGAGACGGTCAGCGAGAGACGATGCGAAAGAGCCGATGAGTCGACGACGAAGGGCTCGGCAGCCGCGCTCACCAGCACCGTCGCCGAGGGCTGCGGGACCGCGCGGAGGGTCGCCCCTGAGCTCCCGGCGCCGCTGGCTGCCCTATGCGCTGGTGCTGGCGGCGGTGCTCGGCCTTCACGGGCGTTCGGTGCGCTTCGACTTCACCTACCTCGACGACAAGACGCTGATCCTCGACCAGCTCGCCTGGCTCACCGACGCCACCAGCCTCAAGGAGGCGCTGGGGCGCGGGTATCTTCAAGCCGTCGATCGCGATCAGGCCTACTACCGGCCCCTCGTCACCCTGAGCTACGCCTTGGACGCGCGCCGCAGCGGCGAAGACGCCTGGGGTTATCGCCTGACCAACCTGTTGCTCTTCGCGGGCTGCGCGCTGCTCGTGCTGGCGCTGCTGCGCCGCTTGCCGCTGCGACCCGGGGTGGCGCTGGCCGGCGCCCTCGCCTTCGCGCTCCATCCGGCGCTGACCGAGGCCATCGCCTGGATCCCGGGGCGCAACGATACCCTGCTGACCCTCTTCACGCTCGCCGGCTGGCTGTTGGCCCTGCGCGCGTTCGATACGCCCTCGTGGTGGGCGCGCCTCGCTCACCTGCTTTGCTTCGCCGCCGCGCTCTTGAGCAAGGAGCCTGCCGTCGCCCTTCCGCTCGCCGTCCTGGCCCAGCTCAGGTGGGTCGAGCGACGGAGCTGGCGCGAGCTGCGGGTGCCCTGGCTCTGGGTCGGTTGGGCGCTCGTGCTGGCGATCTACACGCTGGCGCGTTTCAACGTCCTCAGCAGTCCGCTGCCACGCGGCGGCGGTCTGACGGCGGCCCTGCTGCTCGCGCGGCTCTCGGTGGTCTTCACCAGCCTGGGTAAGATCGTGCTGCCCGCCCAGCTCGCGGTGCTGGCCATCATTCGCGACACGCCGGTCTGGCCAGGCATCGCCGCCACGGTCGCGCTGACGCTGGCGGCGCTGCTGCTTCCAGGCTCGCGCCGGGCGGTCGCGGCGCTCGGCGGCGTCGTCGCCCTCGCCTTCGTGCTCCCAGGGATCTTCGTCGCCGACACGTTGATCCTCGAGAACCGGCTGGTGATGCCGGCGGTCGGCGTGATCATCGTCGCCTGTGCGTCAATCGACGCGCTGGCAGGCCGGTGGCCTCGTGTGGCAGCGCCCTCCGCCGCCGTGTTGTTGGGCGCCTTCGCGCTGCTCACCTGGCGCTACAGCGACGCCTTCGCGGGCAGGCTGCCCTTCGCGGAGGCGGCGGTGCGCGGCTCGCCGCATGCGCCCCTCGCCTGGGTCCACCTCGGCACGACGCTGCAGCGCGCGGGCGACGCCACGGGCGCGGAGCGTGCCTATCGTGAGGTGGTTCGCCTCGACCCGAACGAGCCGATCGCCCACAACAACCTCGGCGTGCTCCTGCTGCAGCAGGGGCGCACGGCCGAGGCCGAGCGGCTCCTGAGGACCGAGACCGTGATCAACCCGCGCTATGCGCGCGCCCACTTCAACCTCGGACTGGCCCTGCGCCAGCTCGGACGCCTGGCGGAAGCGGCCGCGAGCTGGGAGCGCGCCCACGCGCTCGAGCCGACGAACGTCGATACGCTCGGCGAGCTGCTGAGCTACTACCGTGGCCACGACCCTGGCCGCGCCGGCGCGATCGTCGAGCGCCTGAATGCGCTGGGCATTCGACTGGCGCCCGATCCACCCTCTCCCTGACGCCCTCACGCCTCACGCCCTGAAGCCTCGGGCCTTCCCCGGCTGCGCCCGCCCCGCATGGCCCCCACCTCCCGCGGGCGCGCCGAACTGTGGGATCCACTCCACACCCCGTGGCGTCGGACCCACGCCTGCGGCAGCGCACGCGCCGAGTCCCCGGCCGGCAGCGCGCAGCAAGACCTTTTCGTTCGATGACTTAGCGGATTCCTGCGAGTTGGCCCGGCGCTCGCATAACCTCAGCGCAGCGATGAAGACGCGAAGGCCTACACAAGACTCAGTGAATCACGGTGCCGACCAGGCGCCGAAACAAACCCAGCAACGACGACGGCAACACGGGGAGGGATCGACCATGATGCGCAAATTTTTGGTGGTAGCGGCTCTTAGCGCGATGGGCTTGCTCGTGACCCATAGCGCGGCCTACGCCCAGGCGCTCGGCGAGTGTACGGGCGGCGCCTGCGGCACTCCGGACACCTCCGGCGGCGGCGGTTGCGGCTGCGGCGGCGGGTCGATCCTGATCGCCAACACGGACTTCGGCGACACGTACCAATACGCCGACGACTACGACAATGACGGCCGCGAGGACGACGTCGACAACTGCCCGCAGGTCAGCAACGTCGATCAGACCGACAGCGATGGCGACGGCCACGGTGACGCCTGCGACCTCTGCAGCAACGCCGCCGACAAGGATCAGAAGGATACCGACGGCGACGGCCTCGGCGACGCCTGCGACGCCGACCTCGACAATGACGGCCTCGCCAACGGCGCCGACAACTGCGCCGCCGTCGCCAACCCGACCCAGGGTGACGCCGACAGCGACGGCCAGGGCAACGCCTGCGACGCCGACGACGACAACGACGGGCACCTCGACATCCTCGACAACTGCCCCTCGTCGCCAACACCGACCAGGGCGCCGCGCTGCCCTCCGGCTGTGACGAGGACCTCGACCTCGACAACATCCCCGACAGCCGTGACCTCTGCCCCAGCGTCGCCAATGCTGATCAGAAGGACACCGACGGCGACGGGATCGGTGACGCCTGTGACAGCGACCTCGACGGCGACGGCATCGTCAACGGCCGCGACAACTGCCGCTCACTTTCCAACCCCGACCAGGCCGACGACGACCGCGACAACAAGGGCAACGGCTGTGACGAGCGCTTCTGCTTCGTCGTCGACGGCGACGAGAAGAACTGCCTCGACCGCACCACCGCCTTCCAGGTCTACTCGCCCTCGATGAAGGTCAAGACCGGCGAGGACTTCCGCCTGCGCCTCTTCGCCAACCGTGAGAACACGGCCCTGCGCTACACCTGGACCGTCGTCGAGCGCCCCAGCGGCTCCACCGCCACCGTCAATAACCCCCGCGGCTCGGGCCGCCTCTCCAGCCCGCACGAGTACTTCTACCTCAAGAACAACGTCGCCACCTTCGCCGCCGACGAGCCCGGCACCTACAAGATCAAGGTCCAGGGCGAGCTCGTCTTCGCCGACCAGGTCAACCCCGACTTCCCCAGCGCCAACAGCTACGTCATGACCGTCACGGCGGATGGCGGGTCCACCGGCGGCTGCAGCGTCGGCGGCCACGGCAGCAGCGCCGGCCTCGGCCTCCTGCTCGCCCTCACCCTCCTCGGCCTCCGCCGCGCTCGCCGCGAGAGCTAAGCGAGCCAAGCGACGAGGGTTCCTCCACTCGCCCCTCGCGCCCTCCGCAGCTTCCGGGCCCTGCGGCCCGGAAGCCCCTCGCCCCGACTCCCAGCGCACGACCCCGCCAAGCTCCCCGTAGGATCGACTCCACACCTCGTCCTTTCCGCGCAACTCACCTGCTTAAACTCTGTTATTGCTAGCTTATTTTCCGCCGACTCGGGCCCAGCCTTGCCCTCGTCAAAGCGCCGACCGTGGCGTCCACCCCACGGTCGACGCAGGATCGAGCGCGAGTCAGGACCTGAGGTTCGGCCAAGCGCCAAGCAATTTCGAGAGGATGCGAGGATCTATCGAGTTGGCCCGGCGCTCGCATAACCTCAGCGCAGCGATGAAGACGCGAAGGCCTACACAAGACTCAGTGAATCACGGTGCCGACCAGGCGCCGAAACAAACCCAGCAACGACGACGGCAACACGGGGAGGGATCGACCATGATGCGCAAATTTTTGGTGGTAGCGGCTCTTAGCGCGATGGGCTTGCTCGTGACCCATAGCGCGGCCTACGCCCAGGCGCTCGGCGAGTGTACGGGCGGCGCCTGCGGCACCCCGGACACCTCCGGCGGCGGCGGTTGCGGCTGCGGCGGCGGGTCGATCCTGATCGCCAACACGGACTTCGGCGACACGTACCAATACGCCGACGACTACGACAATGACGGCCGCGAGGACGACGTCGACAACTGCCCGCAGGTCAGCAACGTCGATCAGACCGACAGCGATGGCGACGGCCACGGTGACGCCTGCGACCTCTGCAGCAACGCCGCCGACAAGGATCAGAAGGATACCGACGGCGACGGCCTCGGCGACGCCTGCGACGCCGACCTCGACAATGACGGCCTCGCCAACGGCGCCGACAACTGCGCCGCCGTCGCCAACCCGACCCAGGGTGACGCCGACAGCGACGGCCAGGGCAACGCCTGCGACGCCGACGACGACAACGACGGGCACCTCGACATCCTCGACAACTGCCCCCTCGTCGCCAACACCGACCAGGGCGCCGCGCTGCCCTCCGGCTGTGACGAGGACCTCGACCTCGACAACATCCCCGACAGCCGTGACCTCTGCCCCAGCGTCGCCAATGCTGATCAGAAGGACACCGACGGCGACGGGATCGGTGACGCCTGTGACAGCGACCTCGACGGCGACGGCATCGTCAACGGCCGCGACAACTGCCGCTCACTTTCCAACCCCGACCAGGCCGACGACGACCGCGACAACAAGGGCAACGGCTGTGACGAGCGCTTCCTGCTTCGTCGTCGACGGCGACGAGAAGAACTGCCTCGACCGCACCACCGCCTTCCAGGTCTACTCGCCCTCGATGAAGGTCAAGACCGGCGAGGACTTCCGCCTGCGCCTCTTCGCCAACCGTGAGAACACGGCCCTGCGCTACACCTGGACCGTCGTCGAGCGCCCCAGCGGCTCCACCGCCACCGTCAATAACCCCCGCGGCTCGGTCCGCCTCTCCAGCCCGCACGAGTACTTCTACCTCAAGAACAACGTCGCCACCTTCGCCGCCGACGAGCCCGGCACCTACAAGATCAAGGTCCAGGGCGAGCTCGTCTTCGCCGACCAGGTCAACCCCGACTTCCCCAGCGCCAACAGCTACGTCATGACCGTCACGGCGGATGGCGGGTCCACCGGCGGCTGCAGCGTCGGCGGCCACGGCAGCAGCGCCGGCCTCGGCCTCCTGCTCGCCCTCACCCTCCTCGGCCTCCGCCGCGCTCGCCGCGAGAGCTAAAGCAGCGAGTGTCCCTCGGCTCACCAGCCCACGCTCCGCAGCTTCCGGGCCCTGCGGGCCCGGAAGCCCTCGCTCAAGCCCGACCCCTGCGCTCGCTCCCGCGGCCCGGTCGCCCGCGCTCCGGCGCCACGGCCGAGCAACACGCAGCCGAGCAACACACGGCCGAGCAACACACGGCCGAGCAACACACGGCCGAGCAACGTCGGCAGCGCAGCGATTCTCGTCTATACTCACCGGGAGCCGAACAGCTCCCACTCAGCTCAGCCACCGCCTCGTCCCCCGGCCCGGCCTCCGCCCGGGCGCGGCGGCGCGGCGGTGAAGGTGAGCATGGAGAAGCGCGATGAACCTAGGACGCTGGGCCATGGGAGTCCTGCTGCTCTGTGGCGCCGCTTGTAGCGAGGCGGGGCTGCAACCCATTAGCCATCAGGTCGCCGACCTGGTGGATGACCGGCTCGATATCGAGGGGCGCGTCTGCACCTCGCCGCCCAACGAGCAGGTCTTCCCCGTCAAGATCATGTTCATCGTCGACAGCTCGGGGTCGATGCAGTTCACCGACCCCTCCGACGCCACGGCCTCGGGCTGCAGCACGCTCTGCCCGCAGCCCGCCCCCGATGGCTACGGCCTACCACCGGCGCAGTGCGCGACGCTCTGCGCCGGCGCCCAGAATCCCGGGCGGCAGGCCGCCGTGCAGCGGGTCGTCGACCGCTTCCGCAACAACCCGGCGGTGTCCTTCGCGATCATCCGCTTCAACGGCCGGATTACCGTCAATGGCTCGTCCACTGCCACGGGCGGCGGCTTCACCAACGACGCCTCCGTGCTGAACCAGGCGGCGGCCGGCCTCGGCCAGGCCGACATCACCACGGACTATCAGGGCGCGCTGAGCACGGCCTACCAGGTGCTCGAGAAGGACCTCGTCGAGACGGATCCCGTGGAGCGCGCGCGCACTAAGTACGTGCTGATCTTCCTCTCGGACGGCGCCCCCGACCCTGTCTGCCAGAAGGGCTGCGGCAACGACACGGTCAACGTCGGGATCATCGTCGATAGCTGGTGCGACGTGCCGCGCGAGGAGTGGTGCGACAACTTCAACGCCAACCCGGAGCTCTGCGCCAAGATGCGCGAGTGGTATCCGGCGATGACCGAGCAGTGCCAATCCTACAACTCCGGTGAGGATCTCGTGCGCAAGGTCAACGAGATCGTCGCCCTCGGCCAGCAGTACAACGCCGGCGAGCTGCGGCTGCATACCGCCTTCCTCTTCATCGACAGCCTCCCGCAGGCCGTGCTCGACATCTTCGCGATCGACAAGGCCAAGAGCGAGGAGCTGCTGAAGACGATGGCGATCGCCGGCGGCGGCTTCTACCGCAGCTTCAACGCCGGCCAGAAGATCGATTTCCTCGACATCAACTACTCGTCGGTCTCGCGGCCCTTCGGCATGACCAGCTTCATCGCCAGCAGCGACAACGCCCTCCCGGGGCTGACCTCGCTGCTCGTCGACACCGACGGCGATGGCGTGGACGACGGGCGCGAGTTCGAGGCCAAGACGAACGACCGCGAGCGCGACAGCGACGGCGACGGTTACAACGACAAGTTCGAGCTCGATCGCCTCAAGAGTGGCTTCGACCCCAACGACCCAGCCCTGCCGGTGCGTCGCTGCACGGCGAGCGAGCGCATCGACCGCGACGGCGATGGCCTACTGGACTGCGAAGAGGCGATCCTCGGCACCGATCCCAAGCTCGTCGACTCGGACCGCGACCGCATCCCGGACGGCGTCGAGTTCGCCTTCGGCACCGATCCAATCGTCGCCGACGCCAAGGACGACAGCGACTTCGACGGCAAGCGCAACGACGAGGAGATCAAGACCCATTCGTCGCCGACGCAGGCCGACCCCGAGATCCAGGCCAACTTCCGCTACATCTATGACCGCGAGGAGGAGGCCGAGCGGGTCGACCGACGGAGCTGCCTCGACTTCGCCGTGCGGCGCCTGCGCCTGGTCAGCACCGCACAGCGCGCGGCGGCCGGCACCATCGGCTACAACGAGGTCACGCTGCTCTTCGGAGAGGGCCCCGCCGACGACCCGCGCGACTTCGGCAGCTACAAGGGCGCTTGCGTGCGGGCGCAGTACGTGCGCCAGACCTGCACCGCCGACGACGGCAAGGAACAGGCCTGCGGCTTCAAGAGCCCAGCCACCGGCAAGGTCACGCTGACCGTCGACGACTTCTACGATCTTGGCGAGTTGACCACGCGCCGCGCCGCGGCGCAGCGCGACCGCAAGCTCGACCCCTGCGTTGGCGTGGAGCTGCCATGAGGCACGGCACGAGCTGCTGCGGCGGGCGGTCCCACGTGCTGCTGGCCGTCCTGACGCTGGGCGCGAGCCTAACCGTCGGCTGCACGGACGTCGCGCTCAACCTGATCACGGAGGCGCCGCCGCCGCCCTTCGACAACAAGCTGCGCCTGGCCGGGCATGTCTGCACCGCCGACCCCGCCGAGCTCGAGTTCCCGCTCAAGGTGCTCTTCATCATCGACACCTCGCAGAGCATGAACGTCAACGACCCGGGCCGCACCACGCCCGAACCGCGCTACGGCGAGACGACGGTCGTCGACCCCACGCAGGCCACGGGGCGCAGCCGCGCCGTGCGCCAGGTGATCACCCAGTTCATCAACCTCGGCGTGCGTTACTCGCCCTTCTACTGCAACACCGGCGAGCCGAGCTGCGGCAAGGGCAGCACGCTCTGCCCGGCCTGCACGGGCGCTGGGCCGGCGATGTGCGTTGGCCCCGACTGCTGCCCGATCGGCACCGACGCCAAGGAATGTGGCAGCCTGCGCCGCTGCCCGGCGCCGACCAGCACCAACGGCGTCTGCCTGCCGCTCTGCGACGTCGCCAAGGCCGGCTGCGGCCCCGGTGAGACCGCCTGCGCCGACTGCCCGACGCCAGGCACCGGCTGCGTCAACGGCGTCTGCGCCGCGCAGATCGACCCCGGCGTGGCCTTCGCGATCGAGCGCTTCGGCTCGGCCAAGCAGGTGGTCACGCGCCTGCCCAACGGCCAGCCGGGCTTCGCCGAGGATCCGCGCGAGCTGCTGACCGCTTTGCCGCAGATCAACAACGGCGGCTCCGTCACCGACTACGAGGGCGCGCTCTCGGAGGCCTTCCAGCTGCTCTCGCGCGACATGGCCGAGATGCGCCGCAACAACACGGGCGCGCTGAACCGCAGCCGCTATGTCGTGATCTTCCTCTCCGACGGGCAGCCCGATCCGCGGATCAACGACCGCGAGGATTGGGGCGACGTGCCGCCGGAGATCATCCGTGAGCTGCTCGGCGATCAGGCCCAGTACGCCGGCCGCTACCCGCAGTACAACGTCCCCACCGGCATTCTGCGGCGCGTCAACGACATCATGAGCCTCAAGGCGCTCTATCCGATCGGCGATCTCAAGCTGCACACCGCCTACCTCGCCAGCCAGACGACGACGGGCGTCTTTCAGGATCAGGCGATCGCGCTGCTGAAGCAGATGGCGGACGTCGGCCAGGGCACCTTCCGCAACTTCCTCAACGGCGAGGAGATCAACTTCCTCCACGTCGATTTCTCGACGCTGCGCCGCGTCTTCCGCCTCAAGAACCTGATCGCCAGCAACCTCAACGGCCGACCGACGGCGACGACGACGGTCACCGACAGCGACGGCGACGGCCTGGACGACGAGCTCGAGCGCACGATTGGCACCAAGGTCTATTCGGGCGACAGCGACGGCGATGGCTTCGGCGACGCGCTCGAGCACTTCTTTCGCTCCTCGGGGGCGGACGCACTCAACCCTGGCGACGCCGATTGCAACGCGGCCGCCAGCGATCTCGACGGCGATGGCGTGCCCGACGATTCCGACGGCGACGGGCTGCATGACTGCGAGGAGCGCTTTCTCGGCACGAGCCGCGATCTCTTCGACAGCGACGCCGACGGTATCCCGGATAACGTCGAGGTCCGCTTCGGCACCAATCCGGTGGCCGACGACACCCTCGACGACCTCGACTTCGATGGGATGCCCAACGGCGACGAGCTGCGCCTGCACAGCGATCCCCGCAGCGATGACGCCGCCCACCGCTCGCGGATCGGCTACCGCTACGACATCCAGCGCACGGGCACGGGCATCGAGCAAGAGCCGACGCGCTGCAGCGCGGATGCCGACTGTCCCCAGGGGCGCGACTGCGGCGATGGCTTCTGCCGCTGCAGCGCCGTGGGGGACTGCAGCTCGCTGACCGCCTGCAGCGCCGACGGGGAGTGCACCTTGCGCGGCGAGCGCTGTCAGAGCAGTCACTGCGTTGGCAGCCAGCGCTGCGAGACCCAGCGCGCGTTGGCCGGCGATCAACCGATCTGCACCTGGCAGCGCCACGTCACCTGCTATGACTGGACGGCCGAGAACATCACCCTCGTCGACCCACGCGGCGTCAGCCAGGACGGCTGGAATACCCTACAGATCGCCTTTGGCCAGGTCCCCTTCGACAACCCGAAGGACTATGGCGTCTTCAGCATCGCCTGCGTGCGCGCGCGCTACGACGCGCAGACAGGCGCCAAGCTGCCGCCAAACGGCCAGATTCGCGTACCGGAGTCGGCGTGGAAGGATCCGCGCCTCTTCGACGCGGCGAAGGACTGCGTCTGCCCCGCGCAGGATCTGGCGTGCCCCGCGCCCTAGCGTCGCCATCATTGCCCTCGCCACTCGGGGCGGCGCCGCGGTAGACGAGAGGCGTAGTTTCGGCTCGGCTCGCGCCCGCGCCGCCTCTGGGCTGGCGCGAGCGCGGAAATCACCAGCGCGCCGCGAGCGTCGCGCTGCACGAGGACCTGATGATCAAGCGTGCATCGTATGGGCTCGGCCTGGCAGCGCTGCTGGCGCTAACGCTTCAGTTCGCCACCGCAATGGTCGGCTGCAGCGAAAATAACGGCGGTGGTGGCGGCGGCGACGACGGTGGTGGTGGCCAGGGATCGTGCCCGGATGGCGTCGATCGCATGATCAACCTCGACACCGCCCATACGCTGGCGGAGGGCGACGAGACCGTCAACTACATCTGCCCGCGGCTGGACAATGACTACTACCGGATCGAGGTTCCAGCCGGTAAGCAGCTGCTGCGCGTCAAGCTCCAGCTCTCCGCGCCGGTCTCGCCGATCAACCTGACCTACCTCGTGCTGAAAGACGCCAACACGGTGGTCGCCCGCGCCCCCGAGGGCCAGAACAACGCCTTCAACGCGCTGCACTGTCTCGCGCCCGGCAGCTACTACCTGCAGGTGCTCGACCAGGGCAATGACGCCCGGGACGAGAAGAACAGCTACAGGCTCAGCTACAGCACGGAGGCCGACCCCGACAGCCAGGAGCCCAACGACGACGAGGCCAAGGCCACGACGGTCGGCGCGAGCAACAGCGGTCGGATCTCCTGCACGGGGGACCGGGACTTCTACAAGGTCAACGTGGCCGCCGACCAGCTCCTCGACGTCGCGCTGACGACGGCGGCGCCGACGCCCGTCGACTACAAGCATACGGTCTACCGCCTCGAGGGCGGCCGGTTGGTCGAGGTCGCCAGCGACAGCAACCCCGACGGCTCGCGGGCCCCCACCGACCTGAGCACGATCTACGCGGTGCCCAGCGCCGGGACCTACTACGTCGCCGTCGAGGACGCCGAGAGCAACGACAGCGACGTGGCCACGCCCTATACGCTGCGCGTCGCCGCGCGCCCAGAGCCCGATGCCAACGATCGCGGCACGCGCAACGACCATCCAGGTGGTCAGGGCCTCGGCACGGCGCGGACGATCGGCAGCTTCACCGGTCAGGCCTGCACGGCGCCGCTGGAGCTGAGCGTGCAGGGTCGACTGGCCTCGCTCGCGGACGTCGACTACTACCGCATCGACGCCCCCGCCAACCTCAGCGTCGCCAACCCTGCCGTGATGGAGGTCAAGCTCGCCTTCGATCGCGCCACCGTCGTCGATAGCAGCCTGGCGCTGCTCTTCGCCCACGAGGCGACGTCTTGCAGTAAGGACGAATGCTGTCGCGTGCTCGCCGAGCCTGCGGCGCGCTCCTGTGCCGACGCGCTCGACTGCACCGACAGCAGCTTCAGCTGCATTCCGAAGACGGAGGTCTTCTGCAACGACACGCTCTGTCAGGCCGCGCCGACGGCCACCTGCGCCACCGAGAAGCGCTGCGCGGGCGCCGTGCTCTGCGTGCCGGGGGCGCATTGCGCCGCGCAGCAGTTCGCGCGTCGGGCCGACAACGGCGCGACCGTGCTGACGGCGCAGCCGATGTTCCATCCGGGGCCCTGGTATCTGCGCGTCGCCGACTTCCTCGGCGACGAGTGGGACTACGACGCCACCTACACGCTGACGGTCAAGGTCTGCATGGATCCGGACGGCGCGACCGACAACGGCTATTACCCGCGCCTGATCACCTCCGCCAGCGAGGAGCCCCAGCTCGACGGCACGGAGCTCGACGCGGGGAAGGTCGGCCGGCTCTTCGCCTCCGGGTCGCGGGACCGCGCCAAGGCCAAGGGCGACCTCGTCGGCACCGGGGCCTGGGTCGAGGGCAGCATCGCTTACGAGCACGACGAGGATAGCTACACCTTCGACAACCCCTGCAAGGGCGCGACCTGTATGCTCGGCGCTGACTACGAGACAGTCGGAACTTGTCCGGCGGGCGGCGCGTCGGGCAACGGGCTGCAGTTTAACTTCGTCATCAGCACCGGCGAAGGCGGGGGCGACTTCCAGCTCGCCGCGGGCACGCCCGGCCAGCAGCACTTCAGTCACCTCGCCGGGGCCGGCTGCCGGGTGCTGCTGCGACCGCCCGGCGGCGGCGCCTCCGGCAGCGCGGACACCCTGCGGCTCTACGTCTCCGATCTGCTGCACAATAGCTGGTCCTGGAGCTGCCGCTACCGCGTGAGGCTCGTCAAGATCGGGGCTGACGGCTGCCCAGTGCCGCCCTGCGCCACTCAGGTCACCAGCGGCGTCTGTTACGCGCCCTGAGCGCGGGGGCCGTCAATCAGGGAGGGATCCATGCGTTTCGTCTCCACCGCTGAACCGCGTTCAATCGCGCTGCTGGTCATGCTCGCCCTGCTGGGCTGCAGCGACAGCGGCGACCCGCTCCGGCGTGATGCCCGACTGCGCAGCGACGGCGGCACCGCCGACGGCGGCCCACCGGCCGGCGCGACCCTCAGCTTCGTCTCGCGCCTGGTGATCGACGCCGACAATGCAGGGATTCAGGGCGCGCTCGCCGCGCATGGCACTGAGCTCGGCCTGGCCTACTTCCGCAAGGTCCCAGTCGAGAATGAGCCCACGGTGAGCTGCCCGCCCTCGGCGCTCGGCTCGGGCTTCGTCGACCGCCAGCGTCCCGCGCAGGACGTGATGTATGCGCGCTTCGATGGCACGAGCTGGCAGCCCGCCGTCAAGGTCGACCAGACGATCGGACCGACCCACGGGCTCTCGCTGGTCTTCGACCATCAGGGGCGACCGAATGTCGGCTATCTCGGCGGCGCGCCGAGCCAGCGCGGCTGCGACAGCTCGGACGCCGTCGCCTCGCAGTCCGCCGACCAGGGCGCGACCTGGAGCAAACGCACCTTCTCCGCCGCGGGCTCCACAGGCGATACCGTGGGGCATTGGACCACGCTCGCCGTCGACTGCGCCGGAGAGGTCCACGCGACCTATCGCGACGTCCACTTCGGCTACTACGAGCAGGACGGCAACGCCCGCGCCGAATGGCGCTACGACGGCGGCGAAGACGTCGGCGGCCTCGACCTGAATAGCCAAGGCTATGGCGATGGGATGTACGCCACGATGCTCTTCACGCCAGCGCCCGACTGCCGTGCCGTCGCGCTGGCCGCTAACCTGGTGGCGCAATCCCCGGCGCGTCACGGCCTGCGGATCGCCGTGCGCGAGAGCAGCGGCTGGACGGAACCGCGCTTGCTCGTAGCCGGGGGCATCGAGGAGCGGCCCAGCCTGGCGAGCGACGGCCGGGGGCGCTACGCGATCGCCTACTTCGATTCGCGCGACAAGTCGCTGCGCTACATCGAGTCGAGCGACCTCGAGGGCTGGAGCAGCCCCGAGCTGGTCGACCTCAGCACGACGCAGCACGGGCTCTACTCGTCGCTCGCCTTCGACGCCGCCGGCAACCCCGCCATCAGCTACTACCGCTGCTCCCGCGCCGGCGCGACGCAGTGTGAACCGGATAACGACGCCGTGATGCTAGCCTATCGGCTCGGCGGCGAGTGGCGCACCTGGGTCGTCGACGACGGCGGCGAGCAGCTCTGCGGCCGCTACACCTCGCTGGCCTTCGCGCCGAACAACGAGCCGATGGTGGCCTACGAATGCGTCGGTCTCCGCAACGAGGGCAACGCGTTTCTCAGCGGCGCCAAGGTGGCGCATGGAGTCTGGAAGTGAAGCGAAGCTGGAACATCGTCGCCACGCTGCTGCTCGCTGCCGGCGCGCTCGCCTGCGGCAGCGAGGGCGAGCTGAGCGGCACCTTCGTCAACGAGTACCAGCTCTCCTACGATCGTGTCGTGATTCAGCGCCAGGAGAGCGGCGGCCAGCCGACGGCGATGGTCGTCGAGTACCTGCGCACGATCCCTCGCTCGGATCCGGCGCAGTTCGAGAAGCCGATCAAGGTGGTGGTGCCCTTTCCGCTCGAGGCCGGGGTCAGCGTCGACCTCGTGGCGCAGGAGGGCACCGTCGAGCATATCGTGATCTCGGGCGCAGCCTTTCCGCAGGTGGAGCGCGGCAGCATCGTCTTCGATACGCTAGGCAACCCGGGCCAACACGCGGCCGGTGAGTTCTTCGCGATCTTCGCCGGTGGGGGCACCCTCAACGGCACGTTTTCGGGCACGGTCGAGCGCGCGGCGTTCTAGCGGCGAGCCTGCGCGGCATGACCCTCGAACACGCCATCCGCGAGCTGCTCCGCGCTGCCGGTCTTGACCCGCAGAGCGCCGAGCTGCTCGACACGCCGCGCGCGGTCAGCGAGCTCTGGCGCCGCGACCTGCTGGCGGGCTATCAGGCCGATCCGGCGACGATCCTCGCTGAGACGCTGCCGGCAGTCGCCGGCGCCGACGCCGTCTTCGCCTTCGACCTGTCCTGTCACGGCCTCTGTCCGCACCACCTCGTGCCCTTCTTCGGCCGCGCGCATGTGGTCTACCTGCCGGGCGATCGGCTGGCCGGGCTGGGACGGCTGGGGCAACTCGTGGCCTGCCACACCCAGCGCCTGACCCTGCAGGAGCAGGCCACCGCGGCCATCGCCAAGGACCTCGTCGAGCACCTCGGGGCGCGCGGCGCGGGCTGCGTGCTGGAAACGACGCAACTCTGCCTCAGCCTCCCCGACGACCGCCACCGCCACAGCCAGGTGGTGACGACGGCCTTCCTCGGGGCGCTGGAACCACGCAGCGACCTGCGCGAGCGCCTGCTCCGAGGGGCCCCCCTGCCGGGGCCTCAGGCCCCCTCGCGGCCCTGAGGCCTCGGCACGGCCGCAGCGCCTGCTCCAGCGCCTGCTCCAGCGTGCGGGCTGAGCGTGCCCTCGGGGTAGTCATGCCCCATGCGCGCGCTCTTGGTGCGAAGGTAGTCGCTGTTTTCGGCGTGCACGCCAGCGACGTGCGGCAGGCGCTGCTGCACGTCGATCCCGGCGCTCTGCAGACCCCGCGCCTTTTCCGGGTTGTTGCTCATCAAAAGGACAGAGGCAACGCCGAGCTCGCGGAGCATCTCGGCAGCCACGCCGTAGCTCCGCAGGTCGCCGGCGAAGCCCAGCGCCAGGTTGGCCTCGACGGTGTCGGCGCCCTGGTCCTGCAGCGCATAGGCGCGAATCTTGTTGAGCAGCCCGATCCCGCGCCCCTCCTGGCGCAGGTAGATCAGCACGCCCCTGCCGGCGGCGGCGATGCGCTCGAGCGCCAGGTCGAGTTGCGCCCCACAATCGCAGCGGCGCGAGTGAAAGACCTCGCCGGTCAGGCATTCGAGTGGATGCGACAGACCACGCCCTCACCACGAACGTCGCCCTGCAGCACGGCGAGGTGCTCCAAGCCGCTGCGGTCGCGAAAGCCGAGGAACCAGAACTCGCCAAAGTCGGTGCGGATCTGCGCCTCGCCCTCGCGCACGAGGCGCGGCGCAGCAGCCGTGACCCGGGTGATCGATGAGTTCAGGGCAGCCACGCACGCTCCTCCGGTCACGGGGGGGATTATATTCATCTGCGCCCTTGGCGCTACGCCCGCCGGCGCCTCGACGCAGGCGCGAGCGCCTTTTCTGGGTCACTGGGTTGGGCCACGTTGCGCCGCCGCGCAGAGGGCGTCAAACTGCGCCACAGCATCCGGCGCGCTGCCGACGACCGGAGGCGACAGACCTTCGCGGTCAAACAAAATGGGAGCCTGAGCGATGCCGCTGCTACCGATTGTTCGCTACCCCGATCCGCGCCTGAAGCAAGTCTGTCGCCCGGTCGAGCGCCACGAGCTTCCGGGCCTGCGTCAGCTGGTCAGCGACATGGCCGAGACGATGTTCGCTGCGCATGGCGCGGGGCTAGCGGCGATCCAGATCGGCGAGCCGCTGCGCCTCTTCATCGTCGACGCGGAGGTCGCCGGACAGGCCGCGACGGCTGCCCCCCTCGCCTTCATCAATCCGGAGATCGAGCCGCTCGGCGGCGCCAAGGAGCTCTGCGACGAGGGCTGCCTCTCCTTCCCCGGCATCTACGTCCCGATCGAGCGCGCCTTGCGCTGCCGGGCCAAGGCCCTCGACCTCGAGGGCCAACCCTTCGAGGTCGAGGGGGAGGCGCTCTTCGCGCGGGCGATGCAGCACGAGAACGATCACCTCAATGGGCGGCTGCTCGCCGACTATGTCGGCCGTCTCAAGCGCAAGATGATCCAGCGGCGGCTCGAGCGCGGGGATAGCGAGGAGGACTGAGGGCGGCGACGAAAGGCGCGTCGTCGTCGCCGCGATGGTACGATAGCGAGGCCTGCACCCCACCGCCCCGGCAGACCAAGCACGATGAGCGCACCGTCCCCGTTTGACCGCGCCGACACGCAGCCCGAGCCTGCGCCCTACCCGCGACCCTTCGGCGCCTACTTGCTCCTGGCGCCGCTGGCGCGCGGCGGCATGGGCGAGCTTCATCTCGCGGTCAACGCACAGTCCGATCTGCGCAAGCTCTATGTGATCAAGCAGATCCTGCCCCAGCTCACGGATCAGGACTTCGCGGCGCGCTTCGCCGAGGAGGTCCGCCTGGCGGCCCAGCTCAGCCACGGCAACCTGGTGCCCGTCTTCGAAGGCGGCAGGCTCGAGCGCCGCTACTACCTCGTGATGGAGTACATCGAGGGCAAGGACCTGCGCACGGTCTGGGCGCGGCTCGGCCAGCTCGAACAGCGCTGCCCGCTGCCCGTAGCACTGCACCTCGTGCGCGAGGTCTGCCGCGCGTTGGAGTATGTCCACACCTGGGGTGACCTGGGGCTGGTCCATCGCGACATCAGCCCACCCAACGTGCTGCTCTCCTACTCCGGCGAGGTGAGGATCACGGACTTCGGTCTGGCGGTGCGCCGGGTCCGGGTGCAGCACACGGCCCCCGGCATCCTCTTCGGCAAGCTCTCGTATATGCCGCCCGAGCAGGCGCTGCGCGGCACGCTCGACGCGCGCACCGATGTCTATGCGACCGGCGTGATCCTCTGGGAGCTGGTGACCGGCCAGCGGCTCTTCCCGCGCGAGGGCAGCCAGCGCGATCGGCTGCACCGCGCCGCCTACCCGCAGGTACCGCGGCCCTCGACGATCGACCCGACGCTGCCGCCGGAGCTCGACGCGATCGTCGCGCGCGCGCTCGCACCGCGGGGCGACGACCGCTACGCCAGCGCCGAGCTGATGCGCCAGGATCTGGCCGCGCTGCTGGCACGCCTCGCGCCGACGACCGACGCCACCACCGTGCAGCAGCTCCTGGTCGACCTCTACGGCCCGCAAATCGAGCAGGAGCGGCGCGAGCGCGGCGCCATTGTCGCCGCGGCCCTGGCCGCGGGACGCACCACGCTGACCGCGCCGATTCGCCAGGCGATCACCGCAGAGCAGCCGCGCTCGCCCCTCCCCCGCCGCTCGCCCCACGGACCCGAGGCCACCACCCTGCCGATGGCACTGCGCGGCGACAGCACGAGCCCGCGCGCGGTGATGGCGCCGCGGCTCGCGCTCGGCACCATCCTCGGGGACCGCTATCGGGTCGACGGCTTGATCGGCGAGGGCGGCATGGGGATGGTCTACAGCGCCACGCACCTCGGGCTCGACAAGCACGTGGCGGTCAAGGTGCTCCACGAGCTCTACGGCCAGCAACCAGACGCCGTCTGGCGCTTTCGCCACGAGGCCCGCGCCGCCAGTCGCATCGGACACCCCAACATCATCGCGATCTACGACTCTGGCACCACCGACGACGGCGCGGTGTACTTCGCGATGGAGCACCTCGACGGGCAGGATCTCGCGGACGTGCTGCGCGTCGAGGGGCGTCTCGATGTCGAGCGCACCGTCCGGATTGGCGCCCAGATCTGCGAGGCGCTCGCGGCCGCGCATCAGGCCGGGATCGTCCACCGCGACCTCAAGCCCGAAAACGTCTTTCTCACGGCGCGCGAAGGCAACGTCGATTTCGTCAAGGTCCTCGACTTCGGCATCGCTCAGGCCCTGCCCGTCGAGGACGGCGTGGCGATGGGCACGCCCGAATACATGGCACCCGAGCAGGCGACGGGTCGCGCCTGCGACCACCGCTCCGATATCTATTCGGTGGGCTCGCTGCTCTACGAGATGCTGGCGGGCCAACCGCCGCATTGGGGCGAGACGGTGGTCGAGATCTTCGATCACATGGCCAACGGCTCGATTACGCCCCTTCGCGATCAGCGCCCCGAGCTGCCCGAAGCGCTGGCGCAGACGATTCATTGGGCGCTGGCGCCCGACCCCGCCGATCGACCGCAGAGCATGGCACACCTGGCCTATGAGCTGAACAAGCTGGCCAGCGGCCGCGCTGGCGCCGTAGCCTCGATTCTCGGCCTGAGCACCGCGACGAGCGGCGCGCCCGGCGCCAGCGGGACACTGCCGGGGAGCCTGGCCGAGACCGGTAGCCTGACGCCGATCGCGATCCCGCTCCCGCCGGTCGTCGTGCGGGAAGCGCGGCTCGCTCCCTCCGACGCCGCGCCGCCACGCGCCAGCCTCCCCCTCGCGCGCATCTCGATCTCCCGGCTGCTCACCGCGGTCGCGCTCGGCGTCCTGGGCCTGATCGCCGGCGCGCTCGCGATCGGGCGCGAGACCGGCTTCCTCCGCCTCCTCAGCCCGCCAGCGCCGACGGCGACGCTTCCGGCCCCAGCCGGCGCGGCGCGGCCCACGCCTGCCAGCGCGCCACGAGCCGCGGCCCCGGACGCCGCTAGCGACGGACGCGACGCCACGCCACGATGAGCCCGACTGCCGGCAGTCCCCGCACCGGCGACGCTGCTGCGGCCAACGCCACGACCGAGCGCCGCGACGCGACGAAGGCCCGGGCCAGTGGCGCGGCAGCGCCGGATCCGCCCTGGGATTCGAGCGCCGCGGCGTTGGGTTGGCCAACCCTGCTGACCCACCTCGCCGAGCGTTGCAGCACGCCGCGCGGTCAGGCCCGGGCGCTGCGGCTCGCGCCCCTCGCCGACGCCGCCGCGGTGACCGAGACGATCGGCCTCGTCAGCGAGGCCACGGCGCTCGCGGACGCCAATCAGGCGCTGAGCTTCGGGCCGATCGCCGAGCTGGCGCCAACGCTGCTCCGGCTGGCAAAGGAGGGGGCGCTGAGCGGCCCCGCGCTCTACGAGGTGGCGCTGACCCTGCAGTCGCTGGCCGAGGTGCGGGACGCGCTGACGCGCCGACGCGCCGACGCGAGCCTTGTCGCCCCCGGACTCGCCGCGCGCGCCGCCGCGCTGCATCCGCTCGAACAGGTCTGGCGGCCGATTCTCGACTGCTGCGAGCCGAGCGGCGCGCTCGCCGACCACGCCAGCCCGGAGCTGAGCCGGCTGCGCCGACGGGGCCGCGAGCTGCAGCAGCAGATCGTTCAGCAGCTCAAGCGGCTGATCGAGACGCCGCGCCTCGCCAGGCAGCTCCAGGAGCGCCTGTTCACGGAGCGTGAGGGCCGCTACGTCCTGCCCTTCCGCGCCGATGCCGAGCGGCCCTTCGACGGCCTTGTGCTCGGCTCGTCGGCGAGCGGCGCAACGGTCTTCGTCGAGCCCAGCGCCGTCAGAGGGCTGAGCAACGAGCTCAGCCTGGTCCAGGGCGCTGTCGCGCGGGAGGCGGCACGCATCCTCCTGGCGCTGAGCGCGCGGGTCAACGCCGAGCGCCTGAGCATCGCGGCCGATCTCGAGCTGGCGAGCGAGCTCGATTTGATCGCCGCGCGCGCGCGCCTGGCGCAACGCCTCGGCGCGCGACCGGCCGCGGTGGCCGCCGATGCCCAGATCGTGCTGATTGGCCTCCGCCATCCCCTCTTGGTGTTGGCTGGTGGCGCGGTCGTCGCCCACGACCTCACGCTGCTGCCGCAGCAAGCGCTGCTGATCTCGGGGCCCAACGCGGGCGGCAAGAGCGTCTGCCTGCAGGCCGTGGGGCTCTGCGCGCTGATGCTGCGCTGCGGGATGCATCTGCCGGTCGCGGCCGAGAGCCGCCTGCCGCTCTATCATCAGATATGGGCGGATATCGGCGACGAACAGAGCCTCGAGCGCAGCCTCTCCAGCTTCACGGGGCACCTCGCTCGGCTGCTGGCGTTTCTGGCGCGCGCCGATCGTGGCACGCTGCTGCTGATCGACGAGATCACGACGGCCACCGACCCCGGCGAGGGCGCGGCCCTCGGTCAGGCGCTGCTCGAGGCCCTGGTGCAACGCGTCGGGCAGCTGATCGTGACCACGCACTATGAGCGCCTCAAGACGCTGGCGCTCGCCGATCCACGCTTCATCAACGCCAGCGTCGGCTTCGAGCTGCAACAGCTCCGACCGACCTTCGAGCTCCATCGCGGCCTGCCCGGCAGCTCCTTCGCCCTGGCCGTGGCCCAGCGCCTCGGCCTGCCCGCCGCGTTGATCGGCCGCGCGCGCGAGCTGCTCGGTGAGCAGGGCGCGCGCACGACGGAGCTGCTCGCAGCCCTCGCCGACGAGCAGACGGGGCTGCGCCGGGCCCGCGATCAGCACCGCGCAGCCGAGCAGGAGGCCGCCGCCGCGCGCCAGTCCTACGAGCGCCTGCGCGCGGCGCTGGGCCAACGCGAAGCGCAGGCGCTGGCGCTGGCGCATCGCGACGCCCTGGCCGAGCTGCGACGCGCGCGTGCGGAGCTCAAGGCCCTGCGCAGCGGACTGCGGAAGGCGTCCGACCGCGAACAGATCAGCGTCCTCGATCGCCAGCTCTCGGCGCTCGCGCGCACGGTCGCCACGCACGAGCCGCGACCGCCCGCGCCGCCGAGCACGCCGCTCACGGGCGACGCGCTGGTCGCCGGAGCCCAGGTGCATCTGCCCTCGGCGCGGCGGCGGCGGTCGTCGGGCCCCCACAGCGCGGTCGCGTCACCGTGCAGCTCGGGGGCCTCCGCGCGCAGGTGCCCCTCGAGCAGCTGCGCGCGCTGCTGGCCCCCGCCCCGGCCGCGGCCGGGGGAGCAGCGAAGCGGCAGGGCAAGCCAGCGCTGGCCGCGGCGCTGGAGACGCCGGGGCGGGGCGACGACAACACCCTCGACCTACGCGGCATGCGCGTCGACGACGCGCTGCGGGCGACGGAGCACTTCCTCGACCGCGCCTTGCTCGAGGGCCGCGACGTGATCTACCTGCTTCACGGCCACGGCAGCGGTGCGCTGCGCGCCGCCCTGCGCGCCGCGCTGCAGCGCTCGAGGGCCGTCGAGCGCTACAGCGCCGCCGCGCCAGACCAGGGCGGCGACGCGCTGACCGTCGTGCGCCTGCGTTGACGACCCGAGCGCCCGAGGGAGCGCCGCCGGCGCCTGCCGCAGCGCCGGAGTTGGCAGCGGCAGGCCCGAGCGTTACGCTGAGCCGGCATGGCGGCGGCGAGCACCAGCGCAGATCGAACCCCAGGGCGCAGGGGATGCGGCGGCGAGCTCGTCGTCGCCCTGCTGCTGGCGATCGTGTGCTGCTCGAGCGGCACCGCGCACGGGGCGGAGACCAGCGATCCGCTGCCGCGCGGCGCGAGCGCGGGACGCATCGCGGGGGCCACGCTGGGCGCGTTTGGCGCCGCTGCGGCCCTCGGCGCGGGCCTCGGTAGCCTGAGCCACCTCGTCAGGCGCGAGCACAGCGGCGTCTGGGGCTGGATCAACCTCCTGGCCGGCACGCTGATGCTCGGGGGCGGGGTGCTGCTGGTCGACCACGGGGGCTTGGCGACGCAGGTCGGCGGTCACTTGACCATCGCCGTCGGCGTGCTCTCAGTCGGCGTGGGTCTCGCCGGGCTCAGTCTCCAGCGACCAGAAGCGCAGGCCCCGCTCTGGCGCCGCTGGCGCCTCCGTCCGGCCTGGTTGCAGGCCGACCGGCAGGGCGCCCAGCCCCTCCCCGGGTTGGTCTGGCGCGGCGTCCTTTAGCGCCCCGCCCCGCAGGTCGCAGTAGCCCGCTCGCGGCCAGCGCGCACCGTCGCCGCGTGTCGCCACAGCGACCGCCAAGGCGAGCATCCGCAGGTAGTCGGCACGCGAGACCAGCGCGGCACCGAGGCGCTGCGTATGCGCGTTGATCGCCTGGCAGTCGAAGAGCACGGTGCCGACCGCCGTCAGTTGCTGCACCAGCGCGGCGAAGGCGACCTTCGAGGCGTCCGTAACCCGATAGAACATCGATTCACCCGCGAAGAGCCCATTGACCTGCACGCCGTAGAGGCCTCCGACCAGCGCGTCGTCCTGCCAAACCTCGACGCTATGGGCATGCCCCGCCTCGTGCAGCGCGGCGTAGCCCGCGAGGAACTGCGGCGTGATCCAGGTCGTCTCCAGGCCGTGGTGCTGCCCGCAGGCGCGCATCACCCGCTCGAAGGCCTGATCGAAGGTGACCCGCAACCCGTGACGGCGCACGACCTTGCCCAGCCGACGCGGCACGCGCACCTTCCAGAAGATCGACCGCGGATCCGGAGAGCACCAGCGCACCGGATCCCCATCCCAGGGGAAGATGCCGTGGCGATAGGCCACCAGCAACCGCTCGACGGTGAAGGGACCACCGACGGCCACGATCCCCTCCTCGCCCGCCAGGCGCGGGTCGCCGAAGCCATGCGGGCCCAGCTCGGGCGAGCGAGCGGGCCTCAGGGTGCGAGCTGCCATGCAGCCTAGTGTACTGCGAGCGTCGCGCGCTGTGCCCGCGCATCCTCGCCGCGGCGGACCCTCGCCCTGGTGCGCCAGCCGCTCTTCGTGTACGAAGGCTCGCAAGGGGCGTCGCAACCCGAGCCACGACCCGAGCCGATAGTACCCGCAACCCATGACACCGACGCCAGACCGCATCGACGAGGCGCTGCAGCGCCTCGGTTACGCCGCCTTTCGGCGCGGCCAGCGTGAGGCGATCGAGCAGCTCCTCGAGCGCCGACGCTTGCTGCTCGTCGCGCCGACGGGCGGCGGCAAGAGCCTCTGCTATCAGCTCCCCGCCCTGATGCTCGAGGGGACCACGCTGGTCGTCTCTCCGCTGATCGCCCTGATGCAGGATCAGGTCACCGCGCTCGAGGCGCGCGGCGTCGCGGCCACCTATCTCGCCGCGACGCTCGACCCGGCGACGCTCCGCGCGCGCCTCGCGCAGCTCGCGAGCGGCGCCCTTCGCCTGGTCTACGTGGCGCCCGAACGCCTGACCTCGAGCGAGTTCCGCCGGGCCCTCGCCGCGCTTGCCTGCCCGCTCCTCGCGGTCGATGAGGCCCACTGCATCAGCGAGTGGGGGCACGACTTCCGCCCGGACTACCTCCAGCTCGGCGCGCTGGTGCGCGAGCTCGCGCCACGCCATGTGCTCGCGTGCACGGCCACCGCCACGCCCGTCGTGCGTGACGAGATCGTTGCTCGCCTCGGCCTGCCGCCGAACACCCCCCAGGTGGTGCACGGCTTCGCGCGACCCAACCTCGCGCTGCGCGCCAGCGAGGTCGCGGGCAGCCGGCAACGCCTGGACGAGGTCGCCGCCGCCCTCGGCGAGGCCCTGCTCGCCCCGCAGCGTGGCCGCGGCGCCGCGATTGTCTACGCGCCGACGCGCCGCCTGGCCGAGGCCTCAGGCGCGCGGCTGGCGAGCGCCGGCTGGCAGGCGGTCGTCTATCACGCGGGCCTGCCCCCCGCGACGCGCACCGCGGCGCAACGCGCCTTCACCGTCGGTAGCGCGGAAGTCGTCTGCGCCACCAACGCCTTTGGCATGGGCATCGACCGCGCCGACGTGCGGGCGGTGATCCACCTCGGCCCGCCCGGGTCGATCGAGGCCTACTACCAGGAGGTCGGACGCGCCGGTCGCGACGGGGAAGCCGCGCTCGGCCTGCTCTGTTGGTCGCAGCAGGATCTGCCGCTACGGCGGCGCCTGCTCGAACGCCAGGTCGACGGCGTCACGCCCGACGCGGAGGTGGTGGCGCATAAGTGGAATCTCTTCCTCGAGCTGATCCGCTGGGCCGAAGGCGGCGCCTGTCGCCACGACGCGATTCTCCGCTACTTCGGCGACGAGGCCGAGACCCTGGCCGGCTGCGGGCGCTGCGACGTCTGCGAGGCCATCGACGCGCCGACAGCGACCGTGGAGGCCGACCCGCAGCTCGCGCGGATCCTGCTGTCCGGCGTCGCGCGCGTCGACCGCCGCTTCGGCCTCAAGCAGGCCGTGCGCCTGCTGCACGGCGACCCCGAGGAGCGCCTGGCGCGCCTCGCGCTGACCGAGGTGCCGACCTTCGGGCGGCTGCGCGATCGACCGCCAGAGTGGATCCACCGCGCCCTCTCACGCTGCGTCACCGCGGGATGGGTCGCCTTCTCGGGCGATGAGCGGCCGCTCGTGCACCTGACCCCCGATGGCGTCGCCGTGATGCGGGGGGAGCGGCCGGCACGCTGGCAGGCGCCACCGCTCCTCGCGCGCGCTGCCCCACCCCGCGCGGGCCGGCCTGCTGGCGCTGGCCCGCGATCGGTCGCTTCGCCGGCCGGCGCCGCCGAGGGTGCGCTCGACGCTGCCGCCCAGACGCTCTTCGAGGCCCTCCGCGCCGCGCGCCTCGAGCTGGCCCAGAGCCTCAGCGTTCCGGCCTACGTCGTGGCGCACGACCGTACGCTGCGCGAGCTGGCGCGCCAGCGACCCCGGGATCAGGCCGAGCTGCTCCAGATCCCCGGCTTCGGCCCGCAGAAGACCGAACGCTTTGGTCCGACCTTCCTCCGGGTGATCGCCGCGCAGGCGCCTGCGCAGCCGGCGGCTGCCGCGGCGCGCCCCCTGCTGTTCAGCTCCGAGGGACCTTGATATCCTCGGCGGCGGCGCTGGTTCGGACGGGAAGCCGGCCAGCGCCTGCTGAGTGCCCCGCCAAAGGGGAAGGCATCGGCCCCGAGAGCGATTGCGGAGGACCATGATGGCCAAGAGAATCCGGCGCGTGGCTGTGCTCGGCGCAGGGGTGATGGGCACGGGCATCGCCGCGCACCTGCGCGGCGCGGGCCTCGAGGTGCTGCTGCTCGACCTCGTGCCGCCCGCCAGCGCCGGGCCCGCCGACTCCCGGCGCGAGGACCGCGGCGGCCACGCGGCGCGCAGTCGCCTGGCGCTCGGCGCACTGCAGCGGGCCAGCGCGGCCAAACCAGCCGTCTTTCACGACGCCGGCGACGCCGCGCTGATCGAGGCCGGCAATTTCGACGACGACCTCGGCCGCATCGCCGACTGCGACTGGGTGATCGAGGCCGTCGCCGAGCGCCTCGACATCAAGCGCGCGCTCTTCGCGCGCGTCGACGCCCTTCGTCGACCGGGCAGCTGGATCAGCTCCAACACCTCCGGCCTGCCGATCGCGGAGCTGACCGCGGAGCGCAGCGAGGACTTCGCGCGGCACTTTCTCGTCACGCACTTCTTCAACCCCGTGCGCTACATGCACCTGCTCGAGCTCGTCGCGGGTCCCCGCACGGAGCGCGCGGTGCTCGAGGACGTGGCTCAGCTCGGCCGCGACGTCCTCGGCAAGGGTATCGTCTGGGGCAAGGACACGCCGAACTTCGTCGCCAATCGCATCGGCACCTATGGCCTGATGTATCTGCTCCACGAGGCCGAGCGCGAGGGCTTCACCGTCGAGGAGATCGACGCGCTCTTCGGTGAGCCGATGGGCCGGCCGAAGAGCGCGGTCTTTCGCACCGCCGATCTGGTCGGCCTCGATACGCTGGTTCACGTCGCCGACAACTGCTACGCGGCGCTCCCGGAGGACGACTGCCGCGAGACCTTCGCGATTCCTGGCTTCCTGCGCCAGCTCGTCGAGCGCCGCTGGCTCGGGCAGAAGACCGGCCAGGGCTTCTATAAGAAGGAGGGCTCCAGCCTGCTCGCCCTCGACCTGCAGACGCTGAGCTATCGCCCGGCACAAAAAATCCGCGCCGAGTCGATCGGCGCCGTGCGCAAGATCGAGGCGGTCGGCGCGCGGGTCGCCAAGCTCCTGGCGCACGGCGACCGATTGTCGCAGCTTGCCTGGCGCACGACCGCGCACACACTGATCTACGCCGCCAACCGCCTGGGCGAGATCGCCGACGACGTCGTCAACATCGACCGCGCGCTGCGCTGGGGCTTCAACTGGGAACTCGGTCCCTTCGAGCTCTGGGACGCCCTCGGCGTCCCCGCGAGCGTCGAGCGGATGCGTGGCGACGGCCTCACCGTGCCCCGCAGCGTCGAGCGACTGCTCAGCGCTGGCGCTCAGCGCTTCTACGGCGGCGACGCCGCCCAACCGACCTACTTCGACTTCAGCGCCGACGCGCCGCAGCCCTGTCCGCGCGACCCGCGCCAAATCGCGCTTCCGGCCCTCCGCGCCACCCAGGGCGAGATCGAGCGCAACGCGGGCGCCTCGCTCTACGACCTCGGCGAGGGTGTGCTCGGCCTCGAGTTCCACACCAAGATGAACGCGCTCGACGGCGAGGTGATCGCGCTGCTGCACCGCGCCATCGATCGCGCCGAGGACGAGCACTGGGCGGGTCTGGTCGTCGGCAACGAGCATCCCCGCGCCTTCTGCGCCGGCGCCAACCTCTTCGCCATCCTCGTCGCCGCCCGGCAGCAGCAGTGGTCGACGATCGAGCAGCTGCTGCGTGAGCTGCAGCGCGCCACCCAGCGCATGCGCCAGTCCAGCATCCCAGTCGTTGCCGCGCCCGCGGGGCTGGCGCTCGGCGGCGGTGCCGAGGTGTTGATGGGCGCCGATGCCGTCCATGCTCACGCCGAGAGCTATATCGGCCTGGTCGAGCTCGGCGTCGGCCTGCTGCCGGCGGGGGGCGGATGCTGGGGATTGCTTGAGCGCTGGTGCGGCCCCCTGCCCGACGACCCCGCCATCGACCCGCTGCCGCAGCTACGGCAGGCCTTCAGCGCGATCGCGATGGCCAAGGTCTCCACCGGCGCCGAAGAGGCGCGGCGCCTCGGCTTCCTGCGCCCCCACGACAGCGTGGGCTTCAACCGCGACCTGCTGCTCTACCAGGCGAAGCAACGGGTGCTCGGCCTGGCGCGCGCTGGCTACCGGCGCCCGCGACCGCTGCGACTCCGCCTGCCAGGCGCCAATGGCGCGGCGAACTTCCGCTGGTTCGTCGACGACCTGCGGCAGGGCCAGCGCGTCACGGCGCACGAGGCGAAGATCGCGGGCAAGATCGCCGACGTGCTCTGCGGCGGCGACACCTCGCTGCGCTGCCCGGTCGACCAGCAACGGATCCTCGAGCTCGAGCGCGAGGCTTTCATGTCCCTGGTCGCCGAACCGAAGACGCAGCAGCGCATCCAGCACATGCTCGAGCACGGCAAGCCGCTACGCAACTGACAGACGGCCCTGCAGCGCCCGACGGAGGAGACAGCCGATGCGCGAAGTAGCCATCGTTTCCATCGCCCGCACGCCCTGCGGTCGCGCCCACAAGGGCGCGCTGCGCGACACGCGCCCCGACACGTTGGCCGGCCTGGCGATCGCCGAGGCCTTTCGGCGCTGCCCGGGCCTCGATCCCCGCCGCATCGGTGACGTGATCCTCGGTTGCGATGCCGGAGGGCGAGCAGGGTATGAACGTCGCGCGCATCGCCGGCTTCCTCGCCGGGCTGCCGGCGGAGGTTCCGGCGCTGACGATCAACCGCTTCTGCTCCTCCGGGCTGCAAGCGCTGGCGATCGGCGCCGGCAGCATCGCGCTCGGCGGCAACGACGCGATCATCGCCGGTGGGGTCGAGTCGATGAGCATGGTGCCGATGGGGGGCAATAAGCCCTCGACCCATCCGGAGCTCTTCGAGCGCTATCCCGAGGCCTACACCAGCATGGGGATCACCGCGGAGAACGTCGCCCGCCGCTTCGGCGTCAGCCGCGAAGAGCAAGACCAGTTCGCCTACACCAGCCACCAGCGCGCGGCCGCCGCGCAGCGTGCCGGCCGCTTCGACGCGCAGCTCGTGCCGGTGACGACCAGCGTCTTCGAAGCGACCGGAAAGCGCTCGGTGACCCTGCGCCACGATGAGACCGTGCGCGGCGACACCACCCTGGAGGCGCTGGCCAAGCTCAAGCCCGCCTTCGCCAACGAGGGGTCCGTCACCGCTGGGAACGCCTCACCGCTTAGCGATGGCGCGGGCGCCGCAGTGCTGATCGAGCGCCGCGCGGCCGACAAGCTGGGCCTGCGACCGCTCGCGATTTTTCGCCGCTTCGTCGCCGTCGGCGTCGCGCCCGAGCTGATGGGCATCGGCCCCGTGCCGGCGATTCGCAAGCTGCTCGCCGGCGCCGGGCTGCGCATCGGCGACATCGACGTCTTCGAGCTCAACGAGGCCTTCGCCGCCCAGGCCTGCTACTGCGTGCGCGAGCTGGCGCTCCCGCCCGAGCGCGTCAACCCGAACGGCGGGGCGATCGCGCTCGGCCACCCCCTCGGCGCCACCGGCACCAACCTCACGGCCAAGCTGCTGCACGAGCTCGAGCGCACGGGCGGGCGCTGGGGTGTGGTCAGCATGTGCGTGGGCGGCGGCATGGGCGCCGCCGGGCTCTTCGAGCGCGTGCGCTGAGGGCGCGCTGGCCCGACGCCTCCGGGGCGGGAGCCTACGCCTCCGGCAGCGGCTGCGGCCGGCCGATGCCGTAGCCCTGCGCGAAATCGACGCCGAGCGTGCGCAGGGCGTCGAGAATCGCGGGGGTCTCGACGAACTCGGCGATCGTGCGCTTGCCGAGGGTCTTGCCGATCTCGTTGATCGACTTGACGATGGCGTAGCCCATCGCGTCGTCCAGCATGTCCCGCACAAAGAAGCCGTCGATCTTGATGAAGTCGACCGGCAGCCGCTTGAGATAGGCGAAGGACGAGAGCCCGCTGCCGAAGTCGTCGAGGGCGAAGCGGCAGCCGCGCCGGTTCAGCGCCTCGATGAAGGCCGTCGCCGCCGAGAGGTTGGCGACCGCCACCGTCTCCGTGATCTCGAAGCAGATCTTCGCGCCAGGGATACCGAAGGCGCTGAGCTGCTCGAGCACATCACCGAGGAAGGACTCCTCCCCCAGCGACTGGCCGGAGATATTGATCGCACAGGTCGCCAAGCGGTCGAGGCGCTGTGGCTGCGCACGCAGCCAGCGAAAGGTCGAGCGGATGACCCAGCGATCGATGCTGCTGGCGAGGCTGTAGCGCTCGGCGGCGGGGAGGAAGTCGCCCGGGTAGACGATCTGGCCGGCCGGGTTCTTCAGCCGCAGCAGGATCTCGTAGTGCTCCCTCCCCGTCGCCGCGCCGAGCACCCTGGTGATCGGCTGGCTGAAGAGCACGAAGCGATCCTCCTCGATCGCGCGCGGCAGCGCGACTGCCCAGCGCATCTCACCCTCGCGCTTGGCCACCTCGGCGCTGGCCTCGTGGTGCACCTGGATGCGGTTGCGCCCCAGGTCCTTGGCCAGGTAGCAGGCCGCGTCGGCGGCGCTCAGCACGCTGACGGTACTTTCCGTCGTCGCGTCGACGACGGCGAGCCCAATGCTCACGGTCGTGAGAAAGACCTGCCCGTCCCACGCGAAACGCGAGCGCGCCAGCCGCGCGATGATCTGCTGCGCCACGCGCAGGGCCTGATCGGTCGTGCAATGAGCGAGCAGCAGCCCGAACTCATCGCCTCCGAGGCGGGCGAGCGCGTCCGTGCGCCGCGCCAGCTCGCGAATCGCCTGACCCACCTGGCGCAGCAGGGCATCGCCCGCGACGTGACCGCAGGTGTCGTTGACCAACTTGAACTGGTCGAGGTCGATGTAACAGAGCACGCTGACCGCGTCGCCTGCGCGCGCGCTCGCCAGCGCGAGCTCGAGCCGCCGGTCGAACTCCAGCCGGTTGATCAGCCCGGTCAGGGCATCGTGCGTCGCCTGATGAGAGAGCTCCGCCGCGAGTTGCCGGGCCTCGGAGACGTCGCGAAAGACGATCACGACGCCCTCGGGCTCGCCCGCGGGCCCTCGGATCGGCGCCGCGCAGGCCTGAATCGGGATCGCCGCGCCCTGCGGGCCGAGCAGCACGCTCTGCCCCCCGAGCGAGATGCGCGCGCCGTCGCGGCGACAGGCGGCGACTGGATCGGGCGGCGGCTCGCCCGTCACGCCGTCGACGACGCGCAGCACCTCGGAGAGCCGCCGTCCCCCGGCCTCGGCGGCGCGCCAACCCGTCAGCGCCTCGGCCACCGGATTGAGGTACTCGACCCTGCCCTCGGCGTCGGTCGCGACCACGCCCTCGCCGAGCGATCCGAGCGTGACCTCGACCCGGTCCTTCTGCCGGCGCAGCTCGCGCTCGACGCGTTTGAGGTGCGAGACATCGGCGAGGGTCCCGACCGAGGCCGGCTGCCCCTGGTAGAGGATCCGCTTGCCCCAGACGACACCGTCGAAGGTCGTGCCGTCACGGCGCAGGCAGCCGATCTCGTAGGGAGTCCCCTCTTCGCCGCCCGCCCGGCGCTGCAGATTGCTGCTGACGCGCTCACGATACTGGGGCAAGACGAGGTCCGCCGGTCCGAGGCGATCGACGATCTCCTCCGGCGCATAGCCGAAGAGCGTCGCCATCGTGCTGTTGACGTAGCGAAACCTCAGGTCCTGGATCACGTAGATCCCGACGAGCGAGGCGTCCATCGTGTGGCGATACTTCTCCTCGCTCTCGCGCAGCGCCTCCGCGGTGCGCCAGAGCTCGGTGACATCGCGGGCGACGCCCTCATAGGCCTCCACCCGTCCCGCGGCGTCGAAGCACGGACGCTCTCTGAGCTCCAAGCGGACGAGGCCGCCCGCCTGATGCAGAAACGCCACGGTCCATGGTGACGCCCCTTGCGCGGCTGCCGCGGCCTGCAACTCGGGGCCTGGGCGCAGCGGTGCAGCCGAAGCGCTCGCCGTTGCCCGACGATAGCTCTCCTGCCCGGCCAGGAACTGCGACTCCGCGTAGCCGAGCACCTTGCGCACGGCCGGACTGACGGCGGTGAAGCGGCCCTCCGAATCGCGCCGATAGGCGAAGCAGTAGGTGGATATCGCGTCGGCGAGGCAGTCCATCAGCTCGAGGCAATCTGGCGCGGTCGGCATGAAGGGGCACCTGGAGGCGAGGGTCGGCCTGCGGCAAAAGGCCTAGCAGGCAAGAGCATGGATTGAGGCTCAACGGTGACACGAGCGCCCACAGAGCGGAAAGGAAAAGTGCGCAGGCTGCTCAGCGCAACGCCGCCGCAAACAAGCGACGCGACGGCGGCGGCAAATGCGGGAGGCGCGGTCGAGCGGGCGCGACGCCACCGAGAGAGGTATTCGCCGGCGAGGTGGCACGCTCCAGCGCGCGACAGACGGTCTCGGCCTCGAAGGCCTCCACCGGCCCGAAGACCGCCGGCTCATCATTGGCGACACAGGCCCTCGTCGCCGGCTCCGGCCAGGCGCCCAGCAGCGCAAGCTCCTCGTCGGCGAGGCGCAGGACCTGCCAACCGCGGGCCGCAGCCCTGGCGGAGGCCTGCTCGTAGAGCGCCTGTGCGCTCGCCGACCGCGCCAAGCGCAGGCGCCAACTGGTGGCGAAAATCGCCCCGGAGGCAGCATGCTGCAGCATCCGGTCGTCGCGCCATTCGCGGGCCAGCGACCAGGGGTCGGTCAGCTCGAGGGCGCTCGCTCCAAGGGCGTACGCTGCCACCAGGCCCAGCCGGTCATCGTCGACAACCCGGCTCTCGGCGGGCGCGGGCAGGCGCCCGCAGGCCAGGGGCACGCGCTCGGCGGGGGCAGCGTCGTCGAGGGCGGCCACCAGCCCGATCGTCGAGCGCGGCCACGCCTCGTAGATCGCCTCGAGGTCCACGCGCTCCTGCTCGAAAAAGCGCCGACTGAAATAGCGCCCCCCCAGAGCATAGGGGAGCTCGAACTGCGCGACGACGTAGGGCGAGGCAGCCGCTCGGACGTCGTCGCCGACCAAGGTCTCGAGCTGCGCAAACGCGGCCTCCCAATTCGCCTCACGCCACGAGCGCCCGCCGCGCGTGACGGCGACCGCCAAGCCGAGGAAGGTCGCCTCGCCCTCGCTGAGCGCCAGTCGCGCCGTCGCGGCGTCGGTGCCCGCGATCGGCTCGCCGTCGATCCGCCAGCCGTCGAGGCGCTCGGCCAGCCCCTCCCTCTGCTGCAGCGCGTGGGTCAGCTCATGGGCCAGCGTGCCGAGGTCGAGCGCTGGTTCGGCGCTCGGCTCGTCGATGATGGTGATCGTGTCGTCAGCCGAGGAATAGAAGGCCGCCACACCCTCGGCGAAGGTCGCCGCGGCGGCCTCCCCGACCGGCGTCGCCGGCGCCAGCAACCCCAGCTGCTGCAGCCCGTGCGAGAAGGCCTGGGCGACGCAGCTCGGCTCCCGCGCAGTGCCGGCGCCCTCGCCCTCCCCCGCCCGCGCGAGCTGCTCGAGCGCGGCCCGGCCGATCAGCCGGACCCGCGGAAGGCTGGGCACCACCAGACCACCGCGCAGCTCCACCAGCTCGCGATAGACCCCCTTCTGGCAGGCCCGGAGGCGCGGGTCACAGAGGCCCTGCAGCTCCCCCGCCTCCTGACCGCAGGCGAGGAGCGCCAGGGCAGCAGCAGCCAGGAAGGGCAGGCGGCACGCGCCCCCACGACGCCAGCGGTCCGCGCGCGCGACGACAGGGCTCAGCGGGCTGCCCCGCTCTGGCGCAGCCAGGCCTCTTGGCGCGACGCGCATCAGCCCCGGCCAGCTACGCGCCCGCCGCGACGCCCGCGGCGCGATCGAGGCCGCGCTGCAGGTCGGCCACCAGGTCGGCGCTGGCCTCGATCCCGACCGAGATGCGCAGGAGCGTATCGGTGATCCCGGCCCGCGCGCGCGCCTCGGGAGGCATCGACGCGTGCGTCATCGTCGCCGGATGGGCGATCAGGCTCTCGACGCCCCCGAGCGACTCGGCCAACGAGAAGCAGCGCAGGTCCTCGGCGGCGGCGCGCGCATGCCGCAGATCCCCCTCCAGCTCGAAGCTGAGCATCGCGCCGAAGCCGCTCTGTTGCTGCTTGGCGACCGCGTGGCCGGGATGGCTCGCCAGCCCCGGATAGTGCACGCAACGCACGGCCGGATGCTGCGTCAGCGCCCCGACCAGCGCGACGGCGTTCTGCTGGTGCAAGGCCAGCCGCGGGTGCAAGGTCCGCAACCCGCGCAGCGTCAGGTAGCTGTCGAAGGGCGCGCCGCTCAAGCCGAGGCAATTCGCCCACCAGGCCAGGCGCTCGTGCAGCTCCGCCGTCGCCGCGATGACCGCCCCTCCGACCACGTCGCTGTGGCCGTTGATGTACTTGGTCGTCGAGTGCACGACGACATCGGCCCCGAGCGCCAGCGGCTGCTGCAGGACGGGCGTCAGGAAGGTGTTGTCGACGACGACGGTCGCGCCGATCGCGCGTGCCTGCGCCGCCACCGCCCGCACGTCGGTGATGCGCAGCAGCGGATTGCTCGGCGTCTCGATCCAGACCATGCGCGGCTCGCGCGCCAGCCAGCCGGCAGCCGCCGCTGGATCCGTCAGATCGACGAAGGCCAGCGCGAAGTGCCCACGCTCCGCCAAGGCCTCGAGCGCACGGTAGGTTCCGCCGTAGCAATCGTGCGGGGCGACGAGCAGCTCCCCGGGACGCAGCAGCTGCAGGGCGAGGTTGACCGCCGCCATCCCCGAGGCGGTCACGACCGCGCCAGCGCCGCCCTCGAGCGACGCCAGGGCGCCGGCCAGCTCGTCGCGCGTCGGATTGCCCGAGCGCGTGTAGTCGTAGGCGCGCTTGACGCCAAAAGCGGCGAAGGTGAAGTTCGTCGAGAGATGCAAGGGCGAGATCACGGCGCCGTGGTGCAGGTCGCCGCCAATGCCGGCGCGCACCGCGCGCGTCCGCGGCGCGAGCGTGCCGCCCGCCCCCGTCGCGCCAGCGCTCGCGTTCGCTGCCGCTGCGGCCCCACCGCTCGACCCGAGGCTCGGCAGCGCGCGCTCCACTAGCGCTTCCTCATCCACTGGCTTTCGCTCATCCATTGGCGTCTCCCTCAACGGTAGCGGGCCGGTCTCCACGGCTCGGCAGGATCGCGCGCTAACACGCGCGCCCACTCTGGATCAACCCTTCCCGGCAGCGCCTGCGCTGCGACCAGCAGGCCCTCGGCCAGCAGCGCGTCCTGCACCGTCGCGCCCAGGGTCAGCGGCAGCACCCCGCGCCGCAGGGCGTCCACCAAGAGCGCGGCCAGCTCGGCGCGCCCCACACCGCGCAGCAGCAGCTCGGCCGCCACGCGCACGAGCCCCCGCAGGCCGATGCTGCCGCGACCGAAGAGCGCCGCCGCCATCTGCAACGCCCCGCGCACGGGCTGGACCCAGGGCGCGTACTCGATCAGGTCGCGCGGCTGGCGCAACTCGAGGCGGATGAAGGCAGCCGCCACGCCCCTGCCCTGCCCGACCTGCGCGCTCAGCTCGGCGATCGCCTCCGCATCGGCCGCGAGCACGCCCTGCCGGACGAGCAACCCTGGCGCCTGCGCCGAGGCCAGCCGTCCCGACAAGAGGTCGGCATAGATCGCCGCGGCCAGCGCGTCGCATTCCGTATCGTCGCCGAGCAACACCTCATGCGCGCCGAGCGGCAGCTCGAGGCGCGCCTGCAGCAGGGCGGTGAGCTTGTAGCCGAGCTGCTCGCGCAGCCGGCTCGGGCGCAGCCCGCGCGCGACGCCGCTCCAGCTCTTGAAGGTCGTGCCATCGTACTCGAGGCCGTCGAGCAGCATCTTGCGCTCGATCACGGGTCGCAGCTCGGCGGGGCTGGCTGAGACGAAGTACAGCGGCGTGTGTCGGCTCTGCGCGGCCGGTCCCCGCCGCACCTCCTTGAGCAGGGGCGCCATCCCGGCGATCGCCACCTTGTCCACCGCCGACTCGAAGGGAATGCGCAGCAGGCCCTTCAGCGTCGAGAAGCGGGTGGCGAGGTAGGTCCGGTCGATGTCGCAAACGAAGACCTCGCCGGCCCAGTCCGAGGCAAAGCTCCGGTAGTTGACGCGATCGACGGGGAAGGTCACAGCATCAACCCCATGAACTCGTCACCCGACTGCGCCGCCATCAGGTCACGCATCGCGTCGGCCAGCGCCTTCTCCTCGTAGAGCACGCCGTGCAGCGCCTGGACGATCGGCAGGCGCAGGTGCTGCTGCTCGGCGAAGGCCCGCACGGCGCGCGTCGCGCGCACGCCCTCGGCCACCATGCGCGTCTGGCCGAGGATCTCGCTCAGCGGCTCCCCGCGGCCGAGGCGCACCCCGACCTGATGGTTGCGCGAGTGTGGCGAGGCGCAGGTCGCCACCAGGTCCCCGATCCCCGCCATCCCACCGAAGGTCAGCACGTTCGCCCCCATCGATACGCCGAGGCGCGCCATCTCGTTGAGGCCGCGCGTCATCAGGAAGGCCTTGGTGTTGTCGCCAAGCCCGAGCCCGTCGACGATCCCCGCGGCGAGCGCGACGATGTTCTTGAACATCCCGCCGATCTCGGCGCCGATCACATCCTGTCCCGAGAACACGCGGAAGTAGCTCGTGCTCAAGGCGGCCTGGGCGCGGCGAAAGACGTCGCCGAAGCGCGACGCGATCAGGGTGCCAGCCGGCTGCCCGCAGGCCAGCTCGGGCGCCAGGTTGGGGCCGGCCAGCACGCCGATCTTGCGCACCGGCGTCTCCTCGCGCAGCACCTCGCTCATCCGCCGATGCGTCCCCTCCTCGATCCCCTTCGTCGTATGCACGATCAGGTGCTCGCCGTCGAGGAAGGGCGCCATTTCCCTGGCGACGGCGCGGAAGCCATGGGAGGGCACGGCCATCAGCAACAAGCGGCAGCCCTCGCAGACCCGCTGCAGCTCGGCCGTCGCGCGGACGCCCGCGGGCAGCGCGATGCCCGGCAGATACTGCGGGTTCTCCCGCTGCGCCTCGAGCTGGGCGACCAGCTCGGCGCGACGGGCCCAGAGCAGCACCTCGTGGTCGTTCTCCGCCGCGATCTTGGCGAGCGTCGTGCCCCAGCTCCCGGCACCGACGATTCCAACGCGTTCGCGACTATCCATTCGGCGCCCTCGATTCCGGTCTCGCCGCGTCTGCGGCCCGCCCTGGCTGCTGACCTACTCGGCCCACAGCCCGTACCCCTCCAGGCGATTGCCGTAGTAGCAGAGCAGATTGCGATGCTCGTGAAAGAGCCGATCGCCCCGTCGCTCGGCCGCCGGCCGCGTATGGTAGATGGCGAAGTGCCTGAGCGCATCGGCGACGATCTCCTGCACGTCGCCCGCCAGCAGCAGGGCCGATAAGCGCGGTCGCGTGACGTCGCCGCGCCTGAGCTCGCCCAACAAGCGCTCGACCTCCTGGTGCACCTCGGCCATCGCGAACGAGGGCGCGTCACCGCCCGTTTGCAGCAGCCGGTAGAGATCGTGCGTCGGATTTCGACGACGCAGCAGCGCGAAGACCGCCCGCGCCACGACGTGCGTCGACATCACGACGTTGTCGCGCAGAAAGGCGCCGCCGACCGCCGCGGCCAGCTCGTTGGTGTACTCGACGTCGCGCTGCTCATCGACGTAGGGCACGCCGTCGCGGCTGACATAGGAGCGCGGATCGACGATACGGCCCCGCGGATCGAGGCTGTTGCCGTCAGCGTCGACCGGGTTGCCGAAGACGTCGAGCGGCGGCGACCAGGTGACGGCGATCTCGTCGTCGAGCGACGTCAGGTTGAGGAGGAAGTTGAGCACGCGCCGCGGGCGGGAGAACTCATCGTCCTCGACGATATAGCTCGCCTTGCCCGTCTCCTGCAGGTGGCTGCGGATCAGCGCCTCGGCCTCGAGGACCAACTTATAGGAGATGGTGCAGGGCGCGAGGTAGATCCGCGCCGGCTCCCGCCCAGCGATCAGGTTATTCGTATAGGCGCGGATCAACGTGCCCAGCAGCCCCTTCTTCAGCTGCTGCTCGATCGCCCCGCTGCGGCTGCGCGTGCCCCCCGGGAAGAAGAGCTGGTGATAGCCCATCTCGAGCGCGCAGGTGGTGTACTCCTTGAGCACCGAGCGATAGAGCTTCGCGGTCTTCTTGCGATCGACCTTGTAGGCGCCGAGGTGGTGCATGAAGTAGGAGATCATCGGATTGCTGAAGAGGTTGATCCCGGCGCCGTAGAGCAGCGGCGGCAGGCCGATCAGGTAGCCGGCGTAGCCGAGCACGATGCTGTCGAGGTTCGACGAGTGCGTCGGCACCACCACCACCGTGCCGTGTTGCGCCAGGCGCCTGACCTGCTCGAGCTCGCCCTGGACATGCAGCTGGTCGACCAGGCCGCGGTTGATGCGCCGCAGATCCAGCAGGCGCCGTGGGCTCATCGCGTTGACCAGCAGCGAGAGCCCGGGCGGAATCAGGGTCGTCGATAGCCGGTAGACGCGGTCGTCGAAGTTTCCGATCACCTCATCGACGAAGCGCGTCGCCAGCTGCTCGAGCAGGGCGCGCGCGGTCGTCTCGGCGGCGCTGTGCAGTCGCCGCTGGACGTCCTGGTAGACCGCCAGCTCGGCCTTCGTGCGCTTGCTGCGCGGATTCGCCTGTTCGAGCCGCCGCCGCTCCTGGTAGAGCGTGTCGTTGACCAGCCGCTGAAGGAAGCCGTCCGAGCCCTCCCGCGCCTGACGCACATAGCCGTCGACGACGCGCTGGACCACCTCCGCCCGCACGCGTCCACGGTCGGCCGGCCTCATGCCAGCCCCCTCGCCTCGGCCGCGCCAGCAAGCACCTCGCGCGCCGCCGAGACGACCTCGAGGTCGCAGCCACGCACCAGCTCGGCGCCGAAGCCGGCGATCGCGTAACCCAAGCGGCGCTGCGCGTTGGCCAGATTGTCACCCGCCTTGCCGGTGTAGGCGAGCTGCTGCAGGATGGCCCAGCCGAGCTGTTGCGCCGCGACGACCTGCTGCTCCTGCTGATCGATCCGCTTCCGGTGCAGCTGCAGCAGCGCGAGATCGGGCGGCGTCGCGCCTCGCCCCTCCTTGCCCCACAGTGGCTGCCGCAGGGCGAGGGTCTTGGTCGTCCGCTCGATCTCGGCCAGCTCCGCGCCATGCACGCGCACCAACTCGAGACCAAGGACGCGCCCGAGGTTGGCGTAGATCGCGGCACCTGACCCCTCGCTCGCGTCCCGCAGGGCCACGGCCACGCGATCGCCGAGGCGGCCGAGCGCGAGCTGGCGCGTCGGGTCGGGGCGCTCGCCCGCCAGCTTGCTCAGGCGCATCACCACGGCCGCGGGGCTGTAGGCGGCGCCGGCGACCGCCGCGAGGAAGGTGCCGATGCCCTCCGCCGCAGCGCCTCGCGTGCGCTCAAGCGCATGCGCCGCCGAGCCCTCGTTGGCGACCGGCGCTCCGACCACGCGCTGGTGCTCCTTCAGCGCCGTCGCCAGCTCGCGCCCCACCGCGAGGTCGATCAAGCCCGCGCCGCTAGCATGGGTCAGCGCCGCCATGCCGTGGAGCAAGAGCGGCAGCGAGAGCGCGCTGCCCTCGTTCACGACCCCGGCGGGGAGTGCACGCAGCCCGCCGACGCCGCTGCGCTCGGCCGCCGCGATCAGCACATAGGGGTCGCCGGGGCGCTCGTAGACCAGGCTCAGCGCCTGCTGCGCCTGCTGCAGCAGCGCGCGCTGCTCGGGCTTCAAGGTCACGCCCAGACCGTTGGCCTGGGTCAGCCCGAGGTTGACGACCTCCGCGACCTCGAAGCGCGCCGGACGACTCACCTGCAGGCGCGGCTGGGCCACGCTCGGCTGCGTCGCCAGCCATTGCACGACGCGGTCCGTCGCCACCGCGGCGATCCAGCGCGCGCGCAGCGGGCGCAGGTGCTCAGACCGACCCTCCGCGGCGAGCGCCGCCCAGCGCGGGCCGTCGAGCAGCTGCGCGGCCTGCTCGTGCAGGGCGACCATGACCTCCGCGCGAGCGCCGAGCACCACCAGCGTCTCGTGCAGCGAGGGCTGCGCACCATCGGGGGCGAGGAGCAGCTGCTCGAGCCGCGAGAGCTCGGGCGGCGGCGCCAGCTCGATCGCGGCGTCGGGCGCGGCGGCCGGCGTGGGCCCGGCCTCCTCATTGGGCGCGGCTGGCATGCGTCCGGCCAGACCAGCGCCGCGCACCGCGCCCCCGCGGCGCCGCGCGCGCACCACGCGCAGCAGCCCAAGCACGAGCAGGCCGACCCAGAGCGGCGCGGTCAGCACGGGCCAGACCAGCGCGCCGGGCAAGCGCTGGCGCAGCCAGGCCCAGCAGTCGATCGCCCCTTCCCGCCCCAGCTCGAAGAGCGCCACGATCGCCGGTGAAGCGCGGGGCGGTGGCTCGGGTGTCGGTGGCGCCGCGCGCGGAGCCTCGTCGGCCACCGGCTCGAGGACCGCGTCGCGCGGGGCGGCAGCGGCCCCGTGAACCCGCGCGCTCGCGGCCCCGCCCACCACGAGCAGCAGCAGCAACGCGCGCGCGACGACCCGCGGTGAATGTGATCGCGAGGGCAAGGTAGCGCGCATTCTAGCGCAGCGCCCCGCGGCGCGAAAAGGCCCTCGCGTTCGGCGCCTGGCCGGGGCGCTCGCGGCGCGGGGCGCCACCGGTCGCCACCGAGCCGCCGCAGCGCGGGCCAACGATAGTATGATGCCCAGCCGATGAGCCTCCCTACCCTCGGTGCCCTGCTGGTCGCCATCCTGACCTTCGTCATCGGCTGGAGCGTGGTCCTGCGCGATCACCGCCACCGCCCCTACGTCACCTTCACGGTGCTCAGCTTCAACCTCGCCTGCTGGTATCTCGCGCGGTTTTTCACGGCCACGCTCCATAGCGACCTCGCCTTTCGCCTCGGACTCTTCGTGGCGGCGGCAATTCCCCTCAACACCGAGCGCTTCTTTCGCTCGTTTCTGGCCGCCGATCCGCGCTACCCGCCGCCCCCCGCGCGAGCGGTGCTGGGCGGTACCCTGCTGCTCTATGCGCTCTTGGTCGTCGATCTCTTCTCTCCGCTGCATCGGTCGATGCTCTTCCTCGCGCCGGTCTTCGCCTTCATCTTCGCGTCGCTCTATCACTGCGTCTGGCTGATCTGGGCCCGTCAGCAGACGATGCCACCGCGTCCCGAGCGGACGCGCCTGACCTACCTCCTGGTCGGCGGCGCGGCCGCCGTGACCTTCGCCGGTCTGGATTTCCTGCCCTTGATGGGGGTCGCCTTCCCGCCGATCGGCAGCGTGCTGACCGTGCTCTACCTCTACTTCATCTCGCAGACGCTCTTTCACTACAGGCTGCTCGACATCAAGGAGCTGCTGGCCAAGGTCGTCACCCTGACGGCGCTGGTCTTGATCCTCAGCGTCATCTACGGCCTCTTGCTGGCCTGGGTCGGCCCCGATCGACCCGGCGTCTTCCTCTTCAACACGATCGTCGCGTCCTTCGTGATTCTGGTGATCTTCGAGCCGATGCGCGGCCTGCTCGAGGATCGCGTCAATCGCTGGCTCTTCGCCGAGAAGTACGAGTTCTCGCGGCGCCTACGCCAGCTGATCCGCGAGCTGGCCAACGTCATCGACGTGCGCACGCTGGTGTTCAACGTGCTGACCGAGCTCGAGCATTCGGGGCGGGTGACGCACGGCTCGATCTACCTCGCCAGCCCCGCGGGCACGACCTTCCGCCTCGCCGATCATCTCGGCCCGGCACCACCGGCCGAGCTCGACGCGCGCACGCGCCGGCTTTTCTTCGAGCGCTTGCGCGAGGCGGGCCTCTTCACGGTCGAAGGCCAGGAGCGGACGCTCGGTCAGCAGCTCGCCGACGGCAAGGAGGACGCGACCACGGTCACGCGCAACATCCTCGACACGATGGAGCAGCTGCACGCCGATGTCTGTCTGCCGCTGCTGGCCGACGGTCAGGTGCTCGGGATGCTGGCGCTGCGGGACGATCGGATGCGCGAGGCCTACGCCTCCGACGAGCTCGAGCTGCTACGCGAGGTGGCCGCTCAGGCGGCGATCACGCTCCATAACTCGCAGGTCTATCAGCAGATGAAGGAGCGCGACCGACTCGCCGCCCTCGGTCAGATGGCGGCCGGCCTGGCGCATGAGATCCGCAACCCGCTCGGCGCGATCAAGGGCGCGGCCCAGCTCCTGCGCGGCGCCGTGCCCCCACCGCCTGCCGAGGCGCCCCATCCCGAAACCGGCGCGAGCGGCGACGACGCGGCCGCGAACACTGACGCGGGCGCCGACGAGCCGGAGCTGATCGACATCATCGTCCAGGAGGTCAACCGCCTGGATCACGTCGTCGCGCAGTTCCTCGGCTACGCGCGACCCGACCGCGGCGATCGCCAGCTCTTGCATATCAACCAGGTGCTGCAGCGCAGCGCCCAGCTCCTGCGCTCGCAGCACCAGGACGCCGCGCTCGAGACCCAGCTCGCCCCGGACCTGCCGCAGGTGCGCGTCGACGCCGATCAGCTCCATCAGGTCTTTCTCAACCTGGCGATCAACGGCCTCGAGGCGATGGGCGGCCAGGGCCAGCTCCAGCTCGAGACGCGCGCCCGCCACGCGTTTCGCGGGGGACGATCGACCCAGCTCGTGGAGATCTCCTTCTCCGACAGCGGGCGCGGCATCCCGTCCGAGCACCTCGACAGCATCTTCATTCCCTTCTTCACCACGCGCGAACGCGGGACGGGGCTCGGGCTGCCGATCTGTCAGCGCATCGTCGAGAGCCACGGGGGGACGATCGAGGTCCAGTCGACCCCAGGTCAGGGATCGACCTTCACCGTGGTGCTGCCGACCGCCGACGAGGGCGACGGCACGGGCCGCCAGCTCAGTCCGAGCACCCGCACGCTGCGCCTGCGCCCGACGGCCACGCCCGCAGGCGCCGCCGCGCCGGCGCCTGCGCCGACGCCGGCACCAACGACAACGCCGACGCCGACGCCCGAGCCGACACCAACGACAACGCCGACTCCGAGCGACGGAGCGTGATTCACGCTGGCGGGCGACGCTTGACGATCGCGGCAGAACTGCTTAGACGCCAGGAGCGAGGCTTCCGCGCGGACGGCAGCTCGCTGAGCACTGCAATGGTCGGAGCGCTGTATCCGGGGTCGGAACGAGGGGGTTGCGATGAAGGGCGTTAAAAAGGGGGGGCGATCGATGAAGGGCGCTACAACGAGGTCGGTCGGTCTGCGAGCGGCGATCGGAAATTTTCGCTGGGTCCTGAGCCCAGCGATCGTGCTCGGGCTGGTCGCGAGCGGGGCGAAAGCTGAGGCGTGGGGAGGCTTCTCCGGGATGGGTTTCCGGGGAGACGCATGGTCGGCCGCGCGCGGCGAGGTCGGGCCCAGGCACGAAACAATCACGCACGAACCCATTCGGTCGAGGCCGCTTGCACGCCTCGCCAGCGCGAAACAGTCACTGGGGCGCGGTCTGGGAGTCGTTGCGCTCAGCACCGCCTTGGTGACCTTGCCAGGATGCATGCACCTGGATGCGCGGGAGGCCCCCGCCGAGCGTGCCGCTACGGCATGTGCTTCGGCCACCGTCATTGGCATGCTGCTTTTTCCTGCTGGCTTCATCATGCACTCCGCCAACAGCGGTGGCTGCAGCGGTTCCGGATCGGGCGGCTCCACCAGCTACTGACCTCGAGCCGGCACGATCGTCGCGCAGCTCCTCAGGCCGGCAGCGCATCGGGCTGCAACCATCGCCGTTGACAGGGCCGGCCGACGGCAGTCAATAATGCCGCCGTCCACCGCATTGCCGTCCACCGCATTGAGGGTCAACCGCGGCGCGCCCGGATCGCCAGGCCCCAACGAGACGAGGTTGGTTCATGCGCTATTGCCACCACGGAGCAGCTCGACCACGCACCCCCGCGGGAGGCGGTCTTCGTCGCCTGCTGCAGCTCACCGCAGCGCTGGTCGCGCTGCTGAGCGCCGGCGCCGCGCTGGCGCAGGATGCGGCCACTCAGCAGGCAAAAGACCACTTCGACGAGGGGCAGAACCTCTACCTGCAAGGCGACTTCCTCGCCGCTGCGCTGCGCTTTCGCGGCGCCTATGAGGCCAAGCCCTTCAGCGCCTTCCTCTTCAACGTGGCTGTCTGCTACGAGAAGAATAAGGACTACCAGCGCGCGCTGGAGTTCTACGAGCGCTTCCTCGCCGCCGAGCCGCGCAGCCAAGATCACACCTTGGTCGAGCAGCGCATCAGCGCGATTCGCAGCTACCTCAGCCCCCCGGCGCTGACGGACGCTTCGTCCGCTCCAACCTCGCAGCCGACCAGCCAGCCCGTGCGACCGGGCCTGCCGACGCTGCCGCCCGTGCAGCCCAAGGGCCTGGTGGTGATCGAGTCCAGCCCGGAGGGGGCGGCGATCTATCTCGGCGACAAGAAGGCCGGCATCTTCACGCGCGCGCCCTACACGGGCAGCCTGCCACCCGGCCAACAGACCCTGATCATCGAGCTCAAGGACTTCACCACCGTGCGCAAGACCGTCGGCGTGCGGACCGACCGCCTGACCTACCTCTACTTCGCGCTGACGCCCCAGCGGAACCTCGGCTGGATCGAGGTCAAGGGCAACATCCCCGGCGCCAGCGTCTACTTCGACCAGCGCAAGTTCGGCGCGGTCGGGCACACGCCCTACAGCGGGTACCTCCTGCCCGGGCGCCGCAAGGTCACCGTGGCGCGCGACGGTTACGCGGACTTCGAGCGCGAGGTCAACGTGGTCGCCGGACAGACTCACGTCGTCAACTTCGAGCTCGAGGCGGTCCGCCACGGCTGGCTGCGGGTCACCGGCCGCACGACCCGTGGGGCCCAAATCCGCGTCGACGGCAAGGTCGTGGTCTGCAGCGGCACGCCCTGCCGCTCGGAGCTGGCGGTCGGCGACCATCGCGTGAGCGTCGAACGTGAGGGCCATAAGCCCTACGAGACGCGGATCACCGTCGCCAAGGCCGAGGAGGTCCAGCTCGCGGTGCGGCTGCACCCCAAACCCTCGCGGACCAAGGCCTACGTCTCCTTCGGCATGGCCGCCGCGCTGCTCGGCGCCGGCATCGGCGCCGGCATCGTCAGCAACAAGCGCAAGGACGCGATCGAGGGCGACATCAACGGCGGCGTGCTGATCGACCGCTCGGACGGCCGCTTCCTCGAGGGGCGCGTGGCGGCCGTTGTCGCCGACTCGCTCTTCGCGCTGGGCGGCGTCGTCGGCATCCTCGGCGTCTACTACCTCGTGCGCAATGAGGGGCCCGACTCCTACGGCGAGACCGAGACGCGTCACATCGCGCTGACCCCGCTGCTCGGCCCGACCTTTGCCGGCGTCACCACGGAAGTGAGGTTCTGATGAGACCTTCACGCACCTCCCTCAGGGCGCGCCGCTGCTCGGCGCTGGGGCTGCTGCTCGCTACCACGACCGCGACGGCCGGCTGCAGCTTCGGGCCCTTCGACGATCTCGAGCAACAGGTGCCCGTGGCCCGCGTCGAGCGCGGCGGCGGCCTCAACGCCGACTTCTTCGGCGGCTTGATTCTCGGCCTGCGCCTGCCCGAGGGCGACGAGGGTGGCGCGCTGCTGGCGGCCGGCAGCGGCAGCCGACCCGGGCTGCTGAGCGCCCGCTTCGGCATCGACGGCGAGCACCGCACGACCGCGTCGAGCGGCAGCCAATACCGGACCGCGCTCGATCTCGAGGAGGCCCAGCCGCGGAGCCTGGCCGCCGTGCCGGCGAGCCTCGCGCCGCTGGCCCCTGTGGAGGCCCGACTGGCCTATGTCGGTGCCACCAGCGGCCAGGAGGGGCGCGTCGTCCTCGCCGACTTCGCGGCCTTCAAGGCGCTGGCGACGCTTCGCCCCGCCGACCTCGCGCAGGCGGTGGACTTCGGCGCTGCGGTCGTCGGCTTCGCCCTCGGCGACGGCGAGGCCAAGTCGAGCGGGCTGCTGGTCGGCGGACGGGGCCGCCTGTGGGCCTACCGCTTCGCCGACTGGCCGCGCGACCCGGCCGAGCAGTTGATCGCCGAGGTGGGCGCGAGCTGGCCCTCGAGTGCCGCGCCGGAGAGCACCTTCACCACGCTGGCCGCCGGCAACCTCGACGGCAGCGCCGACGGCGCCGATGAGTTGATCGTCGCGGCGGCCGACAGCAACTTCGTCGCCGTGCTGCGACCGAGCGCGGGCCTGACGGGCTGCGCGGGCAGCTCGACGGGGGGCTGTCCGCTGACCGTGATTCCGGCCCCGACGGGCGCAACGGGCTTCGGTCGCGCCCTGCTCGTCGCCAACATCGACGCCGATCCCGAGCCCGAGCTGCTGGTCGGCGCGCCCAAGAGCGCTGGCGGCAGCGGCGCCGTCTACGCCTTCGACTTCGACAGCGACGCGAAGGCCACGCTGCGTTTCACGCTCGAGGCGCCCGAGGCCGGTGAGGCGTTCGGCCACGCCCTGGCGATCGGCCGCTTCGAGGGCTCCGAGCGCGTGCTCCTCGCCGTCGGGGCGCCAGCCGCGCAGGTCAACGACGCGACCAGCGCCGGCCGGATCTATCTCTTCAAGCTCGAGGCCTCGACCGAGCCGCCGGTCAAGCTGCGCGGCGCCGAACTGGGCGACGCCGCGGCGGGGCAGCTGCTCGGGCAAACGCTGACCGTCGTGCCTTTTCGCCGCGGCGAAGCCACTGCCGAGCTGCTGGCGACCAACGGCACGGACGCCGCCCTCGTCTTCTTCGCCAACCTCACCGACCAGCAGCTCGACCTGCGCGTGCGCTAGCGCCCGTGCCGGCACGGCGGGCACGAGCGGGCCGCCACCCGCCCAACAGCAAGACGGCGGACGAATGCCCGACCTGAAGACGATCCTCGTCGCCGACGATGAACCCAGCCTGCGGCGGGTCCTTGGCAGCATCATCCAACGCCAGGGACATCGCGTGATCACCGCCAGCGACGGACAGGGCGCCTTGGCTGCGCTGCGCAAGGCGGAGGTCAACACGATCGTCACCGACCTCCGCATGCCGCAGGTGGACGGCATGGAGCTGCTGCGCCGGGCCATCGCTGAATACCCCGACGTCCCCGTCGTCATCCTCACGGCCCACGGATCGGTGGACAGCGCGGTGGCCGCCGTCAAGCTCGGCGCCTTCGACTACCTCGAGAAGCCCTTCGAGCAGCAACAGATCCAGGACGTGATCGCCAAGGCGCTGCGAACGAACGAGCTGCGCCGGCGCGAGATGCGACTGGGGGGCGCGACCACGATCAATGGGCGCTTCGGCCTGGTCGGCACCTCCGCGCCGATGCGCACGGTCTACAACGTGATCGAGAAGGTCGCCGACACCCCCTCGACCGTGCTGATCACGGGCGAGTCCGGCACGGGGAAGGAGCTGGTCGCCAAGGCGATTCACGAGCAGAGCGCCCGCCGCGAGAAGGCCTTGATCAAGGTCAACTGCGCCGCTATCCCCGAGGCACTGATCGAGAGTGAGCTCTTCGGCCACGAGCGCGGGGCCTTCACCGGTGCGGTCAGTGCCAAACCCGGGCGTTTCGAGCTGGCCGAGAGCGGCACGCTCTTCCTCGACGAGGTGGGCGAGATCCCGCTCGAGATGCAGGTCAAGTTGTTGCGGGCGCTGCAGGAGGGCGAGTTCGATCGGGTGGGTGGCATCAAGACCGTCAAGGTCGACGTGCGTCTGGTGACGGCGACGAACCGCGACCTCGGCAAGGAGGTCGAGAGCGGACGCTTCCGTGAGGACCTGTTCTACCGGCTCAATGTCGTCCCGATTCACCTGCCGCCCCTGCGCGAGCGCCGGTCCGACATCCCGCTGCTGGTGGATCACATCCTCGAGCGCTTTCGCACGCGCCTGGGCAAGAGCATCAGCGCCCTCGACCCCGAGGCGCTCGCCGTGCTCGCGCAACACGACTGGCCGGGTAACATCCGCGAGCTCGAGAACCTGCTCGAACGGAGCGTGCTCTTTTGTGAGCATGAGATCATCACGGCGAAGGATCTCCCTGCTCCGCTCGGCGGCGGGACCAGCGAGCGGCCCGCGCTCGTGGCGGGTGATTCCAGTCTGAAGGAAATCGTCCGCGCGGAGACCGAGCGCGTGGAGCGGCAACTGATCCTCAGCGCGCTCGAGGAAACGGGCGGAAACGTGACCCACGCGGCCAAGCGCCTCAAGATCAGCCGGAAGAGCTTGCAGACCAAAATGAAGGAGCTGGCCCTGCGAGACCCCGAGGGAGGAGCCCAAAAAGGTTGACGAATAATCGAGCCGCACGCTACTAACGACTGCGAGCCTGGGCCAACGTCATGTATATCTCTTCAGTGTCATTGATCTTTCCTCGTCGGGTGCGAGGCTTCGCGGCCTGCCTCTGCGCCGCGGCCTCGATGCTCGGCGCGCGCCTGCCGACGGCGCAGGCCGCCGACGCTACCGAGCTGGCGAGCGGCTTCGAGCCCGGCGACGCCCTCGACGCGCGCGTCTCACTCGACTACCGCCGTCGGCCTATCGCGGGGCGATCGATCGCGAGGCCGTCGGCCGGGTCGCCGGCCAGGCGAGTGTGCAGCGGATCAAGGAGCTGCGCTTCAGCCAGACACGGCATGTCCTCGCGCCGCGCGTCGAGGTCGGCATTTGGCGCGACCTCCAGCTCCACCTCGAATTGCCGATTGTCGTGGCCGACGACCGCAGCCTCAACTTCGCCCAGAACGGCGGCGCGCCCTGCGGGGACCCTCGGACGACGAGCTGCGTCACCTCCGAGAATTCGTCGCTGGTGCGTGACGGGCTGCTCGACGGCGGCCAGATGACGCCCAATCAGGTCGCGGTCGCCAACGCCAGCGGCCCGCCGGGTGGGCGCGTGCTGCCGACGCGCAGCGGCGTCGATCAGCTCTACCTGGGCATCGCCTGGGCAGCGGTCAACCAACGCCGCGATCCGAGCAAGCCAACCTGGGTCAATGGCTTCGAGGCGCGCCTCGCGGTCGGGTCGCCGATGGAATACGACGCCACCACCGACCCGCGCCGCAACACCTCGGTCGGCCGCGGCCTCCACGAGCTGCGCTTCCACACCAGCGTCTCGCGCCGCTTCCGCTGGGTCGAGCCCTGGTTCAGCGCGCACTACCTGCTGCCGATTGCGGCGAAGGATTCGCTCTTCGCCAAGACAGAGTTCCCGCGCTCCGGACAGCAACGCGCCCAGCCACAACATAGCGCGGGCGGAGAGGTCGGCGCTGCCTTCGTGGCCTGGGAGCGACCCGCGCAGCATTACGCCGTGACCATCGAGGCGAGCACGGCCCTGCAGGCGACCTTCGAGGGAAGGGGCTACTCGCCGATGTGGGAGGTCTTCGCCAATAGCCCGCAGCTGGGTCGTGCCTGCCACCCCGCGCCGGGCGGAGCCGACCAGCTCACCCCCTGGGACAACGGGAACTACTGCGCCGCAGCCGGCGATACCCTGCCCTATCCGGGGATCACCAGCATCGAGAACCACCTAAGCGTGACGGGGACCCTCGGCGTGCGCGCGCAGCTCACGCGCTGGGCCCATCTTCGCTTGGGGCTGGCGCTCGGTCATGAGCAGGGCCACTACATCACCTTCGCCAGCGTCGGCCGCGGCAGTGATCCGAACCAGGAAATTCAGATATCCGACCCCTTTCAGGTCAACCCGAGCTTCCAGCCGCTGGTCGACACCGTGGGCCGCCGTTTTCGCATCTCGGACGTGACGACCTTCGACTTCTCGCTCGGCGCCGTCGCGATGTTTTGAGCCGCCCGGCCAACCGCGTCACCAGGCCGCGGCCGTCGCCGCCGCCGCGGGGCCACGGCGCGGCCTGCACCGCAACAGGCCACGCCCGTCGATAGTGTGAAATAATCACGGCAGTGCTCGCCCCGAACCATAGATTCGGCCCCTACAAGCTGGTGCGCAGGATCGCTGTCGGCGGCATGGCCGAGGTCTTCCTGGCCAAGAGCGAGGGCGTCGCCGGCTTCGAGAAGTACTGCGCGCTGAAGGTCATCCACCCCGACCTCGCGAGCGACGAGAGCTTCGCGCAGATGCTGATCGAGGAGGCGAAGATCGCCGTCAGCCTCTCGCACGCCAACATCGCCCAGGTCTACGAGCTCGGCCAGCTCGAGGGCACGTACTACATCGCCATGGAGTACGTGGAGGGCGCCGACCTCTACCGCATCTTGCAGCGCCTCGACCGGCAGCACGCACTCGTCCCGCTCGACGTCGCGACCTATATTGGCCAACAGGTCGCCACCGGTCTGCACTATGCCCATAGCCAGCTCGACGAGGCCCGTCGCCCGCGCAACATCGTCCATCGCGACATCAGCCCGCAGAACGTCCTGCTCTCGTACGCCGGCGAGGTGAAGATCGTCGACTTCGGCATCGCCAAGGCAGCAGACAGCCGGCGCCAAACCGAGGTCGGTGTCCTCAAGGGCAAGTTCCGCTACATGGCGCCCGAGCAGGCGCGCGGGGGCCGCCTCGACCATCGGGCCGATATCTTCTCGGCGGGCGCGATCCTCTGGGAGATCTTGACCGGACGCGCGCTCTACGCCGAGGAGGGTGCTGAAGCGCTGCTGCAGCTCGTACGCGAGGCCGACGTGCCGCCGCCCAGCCGACTGCGCAGCGACATCCCCCCGCCGCTCGAAGCGATCGTCCTGCGGGCGCTGGCGCGCCATCCGGACGATCGCTGGCCCTCTGCGCTCGAGTTCCAGGCCCGCCTGACCTCGTTTCTCTCGTCCTATGCGCCGGATTTCACCGCGGAGCGAGCGGCCCGCTTCGTCCAAGCGACGATCGGCAGCGTCCCAGACGGGGCGCCGCGCCCCCCTCGCCCGCCCACCGAGCTGACCTCCGCAGGCCCCGACGACGTCCCGACCATGATCGGCGACGATCCCCTCGGGCTGCTCGACGAACGCGCGCTCGCGGCCGAGTTCGCCGGTACGTCGATGGCCGGGGATCCCACACTGGCCGACGCCACCTTTGGCTTGCTCGACGCGCTCTCCTCAGGGGAGGACGAGGCGACGACGCCCGCGCCACAGCCCGACGAGGGCAAGCGGCCAACGCCCACGCTGCATCAGGTGCTCGACTTTCCGCCCTATGCCGGCCCGACACGCGCCCGCGCCGCGGCCCACGACACGGGCACAACGCCTCTCCAGCAGCGACATCGCGCGCCTTCGGGCGCAGCGCCCTCCAGCGTCGAGGGGTACCGCCCGCGCGTCAGCGCCGCCGGGGACCGCGCGCCCTCGCCCCTTGCGGGCCCCGCGTCGACCGCGCGCCACCGCCGCTCGGCTGAGGAGCGGGAGGGGAAGGGGACGCCGCCTACGCCCTTGCTCGCCTCCCGCGCCCGGCGCAGCACGGGGCTGCATCCACTCGATCAGGCCCTGCGCCAGCACGCTCGCCGCCCGACCAGCGCGCGCGCAGCGAGCGCTGGCAAGACAGCCGAGCGCGCGCTCGCCTCGCGATCCACGCCCTCGAGCGCCGCCCACGCGCCAGGCCGGCGACTGACCGGCGCCGGGATCGGACTGCCGACGGGACTGCGAGTGCGCCCGCGACGGATTATGCGACGCACGCTGCTGCTCTTGGCCCTGGCGAGCGCGGCCGTCGTCGGCGGCTGGGTCGCGATCGAGCGCTGGGATCCCTTTCCGGGCAGTGCCGTGCTGGAGATTATCTCCGTGCCCAGCGGCGCGGCGGTGACGATCAATGGGCGCCCCTTGGGCCAACCCACTCCGGTGACGGTCGGCCTTTCCCCCCCGCTGCAAGCGATGCGGGTCGCGCTGACCCTGGAGGGCTACCAGCGCTGGAGCACGCGCACGTCCTTTCGGCCACGCGAGCGTCGCCAGCGGCTCGTCGCCTCGCTGACGCCCGCCACCGGGAGCCTGACGGTCGATTCGAATCCTCAGGGCGCGGCGGTCTACGTCAATCAAACGCGACGCGGGATCACGCCCCTCACCCTCTCGAACCTGACGCTGACGGATCGCCTGACGATCGAGCTGCGCCACCGGGGCTACCAGCTCGAGGCGCCGCGTGCTGCGTTGGGAGAGCGCCACGGAGCAGAAGCTGAGTATCTCGCTCCGCCGCTCGGAATGAGCCGGCACAGCGGCCACCCTGCTTCCACAGCGCCGCCTCGCCGCCCTCGCCGAAGGGCTCCCGGGGGCCCTGCCCCAGACCACCGGGGAACAGCGTTCTGGCGCCACAGCGGCCTCCACGGCCCAGGCACATCTCCGTGTTTATCTTGGCGTTTGACAGCCCCTTCCAGGCCGTGTTAGGCGCCCGGACGTGCCTCTTTCGCTCACGCTGCTCAGCGCCGCCGCTCACGCCTCCCCGCCGGTGATCGATATCGACGGCACCCTCGTGCTGCAGCTCGCGCTCTTCGGTCTCCTCTTCCTGGTGCTCCGCCAGCTCGTCTTCCGCCCGCACCTCGCCCTGCGCCGCGAGCGCTCCGCGCTGGTCGACGGCGCGCGCGCGGAGGCGGGGCAACTCACCACGCAGGGCACGACGGCCGCGGGCACCCACGCCCAGCGCCTCGCGGCTGCACGCCAGGCGGCGAGTGCCCAGCGCGCAGCGCAGCGCCTCGAGGCCGAAACCGCAGCACAGCAACAGGTCGCGGCCGCGCGGCGCGCGGCGGAAGAGCGCCTGATTGCCGCGCGGACGGCCCTCAATCAGAGCGCTCCTGCCACGGCCCTGGCCCTGCGCGCGCGCGCAGACCAGCTCGCCGCGGAGATCGCAGCCAAGGTGCTTGGACGACGCCCCTAGCGGCGCCCGCCCTCAAGGCGAAATAGAGAGAGATTCGACCCTTGCCCCTAGCGCCTGCCCAGCAGCTCAACCCTCTGGCCCCGCTCCCCCGCCGCACCCTGCGCCGGGGACCGGTCGCGACCTGCGCGCTCGCCCTGCTGATGCTCGGCGCGAACCTCAGCGCGCCCCGCGCCAGGGCCAGCGGCCCGCAGCCGGCCGCGCCGACGGCCCTTCAGTCCGAAGCCAAGCTGCAGCCACACGCCGGGCGCGCGCAACCGCACGCTGATCCCGCCCAGGCGCACGCTGAGCCCGCCCAGCCGGCCCCGATCAACTGGTTCGGCTGCGGCGCGGACGCGGTGGCGCGCAGCGGGCCTCCGCTCGCGCTCGCGCTGCTCAATTTCTCGCTGCTGCTCTTGCTGCTGGTCCGCCTCGGCCGCCGACCCCTGAGGACCTTTCTCGACACTCGCCGGCGCGAACTGAGCGAGCAGATCGCCGAGGCGACCCAATTGCGCGTACGGGCCGAACAGCAGCTCGCGGCAGCGCAGCGGCTGCTCGCTGGCGTCGAGCGTGAAGTCGCCGAGCTCCGCGCCCAGGCGACCCGCGATGCCGATCACGAGCGCGAGCGCCTGCTTGCCGAGGCCGCGGCGGAGTCGCAGCGCATCATCGCGGTCGCGGAGCGCAGCCTGGAGCAGGAGGTCGAGCGCATCAAGCGGCGGCTCGAGGTCGGCGCGATCGCGGCGGCGCTCGAGGCGGCCGAGCGCCTACTGCACGATCGGGTGACGGCGGAGGACCGCCAGCGGCTGGACGAGGCCTGCCTGCTGCAGCTGCTCCAGCCAGCGGACGGGGGCCCGTCGTGATCGCGGGTCGGATCAGCCAACGCTACGCGCAGGCCTTGCTGCGGATCGCCATCGACCACGCGCAGCTGGACTCCCTCGGCGATCAACTCGCGCAGCTCACGGCGCTCCTGCGCGAGCAGGGCGACCTGCGCGATACCCTGGAGAATCCGACCTACGGTACAGACCACCGGCGGAAGCTCATCGATCAGCTCGCGAACCGTCTCGGACTGCTGCCAGCCCTGCGCAACTGCCTGCGGCTGCTACTCGACCGCGGCCGCATCGCCTTGCTGCCGGAGATCGCCCGCAGCTACGCCGCGGGCGCCGACCGCCACGCAGGTCGTGTGCGCGCCGAGGTCACCAGCGCCGCGGCGCTCGCGCCGGAGCTCGCCGAGCGCATCAAGCGCGCGCTGGAGCAGCGCACGGGCCAGCGCGTCCTGCTGACGACGGCCGTCGATCCCGGACTGATCGCCGGCCTGGCGACCCGCGTCGGGTCGCTCCTCTTCGACGACAGCTTGCGAGCCCGCCTGACGCGGCTGCGCCAGGCGCTGCTGGAGGAAAGGGCCTAGGCGCGATCGGGCGCCAACGAGGCTACGCCACCAACGACTCGCCCCTGCTTGGGCGACGGCCGAGGAACGAAGATGCAGATACGCGCCGAGGAGATCAGCGACATCATCCGCCAACAGATCGAGCACTACGACCAGCGCGTCGCCGTGGTCGAAACGGGCACCGTGCTCACGGTCGGCGATAGCATCGCGCGCGTCTTCGGACTCGAGGGCGCGATGTCCGGCGAGCTGCTGGAGTTCCCCAACGGCGTCAAGGGACTCGCGCTCAACCTCGAGGAGGGCAACGTCGGGGTCGCGCTGCTCGGCAAGGATACGCTGATCAAGGAGGGCGACCTGGCGCGCCGCACGGGCGAGATCGCCCAGGTCCCCGTCGGCGAGGCGCTGGTCGGCCGGGTGGTCGACGCGCTCGGGCAACCGGTCGACGGTGGTGGGCCGCTGGAGCATCCCAGTTTCTCCAAGATCGAGATCAAGGCGCCCGGCATCGTCAAGCGGCGCAGCGTCCATGAACCGCTGCAGACGGGTGTCAAGGCGATCGACTCGATGATCCCGATCGGCCGCGGTCAACGGGAGCTGATCATTGGCGATCGCCAGACCGGCAAGACGGCGCTCGCGGTCGATGCCATCATCAACCAGCGCGGCAAGCACGTGCACTGCGTCTACGTCGCGATCGGCCAGAAGCAGTCCACTGTCGCGCAGGTCGTCGACAAGCTGCGCCATGTCGGAGCAATGGCGTACACGACGGTCGTCTTGGCCGGCGCCGCCGAGTCAGCGCCCTTGCAGTTCCTCTCGCCCTACACCGGGGTCGCCATCGGCGAATACTTCATGAACCACGGCGGCCATGCGCTGGTGGTCTACGACGACCTGAGCAAACACGCCGTCGCCTACCGTCAGCTCTCTTTACTCTTGCGCCGACCGCCCGGGCGCGAGGCTTATCCCGGAGACGTCTTCTACCTGCACAGTCGTCTGCTCGAGCGCGCGGCAAAATTGAGCGACGCCGAGGGCGGCGGCTCGCTGACGGCGCTGCCGATCATCGAGACGCAGGCCGGCGACGTTTCGGCCTATATCCCGACCAATGTCATCTCGATCACCGACGGCCAAATCTACCTCGAGGGCGACCTCTTCTACGCCGGCCAGCGTCCGGCGGTAAACGCCGGCCTCTCGGTCAGCCGCGTCGGCGGCGCCGCCCAAATCAAGGCGATGAAGCAGGTCGCGGGCCAGCTCCGCCTCGACCTCGCGCGCTACCGTGACCTCGCGGCCTTCGCGCAGTTCGGCTCGGACCTGGACAAGGAGACGCAACGCCAGCTCAACCGCGGCGCGCGCTTGATGGAGCTGTTGAAGCAGGACCAGTACGCGCCCCTGCCCGTCGAAGCGCAGGTCGTGGTGCTCTTCGCCGGATCCCAGGGGATGCTCGACAGCGTTCCCGTCGCCGAGGTCCGACGCTTCGAGCGCGAGCTCCTGCACTGGCTCGACCAGCACCACCCGGCGCTGCTCGAGCAGATCCGCGCGACCGGCGAGTTGTCGAGCGAGCTGAAGCAACAGCTCCGCCAGGCCATCGAGGCCTTCGTTGCCGAGTTTGGCGCCGGCAATCAGGTCGCCAGCGCCAAGACCGGCGCCCGCTGAGGACGCGATCATGGCCGCGCTCAAAGACATTCGCCGGCGAATCGCCTCGGTAAGAAGCACGCAGAAGATCACGCGCGCGATGAAGCTCGTCGCCGCGTCGAAGCTGCGGCGCGCGCAGACTGCCGTCGTCGGCGCGCGCCCCTATGCTCGCAAGGTGCGCCAGCTCGTTGCCGAGCTCGCCCGACGCGCCGACCCTTCGCAGCATCCACTGCTGGCCGAGCGCGAAGCGAAGCGCGTGATGATCATCGTGCTGAGCGCCGACCGTGGGCTTTGCGGCGCGTTCAACACCAACGTCTTCCGCGCCACCGAGCACCTCCGCGAAGAGCTGCACGAGGCGGGGCAAAACGCGCAGCTCGTGGTGATTGGGCGCAAGGGGCGCGACTTCTACCGCTATCGCCAGATCGAGCTCGCGGAGTGGCTGCCCGGCGTCGACACGCAGAGCGCCCTCGAGCGCGCCACGACGCTCGCCCAGATCGTGCGCGATCGGTTTACCAGCGCGCAGGCGGATCGCGTCTGCCTCGTCTACAACGAGTTCAAGTCCGCGATGAGCCAGGCGGTGGCGATCGAGCAGCTCTTGCCGGTGGCGCCGCTCGCGCACGAGAGCGACGACGCGCTGTCCGTCGACTTCATCTATGAGCCGAACCAGCAGGCGCTGTTGGCGACGATGCTGCCGATCTATCTGCGCGTCGAGCTGCAGCGCGCCGCCCTGGAGGCGGTCGCCTCCGAGCATGGCTCGCGGATGACCGCGATGGGCAACGCGACCACGAACGCGGCCGAAATGGCCGGAGCGCTGACGCTCGAGTACAACAAGGCGCGGCAGACGGCGATCACCAAGGAGTTGCTTGAGATCATCGCCGGCGCCGAGGCCCTGCGCTAGGAGCGCGTCGGAGACACGAGCGGTGGTGAGTGGCCCAGCGGCCTGCCGCTGGGCCAGAGCGCGCCAACCCCTCGTGGTGGCGAGCAGAGGATAGAGGAAGCATGGACCGGACGAAGCAAGGACGGATCAACCAGGTCTTGGGCGCGGTCGTCGACGTCGCCTTCGACGACCACCTGCCCAACATCTACGGAGCGCTGACGGTGACGAACCCAGAGCTCAGCGACCTACCGGACAACCTCGTCCTCGAGGTCGCGCAGCACCTCGGGGAGCACATCGTCCGCACGATCGCGATGGCGAGCACCGATGGGCTCGTCCGCGGCATGCTCGTCAGGGATACCGGCGACATGATTCGCGTGCCGGTCGGGCGCGAGGTGCTCGGCCGGATCATCAACGTGATCGGCCAGCCCGTCGATGAGGCGGGGCCGCTGGGGGCCAAGCAGTACCGACCGATTCACGCGGCGCCGCCGAAGTTCGTCAATCAGTCGACGAAGATCGAGACCTTTCCCACCGGCATCAAGGTGGTCGACCTGCTCTGTCCCTATCGCCGGGGCGGCAAGGTCGGCCTCTTCGGCGGCGCGGGCGTCGGCAAGACCGTGCTGCTGATGGAGCTGATCAACAACGTCGGCAAGGCCCACGGCGGCGTCTCGGTCTTCGCCGGCGTCGGCGAGCGGACGCGCGAGGGCAACGACCTCTGGCGTGACATGCAAGAGGCCGGCGTGCTCGACAAGATCGCGCTGGTCTACGGCCAGATGAACGAGCCGCCGGGCGCGCGCGCGCGCGTCGGGCTTTCGGCCCTCACCGTCGCCGAGTACTTCCGCGACGAAGAAGGGCAGGACGTGATGCTCTTCATCGACAACATCTTCCGCTTCACGCAGGCCAACTCCGAGGTCTCGGCGCTGCTCGGGCGCATGCCAAGCGCGGTCGGCTATCAGCCGACGCTGGCGACGGACCTCGGCGCGCTGCAGGAACGCATCACCTCCACCGACCGCGGCTCGATCACCTCCGTCCAGGCCATCTACGTCCCCGCGGACGACCTGACCGATCCGGCGGCGGCCACCACCTTCGCGCATCTCGACGCCACGACCGTGCTCTCGCGGCAGATCGCCGAGATGGGAATCTACCCCGCGGTCGACCCGCTCGACTCGACCTCGACCAACCTCAGCCCCGATGTCGTCGGCGTGGAGCATTACACGGTGGCGCGACGGGTGCAGCAGGTCCTGCAGCGCTACAAGGACCTCAAGGACATCATCGCGATTCTCGGGATGGATGAGCTCTCGGAGGAGGATAAGACGACCGTCCGACGGGCCCAGCGCCTCCAGCTCTTCCTTTCCCAACCCTTCCACGTCGCCGAGCAGTTCACCGGCCAGGCCGGGCGCTTGGTCGACGTGACCGAGACGGTCCGCGGCTTCAAGGCGATCGTCGACGGCGAAGGCGACGACCTGCCGCTCGACGCCTTCCGCTACGTGGGTGACCTTGCCGAGGCCCGCGCCAAGGCCGAGCGCCTACGTCAAGAAGGGGGCGGCTAGCTGATGCTTCAGCTGGAGCTCGTCACCCCCAGTGGCACGATCGCGGACACGCCGGTCGAGGAGCTGCGCCTCCCGGGCACGCTCGGCGAATTCGGCGTGCTGCCCGGCCATCGGCCGATGCTGGCGGCCCTGCGATCGGGGATGTTCGCCTTTCGCTGCGGCACGCAGGAGACCGCGCTGGCGATCGGGCCTGGCTTCTCCCGGATCGGCGCGAAGGATAGCGTGCTCGTGGTCACCGAACGCGCGCTGCGCGCGGAACAAATCGATGTCGAGGCCGCCCAACACGCGCTGGCCGAGGGCGAGGCCGCGCTGCGGCAGTGGACGGCGCCCTTGCCTAACGCCAGCGAACCAGGCGCTGCCGAGTATGCGGAACTGCTCGACCGCGTGCGCTGGGCCGAGGCTCAGCTCGCCGTCGCCGGGCTCGGCGGCGCCCGCCGGTAGCGGCGGCTGGCCGCGCCAGCGCTCCTCCCATCAGTCGCGGCGCAGCACCCCGGCTGCCACTGCTCGGCGCAGGCCCAGCAGCAGATGGCGGTGGCTCGACCCGCTGAGTTCGACCTTGCCGCGCAGCGGGCCCCCGAGCAGCCCCAGATCACCGATCGCGTCGAGCAGCTTGTGCCGCGCGGGCTCGCCGACGAGCCGCTCGCCCTCCGGATTGAGAATGCCGCGTTCATCGAAGACCAGCACGCAGTGCAGCCCCGCGCCCCGCGCCAGGCCACGCTGCCGCAGCGCCTCGGCGTCGGCTGCAAAGCCAAAGGTGCGCGCAGCGGCGATCTCCGCCAGGTAGCCCGCGGCGTCGCCGACGGACCAGGCCGCCTGTTGCCTGCCGATGGCCGGATGCGCGTGGTCGAGCTCGCAGCAGATGCGCCCGACGGGAGCGGGCGTCAGGCGAAGGCGGCTCCGCCCGGGTTGGTCTTGCCAGGGGCGCGCCACCGACCACGAGAGCCCCGCGCGCGGGAAGGGCTCCGGCGCGCAGGCCTCGACCAAGGCCGCAGCCCAGACGCTCGAGCTGCCGTCGAGGATCGGCAGCTCGGGGCCGTCGACACAGATCACCGCATCCCAGACGCCGTAGCCGCAGAGCGCCGAGAGCAGATGCTCGATCGTTGCAACGCCGTGATCGGCGCTGCCGAGGCGCGTCTGCGCCAACGCGGGCGTGGCATGCTCGAAGGTCGCCGGGAGCTCGCGGAGAGGCTGTCGGTCAAGGCGCCGCACGAGGATTCCGGCCCCTGGGCGCCGCGCGGGTTCGACCCAGGCGCGCACCGGCGCGGCTCCGTGCAGCCCCAGGCCGGCGAAGACAGGCGTGGCACGTAGCAGGCGCCGCTCGGCTGGCGGCCAGGTCGCCTTGGCGACGCCCGCGCTCAGGCGCGATCTCTAAACATGACGGTGATCGTCAGGCAGTGAAACTCCCGGTCGGAGCTCTGCCTGACTGACTTGTCGAAGACCGTCAGCTCAGGGTGCTCGCGCAACCAGGTTGTGACGCGGCCGCCGAGCTCCTCCCTGTCTCGCGCCTTCGTGGCCGAGAAGACCTTCACCCCCATGCACGACATCGCTCCCCCTCCCCGCTTCGGCAGTTGAAGCGGGATGCGCTCGTAGAATGAAGCTGGGCTGAAGCTGGTCGTGTAGCACGCCCGAAGAAAGCCTGTCCAGGCGGGTGCGCAGGGCAAAGCGCCGAGCGCGCATCGGAACTTGACGGCTCAAGGCATCCGAGGCTAGACCAGGGGCTCGTGGATTTTGGCTCGTGGATTTTGGCGGCGTAGCCAAGTGGTAAGGCAGAGGTTTGCAAAACCTCCACGCACCAGTTCGACTCTGGTCGCCGCCTCCCAGCCTCCCAGGCTCTTGCGGAGCTGGCCTAGGCAAGTCATCCGAAGGGCCCCGCGAGCCGGCCAGCTCAGTGAGAAGCCCCAGTGAGAAGCCCCAGCGAGAGGCCTCATAGCGTTTCGGCACCGAAGCCGCGACGCGTGGGGCGCCGCGTCCACTTGCGCCTGACAGCGGTACCGCCCCCGCTCTCAACCTCACCGCCGATGGTCTCCAGCGGCAGCGGCATGGTCTGTGCCGCCGTCAGGCCGGCTGTCTGAGCTGTCGGATAGAAACGCCAGCGGAGCTGCGCCACCGAAAATTGAATCGACGCCCCACAGTGTTTGCAGCGGTAGACGTAGTGAATGGGGCCACGTGCCCATTCGCGCCGACTGCGGTGCACGGTATCGCAGGCGGCGCAGGTGATCTCGCTAAAAACAGCCACGTCGGCTCCTGCTACGACGAAGTCTCTCTTGCCCCTCGTTTCTTTCAAGAACCAAGCCAAGCATCTCGCCCTCCCAGCGTCCCAGGCTCGACCAGGCGCGGCGGCGCCCCGCCCTTCGGGAGTGACTGACAAGCCATCGCTATTGTTGTTCTTTTACTCCTCCCTCCAGCGTCGAAAGCGCCTGACGGGAGCAAGTGCTGCCACGGTCCGGGGGGCTAGGCGCTCGGCAGCGCGGAGTCGCTTAGAGGCTGAGGCCTGGAGAGGGCGGGCCAAAGGGCCGGCGGTGGGGTCGAATGGTCCCGGCGCCAGGGCCTAGATTCCACAGAGGGGATCATTTGGCGGGCACTTCCTGGCGCTGGCCCCGATCCCCTGTCTGACCCTGCGGCTGTAGTTATCCGCGGCGGCACGCTGGGCCGCGGCGCGCTGGGTCGCGCGATCCCGCTCCTCGGCGCGCTGCTTGCGCAGCAGCTCGCGGGTCGCCACGTCTTTCGCGCTCTTCAGCCGCTCATCGAGCTCCTTGACGCGCTCGTCGCTCTGTTCTTGCTCGCGCGCGAAGGCCGCCTGGCGCTGCTCGAAGTCTTGCTTGAGCGCCTTGATCTCCTCGGCGATGCGCTGCTGCGCGGCCTCGGCGCGCTGCTTTTCCTCCGACTTCTGTTTGAGGAAGTAGCCCAAGCCGACCGCCACCACGACGGCCAGCGCGACGACGGTCACCACGATCTTCCGCAGGGTGTGGGCACCCGCTCGGGCCTGCGCCTCCGCCTCGACGACGACGCGGTGCTGCTGCAGGCGCATCTCGGCCTCGATCCGCGCCCTGTTCTCGGCCTCGGCGACCTGGATGCGCTCGTCACGCGCGGCGCGCTCACGCGCCTCCCGCTCGCGCTGCGTCCGCGCCTCTTCCTCCTGCCGCTGGCGCGCTTCAGCCGCCTTGAGCTGCTGCTCCTCTTGTTCCTTCGCCCGCCGCGCCGCATCGATCCGGTCCTGGACCGCCTGCTTCTCTTCCGCGGTGCGCTGCTCTTCGATCTTCCGGAGCTCCTTCAGGGAAAACAACACCGAGTTCGGATCACGTTCCGCCATGTTCGCCTGCCCTCTCTATTCGGCGTGGCCGCGCCAACCGCCAACGCAGTCGTCTAGCATAATCTCGCGGACGGCTCCAACGCCAGTCAGGCTGCCACGGCGAACCGAAGCTCATCCCTCACGCAGGCTTGCGCCTCGGACCCGCGCAGTTAGAATCGCCCGCGTCATGGTTCAGGCTAACGCGCAGCAGGGCTGGATTGATCTTCACTGCCATATCCTGCCCGGGCTCGACGACGGCCCGACGGCGCTCGATCAGGCTGTAGCCCTCGTGCAGGCCCTCGAGCGGCTCGGCTTCACCACCCTGCATCCGACGCCGCATCAATACGCTGGGCGCTGGACGCCGGACCGCGCGCAGTGCGGCGCGGCCGCGGAAGCGCTGCGAGCGGCCCTGACGGAAGCGGGCAGCAGGACCGTGATCGCCGACCCCGCCGCTGAGAACATGTGGGACGAGCTGTTGGCTGCACGTCACCCCGATCGGGCCCAACCGCATTACACCGGCGCGCGGGCCTTCCTCGTCGAGTTTCCCCGCGACGCGCTGCCCCCCCAGCTCGCAGACCGGCTCTTCGAGCTGCGCCTGCGGGGATCCCTTCCGATCATCGCCCACGTCGAGCGCTGGCCCGAGCTGGCCGACGATCGCGGACGGCTGGCGGAGCTCGCCGGCAAGGCCGCCCTGCTGGTTAATCTCGGCTCACTCGGGGGCATCGGCGGCTGGGGCGCCCGCGCGCGCGCGCGGCGGCTCGTGCTCGAAGGCCGCGTTCACGCCCTCACCAGCGACACGCACGGGCTCGCGGACCTTCGCTACTGCGAAGCTGGCCTGACCTGGCTGCAGCGCCGCCTCGGCACAGCCGGGGCGCGCCAGTTCTTGATCGACGGCCCGCAGGCGCTGCTGGCCGGTGAGATCCCCGAATGGTGAACGCTGCTCTCCCCCCCGATCTAGCAGCCCTCGACCAGGGCAAGATCTCGTCACCACCCACCTCGGAGGCGCTCTGGGAAGAGGTGCTCTCGCCGCTGCGCTGGAGCGAGGGGAGGCTCGAGCTGCTGGACCAGCGCGCCCTGCCCAGCGAGGAGCTCTGGCGCAGCTACGGCGACGAGGCCGAGGTCGCCGAGGCGATCCGCTCGCTCGTTGTCCGTGGGGCCCCCGCGATCGGCTGCGCCGCGGCGCTGGGCCTCGCCGCCGGCGCGCGCGCCTATCCGAGCGATCAGCCAGGCCTTCGCCACGCCTTCGCGCAGGGGGTAGCCCTGCTGCGGGCCTCACGGCCGACTGCCGTCAATCTCTTCTGGGCCCTCGATCGGCAAACGCGGGCCTTCGAGCGCCACGTCGCCGAGGGCAAGCGCGCGGTGAGCGAAGCCCTGGAGCGCGAGGCGCTCGCGATCTGGCGCGAGGACCTCGCCGCCTGCCGGGCGATCGGCCAGCATGGCGCCCCGCTGATCCCCGACGGCGCGCGGGTCCTGACCCACTGCAACGCCGGAGCCCTGGCCACGGGCGGTTACGGCACGGCGCTCGGCGTGATCCGAGCCGCGGTCGAGGCAGGCAAGCGCCTCGAGGTCTTCGCCGACGAGACCCGCCCCGTGCTGCAGGGCGCGCGCCTGACGGCCTGGGAGCTGCAACGCAGCGGCATCCCGGTGACGCTGATCTGCGACAACATGGCGGGGGCCCTGATGCGGAGCGGCGAGATCGACTGCTGCATCGTCGGCGCCGACCGCGTGGCGCGCAACGGCGACGTCGCCAACAAGATCGGCACCTACATGGTCGCCGTGCTCGCCCAGCGGCACGCCCTGCCCTTCTACGTCGCCGCGCCCCGCTCGACCATCGACCGCGCCACCCTCAACGGCGCAGCGATCCCGATTGAAACACGCTCACCCGCCGAGGTGACCACGCTGGCCGGGCAGCAGCTCGCACCGCGCGGCGTCGCCGTCCGCAATCCGGCCTTCGACGTCACCCCAGCCGAGCTCATTACGGCGCTGATCACCGACGCGGGCGTCGCGGCCCCACCGACGGAGGACTCGATCGCCGCCCTGCTCTGAGGGTGCGTCTTGGCGCCATGCGCCGCGTTGCCAGTGGCCGCGGCGTTAGAACTTGAAGGAAACGCCGAGCCGGCCGTAGAGGCGCGGATCGCTGTCGAACATCAGGCTGGAGTAGGCGTCGCGAAACGCCTTGCGCTGGGCCTGGAAGGGCGCCCCCTCGACCAGGCCGACGATTCCCAGGTTTGTCGTCACGGGGATCTCGAGCACGCCTGAAAGCATCAGGCGCGCCCCCCCGTCGCGGTCGCGCGCGCCGTCGACGGCGCACAAGCCGAGCTCACCGCTCTTGGCCGAGCTGGGACAATGCCGGTCGGTGTAGAAGTTGGCATAGACCCGCCCGCTGAAGGTCAGCACCCGCTTGAAGATCAGCGAGGCGACGACCCCAGCGTTGAGGAAGAAGGTGTTGCGCGCCTTGGGGCCGCCGCCCCCGCCCAACGAGACGAGCGCCGCGACGGCGATGGCCTCGTGGTTGAGGAAGCGCAGCTTGGCCATCGCGTCGAACTCGGTGAAGGCCCCCGTCGACCGCAGCTCGACGCCGGCGTCGATCCCATAGTGGCCGCGACTGAGGACGCCCGTGGTCAGGCGCCCCTCGCCCCAGTAGGGGAACCCGAGCGAGACGTCGGCGGTGAAGTTCCGTGGCGAGACGAGCTGCGCGCCATAGGAGGATTGGCTGCGCACCCGCCGCGGCTCGTCGCTCTCATCTGCCTCATTTGCGGCCCCCAGCTGCGCGCCGCCCGCGGGACCCTGAAGGGCCGGGATCGCCGTCACCGGAGGGCCGACCGTGGCGGGAGTCGAGGCCGTCGCCGCCGCGTCCGAGGAAAGGACCCCCGCCGCCGCCATCGGGGCTGCAGGCGCTGCGGCGACGGCTCCATCCACGGAGGGCACCACCGGCGCTGGCGTCGCTGTCACGGCCGCGGGCTGAAGATCGAGGCGCAGGGCGTAGACCTGCCCGGCCGGCAGCACCACGCGCTGCTCGACGGTCTGATGACCGGGCAGCTCGGCGATCACCACATGCGCCCCCTCCGCGACCTCGGCCAGGGTCAGCGGCGCCTTGCCTCGGAACTCGCCGTCGACATAGATGTCGATGCCGCGCTGAGCCGTCACGATCCGCAGCGTTCCGGTCTTCGCCACCGGCACCTGCTCGAAGTTCAGGACCGACTTCGTGGTCTTTCCGGCCTCGATGATCACTGACGCGCGCTGCTCCGCGCGCCCCTCGGCGCGCAGCGAGACAGCATGCGTGCCGACGGTGAGGTCTCCCACGAGCGCCGGCGCCTCTCCCACCAGCCGGTCGTCGACGCGGACCTGGGCCCCGGCGACATTGGTGGCGACGAGCAGGGTTCCCGTCTGCGGCGCGAGCGCCTCGAGGGTGACGGTCAAGGCGCGTTCGTCGCCGCTGCCGAGCGTGACCCACTGCTGCCACGGTCGAAAGCCGGCCTTGCTGACGGCGACCAGGTAATTGCCCGGCGCCAGGGTCAAGCTGCTCGGCAGCCCACCCTCCGGCTTGCCGTTGACCGTCAGCGCCGCGCCGGCGGCCTGATCACCCGCTGCCGTGGACAGACGCAGCGTCGCCTTCGGCACGCTCCGCACCAGCGTGAAGGTGAAGGTGTCGCGACGCGTGACGCTGATCGCCTGCTCCAGGGGGTCATACCCTGCGAGCTCCGCGATCAGCAGGTGTGGCCCACGGGGCAAACGCAGCCGCGTGGGGGTCGTGCCCACGGCGCCGCCCGCCCGCGTGCCGACGTAGATCACCGCGCCAGGCGGCACGGTCCGCACGCGCACGCTGACGCTTCGCGCGGCCCAAGCAGCCGACGACCCAAAGAGCGCGAGCAGCACGACGAGCGATCGCCCCACCGCTCCACCGAGAAATGGTCCGTGCATGGCGGCTAGTCCGCCTCGAAGTTATCAGTCGTCAGCACCACCTGGCTGCTCGGCTGCGTCGCGGCGGTGGAGTCCTCGGCCGAAACGATGAGGCGCAGCTGCGAGACCGGCGCCGTCCCCTCGAAGACCCCCTTATAATCGTCGTCGACCTTGAGCTGGCCCAGCATGAAGGCCCGCCCATCGCGCGTCTGCGCCCAGACGACGTAGGCGGCGCGCGGCGGCGAGAGCTGCGTGGAAGGCGCCAGATGCTCGACCTCGAGCTTGACCTTGGCGTTGCCGCTGTCGTCCTTCTCCACCGTCAGCTTGCCAACCGCTCCCGGCACGATCGTCGAGCGATTGACGGCGATCGTCTGGGCGCAAGCCGCGAGGGCGAGGGCGGCAGCCGCCACCACGGAGACCAACCCGGTTGTACGCGTTACTGTGATCATTTGCTGTCCTCCTTGCGCCACGGGCGCGGCGCTCGATAAACCCTAACTGCCGCCGAACCTAGCACAGCGTGCCCGCCTTGGGGTGCCGCATTATCTCGGCTCGTGGCCGCCGGCGCCGGAGACACGGCCAGCGGTGGTTCGCGCGCGGAGCCCCCATCGCGCAGGCGACCGCGTTGCGCAGGCCACTGCGTTGCGCAGGCTATCGGCCGCAGCTATGCTCCGCGCGCGCCAACCGCGAGGCGCGCCGGCCACGAGAGAGCCATGTACACCCTCCTCCTCAGCCTGCTCGCCTTGGTCGCCGGCCCCCTGGTGCACGGCTTCGTCCGCCGCAGGCCAGCGATGCTAGGGGCCATCGACGGCTTCAGCCTTGTCGGCGTCTGTGGTCTGGTGCTCCTCCACGGCCTGCCCGATGCCTTCAGCCACGCGGGCTGGGGCGCCGCAGCCGCAGCCGTCGCCGGGTTCTTCGGGCCGAGCTGGCTCGAGCGCCGCATGCATCGCGCGGCCCACCAAGCGCACACGGGCGCCCTCGTCCTGGCCCTGGCGGGTTTGGCCTTGCACTCGGTCTTCGACGGCGCCGCGATGGCGCGCAGCGCGATGCTCGGCCTGGCGGTCGCGCTGCACAACCTCCCGGTCGGGCTCGTGCTGTGGCTGCTGCTCGCGTCCTACCGGCGGCCCGTGCGGATCGCCGTGCTTGCGAGCATGGCGGCGGCGACGCTGGTCGGCTTCATCGCCACAGGCGCCCTGCTGCAAGGAGACCTGCCCTTCGTCGGGATCTTCGAGGGACTCGTCTCGGGCTCGCTCCTGCATGTGCTGGTGCATCGCACCCAGCCCAGCGGCCCGGAGTCGCCGCGGGGCACGCTGGCAGCCGGGGCGGGCGCCCTCGCCGGTGTGCTCCTGCTGGTGGGGCTGCACACGCTCGTCGCCGAACACGGCGCGGCGGCGACGCCCGACCCCCACGGCGTGGCCCAGGTCTTCCTGCGCTTGGCCGCCCAGAGCGCGCCGGCCCTGCTGCTGGCGTATCTCGGCGCGGGGTTGCTCGAGCGCTTCCTGCCGGCGGCCAGCGTGAGCTGGCTCGGCCGCGGCCGGCCGCTGCAGCAGGCGATCCGGGGGGTGACGCTCGGGATGCCGCTGCCGATCTGCTCCTGCGGCGTCCTCCCGCTCTATCGCGGTCTGGTGCGCCGCGGCGCGCCGACCGCGGCAGCGCTGGCCTTCCTCGTGGCGACCCCTGAGATCGGCGTCGATGCCGCCCTGCTCTCCTTCGCCTTGCTCGGCGTCGATCTCGCGCTGGCGCGGATCGGCTGCGCCGCGATCGTCGCGGTCGCGGCCGCGTGGCTCGTCAGCCGTACGCTCGGCCCCGACGCGGCCCCGGTCACGCTGCCCGAGGTTTCATCCGCCGCACCAGCGACGCAGGGCGAGCGGCTGCGCGCCGCGCTGGCGACCGGCTTCGGCGAGATGGTCGACGGCACGGCGCCGTGGATCCTGCTCGGCCTCGCCATCGCCGCGCTTGGCGCGCAGCTGATCGATGCACGCTGGATCGCGGCGCTCCCGCGTGGGCTCGATGTCCCGCTGCTGGCGTTGATCGGCGTACCCAGCTACGTCTGCGCGAGCGGCGCGACCCCGATTGTCGCGATGCTGCTGGCCAAGGGCGTCTCGCCCGGCGCGGCGATCGCCTTCCTGCTGACCGGGCCAGCCACCAACGTCAGCACCTTCGGCGTGCTCACCCAGCTCCATGGCCGCCGCGCCGCCGTGACCTTCGGGCTCAGCGTGGCGGGGCTGGCCCTCGGGTTGGGCTGGCTGCTCAATCTCCTGCCCGCGCCGCGCACGCTGGCCACGACCCTGGCGAGCCACGCGGGTCACGGGGCGCTGAGTTCGCTCGACCTGATCGCCCTCGGCGCGCTGGCGCTGCTCTACGCCGCCTCATTGCTACGACAAGGCCCCCGGCGCTTCCTCGCGCGGCTAACCGCGCTCGCCGCCGCGGCACCGGCCTCCGCGGCGCCGGCGAGCGCAGCGTCCTGCTGCGGCGCTGCGCCCAGCCCGGCGGGCGGCCACCCGCTTCGAGCGCTCCCCGCCTCCGCGCGCCTCAAGCTCCGCCTGCCGGCCGCCCACGCCGGCGCCGCGGAGGCCGATCACGCCTGCTGCCAGGGCGATTCCGAGCTTGCGCCGCGCGGCAACGACCCGCATATACACTGACCGAGCACCCCGATGACCAGCGAACGATCTCCCATCGCCGAGCTCTTGCGCCGCCGCATCCTCGTCCTCGACGGCGCGATGGGCACGATGATTCAAACTCACGGTCTCGACGAGGCTGCCTACCGCGGCACGCTCTTGGCCGACCATCCGCGCGAGCTGAAGGGCTGCAACGACGTCCTCGTGCTGACGCAGCCGGCGTTGATCGAGGCGATCCACCGCAGCTTCCTCGAGGCCGGCGCGGACATCATCGAGACCAACAGCTTCAACGCCCAGGCGATCTCGCTCGCTGACTACGGACTGGAGCACCAGAGCCACGCGATCAACTTCGCCGCCGCCCAGGTCGCGCGGCGGGCCGTCGTCGCCGTGGCGCGCCAGTCGCCCGAGCGATCGCGCTTCGTCGCCGGGTCGATCGGGCCGACGAACCGCACGGCCTCGCTCTCCCCCGACGTCAACGACCCGGCCCTCCGCGCCGTCACCTTCGCGGCGCTCGTCAGCGCCTACGCCGAGCAGGTGCGTGGCCTGCTCGAGGGAGGGGTCGATCTGCTGCAGCCCGAGACCAGCATCGATACGCTGAACCTCAAGGCCGCGCTCTTCGCGATCGAGCAGGTCTTCGCCGCGACGGGCCGGCGCGTGCCCGTGCTGGCCTCCCTGACCGTGATCGATGCCAGCGGTCGGACGCTCGCCGGCCAGACGCTCGAGGCCGCCTGGATCTCGATCGCCCACGCCCGCCCGCTCGCCGTCGGGCTCAACTGCGCGCTCGGCGCGCTGCAGATGCGCCCCCATGTCGAGGCGCTCGCCCGCGTCGCCGACACGCACGTCGCCTGCTACCCGAACGCCGGCCTGCCGAACGCCTTCGGCGGCTACGACGAGAGCCCGGAGCAGATGGCGAGCGTGCTGCGCGAGCTGGCGCGTGAGGGTTTGCTCAACCTGGCCGGCGGCTGCTGCGGCACCCGCCCCGCGCACATCGCCGCGATCGCCGCCGCGGTCGCCGACTGCGCGCCGCGCCGCCTGCCGGAGGCGCCTCGCTACACCCAGCTCGCCGGCCTCGAGCCCTTGACCCTGCGCCCCGAGAGCAACCTGACGCTGATCGGCGAGCGGACCAACGTCACCGGCTCGCGCCGCTTCGCCCGGCTGATCAAGCAGGGGCGCTTCGACCAGGCCGTGGCCGTCGCGCGCGCGCAGGTCGAGGCCGGCGCCAACGTGATCGACGTCAACATGGACGAGGCGCTGCTCGACTCCGAACAGGCGATGACCACCTTCCTCAACCTGATCGGCGTCGAGCCCGACATCGCGCGCGTCCCGGTGATGATCGACAGCTCCAGGTGGAGCGTGCTCGAGGCGGGCCTGCGCTGCCTGCAGGGCAAGGGCATCGTCAACTCGATCAGCCTCAAGGAGGGCGAGGCGACCTTCTGCGAGCAGGCCCGGCTGATCCGGCGCTACGGCGCGGCCGTGGTGGTGATGGCCTTCGACGAGGACGGCCAGGCCACCACGACCGAGCGTCGCGTGGCGATCGCGCGGCGCGCGCATGGCCTGCTGACGCGCGAGGTCGGGTTCCCCGAGCAGGACATCTGCTTCGACCCCAACGTCCTGACCGTCGGCACGGGGATCGAGGAGCACGCGGACTACGCGCTCTCGTTCTTCGCCGCGACTCGGCAGCTCAAGACCGAGCTGCCGAACATCAAGGTCTCGGCCGGCGTCAGCAACGTCTCCTTCGCCTTCCGCGGCAACGACCTGCTGCGCGAGGCGATGCACGCCGTCTTTCTCTTTCACGCGCGCCAGGCGGGCCTCGACCTGGCGATCGTCAACGCGGGCCAGCTCGCGATCTACACCGAGCTGCCCGCCGCGCTGCGCGACCACGTCGAGGACGTGCTGCTCAACCGCCGTCCTGACGCCACCGAGCGGCTGATCGCGCACGCTGCGACGCTCGGCGCCCGCCAACCCGAGGCCCTGCGCACGGAGAGCTGGCGCGCGCTGCCGATCGACCAGCGCCTGGCCCACGCCCTCGTCCACGGGCTGGTCGAGCACCTGCCGGGCGACGTCGCGGCGGCGCTGGAGCATTTCGGCAGCGCGCTGGCGGTGATCGAGGGGCCGCTGATGGACGGGATGCGCACCGTCGGCGACCTCTTCGGCAGCGGCAAGATGTTCCTGCCGCAGGTGGTGAAGAGCGCCCGCGTGATGAAACAGGCCGTGGCCCAGCTCGAGCCCGTGATGGAGGCGGAGGAGCGAGCACGCCCCGCGGAAGCACGCCAGCAGATCCCGAAGATCCTGCTGGCCACGGTCAAGGGCGACGTCCACGACATCGGCAAGAACATCGTCGGCGTCGTGCTCCAGTGCAACGGCTATCAGGTGGTCGATCTCGGCGTGATGGTGCCGACGGCGAAGATCTTGGAGCGGGCGGCGGCCGAGGGCGTGCAGGCCGTCGGCCTCAGCGGGCTGATCACTCCCTCGCTCGACGAGATGACCCACGTCGCCGGGGAGCTTCAGCGCAACGGCCTGACGGTGCCGCTCCTTATCGGCGGGGCGACGACCAGTCGCGCGCATACCGCGGTGAAGATCGCGCCACGCTACTCCGGCCCGACCGTGCACGTCGCCGATGCCTCGCGCGCGGTCGGCGTGGTCGCAGCCCTGCTCAGCGAAAGCAAGCGCAGTGCCTTCGTCGCCGAGACGCGGACTTCGCAGGAGCAGCTTCGGACCCAACACGAGGCGCGCAGCGCCGCGCCGGCCCTCCTCTCCTATGCCGAGGCCGTCGCCAGGCGGGCTCCGGTGGCTTGGGATCCAGGGAGCTGCGCCCGTCCGGCCTGGCTCGGCACGCGCTCGCTCGCGCCCTATCCACTGGCGGCGCTCGTCGATTACATCGACTGGACGCCCTTCTTCCATGCCTGGGAGCTCCGCGGCGTCTACCCCGACCTGCTCGAACACGCGCAGACGGGGCCCGCCGCGCGTGACCTCTTCGCCCAAGCCCAGCGCTTCCTCTCACGCCTCGTCGACGAGGCGCTGATCGAGGCCCGCGGCGTCTACGGCTTCTTCCCGGCTTGCGCCGACGGCGATGACATCGTGATCTTCACGGATGACACGCGCAGGGAGGAGCGGCTGCGCTTGCACACGCTCCGACAACAGGCCTCCCGCGACAAGGCGCGCGGCTGCCTGGCCCTCGCCGACTTCGTCGCGCCGCGTGAGAGCGGCCTCGAAGACTACCTCGGCGCCTTCGCCGTCACGGCGGGCCTCGGCGTCGATAGCCTGGTCGCGCGCCTGGAGGCCGCCCACGACGACTACACGGCGATCCTCGCCAAGGCCCTCGCCGATCGCCTCGCCGAGGCCTTTGCCGAGGCGCTCCACCAGCGCGCCCGCCGCGACTGGGGCTATGGCGCGGAGGAGCGGCTCAGCCCAGCCGAGCTGCTCAAGGAGCGCTACCGCGGCATCCGACCGGCACCGGGCTATCCGGCCTGCCCGGACCATACCGAGAAGCGCGCGCTCTTCGAGCTGCTCGGCGTCGAAGAGGCCACCGGCATCACGCTGACCGAGAGCTACGCGATGCTGCCCGCGGCCGCCGTCTGTGGGCTCTATTTCGCACACCCCGAGGCGCGCTATTTCGCCGTCGGCAAGCTCGGCCGCGACCAGCTCGTGGCCTACGCCGCGCGCAAGGGCATCAGCCTCGAGACCGCCGAGCGCTGGCTCGCGCCGAACCTCGGCTACGACCCAGAAACGCGCTAGGGACCCCGAAGCGCGCTAGGGACCCGCGCCGGCAGCGACCGCCTGGAGCTGCGCCTGCCGCGACAGGTCGATCGACTCGGCGAGGATCCGCGCCAGCTCCTGTGGCGCGTGAAAGCCCATCGAGTTCTCTGCCGCCACGAAGTCGAGCCGCCACTGCGCGGCGCGCTGCAGCTCGCCATAGGCCTTGAGCTGCGGCGTCTCGGCGACCTTCGTCTGCCAGCGCGCCAGCAGCAATTGCTCTGCTTGTGCGGCGATCCTGCTCTGCTGCTCCGCCGCGCTCAACCCGGCCCAAGCTGGCGTTTGCGCCAGCGCCGCGCGCGCCTCGGCCAACGCCTGCGGTCGCTGCCGCGCAGCGTGCGCCTGGCGCCCGACCGCGAAGGCGTCCAGCATCGCCACCGCGGCGTCGCCGGCACGGCTGAGCAGCGCATAGTGCCGATCCTGAATCCCCTCAACGCGCTGCCGCAGCTCTTCCTCCCCGTAGGGGTGGCAGGTCTCGCAGGCGCGATTGATCTGGAGCAGCGGGCTGCGCACCCAGTGCTCAGAGACCTTCAGCGCGCCCTCACGCTTGTAGGGCATATGGCAATCCGCGCAGGCGACGCCGCTCCGCGCATGAACCCCCTGGCTCCAGACCTCGAACTCCGGATGCTGCGCCTTCAGCACCTCGACGCCCGTCTCCGCATGGACCCAATCCTTGAAGCGCTGCCCGTGCACCTGCAGCGCGTTGTAGCTGCGCTCGATCGCCTCGACCTTTAGACCCTCGCCCCAGGGAAAGAAGAGCGTCATGCCCTTGCCGCAGTAGTACTCGACGTGACACTGCCCGCAGACGAAGGAGCGCATCTCCTGGCGCGTGCCGTCGACGTTGGGGTCATAGGGCTTCGCGCGGTCGCCGCGACGCCAACGCTCGATGCTCGGCAGGTGCGGCACCGCGGCCGCGGAGGCCGCCAGCTTCTGGATCCCGGCAATGAACCCTGGTCGCGTCACCCGCAGCTCGATGGTTTCGGGGTTGTGGCAGTCGACGCAGGAGACCGGATGCGCGCCCTGCGGCAGCGCCGCGAGCAGCTTCTTGGCCTCCCAGTAGTCCATCGCGCCGACCCGTTCGAAACCGCGCCGGAGCTGCTCGGCGGGCTCCGCCTGCGGCAGCGCTTCGCGACCCAGGCGGCGATAGAGCGGCATGATCGAGGCGTGGCAGTGGAGGCAGTTACCCGACTGCGTGTGCTCACTGGGGACGTTGCGCTTGGTGACCGCCTGGTCCTGCAGCATGAACGCATGACCGCGGCGATCGCGATAGTCCACCGCGAAGAGGTAGCCCGCGAAGACCCGCGGCAGCCAGGGGTCGCGCAGCGCCTTTGCCGGCGGCATCCCCCCCTCGGCGCCCACGATGCCACCGCCGTACTTGGTGGCCGTCGGCTCGGCGGTGCGGCGATAGCCGTCGTACTGCCGCGGCCAGTTCACCCCCCATCGCTTCGGGTCGACGTCCTCCTCACCGACCTCTACCAGCTTGAGGAAGGTGCTCTTGGCCTCCTGCTTGCGCTCGAAGATGTTGACCAGCAGTGCCGCGACGACGGCGGTGGCCAAAGCCGTGGCTACCGCCACGAGGGCGTAGGCGAGCATTCGGCGCTTGAAGGTCCGTTGCATCATCGCGCTCACCTATCGGTAGGCGCCGTGCCCCACCGCCCGATGGCAATGGACACAACGCACCGCGCTCTTTGCCGAGGTGCTGCCGCGCACGAGCTGATGCACCAGCTCGCCGTGACAGCGCAGGCAGTTGTCTTGCAGAATCTGGCTATTGGTCGGCTTGATCCGGATCGGCTCTTCGAAAACCGTACGCGCCCCCGGATCGGCGGGTGCGGCCGCCTGCAAGGTGAAGCCCATCGAGTGGTGATAACCGTTGCGACCCTTGGCCAGGTACTTCGCAAAGAACTCCGGCGGCACATGACAATCGTTGCAGCTCGCCACCGCATGATGCGGTCCCTTGCGCCAGGCCTCGAACTGCTCGTTCATGATGTGACAGTTGGTGCAGGCCCGTGAGTCGTTGCTGAGATAGGAGAGCCCCTCCGCATAGCGAAAGGTGAAGCCGCCGATCCCTCCCAGCGCGCCGGCGAGCATGGCGAGGGTCAGCCCACTCGCGGTGATGGCACGCCGGCTCATCGAAGGCCCCAGCGATCAACGGCGCCCAGCCCGCACCCCGCCTCGCCTCGCCACCCGCCGCCGCGCGATGAACGCGATGAACGCGACCGGAGCGCGAGGGGCTCGTCCCAGGGCCACCAGCAGGCGCAGCCTGCGCTCATCGCGCCACGAGAGCCGCATGGATCGAGTCCGGAGCGCGCTCGAACGCAAGACCGAGGGACGTCAACACGACTCCTAATCGCTCGCTCAGCGGGCAGCTCCCGCGCCTGGCCCTCGACCCCGCCTCCGACCGAGCGGCCAACGCCTCGCTTCCCGGCCCTTTCTATCAGGCGCCACGAGCGAAGGCGAGCCGCAAGGCTGCCCTCGTCGGGGGGGAGGACGAGAGGGGGAGAGGCGGGGAGGACGAAGCGCCCCCGCGCTTCCCTGCGCGCGCGTCCTTGACAGGGCGCAAGAGTAGTGGAAGATGCCCCAGCTCGGCGGCGCTGCGTGGCGCCGTCGGCGCCACCTTGAGGAGAGGCCCCATGGCAGTTTCAAAAAACAATCCCGCTGTCCGCGACAACCAGCGTCTGGTTGTGCGCTCGCCCAAGACCGGCGAGGAGCTACGGATGGTCAAGCGCGTGCCCGGCGGCATGTTCTACGTGGCGGACAAGACCGGCGAGGCCTTTCCGGTGCGCAAGGGCGGCTACAAGGACTTCCCGCATGAGTGGGTCCGCAAGTAGCAGCGCAGCACGCTAGCGGCGGAACATGATTATCGGATCATCGGGACCGCCGCTACTGCTCGGCGCTCGCCACTACCTCCACGCTGAAGCTTAGCCAGCTCGATCCCCCGCGATCGTCGCGGACGACGATCCAAAGGGTCGGCGTCGCGCTCGGCGCCGGCGTGGGTGCCGTCCACCTCGAGGTCAGGTCATCGACCTTCTTGTCGATGATGAAGGTCGATCCGCGGCCTCCCGTGCGGCCGTGCGACAGCTCGCCCGCGGTCGCGTAGAACTCATAGCTGAGGGCCTCCTCGAGCTCTTGCACCGGCGGATCGCCGCCGAGTTCGGCCCGCTCGCCCGCCGCACCCGTCGTCAACACGAGATAGGACTCCTTGGCCCCCTCGGCCACGATCGGCAGCAGCTCGCGCTCGGCGCCCGCCCCAACGCGCGGCCGTTCTGTGGCCAGCCGATCGCGTGTCCAGCGCGCGCCGTCGATCTCGATCGCGACGAGCTCGGGATTGCGGTTGGCCTGCTTGGCCGCGGGTACCGGCGAATAGGGCAGCGGCACGGTATAGACCAGGCGCTTGAAGGCCGGCACGAGCTGCGACCCGTCGAAGAGCCGCAGCTCGACCACCAGCGGCAGACCGCCGAAGCCGCGGTAGGGATCGGCCTCGAGGCTGGCCAACAACGACGCAATCGTCGGCACGAAGTCGCAGGTGATGGCGTCGAGCCGGGAGCGCTGGCGCGGTGGCGCGGCATCCTCCGCGAGCGGCTGGCAGCGCCCCGCGGCGTCGATCGCCACGGGCCAGCGCCGCTCGGCCTCGCGGCAACCGCTAGCCTCGGGCGTGCAGGCCCAAATTTCCCACTCCACCTCGCGGCCGGGCTCGCGCGGGTCGGCGGCCAATGCCCTCAGGCGAATCGGATCGACGGGCGCCGCCCCGTCGCCCGCGCTCAGCAGCTCAGGTGGCAGCTCACGGTAGAGCAGCTCGGGCGGCTCCGCCTGCAGCGCCAGCAAACGCAGATCGCGCACGGCCCAGGGCTCCTCGAAGTCGGGCGTGCAGGCCGCCAACCCCGCCCCCGCCAGCACCCCCGCCAGCACAATCCCCCTTCGCCGGCACGCAGCGCGCGATCCCATCAGAAGCTCCCCTTGATGCCGAGCGTTGGCAGCAGCGGCAGGCCGCGCAGGGGCCCGGCCTCCCGGAAGCGGTAGTCGTAGAGCGTCGCCTCCGGGTTCTCAGCGTTGTAGACGTTCTGCACGTCGAGGTAGACAGAGAAGCGCCATAGGTCGAAGAGCCACCCCTTCTCCACGCGCAGGTCGAGCTGGTGAAAGAGCGGCTCGTCGGCGCCACCCTCGGCGCCGAGGATCGGGCGATAGAACCCGCCGTCGCCGTCGAGCAACCCGCCCAATACCGGCGTGCGCGGCCGGCCGCTGACCAGCCGGAAGCGCAACCCCGTCTCCCAGCCGCGCCCGAAGCGGTAGCTGCCGACCAGCGTCAGGATGTGGCGCTGATCGAAGACGAAGCGCGCCGGGGGATCGCTGGCGAGCTGCTGCTGTCGCGCCCAGGACAGCGTGTAGGCGACCCAGCCGTAGAAGCGCCGCGTGACGTCATGCTTGAGCAAGAGCTCCAGCCCGTAGGAGTAGCCCTCACCATCGCTGACCCAGCGCCGCGGTCGCACGCCCTCCGCGCCGACGATCACCTCCTCGGTGGGCACGGGGTTGTCGTAGCGGTAGTTGAAATAGACCTGGGCGTCGAAGAGGATCTCGGGACGAAAGAGCGTGCGCTCGACCCCCGCCGAGAACTGGGCCGCGTGGGCCAGCACCAGGTTCGGATTGCCGGTGAAGGCGTTCGACTCCTGCGGCTCGGGCGCCTTGGTGTAGAGACCGGCGCCGCCCTTGAGCACCGTCGCCGCATCGAGTCGGTAGCGCGCCGTCAGTCGCGGGTCGACGGCCAGCCGCAGGTTCTGATCGTAGTAGAAGAACGCCTCGACGCGCGCGCTCGGCAGCAGCTGCAAGCGGCCGGTGAGGTCGAGCACCGCACCGACGTAGGTACCGACGCTGCCGAGGAGCTGGTCGACGCGCACCGGCTGGACCTCGGCCGTCAGCCCGGAGCCCCCACCGGGACCCTCGTTGCCGCCCGCGGGCGCCGCGGGGTTGCGATAAGGCGCCGGCAGCGGGATCTGCGCGTCGAACGACGCCTGGCGCAAGGCGATGTCGGCGCCGAAGCGCAGCAGCGCGCCCGGCGCCAGCCGCAGCTCGGCGTCCTCGCGCAGGCCACCGCCGAGGCTGAGAATCTTCACGCGGGCGCTCCCCGCGCCGAAGCCGACGCTATCGACGCCGATGAAGGGCTGCAGCCGCGAGCTGCCGCGCCCGCCGGCGAAGGCATGCTGCCAGCTCGCCACCAAGCGATGAAAGCGCAGCTTCGAGTCGAAATTGATCGCCGTGTCGTCCTCGGGCTCGTTCGTCGCAATATCGAGCTGATCATCGGAGCCAAAGGCGAGCAAGGAAAGGCGGTCGCTGCCGCGCAGGCGGATCTCCACGCGCCCCTGATAGTCGTAGTAGACGGGGACCACCGTGGTGGCCTTGCGGCTGCTCGCGGCGAGGATCGGCGGCAAGAGCGCGTCGATATAGGAGCGACGCAGGGCGGCGGCGACACTGACGCGCTCGCTGACGGGCGTCGCGAGGAAGATCCCCGCGTTGAGCAGGTTGACGTCGACCGCGCCGCGCAGGCGCCGCGTCTGCGTCGACCGGCTGCTGAGGTCGACGACGCCGGCGATCAGCCGCCCGTAGCGGGCGTCCGCGTTGCCGGCATAGTAGTCGACGCGCTCGATAAACTCGGGATTGAGCACAGAAGGCCCGCCGAGGAAGTGAAAGAGCTGCGGGATCTCGATCCCGTCGAGATAGGTGCCGGAGTCCTCGGGGGCGGCGCCGCGAATCAGCAGCGCGCCAGCGATGTAGGGCGCGCGCGCCAGTCCGGGGAGATTCTGCACGACGCGCACGGGATCACCGAAGGTCCCGGGCACGGTCGTCAGCTCGCGACCGGCCAGCGTGACGCGCGAGACGCTGGTCTTGCGGCGGGCGCCGCGCACCACGGTGACGAAGGGATCGTCGTTGAGCGGCTCGAGGTAGAAGTTGATCGTCGTCTGCTCGCCCGGACGGACCGCAGCGAGCACCGTCTCGGGCTTGTGCGTCGGCGAAACCGCCCGCACGCGATAGAGGCCGGGCGCCACGCGCGGCACGCCAAAGCGGCCTCGCGCGTCGGCGCGGAGCTCGAGGCCGAGCTCGGGCAAGGCGATCGCGGCGCCGGCCAGCGGCAAGCGCGTGCCCTGCTCGCGCACCCGCCCGACGACCACCTCCGGCGCGCGAGGCGCAGCCGCCGCTGCCCCGCCCGACCCAGCGGGAAGGTCGTTCAGCCACGCCGGCAGGCGCGGCTCGAAGGTCGCCTGCAGCACGAAGCGATAGACGTAACGCAGGCGCAGCGGCGCCGGCCGGCCGTCGATCTCGGCGGGCGAAAAGACGAAGCGGCGGACCGCGGCGAGGGCTGCCGCACCAAGACTCGGATCGGGCGCGCTCAACACCGCCGCCGTCGTCACCTGCCCTCCGGCGTCGATCGTCACCTCGAGCGCGACGGGCCCCGCCAGCCCGCGCTGCTGGGCCAGCGCGGGATAGTCGGCCTCGACGAAGCGCAGCAGCACCGGCGCCTTGGTCAGCTGCGGCGGCGCGCGGCGCACGAGCTGCTCGCGGCTGACGTCGGTCTGGGCGGCCGCAAGACCCGGCGCGATCAGCCCTGCGCCGCAGCCGGCGAGCAGCGCGAGTGCGGTGGCGAGGGGGTGCAATGCTCGTCTCCTGTATCCCATGGGGTCGATCAGTCGAGCACAAAGGTGAACGTATAGGCGATCTGCACCGGCACCGCCTGCGTGCCGATGCGCGCGGGGGCGAAGCGCGTGGCGCGCGCAGCGACCAGCGCCTCGCGGTCGAGCAGCGGGTGCAGGCCCCGCAGCACCTTCACCGCGCTGACCCGTCCGCGCGTGTCAATGCGCAGCTCGACCACCACCTGCCCCTCGATCCCCTGATCGCGGAGCTGTTGTGGATAAGCGGGCTGGGCGCGCTGGAGCACCGTCGGCAGCGTCGTGACCGCCGTCAGAGGCACGGGGGCTTCAGCAGCTCCGCCCGCGACGCCCGTGCCGCCGGGCCTGCCCGCCGGGCTGCCGCGCCCGACGCGTCGCGAAGCGGGGCTCACGGCCAGCGAATCCCCTCGGGGCAAGGCGACGCCCAGGCCAGTCGGCGCGGCCGTCTGGCCCTCGAGCTCGATGCCGAAGGTGCGCGGACCCGTATCCGGCGCCGGCGGCGCCACTGCCTCGGGTCGCCCCGGCGGCGGCGCGGGTGGCGGCGCTTCCTGCGCCCGACGCCGGCGCGGTCGGTTCACCGCAGGGGGCGGCGCCTCGGCGGGCGGCGCCTCGGCCGGCAAGGGCGGGGGCGGCAGCGCTTCCGGCTTCGGCGGCGGCGGAAGTTGGCGCTCGGTCAGCTCGAAGGCCTCGCGCCGCTCCGCCGGCGGCTGCTGCGGCATCAGCGCGAGGCCCGCAGCGAGGCCGAGATGCAGCAAGATCGAGCTGCCCGCGGCCAGTGGCCAGGCGCCGCTGCCGCCGCCGCGCCCGCGGCTGCCCATCTCAAGCATGCCCGACCCCTACCTACGCGGGTCTTCGCGCTTGAGCACGTTGATCGCCAGCTTGGTCACGCCCTCCTGCCGCAGCAGGTCGATCAGCGCGACGACGCGCCCATGTTGAACCGTGCGATCGGCGGCGACCACGGCCTCGAGTGAGGCTCGCTGGCTACGCTGCTGGCGAATCAGCGCCCGTACCGCCGCCTCGCTGCTGGGCTCGCCGTTGAGACCGAGGCGCCCCTGCGCGTCCATCGTCACGGCGATCAGCGTGACCTTGGTCGGCTCGGCGGTGGCCGCCTCGGGCAACCTGACCTCGAGCGATTGCCGCACGATGTAGGTCGCGGTGACCATGAAGATGATCAGCAGCACCAGCATGATGTCGACGAGCGGCGTGACATTGATCTCGCTGATGATGCGCCGACCATTGCCGCCCCTGAGCGTACCGCCAGCCATCTCAGCTCGTCCGTGAGCTGGTGCCGAGGCCAGCACCCACGTCGCGCGCGCTCGCCAGCAGCGCCTGCGAGAGCGCCTCGGTGGTCGAGAGCAGCCGGTCGACCTGCCGCTGGAAGTAGTTGAAGGCGATCACCGCCGGGATCGCGACGAACAAGCCGATCGCCGTCGCCACCAGCGCCTCGGAGATCCCCGCCATCACGGCACTCGAGCCGGCGCGCGTGCTGACCGACAGGTCGTTGAAGGCGCGAATGATGCCGAGCACCGTGCCGAACAACCCGATGAAGGGCGCGTTATTGCCGAGCGTGCCGAGGAAGGTCAGGCGCCGCTCCAGCTCCAGGCGCTCGCGGCTGAGCAGGCTGGCGACGATCTTCTCGGCATCGGCCGGATCCCGCGTTCGCGCGCTCTCCAGCGCCACCGTCAGCAGCGGATCCTGCAGCTCCTCTACCGCCTGGCGGAGTTGCTCACCGGCCGCACCGCTGAGCAGCGGGAGGAGCGCGCGGTCGACGCGATCGAGCTGGCGGCGACGGCGGCGAAAGAAGAGCGCGCGCTCGACCACGACCGAGATCGAGATCACCGAGAGCGCCAGCAAGAGCGCCATCACCCACTCGCTCCCGCCGGCGATCGTCAGACGTAACAGACGCTCAGTGAGCATAGGGTCATCCCCTCCGGCCAACCGGGCCGCGCGCAGTATGCATGAGCGTGAAGGGCTCTGCTACCCCGGGGGCGGGGCTCAGCGCGCGCTAGGACCGGCATCGGCGGCCCGCGCGCGCCTGCGTCGATGGTGCTGGTCGTGCGCGAGGTCCTCGCGCACGCGCTGGGCGCCGAGGCCGAAGCGATCGCCGCCGAAGGGGGTCCGCTCGTCGCCGTCGGCGCGCGGCGCGTCGTCGACGACCCCCTGCTTGGGACCGGCGCGCCGACCGCCACGAACATGCTCGACGGCGTCGGATCCGGGCTCCGCCTTGCCGCGCGCGCCGTGGCCGCAGGCGCCGCCGAGCAGCCCCGCGAGCACCCAAGCGCCGACGCGAGGCCAGCGGCGCGATCCACCAAGCGAAGACCGAGTTGCGATCGGCTGCATGCGTCGCTCCAATGGGGGGCATCATACGCCGCTTCGAGCCCCAGGGCATCGCCGATCACGCTGGCGCCGGGCCGGACCTGGGCGGCGCCAGCGCAGCCCCTAGGGCTGGGCTCGGCCACTGCTGGGCTTCGCCTGCTGCTGGGCTCGCCTAGGCTGGGCTCGCGGGCGCCGCGCCTGCGCGCTATACAGCGCGCGTTCGGCAGCATGCAGGAGCAGGCGATGATCAGCACGACGCGATCCCTGGAGACGCTGCGGCAGGAGCTGCCCGCGGCGACGGCGCAGGTCTACCTCAACAGCGGGACGGCCGGGCCGCTGCCGCGGGTCGCCGCGCGCGTCAGCGCCAGCGAGGCCGCCCGCGAGCTGCGGGAGGGCCGCGCCGACCTCAACAGCTGGGGGCCCTTCTTCGCCCAGCGCGCGCGCGCGCGCGCGCTGTCGGCGCGGCTGCTCGGCGCCGATAGCGACGAGGTGGCGCTGACGCACCACACCAGCGAGGGGATCAACATCGTGCTCGCGGGCCACGACTGGCGCGCTGGCGACCGCATCCTCACCACGACCCTCGAGCACGACGCCGTCACGATCCCCCTCGGGCTGCTGCGCGCGCGCTATGGCGTCGAGGTCGCGTTCGTCGAGATCGGGCGGGGCGAAGCAGCGCTGGCGGCCCTCGCGCAGGCCCTCGCCGCAGCTCCTGCGCGGCTGCTCGTGCTCTCGCACGTGGCCTACGGCACGGGCGCCGAGCTACCGCTCGCCGCGCTGACGCGGCTGGCCCATGACGCGGGCGCTGCGGTGCTCGTCGATGGCGCCCAGACCTGCGGCGCACGTCCCCTCGATGTGCACGCCCTCGGCGTCGACTACTACACGCTCTCGGGCCAGAAATGGATCTGCGGCCCCGAGGGGACCGGCGCCCTCTACGTCCGCCGCACGCGCCTCGAGGCGCTGCAGCCAACCTTCGCCAGCTACTTCAGCGCTAGCCGCCACGACCACCGCGGCGGCGTCGAGCTACAGGCGGGCGCCAAGCGCTTCGAGACGGCGATGGTCTACCGACCGGCGCTGGCCGGCTTCAGCGCCAGCGCGCGCTGGCTGCTCGAGGAGGTCGGCCTCGAGCGCGCATGGGTCCAGGCGTCGGCGCTGGCCGCGCGCGCACGCTCCGCCCTCGCTGCGCTGCCCGGCGTCGAGATCATCACGCCGGCCGCGCAGGCCAGCCAGCTCGTCGCCTTCGACCTACCGAGCTTTTCGCCGCCGCGGCTCTGGGGTCTCGCGGCCGAGCTCGCCCGCCGCGAGCGCATCGTGATTCGCGCCCTGCCGCACGCGCCCTTCGCGCTGCGCGCGTCCTGCGGCTGGTTCAACACCGAGGCCGAGATCGATCGGCTGGTCGAGGCCATCGTCCGGGCCGTGGCCCGCGGCCCCGAAGGCGTGGTGGTCGATGGCTACGGCGCCGGGCTGCCGACGACCCGGGAGCCCTGAAAGGGGCCTTAGCAGCCCCCTCGAGCCGCGCTAGGGTGGTGTCCGCGGCGATGAGCGCGGGCAATGAGCGCGGCGTAGCGACGCGGCGTAGCGAGGTAATGCCGATGCTGGAGATGATGGGTTGGGTGCTGCTCGGGCTGACCGCCGGGGCCGCCAGCGGACTGGTGGGGGTTGGTGGCGGAATCGTCCTCGTGCCGGCGATGGTCTATTTCTTCGGGCTCACGCAGCACCAGGCGCAGGGCACCTCGCTCGCCGTGCTCGTGCCACCGATCGGCATCCTGGCGGCCTGGACCTACTACCGCCAGGGCTACGTGCAGCCGCGCATGGCGACCTTCATCTGCCTCGGCTTCGTGCTCGGCGGCCTGATCGGGGCCCGGGTCGCCACGCAGCTCTCGAATCCGACCTTGACGCGGGTCTTCGGCGCGGTGTTGACAGCGATTGGCGTCAGGATGCTGTTGTTCTGAGTAGAGCGAGGCAGGCGCCGCAGCCCGGGTCAAAGGCCGAGCGAGACGCCAAGCGCGCCCCCCGACGCGAGGGTACCGCGATGCGACGGAAGAGAGTGACGGGACCGCCACCGCAGGGCGGGAAACGAGGGATTCGGCGCCGTGACCCAACCGCCGCTCGATGAGGCCAGCTACCTGGCACGTGCACGCGCCTTGCGCGAGGTCGGCGTCGGCGGATCGCCCTGGGCCGTGGGTCTCCGCCCACGGCTGGGCAAGGCCGCCGACGGTCTCGTGCTGGCCCTAGCGCGCCACCGGTCGGCGCAGCCCCTCGCCGCCGCGCGCCGATCTGCTGCCCGGTGCAGCCCATGGGCACGCCAGCGCCTGGGCCCTGCCGGCCGGCGACCCCGCGGGCGCAGCAGCGACGCTCTTCCCCTTGCCCACGGCGCCGCGGATCGTGAGCGTGACGCGCCGGCGGCTCGCGGGCGGGCTGATCGAAGACCTGCAGTTCCCGAGCTACGATGGGGCGCGGCGCCCGACGGCGCTCGACCTCCTGCGCCGCTACCCGGAGAACGCCACCGCCTACGCGCGGCGCTACGGCCATGACGCGGCGGGACACCCTGCCCTGATCTGCCTCCACGGCTGGCGCGGCGGACACTTTCGGCTCGAAGCGGCGATCTTCGGCGCCCAACGCCTCTACGCCCTCGGCTTCGATGTCTACCTCTATGTGCACCCCTACCATGGGCCGCGGCGCCCCCTGGGGGTGCCACCGAGCGTCAGCCTCCACCCCTCGGCGAGCATCAGCCGCACGAACGAGGCGATGCTCCAGACCGTCTGGGAGGTGCGCGCGCTGCTGGCGCACCATCGCGCCGAACGCGCCGCGGAGGGCGGGGTGATCGGCATCAGCCTCGGCGGCTATGCTGCGGCAGTGCTGGCCTCGGTGGCCCCAGAGCTGCGTTTCGTCGTGCCGATCCTCCCGATCGCCGACCTGACCGCGCTGCTTTGGGCGCTGGCGCCTCCCGTCCGCGCTGGCGCGGACGATGGCGCGCGTCTCGACTTCGACACGCACTGCCGCTTGATGGCGGCGCATGCGCCCCTGGCCCACCGGCTGCTGGTGCCCCGCGAGCAGGTGCTGTTGATCGCCGGTCAAGTCGACCGCGTCGTGCCACCAGCGCACGCCGAGGCGCTCTGGGAGCACTGGGGCCAGCCGGCGCTGCATTGGTTTCCTGGCGGCCACCTGCTGCACTTCGGCCGCGCGGCCTACCGCGACGCGCTCGAGCGCTTTCTCCTGCTGCGCGAGCTGCCGCGCCTGGCGCGCGGCGAGCCCCAGGGCCCTACGGACCCCTGACCTCCGGCTCACCCTGCGTCGATGACGCCGCCTGGTTGGGATCCCAGAGCGTCTCGGCCACACCCTGCACCTGATCCGCCCAACGGCCCCAGACGAAGCACGCGTCGCCGAGCCGATTGAGATAGGCCAACGCCTCCGCCTCCACCGTGGCCTCGCCGGCCAGCGTGACGCACGCGCGCTCGGCGCGGCGGCAAACGGTGCGGCACACATGCAGCGCCGCACCGATCCGGCTGCCGCCCGGCAGCACGAAGGAGCGCAGCGTCGGCAGCGTCGCGCGCGAGGCATCGAGCTCCTGCTCGAGCCGCTCGACCTCCGCCGCGCGAATCCGCGCCTGGTCCGCGCGCACCTGCGCCGGCGGCGTGGCGAGGATCGCCCCCAGGTTGAAGAGCTCGTGCTGCACGCGCAGCAGGATCGCCGCCAAGGCTGCCAGCGCCGGGTAGCTGCTCAGCGCCTCGTCGACGCCGACGCGCGCCACCCCGAAGAAGGCGTTGAGCTCGTCGACCGCACCGTAGGCGGCGATGCGGCTGCAATTCTTGCGCACTCGCTCACCACCGACGAGCGAGGTCTCGCCCTGATCACCCCCGCGCGTATAGACGCGGCCGATCACCACCCGCGGCGTCGCAAAGCGCTCTTGGTCTGCCACCACAGCTCCTCCTGGTCTCGTTCCGGCCTCTCGCGCGCAACGCGCAGGGCGTCGCGCTGCCGAGTCAGCCTATCGCGCGTTTGGCCCACGAACAAAGGCGCTCAACTCGAGTTTTTCGTGGCCTGTGCGTTTTGTATCGGCTAGACTTCGTAATCTGCTTTATAAACGGAGGTCCTCCTTGAAGGCCGCGCGGCTCGTCTGCGTCGTGCTCGTGTGCGTCGTGATCGCCTGCCTGGCCGTGGCGGCCTGCGACGGCTCCGATCGGCCAGGCGCCCCGGCGAGGGTGGCGCGGATCGAGCGCGCGTCGCAGTTGCCCGCAGGGGCATGCATCACCCAGGACCAATGTCCGGATCCAACCGTCTGCGTGGCGTTGACGCCGCGCCAGATCGTCTGCGTTGATGATCCGCGGCTGAAGAAGCCGCCCCGTGGTCCTGCAGGCCAGCCTGCGCCGCCCTTGGGACTGCTGACCGGCGAGGCCCTCCGTCGACAGGTGGCGCCATGAGAGGCGCGCTCGGTCTGCTCGTCGGCCTTGCGCTCCTCGCGCCCCCGCGGCTCGCTGGCGGCGCCGTGCTCACAGAGGGCTGGACCACAGCGGCCGCGGGCAGCCCCGACGGGGTGGCGCTCGGCGACGTCGATGGCGACGGTCGCATGGAGATCGCCTTCATCCTGCGCGGGGGAACCTACACCGTCGAGCAGTCGACCTCCGGCGAGGGGTCGCTGGTGCTGCTCAATCATGACGGCTCGCTGCGCTGGGAGCTGAAGACCGGCAGCGAGCTGGCCGGCTTCCCGGCCTTTGGCGATTTCGACGGCGATGGCCTCAAGGACATCGCCTTCTGTGAGGTCAGCCCGGAGGCCTACTGCTACGTCTACAACAAGGACAAGCAGCTGATCTTCTCGGTCGGTCCTTATTACTTCCCGGCCATGACCAACGGCGGGCCGACCGTCGCCGACCTCAACGGCGATGGCTTTGCCGACCTGGCCGTGCCGACCTGGGGCGGCCTCGTTCACGCATCGAAGGGACCGAGCGGCGCCTCCCTCTGGAGCTATAACCTCTACGCCGCCCACGGCGACAGCATCCTCGGGCACGCGGCCGTCGCCGATATCGACAAGGACGGCAGGCTCGAGGTGGTGGTCGGTGGCGCGATCCAAGGCGGGATCTTCGTCATCAACGCCGAGAACGGCACCGAGCAGTGGAGCGTGCCGGACCTCTACTCCACCTACGGCAACTACTTCGTCAACAGTGGACCCGTGCTCGTCGACCTCGACGGCGACGGTCGGCTCGAGGTCGTCGCCTCGATGAGCGGAAGCACGAGCGCCGCCATCCTGGCCTTCAGCAGCACGGGCGCTCAGCTCTGGCGCAGGCCGATCGCCGGCGTCGACTTCTCCTTCAGCAGTCCCTCTGCGGCGGACGTGACGGGCGACGGCAAGCCCAACGTCATCGCCCAGACGCTGGAGGGCAAGCTCTACCAGCTCGCGGGCAGCAACGGGTCGATCGTTCGCTCACTCGACTTCGGCTCGGCGAGCTGGGGCACTCCGGCCTTCCTCGACATCGACGGCAATGGGACCTACGAGGTGGTCGCCTCGACGCTCTCCAAGGTCGTCGTGCTGAGCGGGACCTTCTCCGAGCTCGATCGCTACGACAACGCGAATAGCGCGATCTTTCCGGCACCCGTGATGGGCGACATCGACGGCGACGGCCGGCTCGAGATGGTGACGGGTACCTGGTTTCCGCCGCAGCTGCTCGCGATCAACCTGCCCTATCTGGGCGCGTCCTGGACCGCCTACGGCGGATCGCCGAGCCACAAGGGATCGCTGGGCTCCAACGCCCAGGCCGCGCTCGGCAACGATCCGGCGATCGCCTGCATCGTCGTCCAGCATGCGATCATCGATGCGTTCGCCACGACGAAGGATAAGGACTACAGCAGCGCGCGCGACGACATGGATCTGGCCTACCGTGAGTACCTGCGCGGCAATCCCCAGCTCTCGATCGACCGACTGCGCCAGGCCCTGATTCACCTGCTGGCAGGGAGCGGCAATCCCTCGCTGCTGATCGAGCGCACGGCCTATACCGGCCTGATGATGTTCAAGCAGTACATCGACCGCACCGGCGCGGTGCTCGGCTCCTCGATCGCGCCGATCACCACCGCGCTGGCAGCCCTCGCCTCGTCGCAGTCCGCCTTCGATGCGGGCAGCTACCGGACAGCGATCGAGCGCGCCGACAACGGGGCCCTCGCCCTGCGCAATTACCTCGACAACAACGGACCTCATACGGTCGTCAATGACTGCCCGCCACCGATCGCCGAGACCTTCCTCTTCTGGGAGTGCCGGATTAACAGCGTGCGCGACCAGACGATCGCGCTGGAGCGGCAGTTCCCGGCAGACAACAGGCTGGACAACGCGATCGCCAACCTCCGCACCTGTCTGGTCTGGTATCCCGACCTCGTCTTCGACAGCGTTTATCCCGCCTGCCGCAGCGCCGACGGCGATCTCGGCGCCGTCACCGCGACCAACACGACCAGCTTGCGCCAGCAGCTCGCCTTCGCGCTGATGAACAACACGCGCCTCTTCCTCGACAACGTTACCGTCTGGTTCACCGCGCTCGATCCGAGCGCCCTGGTCACCGCCGAGACGGAGTTCAGCGCCGGCCTCACTGCCTACAACGCGGGCAACTACGCCAGCGCGCATCAGCACTTCCAAAGCGCCTACACGAGCGCCAAGCCCTGCTCCGGCGGCAGCTTTGCCAAGAACCCACAGGGCCTCGAGGGCGGTGGCTGCAATCCTTAGCAGCCCGTTGACTCGCTAGCGATCGGTGGCCTCGCTGCGGTAGGTTGGCAGGGTCGCGCTGAACGCGCCGAGCTGCCCCCAGCACCACAGCGCACCTCCCTGGCGCAGGCCGCAGGACCCCGACGCTCCCGCGGCCACCGCCTCCCACGCGCTCTCGGAGCCGGTCTGCAGCGGCGCGAAGGCCTCGCTCGCCAGGCCACCCACGCCGAGCTGCCCGCTCGCGTGCCGACCCCAACACCAGAGCGTCCCATCCTGGCGCAGACCGCAGCTATGAAACCCACCGGCGACGACCGCCGCCCAATCGTCGCCCAACTCGCCTGGCGTCGAGGCCCGCGTGACCTGGGCGCCCAGACCGAGCTGCCCGTCGACGCCATCGCCCCAGCAGGCTGCGCGCCGGCCGGCGCGCAGACCGCAGCTATGCCCAGCACCCGCCGCCACGCTCAACCAGTCGCCGACAGCCGAGGTCACGCCGGGGCGCAACGAGCAAGGCGCGTCGCTCCGGCCCATGGAACACGTCTCGGCGCTGGCATGCCCGAGCTGGCCCTGCGCATTGAGGCCCCAGCACCAAAGCGTGCCGTCCTCGCGGATGCCGCAGGTATGGGAGCCACCCGCGCTGATCGCGCGGTAGGCCTGGCCACCGTCGATCGCCACCGGACGCAGCGCGTCGTCCTCAGAGCCATCGCCAAGCCGTCCGAAGGCATTGAAGCCCCAACACCACAGCCTCGCGTCGCTGGCGATCGCGCAGCTATGCCAATCGCCGGCCTCGACCGTCGACGCCTCGAAACCCAGCGGCGCAGGCGTGAGCGCGGCCTCTCGTGCTCCGCCGCCCACCTGGCCCAGGGCAGACCCGCCCCAGCACCACAAGGACCGGTCGGATCGGATCGCGCAGCTATGAAATCGCCCACAGGAGACGCTAGACCAGGAGGCGTCGCCGACGCGCGTCGGCAGCGCCCGTGCAACCGTGTCGCCGAGACCGAGCTGGCCGAAGTCATTGCTGCCAAAGCACCATAGGCCGCCATCGGCGTCGATCGCACAGCCGTGGCCCTGGCCGACCGCGACCTGCGCATAGCGCCGCGGCGCGCTCGTCACGCTCCCGTCGACGACGACCGGCGCCCCGCCGCCATCGGGGAGCGGCGACCCGCCCTGCCCGCAGGCGAGCACGAAGAGCGCAGCGCATGCAGCCATGACCGGTCTGGAGCGCTGAAGCATCGCGGCATCCTAACATGAGGCCACGGCCTGGCCCTGGGGCCAGCGGCCCGCCGAGGGGGCGCCCTAGGCCGGCACTGCCTCCGCCCCCGCGGCAGCGCTCGGCGCCAGCGACCGATCGCCGGCTGCGCCCGTGCCGGGCGTCCCCGCGGTCGGCGGCCCCTCGATGACCTCCTTGCGCCGCCAGAGATAGTAAATCGCCGGATAGACCAGGAGCTCCATCAAGAACGAGGTCACCAGCCCACCGACCATTGGGGCGGCCACGCGCTTCATCAGGTCGGCCCCCGTCCCGGTGGACCACATGATCGGCAGCAGGCCGATAAAGGCCGCCGTCACGGTCATCGCCTTCGGGCGCACGCGCTTGACGGCCCCGTGGATGATCGCTTCGACCAGATCCCCCGTGGTCCTGAGCTCTCCGCGGGCCCGCGCCTCATCGTGGGAGAGGTCCAAGAAGAGCAGCATGAAGACGCCGGTCTCGGCGTCCAGCCCCATCAGCGCGATCATCCCGACCCAGACCGCGATCGAGACATTGTAGTCCAGCGCGTAGAGCAGCCAGATCGCACCCACCGCCGAGAAGGGCACGGCGAGCATCACCAACGCCGACTTGAAGCTCGACCTCGTGTTCATATAGAGCAGCGCGAAGATCAGCACGAGCGTCAGCGGCAGGATCAGCCGCAGGCGCTCCTTGACGCGCATCATGTTCTCGTATTGACCGCTCCAGGCCAGGGCGTAGCCGGTCGGCAGCGCCACCGCGGCGGCCACGGCCTGCTTCGCCTCGGTCACGTAGTGCCCGACATCGACCTTCGAGGTGTCGAAGTCGACGTAGACGTAGCCGCTGAGCAGCCCGTTCTCGTCGCGGATCATCGACGGACCCTCGACCAGCCGGAGGTCGGCGATCGCGCGCATCGGGATCTGCCCCTGACCATCGGGCAAGGGGAGCAACACGCGCTCGAGCGCCTGCAGGTCCTCGCGAAAGGCTCTGGCGTAGCGCACGTTGACGCCATAGCGCTCCCGGCCCTCGACGGTCGTGGTCTGGTTGTCGCCACCGACCGCGGTCATCACCATCATGTTGGCCGCGTCGACCGAGAGGTTGTAGCGCGCGAGCTGCTCGCGCTTGAGCACGAAGTCGAGGAAGTAGCCACCGGCGACGCGCTCGGCGAAGACGCTGCGCGTCCCTGGCACCTGCTGCAGCGCCGCCTCGACCTCGAGCGCGACCTTCTGCACCACCTTGAGATCAGCGCCGCTGACCTTGAGGCCGACGGGGGTGCGGATGCCCGTCGAGAGCATGTCCAGCCGCCCCTTGATCGGCATCGTCCAGGCGTTGCTGATCCCCGGCAGCTGCAGCGCGTCGTTCATCTCGGCGATCAAGGCGTCCTCGCTGATGCGATCGCGCCAGAAGGCCCGCAGCGCGCCCTTCAACCACTCGGGCGCCCAGCTCGAGTACCAGCGCGGGCGCTCGCGCCACTGCGCCTCCGGCCTCAGCAGGATCGTGGTCTCCATCATCGAAAAGGGCGCGGGATCGGTCGGGGTGCTGGCGCGCCCCGCCTTGCCGAAGACGCGCTCGACCTCGGGGAAGGCCACGAGCAGCTTATCCTGCACCTGCAGCGCCGCCTGCGCCGCGGCCACCGACATCCCCGGTGCCACCGCAGAAGGCATGTAGAGCAGCGATCCTTCGCGCAGCGGCGGCATGAACTCGGACCCCAGCTTCCAGTAGACCGGGAGGGTGGCGACGACAACGAGCAGGCTCGCGACCACCGTGGTCTTGGCGTGCCGCACGACGAAGCGACAGGGTCGCTCGTAGATCCGATGCAGCAGCATGCTGATCGGATGCCGCTCCTCGGAGTAGTACTTGCCGACGAAGAGCTGCGTGGCGATCCAGGCCAGCGGCCGCGGTCTGAAGCGGAAGGGGTCGCAGCGCGCGAAGAGCATCCGCATCGCCGGGTCGAGGGTCACCGCGAGCAGCGCGGCGATCGCCATCGCCAGGTTCTTGGAATAGGCGAGCGGCCGGAAGAGCCGACCCTCCTGGTCAACGAGCGTGAAGACCGGCAGGAAGGCCACCGCGATCACCAGCAGCGAGAAGAAGACCGAGGGCCCGACCTCCAGCAGCGCCGCGAGCCGCACCTGGTGGAAGTCCCCTTTCCGCCCCCCCGCCTCCCAGTGGTAGATCTTGTTATAGGCGTTCTCGACCTCGACGATCGCCCCATCGACGAGGACACCGATCGAGATCGCGATGCCGGCGAGCGACATCAGGTTCGCGTTGAGGCCCATCAGGTACAGCGGGATGAAGGCCAGCGCCACGCTGATCGGGATCGTCAGGATCGGCACCGTCGCCGACGGAATGTGCCAGAGAAAGAGCAGGATGATCAGCGAGACGACGATCATCTCCTCGATCAGCTTGCTCTTGACCGTGTGGATCGTCCGCTCGATCAGCTCGGAGCGGTCGTAGGTGGTGACCAGCTCGACGCCCTCCGGCAGCGAGGGCTTGAGCTGATCGAGCTTCGCCTTGACCCGCTCGATCACCTTGAGCGCGTTCTCGCCCTGGCGCATGACGACGATGCCGCCGACCACATCACCCTCGCCGTTATAGTCGGCGATGCCCCGCCGCAGCTCCGGCCCGAGCGCGACGCGGGCGACGTCCTTGACGGTGATCGGCGTGCCATTCTCCGTCTTGAGGACCAACTGCTCGAGATCGGCGATCGACTTGACGTAGCCGCGCCCGCGCACCATGTACTCGCGTCCGGCGAGCTCGACGAGACGGCCGCCGACGTCATTGTTTCCCTGGCGTACGGCCGCGATCACCCGATCGAGCGGAAGCTTGTAGGCCGCGAGGCTCGAGGGATTGACGGTGATCTGGTACTGCCGCACCTGACCACCGACCGTCGCCACCTCCGCCACCCCCGGCACGCTCTGCACCGCATAGCGCAGGAACCAATCCTGGTAGCTGCGCAGCTCATCGCTGGCGTTCTTGCCCGAGCGATCGACCAGGGCGTACTGAAAGACCCAGCCCAGGCTGGTGGCGTCCGGACCGAGCTCGGTCTTCACCCCCGCTGGCAGCTGGGCGGTGATCTTCGACAGGTACTCGAGGACGCGCGTGCGAGCCCAGTAGATGTCCGTGCCGTCCTCGAAGATCACATAGACGTAGCTGAAGCCGAAGTCGGAGAAGCCGCGGATGGCCTTGACCTTGGGCGCGCCGAGCAGCGACGCGATGATCGGATAGGTGACCTGGTCCTCGAGGACGTCGGGGCTGCGATCCCAGCGCGAGTAGACGATGACCTGCGTGTCGGAGAGGTCGGGCAAGGCGTCGAGCGGAATGTTGTTCATCGTCCAGTAGGCGATGACCAGCGCGACGAGGGTGCCCGCGACGACGAGGTACTTATTCTCCGCCGAGAAGCGGATCAGGTGCTTGATCACGGTCCGGCTCCGCCGAGCGCGGCCAGGGCCGAGCGGAGTTGCGACTCGGAGTCGACGAGGAAGTTGGCCCGCGTCACGACCTGCTGGCCTTCCACGAGACCAGCCACGACCTCGACCTGAGCGCCGCTCGTCGCGCCGAGCTGCACCTCCCGGGGCGCGAACCTTCCGTCGCCCAACGCCACGAAGACCACATCGCGCGTGCCCGAGCGCAGGACGGAATCGAGCGCGATCCGCAGGCCCTCGCGCGCCGACCCCTCGAGCACGACCTCGCCGAAGCCTCCCGGCCTGAGCCGTCGCTGCGGCGTCGGGAAGTGCAGGTGGACCTTGGCGGTCCGCGTCTGCGGGTCGAGCAGGGGATCGACGAAGGCGACCCTCCCCTTGAAGCGCTGCTCGGGATAGGCCTGCAGCGTGAGCGACGCCGGCATGCCCACCTTGACGCGCGGCAAGTCCAGCTCGTAGGCGTCGGCCATCACCCAGACGACGCTGAGATCGGTGATCTCGTAGGGTGTGTCGCCCGGATTCACGCGCGCCCCCTCGACGACGTTCTTCGCCGTGACGACACCGGCGATCGGCGAGAGGAAGACCAGCGTCTGCGAGGGCTCGCGCGTCCGCTCGAGGCGCGCGAGCTCGCTGCGCGGCACGTCCCAGAGCTCGAGCTTGCGCCGCGCCGAAGCAACCAACGTGTCGCCGTCCCGCCGCAGCGCAACGTCCGCGCTGAGCGCCTCCTTGGCCTGGAGAGCCAGGAGATACTCGTGCTCGGCCGCCAGCAGCGAGGGACTGTAGAGCGAAAAGAGCGGCTCGTGCTTGCGCACGGGGCGGCCGACGAAGTCGACGTAGAGGCGCTCGATGTAGCCCTCGACCTTGATGTTGGTCATGCGCACGCGCGTCGGATCGCGCTCGATGCGGCCGACGGTGCGCCAGCTCGCGGCCACGGCGCCGCGGGTGACGGGCGCGGTGCGCAGACCGATCAGCTGCTGCCGCGCGGCGTCGATCGTCACCCCCGCCAGGCCCGCGACCGGCGCGACCCCCGCTCCCGGCGCCTCCTCACTGTAGACCGGGAGATAGTCCATCCCCATCGCGTCCTTGCGCGGCGTCGGCGAGGTTTGCCGCGGATCCATCGGCGAGCGGTAGAAGCGGATCTTCCGCTCGGCGGGTGGCGCCGTCGCCCTTCCGGACGAGACGGCGGGCTTCACCTCGACCAGCTTCATGCCGCAGATCGGGCAGTCGCTCGGATGGTCGGCGGTGATCGCGGGGTGCATCGGGCATTGAAAGAGCGGATTCTTCTTGGCGGCGACGGCTGCAGGCCTTGCGCTCGGACGCTCGCGCATGGCCAGCCAGACCGTCACAGCGCCGAGCGACGCGCCAAGCGCCAGCAGCAGCGACGCGGCCGCCGCCCTCGCCGCCGCGCCGCGAGCGCGCCGCGGCTCCCCCTCCCGCTGACTCGCGCGCTGCGCGCTCATGGCTGCCCTCCCTGCGCTATCGGCCCCCGCATGCCGCTCGCGGCCAGGGTGGCCGGGGCGTCCAGACTGACCTCGCGCTGCGCGATCGCCACGCGCTGGGTGGCGGCGAGCGACTCGTAGAAGCTGTTGACGTCGCTCAGATAGCCATCGAGCGCCTCGAGCACCGCAGCGAAGCTGACGCGGCCGACCTGGTACTGCACCAACGTGCTCGACACCGTGGTCTCCGAGAGGACCAGCAGGCCGGAGCGGTAGAGGCGGTTGGTCGCGAGCAGCGCCGCGAGCAAGCGATTGCGTTCGGCGACGCGCTGGCGCAGCAGCTGCCGTGTCGCGTCGTCACTGTGCCGGGCCGCCACCTCTCTGCTTCGCTGCTCGTCGACCGCGCGCCGCTGTTTGCTGCTCCCCCAGAGCGGAATCGGCACGGCCACGCCCACCTGCCACATCGGGTCGAGGCTCCCTCCGCGCGGCATCACGCCGGCGCTCACGGTCAGATCAGGGAGCCAGTCCTTCTGCGCGAGGACGACCTGCTTGGCCGCCTTCGCCAGCGCCAAGCGCGAGCGCAGCAGCTCCGGGCTGCGGTCCTCGGCCGCCTCGAACGCGCTCCGGTCCGCCTGCAGCACCGGGTCCGAGATGGTGGCCAGCGAGCGCTCGGTGCCGATGGCGTCGCCCAGGGCGCGGCCGCGGAGGCGGTTCAAGACCACGACGCGGCGCGCGTCCTCGGCCACGAGCGCCCAGCGCCGCTGCCTCAACCGGCTGCGCTCGAGCTGAGCCCGCAGCAGATCGGTCTGCGCCGCCGTGCCGACCTCGTAGAGGGCGCGAGCCAGCCCCGCGGCTTGGGTCCAGAGCGCCTCGACCTTGGTGAGCAAAGCGAGCTGATCGCGCACCAGCAGCAGGTCGACGTAGGCGCGCGCGACCTCGGCCCGGATCGAGAGCTGGAGGCGCCCCAGCTCAGCTTCTGCCTGGCGCGTGCCGAGCAGGATCACCTCCCCGCGGAGCCGGCGCTTGCCGTACCAGGGGAAGGTCTGCGAGGCCGCGATGCTGACAAAGCTGGTCGGTGCTTCCCCGAGGCGGAGGCTGCGAAAGCCGTCGTTCTGCAGGCCAAGCGCCAGCGCTGGGTCGGGAAGCGCGCGACTCTGCGGGACACGCTCGCCCTCCGCGCGAATCGTCGCTCGCAGCTCGGCGAGCTCCGGACGCCGCTCGAGCGCCTCGCGCATGAGGCCCGCCAGGAGCGGGTCGTCCTCGAGGGCGACGCCCGCTGGGGAGACGACCGGCCCGCCCGCCCAGGCGGCGCCCCCGAGGAGCCAGGGCAGCGCCAGCAGGAGCGAGCGCAGCCACGGGCGCGCGTGCTCGGCGACGGTCTTCGGCGCCATCAGCGACTCCTCTCGGCTCCGGCGGCGCGGCCAGGCCGCCTACTCGACAACGATCACCCCCGCGATCATGTCCATCGCGCAGGCGTATCGGATCCGGCCCGGCTTGGTCGGCGTAAAGCTGACCCTCACCGCCTGGTTGAGCGGTAGCGGTCGATTGATGCCGTAGTCCTTGATCACGAGGTCGCTGGCGCAGGTGCGCTCGACCGTCCGCGTCACCACCAGCTCGAGCGGGCGACCCGCGCTCGCCTTGACCTGCGCCGGCACGAAGCCCTCGGAGGTGACCGTCAGCGCGACGACCTGAGGCTGACGGCCTTTCCTCGCCGCGCCCTCACCGGGCCGCGCCTTGGCTTCGCCCTCCCTCGCGTTTAGCCCCGCGTAGCCCATGGCCAGCACCACAACCACCACGCACCACCTTGGTCTGCGCATGACCCTCGCCTCCCTTCCTTCTTCCTTCTTTGGATTCGTTCATTGAAGACCAGCGCCGGGTCGAGACCCGGCAGGGGAAGCCACAAAGCAACAGGCGCGCCATCCTCGCTGGCTCGCCTCTTCTCTCCTCATTGCGCTTGCTTACGCCCTTGGCCTGACCCAGGCTGAGCGTTGGGTTGCAAGGCCTCGACGACGGCGACGGGTACACTGTAACCTTGGCGGCTACGCCACAGCCCGCCGCCGCCGCCAAGCGGCGTCGCGGGGGATACTGGGCGCGCGCGAGCGACGCGCTGGAGGTCCGATGCGGCCCAGAACCTGGTCAGGCACGGGCCGCCGGCTCTTCCTGGCGTTCTCGGCCTTCATCGCGCTCTACGCGCTGGCCTCGTCCTTCGCCTTGCTCGGCATCACGCGCATTCACCGCGACCTCGAGCGAACCCGCGCCAGAGTCGAAGGGATGCGCGTGGCCCTCGACCTCGCCAGCGCGGTCCGCGACCAATACGCTCACGTCGCGCACACGATCATCATCGGCAACGCGAGCCATGCCGCGCTCTACGCCGAGGCCAGGGCCCGCGTGCTGAGCCTCTCGCGGGAGATGCGCCGCCATCTCGAGCAGGCGGACGAGCAAGCTTGGGTCAACGCGATCGATCAAGCCACCGGCCAGCTCGACAGCGTCTTCCGCGACCAGATCCTGCCCAACGTCGTCGGTGGCGACGAGGCGCGCGTCCAGCAGGAGCATCACGCGGTGCTGCGGCTCGTGGCTCGCATTCAAGAGCGGACCGAGCGCCTGACCCGTCGCTTCGAGCAGTCGATCGCCGAGCTACAGACCTTCGTCGGCGTGGTCGAGCGGCGGGCCTTTGGCTGGGCGCTGCTCTTCCTGCTCGTGGCGCCGCTCGTCGCCGCCTGGGTCGGGCTGGCAATCGGGCGCTCCGTGGCGCGTCCGATCGCCCGGCTGCAGCAGGGCGCGGAGCGGCTGGCCTCCGGCGACCTCGAGACGCGCATCGACATCGACGCCGAGGACGAGTTTGGCGCGCTCGCGCACCAGTTCAACGCGATGACGACCGCGCTCCGCGAGCATCAGAAGCGCCTGGTCCAGAGTGAGCGGCTCGCCGGCATCGGCGCGCTGGCCGCGGGGGTCGCGCACGAGATCAACAATCCGCTGGGCGTGATCCTCGGCTACACGCGGGTGCTGAGGAAGCAGGCGGCGGGGAGCCTCGCCGACGATCTCGGCGTGATCGAGGAGGAGACGCTGCGCTGCAAGGAGATCGTCGTCGGGCTCCTCGATCTCTCGCGACCGCTGACGCCCAGCCCGCAGGCCGTCGACCTGCGCGAGCTCTGCGACGACGTCGCCACGCGACTGGCGGAGTCGGAGCCCTCGGGCTCAGCGCGCGTCGCGATCCACGGCCACGGCCGGGCGAGCGGCGACGCCACCAAGCTGCGTCAGGTGATGGTCAACCTGATCAAGAACGCGATCGAGGCCGCGGGGCCGACGGGCCAGGTGGCGCTCTCGATCACTGAGCGCGCCGACCAGGTGGAGCTCCTGGTGGTCGACTCCGGGAGCGGCGTCGACGCCGCCGCGCGCGCGCGCCTCTTTCAGCCCTTCTTCACGACCAAGCCCCGGGGCACGGGACTCGGGCTGGCCGTCTCCCAGGCGATCGCGCATGCCCATGGGGGTGAGATCACGCTCGACCCCGCAGGCCCGGCGGGCACCTGCTTCCGCCTGCGCGTGCCCCGCCATCCAGAGGGAGGTGCCGCATGAGCCGCGGCCGCATCCTGGTCGTCGACGACAAGGAGAACCTGCTCAAGCTCTTCTCCAAGATCCTTGGCGAAGAGCACGACCTGACCACCGCCGCCGATGGCGGTCGCGCGCTGGCGCTGCTCCTCGTGCAGGACTTCGATGTCGTCGTCACCGACCTCAGGATGCCCGGAGCGGACGGCTTCGCGGTGCTCAAGGCCAGCAAGGCGCGCTCGCCCGCCACCGAGGTGGTGATGATGACCGCCTACGCCTCGGTGCAGGACGCCGTCGAGGCGATGAAGCAAGGCGCCTATGACTACCTGCAGAAGCCCTTCGATCCGGACGCAGCCGCCTTCGTCGTCGCGCGCGCCCTCGAGCGCAAGCGGCTGAAGGAGCAGGCCGCGAGCCTGCGCAAGGCGCTGCAGGGAGTCCATGCCTTCCACAGCCTCGTCGGTAAGAGCCGCGTGATGCAGGACGTCTATCGCCTGCTCGAGCAGGCGGCCGCGCTCGATATCACAGTGTTGCTCACCGGCGAGACCGGCACGGGCAAGGAGCTGGCGGCGAGGGCCATCCACTACCAGAGCGCGCGTAAGGATCGCGCCTTCGTCCCGGTGAACTGTGGGGCGCTGCCCACCGAGCTGGTCGAGAGCGAGCTCTTTGGGCATGCCCGCGGCGCCTTCACCGGCGCCAGCGGAGCCAAGACCGGTCTCTTCGAGGAGGCCCGCGGCGGGACCCTCTTCCTCGACGAGATCGGCGAGCTGCCGCTGCCCGTGCAGGTCAAGCTCAACCGGGCGCTGCAGGAGCGCGAGATCCGCCGCGTCGGCGACAACACTGCGGTCAAGATCGATGTCCGCGTGATCGCCGCCACGCATCGCGACCTCAAGGCCGAGGCGCAGGCCGGGCGCTTTCGCGAGGATCTCTTCTACCGCCTGCACGTCTTCCCCCTGCGCATGCCCGCGCTGCGCGAGCGCCGCGAGGATCTTCCCCTGCTCGCGGCGCACTTCCTGCGAAAGCATGCCCGCGCCGTTCGCCGCGCGCTCAGCGGGCTGACACCAGAGGCCCTCCGCGCGCTCACCGGCTACGACTGGCCCGGCAACGTGCGCGAGCTGGAGAACGCCCTCGAGCGCGCGGTGGCCGTCGCAACCGGCCCGCTCGTCGAGGCGCGTGACTTGCCGCCTGAGCTGGTCAGCGCGAACGAGGGTCCGCTGCCGGCCGAGCTCCTCGCCACGCTGCCCTATCGCGAGGCGCTCGACGCGGCGCGCGCGCGCGTCTCTCGCGACTACTTGACGGCGTTGATGCGGGCGTTCGAGGGTAATGTCACGCGCGCCGCCGAGCGGGCCGGCGTCGAGCGAGAAAGCCTCCACCGCCTGCTCAAGCGCTATGGTGTACGGTCGGAGGACTTCAAGGGCCTGGGCTGAGGGCGATCCTCGAAGGAGACTGCTTCAATGCGCTTTTCTTGCCTGCTGCTGCTCCTCGCCGGCACCTCCACGCTGAGCTGTTCGTCGCTCGAATCGGCGTCCCCAGCGCGAGGCGACGCTGCGGGGCTGCGCGATGCCGGCGCCGCCGATCGGGCGACCGGGCCGGACGCGGTCGCCGGTGCCGACGGCAGCGCGCTCGCTAACGCGCTGCCGCGGCTGCCGCCGGGCAACCATCTCGGCGTCTTTCCGACCTACGAGAGCCTGCCCACGGCCACCGCCTCGGCCGTCGACGCGCGACTTGCCGAGGCTCGCGCCCACGGCATGCAGGTCTCGCGGGTGCATGTCTCGTGGGCCGAGCTCGAGCCCTCGGCGACGACGATCGACACCTCCGTCCTCGAGCGAGCGTTGGCGGCCGCCACGGCCCAGGGGCAGGCCGTGCACCTGCTGATCGAAACGGTCGACAGCGACGGGTTCTCGATACCGAGCGACCTGGCCGGAGCGCAGTACACGCTGGCGGCCGGCCGCGCCTTCGACGATCCGCTGATCGTCGACCGCTTCGCGGCGCTGCTCGACAGGGTCCTTCCGCTGCTCGCCACGCATCGCGTCTTCGCGCTCAGCGTGGGCAATGAGCCGGACACCTTCTACGACGACACCAGCCCCACCTCAGCGGCGGGCAGGTCCTGGGCCGCCTCGCTCCTCGGCTTCCTCGCCAAGGCGCGCACGCGGATTCGTGACGCCCTTCCCGAGGTCGCGGTGGCGATGACCCTGCGTCAGGGGTCGCTCGACGACGGTCACGCCGCAGCCCTCGCCCCGCTCGTCGCAGCCGGAGACTTCGCCGCCTTCAACTACTACTGCCTCGACAAGGCCTACCGGCTGCGCGCCCCTGGGAGCGTCGCCAGCGACGTCAAGGCGATGACGACCCTCGCCGCCGGACGTCCCCTCGTCCTCCAAGAGGTCGGCTGCCCCGCTGGACGCGCGCCCTCGGTGCTTGGCAGCTCGGGCGCGGCCCAGGCCAGCTTTCTCGCCGAGCTGGGCACGGTCCTCCGGACAGCGCCGAGCCTGCGCGCGGCCTTCGCCTTCCAGCTCGTCGACTGGTCGCCCGCGCTGGCGAAGACCTTCGGTGACGCCTACGCGGCCGAAGGCTTTCCCGCGCTCGGCGCGAAGGTCGAGGAGACCCTCGCCTCGTTGGGCCTGCTCAGCTTCGCGAGCGGCGCGGCGAAGCCCGCCTGGGCGGAGTTCTTGGGCACCCTCGACGCGCTCACCGCCGCACGTTGAGGGCGCCCGCGCAGACCCTGCGCTCAGCGACGACGCCCCTTCGCCACACCGCCTGCAGCCGGAACGCCCCATCGCCTGGAGCATCGCCTGGAGCCGTAGCGGTGATCGCTGACCGGCGCAACGATCGGCGCGCCGATCGCCGCGCCGATCGTTGCTCACACGCAACACCTATGGCACAGTGGTGCATACGTGCAACGGCGCTGCTCGCCAAAGCGCAGGCGCTCTGCTTCGTCCGGACACTGCTACCACACTCGGGGGTTGCGCACTATGACGCCCACGATCCTCCTTGTCGACGACGAAGTCGGCATGCTCAACGTCCTACGGCGTGCCCTCGCTCGGGAGTCCTATCGGGTGCTGATGTCCTCGTCGGCCCCTCAAGCGCTGATGCTGCTCAAGCGGCACCAGGTCGACGTCGTGGTCTCCGACGAGCGGATGCCCCAGATGTCGGGATCGGAGTTCCTGGCCGAGGTCTGCCAGACCTCGCCCGAAACGGTCCGCATCCTCCTGACCGGCAATCCGACCCTGGAGTCCGCCCTCTGCGGAATCAACGACGGGCGCATCTTCCGCTACCTGACCAAGCCCTGCCCAACGGCGGAGTTCACGGCGGCCATCCGAGAGGCCCTGACCGTTCGCAACCTGGCCGTCAAGAGCCGGCGCCTGCTCCAGGTCAGTCGGCGGCAGTCGCAGGCGCTCCGCGCCCTCGAGGTCGAGCATCCCGGCATCACTGCGGTCCACCGCACGTCCAAGGGATCGATCTGCGTCAGCTCCGACGCGATCAATCTCGATACCCTGGTGGACGAGATCGAGGCCGAGCTCGCCCGGTACGAGATGGAATAGCGATGGGAATAGCGATGGAACTGACCTCGACGCTGCGCGCCGAGCTCTCGATCGCCCGCCGCCACGGGCGCTTCCTCATGGCTGCCGTCGTCGGCGCGATGGGCCTTGCGCTCGCCTGGACCGCGCTGCAGCCGCGGGTCTACCGCGCCTCGACGACCGTGTCCGTGGGTTCGCAGGGCGCGTCCGCCGAGCGCTCAGGCCCCCATCGACCGGAGGGCGCGCGCCCCAGTACCTACGTCAGCACCCAGGCCTATCTTGCCTGCAGCGCGCCCGTCCTGCGCCGCGCGGCTCGCGCGCTGCGCCAGGGCCAGCCGGGCGACGGCTGGTCAGAGCCATGGGCACGACGGCGAACAGGCGTTGATCGCGTCGCCGGCGCAGCAGCGCCCCTGGCCGAGCGGATCGACTGCCGCCCGGACGTCCAGACCGCCGGGCGCGTCGAGGTCGCCGTCGAGCATGCGACGCCCGGCATGGCGGCCCGAATCGCGAGGGCCATCGCCAGCGCCTACGTCGGCCTCAGCCGCGAGCAGGCGCGCGCCACTCAGCGGAGCGCGGCACGCTTCCTCGACCGGCGCTTCGCTCAGGCCCATGCCGCCGTTGCGCAGGCCCGGGCGGCCCTGCAGGCCTCCCAGCGCCCGAGCCCCGAGCGCCCCGCGGGTGGGGTCTCGGAGCGCGAAGCGCTGGCGCGCGCGCTCGGGGATGCGCAGCGTCGCTGGCGCGTCGTAGGGGCCTTGCGCGGCGAGGAGCGCGCCGCGCGGCGGACCCCTCAAGGCGCCCGGGTGGTCACCGCCGCTGTGGTGCCCACCCGCCCGTCGCGCCCGCCGACCGTGTTCACCCTGGCGCTAGCGCTCGTCGTAGGCCTCGTCTGCGGCAGACTCGGCTTGCACTTTGCCCCCCGCCTGCGAAACGGCTTCGGCCGCACCCTCCACCCGGCGCTTTGGCGAGAGTCGGTGCCCGGACTCCTGTCGGCGATCGTTCAGCGCTTGGAGGCTGAGATGGAAATCGTTAAGGTGCGCCCGAGGAATGGAAAGCACTTCCTCGAACTCTATGAGGCGACGCTGGAGCATGGGGGCGTGCATTGCGCCACGCTGGCGACTTGTGCGGTCGGCACGCCGATTCTCGCCGACGTCTACTTCCGCGAGCTGCCCAACCCCGTCCTCGTGCGAGGTCAGATCGTAGCACGGCGCGCCCTCGGCACGAAGCGCTCGCTTCGAGCGGGTGGTCTGGTGGCCTTCGACGACACGGAGGCAGCGAAACGGGACTTCCTGCTGCGCCTCGCCAGGAGCCAGGCCCTAGCGGTGGCGCGACGACGACACGTGAGGTTGCCGGTGGACATCGCGGTGCAATGGAGCGCGCTCGAGATGAGGGAACCGGCAGAGGGAGCGCTTCGCGACCTGAGCATCGGCGGGACGCGGCTGGTGGCTGCCGCGGACCTCGCACTCGGGTCGAACGTCAACCTTCGCTTTACCGCTCCCGGTGCGACGGAGCCCGTCGGCCTCGACGGCACGGTCGTCTACGCGAGCACTCCGCAATACGGAATTCAATTCGCGGCGAACGGCAGCGGCCGCGGCGCTAAGCAGCACCGCGAGCTGATCCGACGCCTCGTGCAAATGTGATCATGCCCAGGTCGTCGGCAGGGCGAACGCCAGGCCCCAGGGGCCGAGCGCAGGCCGACTCGCCTCCCCTTGCATCCGCTTGCCCGGGCCACGATCGATGCTAGGAGAGCCGGCGGCGACGGCCCGGGCCGCGTATTCTGCGCGTGCTCGACACTGCGAGCGCGCGGGGCTATTCTGGACGGCCGGCGAAGAGGTTGATCGGGCGCCACGCGAGAGGTGCATCGGTTGCTGCCGCGCGGCGCATGACAAATGCGCGCTCCTCTTCGCCCTCCGAAAGAGTTGCGGATGCCACACCCAACAGCACCACCCCTGACGCCTCGGGGTCTGGGGCGACGGGTCCGTGAGCTCAGGCAGTCGCTCGGAGTGAGTCAGCGTGAGCTCGCGCGTAGCGCGGGGATCGTTCACTCGCAGCTCTCCCGCATCGAGGCCGGAAAGACCGACCCCAGCGTGTCGGCGCTGACCAAGCTCGCCTTCGCGCTGGATGTCCCGCTCTGTGGGTTCATGGGCGACGAGACGACCAGCGCGGCCGACGCCGCGAACGGCGCGTCGGCCCTGACCGAGGCCGAAGAGGAGATCCTCACGCTCTATCGCGCAGCGTCGCCCGTGGATCGCACTCAGGTCGAACGCCTGCTGCTGCTGATGGTCGGCCGCCTCGCCGCAACGTCGTCGCGCGGAAGACCCGGATTAGGCGGGCCTGGCGGAGGATCGCCCCGACGGCGGCGCAAGAGGACCCGAGCGCGGTGGGCCCCGCAGCCTATCAGATCTTCGTCGTCGCAGATGATGGTCTCACCAGCGAGGGCATCAAGGTTGGTGACATGGTCGCGGCGCATCGCGGCCAGGCCAAGGAGGGCGACGTCGTCGTCGTCGAGGTGGCGAAGACGGGCCCGATCGTTCGCCTCTACTACCCTCGTCCAGGGAATCGCGTCCAGCTACGACCCGCGCACCCGGAGCTGAAGCCGATGGTCGTGTCGCGGCGCGCCATTCATAGCCTCTGGATTGCCACGCATGTGCGAGCGTCGTAGCCGCGGCCGCCACGCAGGCGCGCCCGACTATGCTCACCGTCGCTCCCAGACGGCGACCGGGCCGGGCGCGAGCTGGAAGCATGGATGCTGGCTCGGCTGCAGCGGGCGTTGGCGCTGCCACCGGAGGGGATCACGGGTCTTGAGCTTGGCGAGCAGGTGCTGCCACTCGTACTCGAGCTGCCCGTTGGTCAGCGGCAGGGCGGCGTGGTGGCAGCGCTGGTAGCAGAGCTTCGAGGCATCGAAGGCGTAGCCGCGCGCGCGGGACTCGTCGAGCACGCGCGCGAGGTAGCAGTCGATCGCGGCGAGTGGATCGGGTTGGGCGCGAAAGCGCTCGAGCTGCGGATGATGTCGGTAGCCGCGCGTCAGGCCCCTGAGCACGGCGCGCGCGAGCAGGCCCTCGCGCCAGAGGGCGACGAGCCCGCGCGAATCCAAATAGCGTGGATGGATCGACCAGAGCCGCATCGGGCCTACCGGTCGGCGCGAGCGCGCCAACGCTCGCGCGCCGGCGCCAGGCCGACCTGAGCGAGCCCGAGCGCCTGCGCGCCCGAGCGCCCGCTAGCCTCGCTCGGCATGCCCGTCTCCTTGGATGGCCTCGGTCAGGCCCTCGGCGCCCTCGAGGCGACGGGCGAAGTCACGCGTGAAGCGCGCCAGGGGCGCGCCATCCACCAGCTCGTGGTTGGCGCTCACCGTCAGGCAGAGCACCGCGCGCGGCCCCGGCTCACCGCTGGTGGCGGTGGGCCGCGACGCAATGCCTCCGATGACCACCGAGAGGTTGTGGAGACCTGGCGCGCTGAAGCCCCAGCCAGCGCCCCCACTGAACCGACCGACCGCCGTCACCAGCATCGTTCCCGTGTAGCGCTTGGCCAGCCGTGGGAAGCTGAGCAAGGCGCGATAGACCAACCTGCGCAAGCAGCCCGGCACGCTCAGGGCGAGCCGCAGCCCGAGGCGCCGGCGCGCTGAGACGAGCCGCAGGCCGGCGGCCTTTACCGCCCGCAGCTCGTCATGAAGCTCGCGGACGCTGCGCCGGTTGATCCCGCGCAGCACGTGGGCCAAGGGAAAGGGCCGCCCGTCGACCTCGATCTCGACGATCGCGGTCGCGTCGGCCTCCTCGAAGATCACCACCCTGCCGAGGGCGTCACGAAGCGCATGGACCTCCGGGTGCGTGACCACCGCTCGGCCGAGACAGGCGAGGACGAACGCTGTGAACGAGAGCGCTTCGCCGCTGCGCTCGCGATGCGCCGCCAAGAGCGCGCGCGCCTGCGTGACGTCGAGCTCCAACAGCCCATGCATCATCGGCTTATGGCGACCCAGCCGCAGGCTATCGAGCACCAGGCGCCGCTCGGGGGGGAAGGCCAGACGACGGCAGGCGTCCCTCGTTGTAGCCGCGCGGGTAGGCGGTAGGCGCATCGCGCGATGATAACCGACCCGGCTGGCGAGCGCCGCACGATCACCCAGCCGGTCACGCCCGCTGCCTGGAGTGGGCCGCGCGCGCCCCTGCCCTGGGCACCGCGCTGGAGGCCAGAGCGCCCCGGCGGCGAAGCTGCCGCTGGCCGAGCTTCGACCGCTACCGTCGCGCCCTGGGTGTTGTAGGCTGGCGCGCTGCCGCGGGTAGCACTGGACCTGAAACCCGCGGCCGGCAGACGCGGCCACGGGCGCGCCGAATCCTCGGAGTGGATCAGCGATGACGACGCGTAGCTCCCGCCTTTCCAACTGCATTTCGAACTGCCTTTGGAGCTGCATTTCGCGCTGGGTCTCGAACTGGGTCTCGTGCCTGGCGCGCCTGATCGCCACCGGCCTTGGCCTGGGCTATCTGCCCTGGGCGCCGGGCACCTGGGGCACGGCGCTGGCCGTCGCCCTCGCCTTCGGGCTCGCAGGCCTGACGCTCGGCGCCTACCTCGCGGTCGTGCTCCTGATCACGGTCGTCGGGACCTGGGCGGCGAGCGTGGCCGACCGCGCTTGGGGCACTCACGACAGCGGACGCATCGTGATCGACGAGGTCGCCGGCTATTTGCTGACGGTCGCCCTCGTCGACCGCGCTCGCTGGGGGCCCCTGCTGGCCGGCTTCGTCGTCTTTCGCCTGCTCGACATTCTCAAGCCGCCACCGATTCGCTGGCTCGACCGCCGCGTACCCGGTGGCTTCGGGGTGATGCTCGACGATCTCGCGGCCGGCCTGCTCGGGGCCGCCCTGCTGGCGATCTTGGCCCGGCTCGGGCTGGCGCCCTGGCGAGGCTGAGCGATCGCAGGGCGGCCCCCAAGACCGCGTCGGCCGCGCGATCCGCGGGTCAGGGCGCCTGCGTTCCGGGCGCGCGCCGCGGCACGAGCAGCACGCTCGGGCGCACGCGGTAGCCGGTGACGACCTCCGGCGACTCCATCGGCACGAGCTGCCGCGCGACCTCGTAGTCCCGCAGCACGAAGGCGTAGCGATCGTCGAGGCCGCGATCGAGGATGATCGCGCGGTAGCTGCGCCGCGCAACGCGCGCGGCGATCCCGGGCGGCAGGGGCCACCCGGCGCGCAGCACGTCGTTGGTCCCCATCTGGTGGTAATGCGCGGGTTGGCCGACCAGGCGCGGGTAGAAGGGATGATAGGGCATCAACACCGGCCCACCGACCGACGCGAGCAGCCGCAGCAGGGCGCCAGAGGCCGCGTAATCCGCCACGGTCGGGAGCTGCGTGGCGACGCGGTAACGCTGGTGGATCAGCTGCCCGCCGAGGCCGCCGCCGACGACCAGCGCCAGCGCGGCCGCGAGCCAGCGACCGCGGCCTCGGCGCCAGGCCCAACGCACCAGATCGCTGCCGGCGAGGCCGGCCAGGAGGGCGGCGAAGAAGAGCGCCGGGATGTAGGCGTTGGTCTCGGCCCATTGCGTCGCGAAGCCGATCGCCGCGGCGGCGACCCCGGTCGCGACCACCGCCAGCCACCAGCCCCCGCGACGCTCGCGCTGCGACGCGCGCCGACTTCGAATCAGCAGTCTGGCCAGCGCGACCGCACCCCACGCGCCGATCAGCACGGCTACCGCGGGGAAGCGCTTGAAGAGCGCGACCTCGCTCTGCGGCCAGATGCGCGTCCAGTAGACATCGTGCCCCTGGTGCAGCTCGAAGACGTAGCGCCAGAACCAGCCCCCGGTGCGGTGCTGGAGCCAGAGGGTCGTGCCGCCGGCCACCAGCCCGACCGCGGCGACGTAGAGCGGCCAGCGCCGCGGCGCCCGCCAGAGCAGCAGCGCGCCCGACGCCAAGACAAAGATCAACGCCGTTTGTTTGGCCAGAAAGGCCAAGCCCATCAACCCGCCGGCCGCGAGCACAGCGCGCCGGCTCGGCGCATGCTCGGCGAGCAGCACCAGCGCGCCGGTGATCAGGGCGAGCTGGAGCGAGTCGTTGCGCGCCAGGTCGTACCACGAGCCCGTCAGCGGAAAGGTCGAGGCCGCCAGACCGACCGCCGCCAGCGCCCACAGGGCGCCCCAGAGGCGACCACCGGCATGGCGCCACACGGTCCGCCCAAGCAGCGCGCAAGCGACGACGAAGGAGGCCACCGAGACGGCCCGGGCCACGCCGTAGCCCAGCCCCGTGAAGCGCGCCACGGTCGCGACGACCCAGGGATAGAGGGGCGTATAGAGGTGCGGGATGAAGTCGGCCGAGGGCGGCGCGTAGATCGGCTGCCCCTCTAGCACGCGCAGCGCGTGGCAGAGCATGCCGCCCTCCATCCACTCCAGGTCGAGCGGATAGCCGATACGCCGCGCGATCACCGTGCCGAGCAAGACGACGTGCAGCGCGCCGCCCGCAGCCGCCAGCGCCGCGCCGAGCCAGCAGAGCGCGGCGGGCAGCGCGGCGACCAGCTCCCGCCGCCCTAGACGACGCAGCCGGGGGGCGGGGATCGTCACGAGCCGAGCTCGGCGGGGAAGGGCCCGAGCTCGCGATCGAGCCGCTTGAGACAGCAATAGTAGCGCGGGCGCAAACCCGAACCCGGGTCGAGGCAGATCCAGTGGTAGCCACGCGCCCGCCACGCCTGCTCCTCGGCCGCATCCGGGCGGTAGGGCAGGTCCTGGTGATGGCCGAGGTGGCAAATCAGGTCGGCGCGGCGCTCCAGGACGTAGTCCAGCGGCGCCGCCTTGGCATGACCCGGCCGGGTGCCGCTGATCGGCGCGTGGTGGGCGATCCACGCGTCGTTGAGCCCAAAGGCGTCGAGCACCGGCAGGCGCGAGGCATAGGCGATCGAGCCGGCGCCTCCCGCCGCCAGCAGCGCGTCCGCCGGCAGGTGGGCTCGCAACCAGCGCCCGATGATCATGCGGTCGGCGGCGAACTTCTCGAGATAGCCGGGCGTGTCGAGCCCCCAGCGATAGTACGACGGCGCCCGACTCTGCCGCGCGAGCCCGACGCTGTTCCAGGCGCTCAACGCCAACACGCCAGCGATCACCGGCAGGGCGCGCGCGGGGCGCCAGCCGCGCGCCTGGCTCGCCGTCGGGCGATCGCAGAGCTCGCGCAGCAGCTCCTGGCCCAGCAGCGCGAAGAGCGGCAAGAGCGGGACGAAGAAGCGACCGAGCGTCATGAAGTCGCCGCCCACCATCGCGATGTAGCCGACATAGGGGACGACCAGCAGCGCCCAGTAGCTCCACCAGCGCGAGGGCGCGAGGGCGCCGCCCGGGGTCGCGCTGCGCGCCGCGCAGCAGCTCGTTGTAGCCGGACGCTCGTCGGCGCGCGCACGCTGGCCTGCGCGCCGCGCGACGACGACGCGCCAGCGCAGCGCTAGCAGGGCGAGGAGCAGCGGTGCCAGGCACCAGAGCTTGGTCTCGCCGAAGAAGTCGCGAAGGTAGGGCCAGCCCCACTGGCGCAGCATCACGAGCGTCTGGCCCTGCGCCTTGACGTAGAAGGTATTGGGCAGCGGATAGCCATAGTAGCGCCAACGCCAGACGAAGAACGCGGCACAGGGCAGCAGAAAGGCCAAGGCGCCCGACCACTCGGCGCGGCTCGGCCGCAGACGCCCTTCCTCGCGGAGGTTGCAGGCCAGCCGGTGGAGGCTCGTCAGACCCCAGAGCAGCGCGCCCTCCGGCCGCGTCAAGGTCGCGAGCGCGAAGAGCAGCCCACCCGCGACCGCCCGCCGCGGCTGATCTCGCGGTCGCGCCGCGAGCTCGGCGGCGTAGAGCACTATGCCGCCGAGCGCCAGCGCGCTGAAGAGCTGCGTTTCCAGCCCGCCCCCGCACCAGGCGGCGAAGTGCGCGGCGCTGGCCAGCCACAGCGCGCCGAGGGCGTCCCAGGGCGTGGCACGCCCGCCGCGATAGAGGCGGCTCAAAGCGACCACCAAGCCCAAGACCGCCGTCGCCGCGAGCGTCGCCAGGACGCGCGCGACGAGCTCCGGCGCGACGCCGAGCCTGAGGCCAAGCGCCAGCAGCAACATCCAGAGGAAGTTGGTGTAGCCCTCGACGCGCTCGCCGAGGTTGAAGACGGGTTGGCCGTGGGTCGCGAGGTTCCAGCTATAGCGAAAGGTGATGTAGGCGTCGTCGGTGACGAAGGTGTACCAGCGCGCGTGCAGCCAGAGCGCCACCGTCGCCAGCAGCGCGCCGCCAACCGCCCACCAGCAGGTCGCCTCCGCTGCGCTCGAGCCGGTGCTGCCGCTCGCGGGCGAGCTCGGGTGGGGGGGGGCTGCGCGGGCCATTAGGGCTCGAGCTGCGCGGCGAAGCAGTAGTGGCGCCCGCCTGAGGCCGCGGCGCTGACCTCGAAGGCCAGCTCAGCGCGCCGACCCGCCCAACGCGACGTATCCACGCGCCAGGCCTCCCAGCCGACAGCGTTCGAGCGCTCGCGCGTCGCCACCGCCTCACCGTCGACCCACAGACCGAGGCGCACGGCCGCGCCGGTCGGAAACGAGGCGACGGCCTCATCGCTGAGGCCATGATGGCCGACGACGGCGCGGCCGAGCCGCACGCCAGGGAAGACGATTCGCAGCCCGGCCCCGTCGATCGGATGGGCCCAAATGCAGCGGCGCAACTCGCCGCCCACGCGCTCCGCCGTCGGGCCCACGTAGTTCCAGCTCCCGCGCGAACATTGGAAGCGATCGACGCGCGTCTTGCCGCAGGCCTCCGCGCTAGCCCCGTCCCGCGGGCGAAGCTCGACGCGTGCCAGCGCGAGCTGCTCGCGTAGCATCGGCGGCGCGCCGCGCCCGCTCAGCGCCGCGCGCGCCCCCAGACCGACCAGCGCGAGGGCCAGCGCGCCGAGGACCAGCACGACGCCGCGCGCTTCCAGCGCGGCCCCGGCGCGCGCCAGCGGCCCGCCCCAGCGCGCCGCGACCCGCCGACGCAGCGGGCGCAGCCCGAGCACCAGCAGCAGCGCCACCGCACCCCACGACAAGAGCGAGCCGAGGCCATTGACCAGCGGCCAGGCGTAGTCGACGGCGATGGTGCCATTGGGCGCGGGCAGGCCGACGAAGATCGGCTGGTGCGCGAGGCCAGCGGTCGTGATCGGCAAGGCCCGCCCGCCGACGAGCCGGGCGCGCCAGTTGGCATAGTTGGAGAAATGAAGAATCAGCCGCGACGAGGGCCCCGCTCCGCTGACCTGCAGGCGCACTCCACCGCGCTCGGGCTCGAAGGCGAGCTCACGCACCACGCCCGGCCCCTGCAGCGTCCAGCGGCGCGCGCTGTAGTCCTCGAAGGTGTAGACGGCGATCGGGCCGAAGCGCTCGAGCAGGCGCGTGCGCGGCCCTGGCGCGGCCCCGCGCGTGACCACGTACTTGACGGAGAGCGCGCGGTAGAGCTCGGGGTCGGCCTGATCGGGCTTATGAATGAAGTTCGTGCAGGGCGTGAAGCCGAGCTTCAGCGCCGGGAGGCCGTTGCTCAGCGGCGCCGCCGAAAAGAAGTGATCGTTGTAGTCGGCGACGTAGGCGATGCGGAAGAAGCCGCGCTCCTTACGCGCCAGCTCGCGGCTATAGGCGAGGAAGCGCTGGTAGTCGGCCCACTCGGGGATCGACGCGCGCGTGCGCAGATGGCCGAGATCGGCGCCATGCGCGCTGCGCCAGGCCTGCGCCAAGGGCATGATGAAGGGCGCGGCGGCCAGCGCCGCGACGGCGCCGAGGGCCCAGCGCCGCCAGAGAGCGCCCTGCCCCACCACCTGCTGGCGAACTGGGAGCGGCGCCCGGCCGACGCGCGCGAAGAGCGTGGCCACGGCATAGCCGGCCAGCAGAAAGACGCAGAGCTTGGCGGGGATCGAGAGCCGCTGAAACTGCACCTGCCCGAAGGCCGGCGAGAGCGCGAGCAGGTCGAGGCGCTCGAAGGCGGTGCTCGAGGCCAGGAAGAGCAGCACCGCGACCCAGACGAGCAGGAAGACGCCGGCGAGCTGGCGTCGCCGCAAAGCGACCAGCCCGCCGAGGACGCCGAGCCAGACGACGATCGGCGTGCCGTTGGTGAAGAGCGTGCCACGCCAGAGGTCCTGCGCCATCACGGGCAGCGACTTCCAGGTCTCGCCGTAACGGGCCATCCAGGCGCCCTTGGTCATGAAGGGCAAGAGCCAATAGGCTGCCAGGGCGGCGCCCAAGCCCAGCGCAGCGAGGGCGCGCGTCAAGACCGCGCCGGGGCGCAGCTCGGCATCGAGCGAGCGCACCAGCAGGTAGACCGGCACGCCGAGGCCGAAGCAGATCACGGCGGCCGGATGTGCGAGCAGGGCGAGCGCGGTGCAGAACGCGGCGAGGACGAAGTCGCGCGGGCGCCCGCGCCGCAAGACGGGATCGAGCGCGGCGAGCGCGGCGAAGGTGAAGGCCGTCGACAAGACCTGCGGCCAGACCCCCCACCAAACCGTGTACGACCAACCACCCTCGCGATAGGCCCCGCGGTCGAGCAGGAAGCAGAGCGCAGCGACAAAGCCGGCGAGGCGCCCGAAGTGCATCCGGCCGAAGGCGTAGATGGCGCAGGCCGAGCCAGCGAACATGATCAAGAAGGCCAGCGCGTAGGCCCCCTCCCACCCCAGCAGTCCCACGCTCCCGAGGTAGGTCGCCCCGATCAGGTAGTCGCCGAGCGGCGGGTAGTCCTCGCCCGCGGGCCAGCCGGCGAACCACAGGTCGCTCCAGCCGCTGAGCCGACCCCGGGCCAGCATTCGCGTCACGAAGTGCCAGGCGCGCGTGAGGTGCACGGGATGATCCGCCGACAAGGGCATGCGGCCGATCAGACAGGGCCAGAGCAGCGCCGCCGCCACGCCGATCAGCGCAAGCCAGGGCAAGGCCGCAGCGAGCCGTCCACGGCAGCGCGCCCCACGGCAGCGCGCCAAGTCCGCCTCGGCGACGCGCGCGCCCACGCCGAGCCAGAGCGCGTAGCTGCCCCAGATCAGGAGCGCGATGCCGCCGAGCTGAAGCGCGTAGAGCGCGGCACGCCAGGCGAGCGCCAGCCCGAGCGTCACGGCGCCTAGCCCCAGCGCCGGGCCGAGCCAGCGCGGCCGGGCCGCAACCGGGGTCTCGGGCGGCAGCGTTGCGTCCGCCTGCCTGGCCACCTAGGGCACCTCGGCCAGGACGACCGTCCAGGGCAGGGGCGTCAGCACACGGCGCACCTGCAGGACCCGCCCGACCTCGCGCACGAAGCCCTCCGTGCCCCAATGCTGCACGTGCCCCGGGGTGTTGCCGCCTGCGGGCCAGTAGGCGCCGCGGGCGAGGTTCAGCGCGCGCCAGAGCGGTTCGCGCGGCACGCTGAGCAGGACGTGGCGGCGGCTGACGCGGGCCAGCTCCTCGAGGGCAGCGGCGGGATCAGGCAGATGCTCGAGGACCTCGCAGGCGACGACGAGGTCGAAGCTGCGCCTCGGGAAGCCGAGCCGCGTCGCTGACTGCGCGGCGAGGGCGAGCAGCGGCTGACGCTGCCGAGCATCGCGCAGGATCAACGGCGAGAAGTCCGTGCCGACGCAGCGCGCGGGCTCTAGGGCCACGAGCCGCCGCAGCAGCTCCCCCTCGCCGCAGCCGACCTCGAGGAGGCTCTGCGCGCCGGTCAGGCGGTAGCACTCGCCGACGGCCGCGAGGAAGCCCCGCATCATCCGGCGCACAAGCGGGTTGCGGCTGTTGTACTTATCCGTGACGTTGCCGGCGATGATGCCGCGATCCTGGAGCATGGCGTAGGGGTCCCGGCAGCTGCGCTTGAGGCCAACCGACCACGAGGTCAGGGCAGCGCTTAACAGAGCCCGCGCGCGGCTGTCAACGCAGGGTCACCCGCGCTGGCCGCGAGCGCGTCACGCCGCGAGCGCGTCATTGCCGCTGGTCCAGCGCGCCGTTAGAGTCACCGCTCCAACCCACGGCAAGGCAGGAGGCAACACCATGGCACATGACGAAGGGTCGCCAGTGACGAGGCAGACGGGGGCCGAGGGCGTTACGCGGCGCGAGCTGCTGGCAGCGGCGGGCGCCGGCGCCGCGCTGGCTGCGTTGGCCACGCCGAGCCTGGCGCTCGGGGCGGCGGCGATCGTCCAGGCGCCCTTGCCCTACGCGCTGAGCGCGCTCGCCCCCGTGATCTCCGCACGCACGCTGGGCGTCCACTACGGCAAGCACCACCAGGCCTACGTCGCGAACCTCAACAAGCTGATCGCGGGCACGCCCTTTGCGGACCAGCCGCTCGAGAAGATCATCCGCGGGGCTGCGGGCCAGCCCAAGCACCAGGCCATCTTCAACAACGCCGCGCAGGCCTGGAACCATGCCTTCTACTGGCGCAGCCTCAAGCCCAAGGGCGGCGGCAAGCCGCGGGGCAAGCTCGCCGAGCGCATCGCTGAGGCCTTCGGCAGCAGCGAGGCCTGCACGGAGCAGCTCGCCGCCGCGGCCGTCGGGCAGTTTGGTAGCGGCTGGGCCTGGCTGGTGGCCGACCCCGCGGGCAAGCTCAGCATCGCGCATACTGGCAATGCCGAGCTGCCGCTGACGGCGGGACTCAAGCCGCTGCTGACGATCGACGTGTGGGAGCACGCCTACTACCTCGACTACCAGAACCGCCGCGCGGACTACGTCAAGGCGCTGATCGAGACGCGGCTCAACTGGGATTTCGCGGCCGAGAACCTCGGCTAACCCGGGGCACGCGCTGAGGCCCGCCCGCGCCGCGAGCAGCCGCGGGGGGCCTCAGCTGGTCCGCCTCAGGTGCTCGGGATGAGCTGCGCATCATCCCAGCGCACGACCACCGTCCGAGCCCCGTCGCCCCCGAGGAATTGGCAGGAGCGCTCGGTGAGGATGACCCAATCCTCCCCGCGCACGGCGTCGCGCCAGTACTGGAAGCCGGGATCCCGTGGATGGCGATCGCGGTCATTGTCCGCCAGCAGCGGCACCGCGACCTCGTTGCCATTCGGCTGGCGGATGAAGGTGAAGACGCGCTGGCGCGGTGTGAGCAAGTTCGGCGTGACGGCCCGCGGGCGACGCGCGCTCGCGGGTGCCCCAGCGCCAGGGACGAGCGGTCCGAAGGCGCAGATGGCACGCGTCAGCCCGGCGATGAACATCGTGATGCCCAGCGTATCCTGCGCCAGGTAGCGCATCGAACCATCGCCGCCGGCGCTGCCGGGCAGCCCGGAGACCCCGATCAGGAAGTCGGAGGCCTGAGTGGCGTAGTTGGTGCGCCTGATCTCGACGGTGAAGATCGCCGCGGCCCCTTGGGCGCGGGCGCGCAAGCGGGCTCCGGCCTGCGTCCCCGCATTGAAATGACAGGCCGCGTGCGGCGCACAAGGGCCGCCCAGGGTGGGCTCGCCGTCGGAGATCAGCACGGCGTTATGCCCGCCGGCAATCCCGGCGAGTTGGGCGCGGGCGGCGTCCAACGCGGCTGCAGCGTTCGTGCGCCCGTTGGGCGCAGCAGCGGTCAGGGCGTTGCCGATCGCCCGTGCGTTGCTCAGGTTGGCGGCCGAGGGCGCCACGTTCTGGGTCACGCCGTCGCTGAAGACGATCAACCCGTTGCGCACCGGCAGCGTCAGCGCCGTATAGGCTGTCAGCACCGACTGCATCACCTGAAAGGCGGAACGCCCGTTGGCGGCCAGGATCGGGTAGCGCATCGACTCTGAAGCGTCCAGGACCATCACCACGGCCGGCCAGACGGTGCCGAAGCGCGCGACGTTGATCTGGGCTCGAGCCGTGGCGTTGATCTGAAAGATCCGATCGAGCAGCGGCACCCTGGCGCCGAAGTCGAAGGTCGCCCTCAGCCCGACGTCGACGTCGGCCACGTTGTTAGCCAAGTTCTCTGTGCGGGCGCCGAATTGCGGGCGGAGCGCGAGCTGGCTGTTGGCGGTGGCGAAACGGAGGGCGTCGCGCGGGGCCCTGTAGGGCAGGCCATTCTGCTCGAGACTATAGGCGGCGGCGAGCGCCAGGGCATCGGCGGCGCTCTGCAGGGTGCGCCGGTGAAAAGAGAGCTGGCCGAAGAGCACCACGGCGACGCCCATGGCGACGAGCACCGTGAGCATCAACGCGGTCATCAGCGCGATACCGCCCTGCTCGCCCTGGCGCGCCGCGTTCATCAGCGCGCCAGCGGCATGAGCTGAAGGCCGCCCGAGCGCTGCCTCGCCTCGCCCTCCGAGCCACCCTCGGAGCGCATCCCCGCGAGGATCGCCTGACCGTCCTCCGCGGTGGCCTCGACGGTCGTCGCCTCGCTATCGATGCGCGCCTGCCGCTGGACCGCAGCCGCGTAGGCCTCGCCGGTGCGCGGGTTGAGGTGGCGCGGGCCAGCACAAGCGCCCAGCACTAAGCCAAACAACAGAGCGACTCGCAGCATTAGAGCTTCTCCTTCTCGCCCGCGGCGGGAGTTTTCGCAGTTGCCGGCGCCGGATCCGCAGTGGAGGTCGCGCCGCCTTCGACGGCCGGCTCGGCGCCTTCGAGATCATTGTCGTCCGGTTCGGCGCCGAGCAGAGCCGCAGGGACCGTCGCGCCGGAAGGCCCAGCCGCGTCGTTGCGGTCGACCTGGGGCTCGAGCGCGCGCAAATTGCGCTGCGCCGCGGAAAAACCCGGCTGCTCCCGCAGCGCCCGCTCGTAATAGAGCCGCGCCCGTTGAGGGCGGCCGCGCAGCTCGGCCACCAGGCCCATATTGGTCCAGGCCATCGCCTGACTGCCCGCCTGACGAAAAGCGCGCAGCGCCTCTTCCTCGTCGTCATCGAGCCCGCGCACGAAGCCGAGGTTGTTGTAGGCGCGGCGCAGCGTCGGATCGAGCCGGATCGCCAGCTCGAGCTCTTCCTTGGCCTCGGGACGCCGGCGGTTGAGGAAGAGACAGAAGCCGAGGTTGTTGTGGTACGCGGCCACACCCGGCCGCAGGGCCACCGCGCGACGGTGATGCCGCTCGGCCTCGTCGTGGCGACTGAGCTGATCGAGCAGGACGCCGAGCGCGGCGTGCGCCCGCGCGCTATCGGGACGCCAGCGGACGACCAGCTTCAGCTCGGCCAGGGCCGGCCCGTGCATCTGCTTCTCCCGCAAGACGATGCCCAGCAGCAGCCGCAGCCCGGGATCGCGTGGGTACTGGGCGAGCAAGCCGCGGAGCTGCGGCAGGGCTCGGTCGTAGTCGCCCTCTTCGACGAGCCGCCACACCATCGCGCGCTGGACCTGCTCGACGTCGGCCGCCTTCATCGCCGACGGCGGGCCAATCTCGGGTGCCACGGCAGCGGTCGCACAGCCAAAGGCGCCGAGCGCGCCGAGCAGCAGCGCGCATCCCACCAGTCCAAGGGCCCGAAACGAGTTCATCGACTGATCAGCTCCCCTGCCCTTGGAAGAAGCTCGCGATCGCGAGAATCGCCGGCCCGAAGAGCATCAGCAGCATGCTCACGAGCAGGCAGAGCACGAGCGGAAGGGTCAGCTTGGCGTTGGTCTTGCCCGCTTCCTCCTCGAGGAAGGCCAGCCGCTGCGCACGCATCGCCTCGGCATGGGCCCTCAGGGCGCTAGAGACGTTGCCGCCGAGCGCGCTGGCCTGGCCGATCAACGCGGCGAGGTTCTGCACATCGGGGTGGTCCAGGCGCTGTGCCATCCGGCGAAAGCTCTCCCCCATCGAGAGCCCGGCGCGCATCTCCTCGAGCGCGATACCCAACTCGCGCGCCAAGATATCTCCGCGCTGCGTCCCGCGCGCCACGACGCGTGCCAGGCCCTGCTCGAGGTTGAGCCCTGCGTCAAGACAGGTCACCAGCAGATCGAGGGTCGAGGGCAACGTGCGTCCCAGCGCGAAGAGGCGCTCCCTCGTGCGACCATCGAGCCAGATCGAGGGTCCGACGCCGACCGAGAGTACCAGCGCGCCGAGGATCAGCACCTTGACCGCGAGGTTGCTCAAGGGCGCAAACAAGACCACGGGGACGGCGATGAAGAGCAGGATCAACAGCAGCAAGCGAACGCTGAGGTAGAGATCGACGGCATCCTCGCTATGCAACCCGGCGCGCGCGAGGCGCGATCTGAGCGCGCCGAGCTCGTGCGCGTCGGCGGGGCGCAGCCGAGCGCCGAGCTGCCCCAGCGGCGTCGCGGGCACCTGCTCGGCCGGGGAGGAATCAGTGAAGGGAAGGCTCGCCCTTCGCCGACGCACCGCGCGGACCGCAAGGGCCAGGCTGATCAGCGCAAAGGCCGCCAGTGTCCCGCCGATCACGAGCTCGTTCAGCATCTCTCTCTAGGCCCTCGGTCGCAGCAGCCGCGACATCCAGAACACTCCCAGGCCCCAAAGCACCACGGCGATCCCGAGAAACCAGCGTCCGCCTTCTCGCGCGACGAGCGGCGCGAAATAGGAGCCCTCCGAGAGCAGCACCCCGGCGACGACGAGCAACGGCATCGCCGCCAAGATCACGCCGGAGAGGCGTCCTTCGGCGGTCAGCGCACGAAAGCGCGCCTCGTAGCTGGCCTGGGCGCGCAGCGTGCTCCCGATCTTGTCGATCACCTCGACGAGGTTGCCGCCAGTCTGTTTCAGCACGAGCACGGCCTCGACGAAGGTAGAGAGCGAGCGCGAGGCGTCGAGCCGCTGACCCATCTGCACCAGCGCCTGTTCGATCGGGCGACCCAACTCATACTCGTGGTAGCAGCGGCGTAGCTCGCCGCCGAGCGGGTCTGCCGTCTCGACGCCGATCAGGCGAATCCCGCCCTCGAGGGTCTGCCCGGCCCGTAGGCTCAGGGCCATCAAATCGAGCGCCTGGGGGAGCTGGCCATCCAGGGCTGCCAGGCGCGAGCGTCGCCGAGCGGCGACGTAGCCACCAACACCGATCGCCGTCATCAGCCCAAGCAGGACGCCCGCGACCGGGCCGCGACCGATCAGCGATCCAACAAGCATTACGCCGACCAGGGCAGCAGCCGCGCGGAAGACGAAGCGCTCGGCCGACGCCTCGATGCCCGCCTGCGCTAGCACCGGCGCCAGGCGCTTGACCCAATCCTGCCGACCGAGCCAACCCGCGCCCCCCTCCTCCGCCCTCTGCCCCGGCAGCGCCGGGGAGAACTCGCGTGGGCGAAGCTGTTCCTGAAGCGCGTCCGCGCGGCGTTGGCGCAGGCTTCGCCGCCACCAGAAGACCGCTTGCAGGAGAAAGAGCAGCGCCAGCCCGCTGAGAATGGCGAGCATGCGCAAGGCGGTCATCGACGCGCCCCCTCGCCGGCGGGCGCGGGCCGACTCCCCTGCGCGCCGGCGCCGGCGGCGCGGAAGCGCTCGCCGAGCGCGCTGCTGCCGACCGCGCGGAAGGCGCCGACGACGGCGCCCGTGGCGGTGATTCCGCTCTGATCGAAGGCGAAGACCGGCTGCAGCTTGACGGCAGCGTCGTCCGATCCCACGACCTCGGCGATCATCGCCACCCGGCGCTGACCGTCGATGTAGCGCGCAACGTGGACGACCAGGTGCAGTGATCGGGCCACCATCTGGCGCATCATCGGCTCGCCAAGCTGGGTGCCCGCCAGCGCCAGCATCGCCATCAAGCGGGTCGTCGCCTCCTGCGCGCTGTTGGCGTGGATCGTCGTCATCGAGCCCTCATGGCCCGTATTCATCGCCTGCATCATGTCCAGCACCTCGGCGGCGCGCACCTCGCCGACGACGATGCGATCGGGGCGCATGCGCAACGCATTGCGCACGAGATCCCGAATGCTGATCTCACCGCGACCCTCGGTGTTCGGCGGACGCGTCTCGAGCCGCGCGACGTGCGCCTGCTGCAGCTGCAGCTCGGCCGCATCCTCGATCGTCAAGATGCGCTCGCTCGCGGGGATGAAGCTCGAGAGCGCGTTGAGCAGCGTGGTCTTGCCCGCGCCGGTGCCGCCCGAGACGAGCACGTTGCACTTGGCCCGCACCGCGCTGCGCAGGTACTGCAGCATCGCCTCGTCGAGGGCGCCGCGCTGCACCAGGTCGGCCGCCTTCACCGGCCCCGTGCCGAAGCGCCGGATACAGAGCAGGGGGCCATCGATCGCCAGCGGCCCGATCACGGCATTGACGCGCGAACCGTCGGGCAGGCGCGCATCGACCATCGGAGACGACTCGTCGATGCGGCGGCCGACGCGGGCGACGATGCGGTTGATCGTGTTGAGCAGGTGCGCGTTGTCGCGAAAGCGCACCTGCGTCAGCTCGAGCACGCCCTTGCGCTCGATGTAGACCTTGCTCGCCGTATTGACGAGGATGTCGCTGACCGCGGGATCGGCGAGCAGCGGCTCCAGCGGCCCGAGGCCGATGATCTCGTCGACGACCGCTCCGACCACGCGCGTGCGCTGCCGATCAGAGAGCGCGACCCCGGCCTGCGCCAGGAGCTGATCGACGAGCGCCGCGATGCGCTCGCGCAGCCCCGCCGCGTCGAGATCGCGGATGCGGGTCATATCGAGGCGATCGACGACCTGGGCATGCAAGCGCTCGAGTAGGGGATCGAGGTCGCCGGCCTCGGCCAGCCGATCGTCGCTGCGCGCCGCCGCCACGGGCTTGGGCGGACCACTGACTCGCTCCGAGATGCGCATCCGCGGACCTCTCTCCCCTCAACTCGCCACCCCCGCTCAGCGGGGGCGGCGCGACCACCAACGCCGGGCCACGGGCCGCGTCGGCGCGGCGAGGCCAAACAGGCCGTGAATCATCCCCTCGATCGCGCCATCGACCGCACCGCCAGCGTCCACCTCGTGCAAGAGCGCCCCCTTCATGGCCGCTCGACCCGCCGTCGCGGCGTCCTCTGGAATCACCGCCACGGGGGCCTGCCCGAGCGCCTCGGTGAAGGCCGCAAGGCTGATCGGATGGCGCGGCGAGTAGCGATTGACGACGATCTGGATCTTGCTCGCGGGGTAGCCGAGGCGGCGAAAGATCGCCAGTCGCCGCGACGCGCCGCGCACGGCCGAGACACCCTGGGTGACGACCAGCACCACGCGATCGGCGACGTCGAGCGTCGCCAGCGCGTGATCGCCGAAGTCGCGCACACCATCGACGACGACGCAGGCGAAGTGCCCTTGCAGGTAGCGCAACACCTGCGGCATCCGGCCTACGGTCAGCTCGCCGAGCTCCTCGAGGTTGCCGACCTGCGAGACGACGCTCAGCCCCGACCCGTGGCGCGGCAGCATCGGCTCGAGCATCTCCCAGTCGAAGGACTCCATCTCGTGGGCGAGCCGCGACATCGCGCACTTGGGCTCCAGGCCGAGCACGGTCAAGGCATCGCCGAGCTGAAGGTCGAGGTCGACCAGGCAGGTGGCCTGCTGCCGGCGGGCCAGCGCCGCGGCGCCGTTGCAGGCCAGCGTCGTCGCGCCCGTGCCGCCATGCGTGGCGAAAAAGGCAACGACCTGTCCGACGCGCGCAGCGGTCGTGGGCGCTTCCACTGGCATCGCCGGCGTCGCTGCCGCCTCCGGCTGCGCTCCTTGACCTTGCGCCGTCTGGTAGGGATTGGCGCGAACCGTCGTTAGCTGGTGGTGGCCGCTTTCGCGGGGTCCCAGTGGGCTTGGTTGTTGCTCGGTCAATGGCGCCGCAAGCGGGCGTTCGAAGCGCTCGGGCCCGCCGGCGCTGCGCCTGACGACATCTTCTTGCGGCGCCGCGCGAAGAGGAGCGCTGACCTCGCGTCGCGCCTGGCGCGAGCGACCCGTCACGTGCTCGAGCAGAATGGTCGTCGGAACCTGGTCGAGGTTGCCCGGGCGGCGCATGGGCACATTCGCGCGCTGAGCCTCGCCGGTGGGCGGCCGCGGGGCGCCGGCCAGGCCCGGCTGCACGGCCAGCGGGCGGCTGGGCTCGCGCCCCGGCGGCTTCATGGATTGAATCCAACCGGTCCCGCGGCACCGCGACCGCTCAGCTTGATGCGCTTGTTGACCTCGATGTCACCGAGCAAGAAGAAGCGTACATCGCCCGGGTCGCTGATCTCATCCTCGCCGGGCAGCGGAGGGACCTCGCCGGCCTTCAGCGGCTGCACGAGATTCGCGGTCACCAGAATCACGAGCTCCGTCTCCGTGCGCCGAAACGAATTGCGCCGAAAGAGCATGCCGATCACCGGCAAATCGCCGAGCAGGGGCACACGACTCGAGCTGTTCTCGATCCTGTCCTGCAAGAGCCCGGCGATGGCGAAGCTCTGCCCGTTCTTCAGCTGCACCGTCGTCTCGCCCAAGCGGGTCGAGAGGCCCGGCACGCTCGTACCCTGGATCAGCACGGCGCTGCCCTGGTCGCGCTCGCTGACCGATACGGCGACCTTGAGGCGCATCGCATGATCTGCGAGCACCGTCGGCGTGAACGAGAGCTGCACGCCGAAGCGCTTGAACTCGATGCCCGTGTTGCCGAGCCCCTGCGGAATCGGCACCGGGAACTCGCCTCCAGCGAGGAATTCAGCCTTCTGGCCGCTGAAGGCGACGAGCGTCGGCTCGGAGAGCACCTTAGCCATCCCTTTGCCGCGCAGGAGATTGAGGGCGATGCTCAGCGGGAAGGACGAGCTGTCCTGACTGGCGAAGAGCAGGCCAAAGGCGTCCGTCGCGAAGGGCGGCGTCAGCAGCGGCAGCGGGGAGAGCTGTCCCGCGCCCGGACTCTGCCCCCCCCCGATCTGAAGTCCCGAGCCAGTCTCGCCCAGATCGGGCGCCAGCGCCGCACCGAGCTGCGTACCGGGTGCCATCAATCCCCCCGTACGGTCCGCCGTACGGTACCAGGCGTTGACACCGATCTGACGGAGCGCGGTGCGAGACACCTCGGCGATCTTCACCCGCAGCTGGACCTGCTGCTTGCCCCGAATCGAGAGGAAGTTCAGGACCGAGGCCCGCTCGCGATCCAGGCCCAGCGTCGCCAGGTGCGCCTGCACGATGCGCTCGGCGCGTTGGGAAACCAACACATCGTCGACGACACCGGTCAGCGCGAGCGAGCTGCCGACCGCGCGCACGGCGATGCGCTGCCGGGGCAGGATCGCGCGCAAGCGCTCGGCCAGCTCGTTGACCGGCAGCACGACCTGGACGAGGTGATGCTCGACGTTGCCGGAGCGGTCGACGGTCGTGATCCGTGTCTGCCCGAGGCGCTTTCCGTTGACCAGCAGGCGGCCGCCACCGAGCGCCTTGACGTCCGCGATATCGGCGCTGGAGACGCTAATCTCCGCCACCCCGGCTGAGAGGGGCAGCGTCCTCGAGTCCTGCAAAGGCACCACCAGCGGGGGCGCGCCCGAAGCCACCGTCTCGGTTAGCAGAAGCGCCAGCGCGGCGACCAGGAGCTGGCAGCGCGCCCACGCAGGTCTCCGCCGGCGCGGCGCCTCGTGCGTGGTTGCGACTGCCGCGAGTTCAGGCTGCCGGCGGGGCGCGAAGGGCTCGGCGAAAGAGCAGGGCATGACTTCTCCGTGGCGAGATTTACTGTCCATCGCTGCTGCGCAGAATGCGAATCGCGGGACTCTCCTGCAACGTCGCGCCGCGACGCTCCCTCCCGGCGGCCGTGTTTGGGCTGGCACGCCGGCGCTGAATCACCGACGCCCGCGCGCCGGTGGCGCCAGGCCCCGCGCCCGATAGCGCGGCCTCGGGATCGGCGTCCAGCTCGTCCCCGGCGAAACGCAGGCGGCTGAAGGTGCTGGTCACCACCTCAGCATGGTCGTCCGGATGGCGCAGCGAGAGGTCGAGATGGCCGTCACGAGCGGCCAAGGTGAGGATCGAGGCCTGCTCGGGCGTCACGAGCAGCGTCACGACGCCCCGCGCCTGCCGCTCCGCAGCGGCGTCGTCCTGGGTCGAAGCGGCCGCGGCGTCGTCATCCTTTCGCGCGGCGCTCGCCCGTCGCGCGGCGATCGTCACGGGGTCGATGTCCTCCCCGACCGCCAGCACCTTGACGTCCTGCAGCACGACCCGGGTCTTGAGCAAGGCATGCCCCTCGGCGTCCTCGTCGTTGATGGTGCTGAGGACGTCGACCCGCGCGCCCGGGTAGACCAGCCGGGAGAGGGTCACCTGATCCGCGCAGGGCACCGCGACGGCGCGCTTACCGCGCTCCATCAGGGCGGCGATCCCGAAGCCCGCGTGGGCCTTGGAGAGCTGACTGCGCAGCAAGGGCTCGCCCCGCACGAGCGGAATCAGCGGCACGCGCCCATCCTTCAGCGCATCCTCGATGCGGCTGAAGGCGCCGTCAGGAATGGCGCTCTTCGGCCACTCGGCGAGCCGCAGCGCCTCCGCAGCGACGGTTTGGCCCGCCGGCAGCGCCGACTTGACCACGACGAGCGACTGAACCGGATCGCCCGAGTACTTGCGCTCCAGTACCGTCGAGAGCACCCAGGCGGCGGCCGCCGCACAGGCGACGGCCGCGATCATGAAGAAGACAGTCGCTGCTGATGAAGCGCGGCGCGTCGTGACCTGAGCCATGCTGGCCTCGTACTCCGCGCTCGCAGCCGAGCGCCAGGGGGTTCAATAGGGCATCACCGCGCGCGCGGTGACCTGATTCAGCTGCCCGCCAATCTGCGCCTGGAGCACCTGGACGAGGCCCCCCGGCTGCGTGCAGGTGGCGGTGACCTGGAACGCATTGACCGCAGGATACCCCGGCTCGGCTGGATTGGTCGTCGCGACGGTCAGCCTAACACACGCCTGATTGGCGACGAAACCCATCCTGTTGGTCACGACGCGGTTGGCGCAGGCCTGGCTCGGATCGCGGGCCAGCGCGCAGGTGCGGGCGGCGCTATACACGGCGCCGGCCAGCGCCGAGCGAACCGTCAACATCTGACCGAGAATGAGCATCGCAACCACGAGCAGGAGGAAGAGGGGCAGGACGAGGGCAAACTCGATCGCCGCCCCGCCCTGCTCCCCCGAACGGTCACCATGGCGTTTTCGGGCTCGCACTGATTCCCTCCGCTCTGTGGCGGCTCGTTGCGCTGCACCGGCAACGAGCCGCCTCCCGCTCAGCGGCACACCCGCCATCCATCAGCGCCCAGCCGGAGGCGCTACTAGCCGCCGCTGCTCTGCACCGTGCCAGAAACGCGATTGAAGAGGGTGCGCAGGTTGTTGCGGAGCAGCACCAGCGCCGCGATGATACCGACGGCGATGACTGAGGCGATGATGCCGTATTCGGTGGCGGAAACTGCACTCTCGTCGTTCCACAGGCGGACAACTAGGCTCTTCATGGGTCGCTCCTCCGGCCTCTCGGGCCACTGTACCGCGTCTGCTTACTGGGCGATCGCGGCGGGTTGCTGTTGGGAAGCAGCGACAGCAACCACTGTACCAGGTCGCTTTTGGGGCGTCGACGGGAAGGCTATTCCCTTTCACGACGGCAGGTTGGCTGCGAAGCCTGCCGCGGCCGATCCGCGCTGCGGGAATCGGTAAGCGGCCGCGCGCGGGCCGTCGGCGCGCCAAGGAGCCAGCCGCGGTCCGAAGAATGCCGCGCAAATGCAGATGGTTCGATGACACCGCCGGAGTCGCCCATGCGCCCGAAGGCGGTGGAGAGGCGGTCCCCCGGAGGGAGGGGGTCTACCCCCCAGGGGATCCGCATGGCCGCTGACTTCAAGTCTAGGCCCTTGTATTTTCTTTCATTTCTAGCGTCTATCGCGACCCAGCGGCGGTCCCCGGTCGGCGCCGCTACCACTTGAGCCTCGGGTTTCGGCGGTACGCGACCCCCCAGTGCCCGCTCGACGGCCCCACACCTAATTGAAGGGATATCGTCTCATTGGACGAGGCACGGAGCACTTCGGTCGTCGGTACGGTCGATGCATCACTTTCGATGCGGAGTGAGAAGGCAGAGTGCGAAATAGGAAGCGCGTCGGCTGCGTGGGGCGGCCGAAGAACGAATGCGCTCACAGATGAGCGCTCAGATGGTCCGGCCATCGCATGGAGGGAAGACGGATGCCCAGCTACACGCGACCGGGTTCAAGGCTTTGTTTGGCGCTGCTTGCGGCGCTACCCGTCCTCGGCTGTGCGGGCGCCGACGACAGGGACGCGGCCGACCCCGCGCTGAGCCCCGACCCGCAGGGCCAACACCCGCTCGAAGCGAGCCCGGCGGCGGAGGCCTATACCGCCATTCTGCGCTCCTACGAGCGCCTCGCCACGGGGCGTGAGCGCGGCGTGGCGCTCTTCATCGGCGCGCTGCAACAGAGCCTGGTGGATAAGGGTATCGACCCGCAGATCGTCGCCTCGATCACGGCCGAGCGCATCGGTGCGCCGATGCCGGGCGGGACGGTGGCCAACGCCGATCCCGTGCGCGGCGCCATGACCTCCGCGCTGCGGCAACCGCTCGGCCGCATCTCCCTGGCGCTGCTCGCCCAGTCGGAGTTCTCGAAGTACTACGACTGCCCGCTGCTTGCGCCGGAGCAGGTCGAAGGGACGAGCTGTGAGCGGCTGGTCCAAGACACCGTCGCCCAGTCGAGGGATCAGCTCACCAGCGCGGAGGAGTCGGTGGCGCAGAGCGTGCGCGAGCGCTTCGCCTGCCTCAGCGACCAGGCCCAGGCGTTCGTCACGGCCTGGCAGGTCGAGGGTGCCCAGCGCGGCGTCACGGCGGCCGCCACCTATGCGGTCTACGAGCTGCGCGCCGCGGCGCAGTGCGACGACAAGACCAACGCCAAGGCCGTGGCCTATCGGCTCGGTCTCGAGCAGGGCTGGGCGCTCGCCGATGCGCAGCTGGCGTCTGCCCTGGAGCAGGTCAACAGCACCTGTAGCACGGACCTGCGGCGCATCACCGACAGCATGCGGACCCGCGCCCGCGGCAGCGTCGAGCGCTTCGTCAGCGCAAACCGCCTGTGCCAGAACGCGGACCTGAGCCTGGTGAATCCCCGCCTGGTGGAGGGCGAGACGATCCGGCGCGAGGGCATCACGGCCGGCATCGACGAGCGGATCGTGATTCTTCAGCGGCAGCTCGAAGCCGCGGTGCTCGAAGCCTGGTCGCCCGGCGGACGCTGCGTCCCACCAGACACGGGCGGCGGCGGTGGCGGCGGCGGTGACCCGCTGATCGTCGATCTCGACGGCGACGGCCTGGCCGAGGGCGCAGCCCCCAGGGCGACCTTCGACCTCCTGGGCAGCGGGCGGCCGCAGCAGGTGCGCTGGGTCGGGCCGCGCGATGCCTTCCTCGTGATCGACCGCAATGACGATGGCCGGATCAACGCCGTCCAGGAGCTCTTCGGCGACGTGGGTCGCTGCGGCAACGGTCGCTGTCGCGACGGCTTCGCGGCGCTGGCCGAGCTCGACCGTGAGGTTAACGGCGGGACGGGCGATGGCCTGGTCGATGCGCAGGACGCGGGCTTCGGCGGCCTGAAGCTCTGGCTCGACGCCAACGGCGATGGTCGCACGCAGGCGGGCGAGCTACAGACGCTGGCGGAGCACGGCATCAGCGCCCTGCCCCTCCAGGCGGCCTTCGCGCCGCAGGGGATCGCCCAAGGGTTGGTCACCAGCAGCGTCGCGCTGCCCACCAGCCAGGGGCCCCGCCCGCTCGTCGAGGCCTGGCTGCGGCTGAAGCCGTAGCGCGGATCCTCCGCCGCTAGCTCCCCCGCCCCGATCGCCCTCCGGGTGCCCAACCCAGCCTGCTGCGAGCCACACCAGCAACGCGCGCAGAGCAGGCGCAGAGCGGGCTTGCGCCGCGCCTACCGAATGGCTAGCCTCTGCCCGCCCGACCTCAGGCTGAGCTGGGCGGAAGCAAGGAGGAGAGCCACGATGCGCCAGAGCCTACCCAGGATTCCACTGCAGCTCCTGACCCTCTGCTCGCTCCTGGCGACGGCCGGCTCCGGCTGCACCAAGAAGGATCAACCACCGAGCGCCGGCACCGAGGCGCCTCGCGCCCGGCAGGCCACTCCCGTCGCGCAGGCCGCGTCGACCCCCGCAAAGGTGGCTGCCGCGAAGGGCCCCGCAGCCGCGGCCACAGCGGGTGGCGCTCCGGCCAACGCCGCACCACCGCCGCCGCCGGGCGTGGCCCGCGAGGTGGAGCTGACCACGACGCGAGGAAAGCTCACGATCGAACTCTATGCCGACAAGGCGCCGGGCACGGTGGCCAATTTTGCGGAGTACGTCCGCGCCGGCTTCTACGACGGCACGATCTTTCACCGCGTGATCGACGGCTTCATGATCCAGGGTGGCGGTTTCGACACCTCGTTCACTGAGAAGCCGACGCGCGCCCCAATCCAGAACGAGGCCAACAGCGGGCTGCGCAACGAGCGCGGCACGGTCGCGATGGCGCGGACCTCGGATCCCCATAGCGCCGGCGCGCAGTTCTTCATCAACGTCAAGGACAACGCCTTCCTCAACCACCGCGACAAGAGCTTGCGCGGTTGGGGTTACGCCGTCTTCGGCCGGGTGACGAAGGGGATGGCGGTGGCCGACGCGATCGCCAAGCTGGCGACGGGCCCCAAGGGTCCCTTCCCGCAGGATGTCCCGCAGGAGGACGTCGTCCTCACCGGGGCGCGCGTCCTGCGCTAGTCGCCGGGAGACCTGCCTCAGTCGCGGGGCGACCTGCGTCACGTCAGTCGGGGAGAGCTACGCCGAGCCGTGAAGCTGATCATTCAAATCCCCTGTTTCAACGAGCGCGACACCCTGGCGCAAACCGTCGCCGAGTTGCCGCGCGCGTTGCCGGGCATCGACTGCCTCGAGTATCTGGTGATCGACGACGGCAGCCACGACGGCACGGCCGACGTGGCGCGCGCCTGCGGGGTGCACCACGTCGTGCGCTTCGCGCAGAACCGCGGGCTGGCGCGTGCCTTCATGGCTGGCATCGACGCTTGCCTACGCCTCGGCGCCGACGTGATCGTCAACACCGACGCCGACAATCAATACCTGGCGGCGGACATCCCGCGGCTGATCGCGCCGATTCTCGAGGGCCGCGCCGAGGTGGTCGTCGGTGATCGGCAGGTGCAACAGGTCGCGGCGTTCTCGCCGCTGAAGAAGCGCCTGCAGCGCCTCGGCAGCTGGGTCGTGCGCCTGGCCTCGCATACTGCCGTCCCCGATGCCACCAGCGGCTTTCGCGCCTATGCGCGCGAGGCCGCCCTGCGCCTCTTCGTGACCAACGAGTTCACCTACACGCTAGAGACGCTGATCCAGACCGGCCACGCCAATCTGGCGGTCTGCTCGGTGCCGGTGGGGACCAATCCACGCACCCGCGCCTCACGCCTCTTTCGCAGCATTCCCCAGTACGTGCGCCGATCGATGGCGACGATTCTGCGTATCTACACGATGTACCGCCCGCTGCGCGCCTTCCTCGGCGTGGCCGCCCTGCTCTTCTTGCCAGGGCTGGCGTTGGGCCTGCGCTTCCTCTACTTCCACCTCACGGCCACCGGCGCCGCGGGCCATATCCAGTCGGTGATCCTCGCGGCCACGTTACTCCTGCTGGCCTTCACGGTGCTGCTCTTCGGGATGCTCGCCGATCTCATCGGGGCGAATCGCAAGCTGCTCGAGGAGCTCCTCCTGCGGCAACGTCGCCTCGAGTACGGCGACGCTGCCCCGCGCCTGACTGCGCCCTGCCTGCACGAGCCCTCCGCCAGCGGCGCGGTCCCGCAGCAGGCGCCGGCCGAGCCCGGGACGTGACCGTCCAGGCGCTGCCCTCGACCGTGTCAGCGCGCGAGGCCCCAGTCGGCGCCACCCCTCCGCGCTTGGCGCCGCGCCCCGGCCGCTGGCGCTTCGCCGCGCGCGCGCTCGTCGGTCTGGCGATCACGGTCCTGATCTTCGCCGGGCTCTCGCATTGGGTCGATTGGGTGCAGCTCGCGGCGCTGCGCCGTGAGGCGCGCTGGAGTGTGCTCGGGCTCGGCTTCGCGCTGATCGTGCTGCTCTACGCGCTGCGCACCGCACGCTTCGTGCTCTTGGCCCCTCGCACGCCCTTCCCGGCGATGTTCTGCATCGCGGCGCTGCATAATCTGCTGCTCCGCGTGATGCCGCTGCGCACCGGCGACCTGGCGTTCGGCTTCCTCGTGCGCCGCGCGCGCACGGCGGGGCTGGGCGAGAGCCTGCTTGGGCTCGTCCTGCTGCGGCTGCTCGACGCCACCGTGGTGGTCGTGGTCTTTGGCGTGACCCTGGCGCTCCATCCAGCGATCTACCGCGGCAGCGCCAGCGTTGGTCTCGTGGTCGCGCTCGCGCTCGCGCTCGCGGGCGGCGCGGTGGTCGTCGCCCTGCCGCAGCTCCTTCGCCTCGGCCTGCGTTGGATCGGCGGGCTCGCCCGCTGCAGCGGCCTCGCCGAGCGACCTTGGTGTGAGCTGCTGCTGGCCCGCCTGCGCGGGGCGATCGAGGCCCATGTCGGCCTGCCGCGGCGGGTCATTGCCATCCAGACTGGGCTGACCGTCGCGCACTGGCTGCTCAACTACGTCATCATGCTCGTGATCCTGCGCGGCTTCGGCGTGTCGATCACCCTCTCACAGGCCATCCTCGGCGGCACGGCGTCTACTGTCAGCGGGTTCCTGCCGATCGCCGGCGTGGGGACCTTCGGGCCACTGGAGGCCGGCTGGGCGCTGGGCTTCGCGCTCGTTGGCCTACCGCCGCCGCTCGCCGTCGCCACGGGCTTCGCCTTCTCCGCCGTGACGTTTATCTACACGGCGCTGCTGGCCGTCCCAGCCTGGCTCCTGCTCGACTGGACCTTGCGACGCGCCGCGCCCCATGCCACCGACCCCGAGGTCGCCCGATGAGCGCGCCTTCAGGCGCTGATCCGGCCCCCTCGGCGCGGGGCTGGCCCCACCCCTCGCTGCTCTTCGCCTTCGCCCTCGTTGCCCTGCTGGCCTGGGAGCTGATCGCCACGCGACGACAGCATGAGCAGGCCACGCCCGCCGCTGATTGGCAGGCCGCGACGGACGCGCTGCGCCGCCTGCATCGCGGCGGCGAGCCGGTGCTCGTCGCACCGGACTGGGTTCGACCCCTGGCCTACGCGAAGCTCGACCAGCTGATCGACCTCGAGGGAGCGACGCTCTCCGATGTCGACCGCTTCGCCCGCGTCTGGCAGCTCAGCACGCGCGGCGCCCAGCATCGCTGGATCGCGCAGCGCGCGCCCGCGCAGGCCTGGCGTTTTGGCCGCGTCGAGCTTGGCCTCTTCGTCAGCGCGCAGCCCGCGCGGCTGCTCTTCGATTTCACCACGGCGGCGACGTCAGCGGCGCTGCGGCAGAAGGGCCAGACCTTGACGGTCGCGCGCCTGAGCCCCGCCGGCCGCCGCGCCTGCCCGCGCGTCGGCGAGCGCTTCGTCTGCGACGCCGACACCGACTGGCGCTGGGTCGGGCCGCATCTCGCCGAGGTCGACCACCAACCCTACCGCTGCCTCTACGCGCACCCGGGAGCCGGAGAGCAGCTCGTCATCGCCTACCGCGGCGTCACGCTTGGGCGCACGCTCGTCGGGTATACCGGCATCGACGACTTCGACAGCCGCAAGCTCGGCCGCGCACCCGTCCTGCTGCAGACCTTCGTCGATGACGAGTTGACGGCCAGCGTCGAACACGCCAACGCGGCGCCCTGGACCCGCTTCACTGCGGATACGCGGCGCTTTGCCGGCGTGAATCATCGGGTGGACTTCGTCTTGACCACGCCTGATCAGGCCTACCGCAGCTTCTGCTTTCACGTCGAGGCGCGGCAATGACCACCCGGCCGCACCGCGCACCCCGCACGCCCCGCGCGCTCGACTACCTGCTGGCGCTCTGCCTGCTCGTCGGCAGCGTCGCCGCGCTCGGCCTGGCGCAGCGGTCCGTCGGCATCACCCGCGACGAAGCGACCTACTTCGAGGCGGCGCAGAGCTACACGCGTTGGATCGGCGCGCTGGCCGATGGGCTCGCCAAGGGCACGCAGCGGGAGGCGCTGACCACCGGCGCGATCACGCGCGCCTGGGGCGTGAACCGCGAGCATCCGCCGCTCTTCAAGACGCTCTTCGGGCTCTCGCACCACCTCTTCCACGAGCGCGCCTGGCGCCTGCCCTGGCCGCCGCCGAGCGCCGACGCCGGCGGGCCCGGCCTGCTGCCGGCGATCGACGCCTTCCGCCTGCCGACCTGGCTGCTCACAGGCGCCGCCGTAGCCCTGCTCTACCTCTTTGGCCTGCGGCTGCAGAGCCGCACGGCGGGCCTGTGCGCCGCGCTGCTCTACCTCACGCTTCCCCGGCTCTTTTTTCACGGGCAGCTCGCCTGCTTCGATGCCGCGATCGCCTCGCTCTGGCTCTTCGTCGTCTACGCCTACTACCGCGGGCTGGAGCACGCCGGCTGGGGCCTGCTCTCCGGCCTGCTGCTCGGGCTGGCGCTGGCGGGCAAGCATAACGCCTGGTTTCTCCCGCCGCTGCTGGTCGTGCACTACCTGGTCGTGGTTCGCCCCGACTGCTCGTTGCGGCCGCTCTTGCTGCCGCGGCTGCCGATCGCGTTCGTCTCGATGGCGTTGCTCGCGCCCGCGCTCTTCGTCGGATTATGGCCCTGGCTCTGGTTCGAGCCGCTGGCGCACCTGCGCGAGTACGTCGGCTTCCACCTGCACCACGCCTATTACAACATCGAGTTCCTCGGTCGGAACCTCGCCCGCCCACCCCTGCCGGCGAGCTACCCCTTTGTAATGACGCTCTTCACCGTGCCCGCGGTGACCCTCGCGCTCGCCTGCAGCGGAGCGCTGCTGCAGCTGCGCGCCTGGGTCTACTGCACCTTCGGTCGCTGGCTGCGCCAGCCCCGCGGCAGCGCTTCGGACGACTCGCGCTTCCCGGCGCGCCGCAGCTGGCTGCGCCCCGCGAGCGGGCTCAACCCTCGCGCCGGTCTGCTGCTCGCGCTCAACGCGCTCTTCCCACTGCTGCTGATCGCCCTGCCGACGACACCGAAGTTCGGTGGGACCAAGCACTGGCTGCCTGCCTATCCCTTCCTGGTGCTCTTCGCGGGCCTCGCGCTCGGCGCGCTAGGCCGCGCGCTGCGCCGCCCATACCCGGCGCTGGCGCCGCTGACCTGGGCGCTGCCGCTCCTCGTCGCCCTCCCGGGCGCGCTCAACCTCGCGCAGACCCATCCCTTCGGCCTCTCCCAATACACCGCGCTCGCTGGCGGCACGGCCGGCGCCGCGGATCTGGGCCTCAACCGACAGTTCTGGGGCTACGCGCCGCGCGCGCTGCTGCCCTGGCTCAACGAGCATCTGCCGCCGCGATCGCGCCTCTACCTCCACGACGTCAGCCACGACGCCTATCGCGCCTATCAACAGGCGGGGCTGCTGCGGCCGGACCTCGAGGACGCCGGGATGGAGCAGCCCGGGATCGCGGCCTCCGACCATGCCCTGGTGATTCACGAGCTGCACTTCAACAAATACGATTACTGGATCTGGCAGGCCTACGGCAGACCTGCGCCGCGCGAGGTGCTGGCGCTGGACGGTGTGCCCCTCGTCAGCGTATATGAGCGCCGCCGATATGCGCCCAGCCACGCCCCAATCCCCCCCGCCCCGCGCTGAAGCGGCGCCACCGCGCGCCTGCTCGGCGGGGTTGCGTCGCTGGTGGCAGCGCCAGCGGCTTCCCGTGTTGATCTACCTGATCACGCTGCTCGTCTACATGGCCGCCAGCGGCAGCCGCCTGAAGGGCCACAGCCCCTACATCCACTACGTGGTGCTGGCCCAGGATCTCCTGCATGGGCGCATGTCGCTGGCCGGCGCGCCGCCGGATCAGGAGGATTGGGCGGTGCTCGACGAGCTGACGCTGGTCGACGGACGGCGGCTGCGCGGCGTCTTCTTGCAAACCGGCGGCGACCCGCACCGCTTCAAGACCACCCGCGGCCAGCGCCTCGTCGTTTCGCCGCAGGCGATCCGCTCGCGCCGGCGCGTCTCCTATGTGTCGTTCCCCTGGCTGCCGGCCGTGCTGCTGATGCCCTTCGTGGCGCTCTGGGGCCTGCTCTTCAACGACGTGCTCTTCGACGTCCTGCTCGGCGCGCTCAATCCGGTCTTGGTCTACCTGCTGCTGCGCCAGCTCCAGGAGCGCGGCCATAGCCGCCGAAGCACGGTCGACAATCTCTGGCTGACGGGGCTCTTCGCCTTTGGCACCGTCCACTTCTACAGCGCCGTCATCGGCCAGACCTGGTACATGGCGCACATGGTCGGCACCGCGCTGAGCGCGCTCTATGCGCTCGCGGCGCTCGACGCGCGCCGCCCGGCGCTGGCCGGGCTCGCGCTCGGACTCGGCTTCCTCGCGCGTGCGCCGATCCCCTTCGCCTTCCCCTTCATCGTCGGCGAGGTGCTGCGGCGCTATGGCCCACAGGCCGACCCTGATCGCGCCGACGACCTCGTCGGCCCCCGGCGCTCCTGGTCCGTCCGCGCCGTGGCCCTATGGCGTCGGCTCGATCGCCCCGCCGCGCTCCGTGCGCTGCTCCGCGCGGCGCTGCCTGCCTGCGCCATCGCTGGCGTCGCTGGCGTCGCGAACTACCTACGCTTCGACAGCCCCTTCGAGTTCGGCCACGCCTACCTCAACGTGCGTTGGACCGAGCGGATCCAGCGCTGGGGGCTCTTCAATTACCATTTTCTCTCGCGCAATCTCGCGGCCCTGTTCGTGCTGCTGCCGCGCATCCTCCCCCACGCTCCCTTCGTGCAGATCAGTCACCACGGGCTCAGCATCTTCCTCGTCACGCCGATCTTCGCCTATCTGATCTGGCCGCAGCGCCGCTCTCCGCTGCAGCCGGCGCTCTATCTGAGCGCGCTGCTGCCTCTGATTCTGCACCTGCTCTACCAAAACAGCGGCTGGCAGCAGTTCGGCTTCCGCTTCAGTCTCGACTTCACCGTCTACCTGATCATGCTCCTGGCCGTCGGCGGTTATCGCCTCGGCCCGCGGGCCAAGGCCCTGATCCTCTGGGCCGTGGCGATCAACACCTTCGGCGCCATCACCTTCTTTCGGATGTCGGGGACGTTCTACTACGACGATCTGCTCGCCGTTCCCTGAGCCCGGCTCGCCCCTGCAGCGCGCGGCGGAGCCCCGCGCGGGCAGCGCCGAGGATCATCTCAGACGGTGCTCGAGAAGGTCGGCCGCTCCTGCTGCGCGGGAAGATAGGCATCGAAGGCCATCGCCACGTTTCGCACGAAGAGCTGCCCGAGCGGCAGGATCTCCAGCGTCTGATCGCTGCGCCGCAGGAGCCCTGCCTCCTCGGCCCAGTCGAGCCCCGCGACCTCAGCGGCGAAATAACCCTCGGGATAGCCGTGGGCCCGCGCGACCTGCCCCAGGTCGACGGCGAAGTTGCACATCAGCCCGTGAATCACGTCGCGCCGCAGCAGATCCTCGGCCGTCAGCGCGCAGCCGCGCTCGATCGGCAGCTCGCCAGCGTCGATCTGCCGGTAGTAGTCGGCGATCCGCTTGACGTTCTGCGCATAGGCGCCCTGCACATCGCTGATCGCCGTGATGCCAAAGGCCAGCGTGTCGCCGCTGGGCTGCGTGATGTATCCCTGGAAGTTCCGATGCAGCCGGCGCACCAGCCGCGCCTGCGCCAGGGCATCGCTGGGCACCGCGAAGTGGTCCATCCCCACCTGTACGTAGCCGGCGGCCAGCAGCTTGCCGCGCGCCAGCTCGAAGAGGCGCACCTTCTGGACGGCGTCAGGCAGCTCGCCCTCATCGATGGCGCGTTGATGGGGCCGCATCCACGGGACATGCGCATAGCTGAAGAGGGCGAGCCGGTCGGGCCGCAGGCGCAGCGCCTGGTCCAGCGTCGTCGCGAAGGTCTCGAGCCGCTGACGCGGTAGTCCATAGACCAGGTCGAAGTTGATCGTGCGATAGCCGAGCGCGCGCGCAGCGCGGTAGAGGGCCTCGGTCAACGCCACGCTCTGATGGCGTCCGATGGCCTCCTGCACCTCCGGCGTGAAGTCCTGCACGCCCATGCTGACGCGGGTGAAGCCGCAGCGTCGCAGCAGCTCGAGCTGTTCGGGGCTGGTCACCCGAGGATCGACCTCGAGCGCGAGCTCCGCTCCATCGACCACCGAGAAACGCGCGCCGATCAACTGCCACAAGCGCTCGAGCTGCCGCAGATCGAGCCAGGTCGGCGTCCCGCCACCCAGGTGCAGCTGCTCGACGCGGCGCCGCCGCGGCAGATGCGCCGTCACCAGATCCATCTCGCGCGCCAGGTAATCGAGGTACCGGTCGACCTTCTGCGACTGCCCGGTGACGACGACGCTACAGCCGCAGTAGCGACACATCTCGCGGCAAAAGGGCAGATGCAGGTAGAGCGAGAGCGGCGCAGCGCTTCCCTCGCGCTCGGCCTGCGCCAGACGCTCCGCATACTCTGGCGCGCCGAAGCCCTCGGCATGCCAGGCGGGCGCGGTTGGATAGCTCGTGTAGCGCGGCCCAGGGCGGGCCATGCGCCGAATCAGGGGCTCATCCGCGATCGGAAGCCCGCTCGCCGACGTTGACGAGCACGTTGACGAGCGCGGATCCCCGCCAAGCGCTGCTGCGAACTCTGCGTCTGCCATCGAGCACGACTCCAGGGGAGGAAGGCGACTACCATAGCCGAACCGGCCCGCGGGGCAACCTGAGCCACCCAACTTGCGTGACAGCCAGCGAGCGGGGCGATTTCGACGATCAGCAGCGCGCAGGACCCCGATATTGAACTGCGCCCTGGGGTCCTGTTAAGGTTGGCCTGGCAACTGGGCCGGAGCCGGACACTGCCGTCCGCTAACCTGCTGCTGAGTGATTCCGAGCGCTGCCATGAGTGATTCGCCCATGACCTGTCCGAGCTGCGGCCACGACAACCCGCCGGGGTTTCGCTTCTGCGGCAACTGCGGCGCCAACGTGGGCGGCGCACCGGCGCAGCAGGAGCCGGCGGCCGGCGCCCGCACGCTCTACTTCGGCGCGATGCAGCAACCGAATCGCGCGAAGCTGATCCTGATCAAGGGCGAAGGACTCGACGGCGTCTCCTATCTGCTCAACGCCGACGAACACCTGACGGGGCGCGCCGAGGGGGAGATCCGCTTCCCCGACGACCCCTTCCTCTCACCTTGCCACGCCTCGTTCTTCTACCGTGACGGCGTGCTCTGCGTGCGCGACGAAGGCAGCGTCAACGGCGTCTTCGTCCGCATTCACGACGCGGTCCCCATCGAGCCCGGAACCCGCCTGCTCGTGGGGGAGCAGCTGATCGAGCTGGGCGAGATCAGCCCCAACGAGGGCCACGCCGAGACGGATGCCGCAGGCACCCACCTCTATACCAGCCCGCGACGGCCGGGCTTCTTCAAGTTGATACAACTCCTCCGCGGCGGCGCGGTCGGCATGGTCTTTCGGGCGCCGACCCAGAGCGTCAGCCTCGGCCGCGAGGGCAACGACATCAATTTCCCGGATGACCCCTTCATCTCGGGTCACCACGCTGCGATCGCTGTCGACGCCGAAGGCTACACCCTCACTGACCTGCGCTCGAAGAACGGCACCTTCGTCCGCATCGATCAGCCCTACCAGCTCACCCACGGCGACTACGTATTTCTCGGTCAGCAGTTGCTGCGCGTCGAGATCACCTGACGCCGGCGGCGAAGGAGTGCTCCCTTGATCGTCTGTCCGCGGTGCGGTCGCGACAACCAGGTTCACTTCCGCTTCTGCCTCGGATGTGGTGCCGAGCTGGGGCAGGCTGCACCGCTGACGCGGGGCGAGGCAGAGGCGCCGACGCTGCCGCCGGGCGAGTCACCGCTGACGCCAAGCGCCCTTACGGGAGCGCCACCTACTGGAGCGCCACCTGCTGCGGGCGCGCCTCAAGCTGGAGCGCCGCTCGTCGCGGAGGCGAGCCGCGTGGTGACCTGCCCCGGCTGTGGCCAGACCAACCCGGCCCCCTTCGCCTTCTGCGGCGGCTGTGGCGCCCGACTGCACGCGGCGCCAGCCGGGCACCCCTCGGCGCCGGGCTTGCGCCGCGTCAGCGCGGCCGGGGCCGACCCGAGCCAAGGCGCTGAGCCCAACGGCTCGGTCGGACGCCTGGCGCTGATCCGGCCGGACGGCAGCGAAGGCGACAGCGTCGTCTTCAAGACCAGCAGCGTGACGATCGGCCGCGACTCGGGGCCGCCCTTCGCCGGCGACCACTACCTCGGCCCGCAGCACGTGCGGCTGCACCGCGAAGGACCCGCGATCCTCGTCGAGGACACCGGCAGTCTGAATGGGGTCTTTGTCCGGATCGTCGCCGAGGAGCGGCTGCGCAGCGGCGATATCTTCCGGGTCGGGCAGGAGCTGCTGCGCTTCGACGCCATCGGCGAGCCAGCGCCGACAGCGGATGGCACCGAGGTGCTCGGCAGCCCCAACCCCGGCTACTGGGGCCGACTCAGCTTGCTGACGGGGTCCGCTAGCGATGGGGGCGCCTTCCCGCTGATGGGCGACGAAATGGCGCTCGGCCGCGAACGCGGCGACATCCTCTTTTCCGATGACGGTTACGTCTCCGCGATGCACGCGAAGGTGATGCTGACCGAGGACGGGCGCGTTTGCCTCGTGGACCTCGGCAGCTCCAACGGCACCTTCATCCGGCTGCGCGCGCCACGCACGGTGCCCTACGGCACGCTGCTGCTCCTCGGGCAGCAGCTCTTCCGCATCGAGACCGCCTAGTCGCGCCCAGTCGTCGCGCCCAGTCGTTCCGCCTCCAGTCTGCGACGCTCAGAGTTCCTTGCGATAGGTGAAGCCGGACCGGAGCACGACGGTCCGACCAGCTTCATCGGTGAGCACGACATCCACGCGGCCCTCGGGCCCCGGAGGGGTCTTGACGCGAATTCGCTCGCTCGACTCGACGATTACGGTCTTCGCCGACCGCTTATGGAACTGAACGCTCACGCTTCCCGCGAAGCCGCTGCCGGTCAGGAGCACGTCGTCGTTGCCACCAACGCTGCCAAAGGGCGGATCGGCCCGCTCGATGCGCGTCGCCGCGGGGGCGCAGGCCACCACCGCCAAGCCCAGCAGCAGTCCCCCGCAGACCACCAAGCGAGGCCTTCGGCAGGCGAAGTACAGCGGCATCGTCGGCCTCCCCATCCCACCCCACGGCGGAGGAAACGGTAATGGAGCCCGATGCTAGCACGATGCTCGGCTGCCCTCAGCAGAGGTCTTGACGCTCGAGCGCCACGCGAATCTTGCCCAGGGCCTGCTCCTGGAGCTGCCGAATCCGCTCGCGTGAGAGTTTGTAGTCCTCTCCGATCTCCTTCAGGGTCAGCTCCCGGTCATCGAGCAACCCGAAGCGGCGGCGCAGGATATCGGCCTCGATCGGTTTGAGCTCCTTGAGCAGCTCGAGCACGCGGGCGCTCATCGTCTGCAGCATCACGCTCTCCGAGGGCGACACCGCATCCTCGTCCTGGATCAGGTCGATGAACTTCCTGCCGTCGTCACCGCCGATCTCGCGGTCGAGCGACACCGGCTGGTCCATCAGATAGCTGTCGAGCCGACTGACCTTATCGAAGGCGATTCCCGACTCCTTCGCGATCTCCTCGCTCGTCGGCTGCCGCCCCAGTTTGCTGCTGAGCTCGCGCCGCGTGCGCGAAACCTTGTGGTGCGCATCGACCATGTGGACGGGCAAGCGGACCGCCCGCCCCTTATCGGCCAGCGCGCGACTGATCGCGTGGCGGATCCACCAGCTCGCGTAGGTACTGAAGCGGTAGCCGCGCCGGTAGTCGAAGCGCTCCACCGCCTTGATGAGCCCCATGTTTCCTTCCTGGATCAGGTCCCCCAGCGGCATCCGCCCATAGTTGAAGCGACGCGCGATGCTGACGACGAGACGCAGGTTGGCCTTGACGAATTCGTTGCGGGCCCGCTGTGAGCGCGAGAACTTGTCGTCGACCTCGCGCAGGTAGTTTTGCACCGCCCGCGGTGGCGCCTTGCTGCGGCTTGCGCCGCGCGCCCGCGGCCGCGCGCTCGCGCCCCTCGGTGCTGCCTCCTGCTGCAGCGCGGCGAGCACGGCGAAGAGCAGCTGGCGATCGACGTCACTGTCGTGCAGCCGCCGCCCGACGGCGTAGGCGAGGTCGCCATAGCGCCGCCGCGCCAGCGTCGAGACGGCGGGGGCACGGGCTGCTCGCGCGGCCCTGCGGAGCGCCACGGCGCCTTCGATCTGAACACCGGGCGCCTGGGCCTCTTCGACGGCCGCGAGCACCGACTCGACGACCAGGGGGCAGCTGAGGATATGGGCCCAGAGATCGACCTCGAGGTGCTCGATACGCCGCGCGGCCTCAAGCTCCTCCTCAGGTTTCAACACGGAAAGCGATGACATCTCCTTGAAATATCGTCCAAGGAAGTTCTCCGAGGCGGGTGTCGCGACACGGCTGGGGGCCTGGGCGACCCCCGGCTCAGGCGACGGCGCCGCTTCCGTTGGCGGCTCCTCGGCTTCGGACTCGAGCGCGGCGCTTGCCTCGAAGTCACCGACGACCGCCAAATCCGGCGAGGATTCATCGTCCCGACTCGCGGCGACGAGGTTTCTCTTTTCTCCCTGTCTGCCCATTGCCTAGCTCCGAAAGAGCCTCTTGCTCTCGATGATGGTTCCCTCTGGTCCCCCACCCTAGCCCATACCAGACCATACAGGTACCATTTTGCCTATCCCAGAAAGGCCAACCAGCGCGAGACGCTGTCTATTCCTCCGCGTTCCTGAGCGGCGCGTGGGTCCCCGCGTGGGCGCGCCCAACGCGGCGGAACCACTGCCCCGCCGCTCCAGCGGCATGCAGGGGCATACGCTGCACGCAGGCGATCGGATCTAATGCTCGCAGGGCAAGGGCGGGATCAGCCGGGCGCGAGGGGGACCTTCCAGCGCCGGTGGACCCAAAACCATTGGTCGGGAAACCGCCTCACCTGCGCTTCGAGGATGCGCGTCAGCTCAGCGGTAAAACAGTCGTCGGCGCGTCGCCGCGCCTCGCGCGTCGCTGGCCCACCGGCACCCGCGGGATCCGGCGTCGAAGCGAAGTGGAGCGGGGGAAGCAGCTCCACTTCGGGACCGGCAGCGCGGCGCACGAGGAAGGCCGGCACCACCGGCGCGCCACTCAGCCGCGCGAGTTGAGCGAGGCCTCTGGGCGTGGCCGCGGGCCGCCCGAAGAAGGGCACCACTGCACCACCGGGCTCATGCTGGTCGAGGACCATCGCCACGATCTCACCGCGCCGCAGGCACTGCGCCAGGCCGAGGGCCGAGCCCCGCGCCGGCCACAGGCGCACGCCGCAGCTGGCGCGCTGACCCATCCACCAGCGATTGAGCCCGCCGTCGCGCAAGCGCCGCGTGACCACGTTGACCGGCATTCCAGCCTGGGCTGCAGCGCAGGCCAGCAGATCCCAATACCCCAGATGAGCGCTGAGGACGATGACGCCACGCCCGTTCGCCAGCAGGCTGCGCAGCTCCAAGAGCGCCGCGGAACCCAGCAGCGCCTCGGCGGCCCCCGGGGTCAGCAGGGGCAGTCGGAAGAGCGCGACGGCGGCCGCCCCAAGATGAGCATAGACGCCGCGCGTCAGCGCGCGCAGCGCGGCCGGCGACTGCTGCGGAAAGGCCGCGCGCAGGTTCGCCAGCACCACGCCCCGTCGCCAGCGCAACCCGGCGCCGAAGAACGCGCCGATCAGCGCGCCGAGCCGTTCCGCCCCGCGCCGCGAGAGCCGGCAGCACATCCAGGCGATCGCGCCCCACACCGTAGTCAGCTCCGCCCGACGCCGCAGCGCGGCGCCTGCGCAAGAATCCCGTCCTCGGTGCGCGCGCTCACCAATTGACGCAGCGCCCGCTCCACCGCCGCTTCACCGTACAGGATCTCGACCGCGCAGCGCAGCGCCACGAGCGCCGCAGCGGCAGGCCACATTTCTGCGCGCACGAGGTCCTTCTCCGTGCACACGAGCAGGTCCGCGCCCGACGCCGCAGCTCGACGCCAGGCCCTTGCCGGCCAGAGCCGGTGGTCCTGAGCCAGCGCCTGCCCGACGACCGTGGCACCACAGCGCCGAAGCAACGCGAGGAAGGCCCAGGGGCGTGCGACGCCGGCCAGGACAAACACGCGCGCGCCTCGCAGCTGCGTCGCGAGGCCCAGCAGCACGCCGTCACGGCCGACGAGGCCCTGCGGCTGATAGCGCGAGGCGATCGCGCACGAAGCGCCCCTGCCTCGCCGGAAGCGGTCGAAGTCCTGCGGGGACCCACCGGCCCGCCCGTGCCACCAGCGCAGGCCCGCGGCCCCTGCGCTCCAGGCCCACTCCCGGCCGCGACCGGCGGGGATCGGCGGGGAGGGCCCATCCTCGTCGAACATCACCACGTCGAGCGCACGGTGCAGGCGCAGGTGCTGGAAGCCGTCGTCCACCACGACCACCTGCGCGCCCTCTCGGACCGCGAGCGCGGCCGCGCCTCGCTTGTCGGGCCCGCGCACGACGACAGCCTGCGGCAGCCGACGGGCCATCCAAACCGGCTCGTCACCGTACCAGCGCGCGGCCCCGGCCTCCGCGTCCCGGACGCGAAGCACCCGCCCTGCGGCCGCGCCGCGATAGCCCCCGAGCACCACCCCGACGCGCAGCCCGTCGCGCAGCAGTCGCTCGGCGATCCACGCCGCGATCGGCGTCTTGCCGCTGCCGCCGCAGGTCAAGGCCCCCACCGAGACCACGGGCACGCCGACGTCGTGAGCAGCGCACCAGCCGCTGCGATAGGCCGCGCGACGCAGGGCGCTGACGGCGCCAAGCACGCCTCCCAGGGGTCGCAGGAGGCCCAGCAGCGGCGACGGCGCGCTCGAGGGAAGTGACATGCTCGGGCCCACCATCCTTCGCGATCGTTGAGGGGGGTCGAAGGGAGCCCCGCAGCTGGGTGCAGGCGCCGCCACGATGACGGTGGCTGATCCCTCGATCTACTGCACCAGCGGCGCGAGCACGAGCGCCACCCGCTCGGCGTCGAGCTGAAGCTGTCGCGCGGCGGAGCGCGCCGCGCGCCCGGCCAGCTCGGCGACCGCAGGGTCGAGGAGTAAGCGATCGACAGCCTGCCCGAAGTGCGCGGCGTCACCGACCCGGGTGCTCCCACCGCGTTTGGCCAGCAGCGCGGCCTCCGCCACGCAGTGTTCGACATGCGGCCCGTGCAGGACAGGCACCCCGTGCACGGCCGGTTCGATCAGGTTGTGGCCGCCACGGGGCACGAGGCTGCCGCCGACGAAGGCAGCGACCGCACCGCGGTAGCATCGGGCCAACCTGCCCATCGTGCCATCGACGATGACCCGCGCGCGCGACGATCCCGCGCGCGACGATCCCGGGTTGCTTTGGTCGGCGCGAGAGCAGGGCAGACCGCTCGCCTTCAGCAGCCGCAGCAGCCGATCAGTCTGATGCACGTAGCGCGGGAAGATATCGATCTCGAGGCGCGGCCAGCGGCTGAGCAAGCGCCCGAGCTCGGGAAGGAGCTGTCTCAGCTCGGCGAGGTGGAGACTACCGAGCACCAGCCGTTGCGCGCCGTTGGCGCCCGGCGACCGCGGGGGAGCAGGGTCGAGGCGCGCGACTGGACCGCAGGCCGCGTGCTTGCTGCTCGAGTTGATGCGGAGGCGTGCGGCCGGCACGCCGGCGGCGACGAAGCGCGCGGCATCTGCGGCGGTCACGGCCACCACCAGGCGGAGCGCAGCGAAGCGGGGGCGAAAGAGGAACGCGAAGCGCCGGTACCAGCGCAGGCTGCGCGGAGACATACGCCCGTTGACGATCGCGCAGGCGATCCCGCGCTGGGCGCAAGCCGCGATCCAAGTCGGCCAGAGCTCCAGGCCTTCGATCACCACCAGCCGTGGCGCGATGGCGTCGAGGGCCCGGCGCACGGGCCAGCGCAAATCGAGCGGCGCGCGCAGCAGCGGCACGGCATCGCCCTGCGCGCCGAGGAACTCGCTGGCGCTGCGGGTGAAGCACGAGGCCACGACCCGCGTGCCACCGGTGCGTAGCCCCAGCAGCAGCGGCAGCAGGGCCCTGAGGTCACCGGCGCTGGCGCCGTGAAACCAGACGGGCCCCGGCCGACCATCAACCGGCGGCGGGGGCCAACCCCAGCCCAGCCGCTGCGCCAGGCCGCCACGCAGGCGCGGGTGGAGCGCCAGGAGCGGCAGGAACACGGGCAGTAGCGACCCGAACAGAGCCTCGTACACCCATCGCCCGACCCGCGCGCCGATCGTCCGCACGCATGCGCGCTGCCGCCGGCTGGGGTTTCCAGCGCCCCGCACAGCAGCAAACACACCGTCACCCTCAGTCACTGCGGGCACTCCTCCGGAGCGGTGCTCGCCGGGTCCAGCTCCGCAGCGCGAGGTTCCATCGGCCGAGCGGACTAGTCGCCGCGGCGCTCGGCGAGGACGATCAGCGCCGCCGAGTCGTTGCCAAAGAAGCGCCCTCGATGGGCCCAGTGGCCCGAAACATCGAGCACCCGAAACCCGGCGTGATGGAGCAGCTTGCCCAGCTCATGAAGGCTGTAACAGCGAATCGAGATCACGTGCTCGATATGGCGCCCGTCCATGAACACCACGGCGCGACGGTTATGCAGTCGGCTGGTGTAGAAGTTGAAATCAACCTCCTCCAGTACCAGGCAGCCATCCCCCTCCCAGCCGAGGCGAGCAGGCAGGCCACGGCTGATGTAATCGCGATTGACAACCTCGAGCAGCAGCCGTCCGCCAACCCGCAACGCTCGCCGCATCGACTGCAGCACCCGGCGGTTCGTTTCGTCGTCAAAGAAGCCGAAGCTGGTGTTCAGGCAGTAAGCGCACTCGAATTTTTCCTGCTGGTCCATCTCGCGGAAGTCGCCATGGACGAAGTTGACCTTGAGGCCGCGTCGCTGCGATTCGTCCGCCCCGCGGATCAGCAGCGGCAGGGAGAGATCGAAGGCGGTGACCTTCGAGTAGCCCCGGGATGCCAGCTCCACCGCGTGCCGACCGACGCCGCATCCGAGGTCGATGATCTCCGCCTCCTTGGCGGGGTGCAGGGCGCGCTCGAGGAAATCGACCTCGCTGCGGGTGGAGGCCGACGTCAGCGACGGTAGCGTCCGCAGGTAGTCCTCGTCGAAGATGACCTCGAACCACGCCTTGCTGGGCGCCCCGGCCGCCCGAATCGGCGCGGTCGGCTCGCTGCGACGCTGCGCCTCGCGCGCTAGGCCGCCGGCCGTCGGCTCGGCGGCGCCCGCTCCATGCGGGGCAGCAGTAGGCCCCTGGAAGGGCGCGTCGTCCGGCGCGACACCAGGCAGCGAGTCGGGTGGCGCCGAGGTGATGACCCCATCCTCAGGAGCCTGCGCCAGCCGGGCCTCGGCGAGCGGGAGGCGCACCTCCCCCGCCGTCGCCCCGAGCGACGCGACGCCCCAGGGCGAGAGGTTGGCATCGAGCTCGAGCTCCGGGAGGGGCGGAGGGGTCGGCATGTCCTCCATGTCCTCCATGTCGTCGCCGCTGAGCTCCTGCTCGGCGAGCCCCAACCCAGGGCGGGCCACCACGTCGGCGTCGCCCGCGACCTCGTCGGACTCAGCCGCGTCGAGTTGCTGCACTGACGCCGCCTCCCCCTCCGACCCCTGCCGGTGCAGCGCGGCCACCAGGAGCGCCATCCGGCGGGAGGCATCGAACTCCTCCGCACGAGGCTCTTCACCCGCCTCCAAGTCGCCGGCGAGCGCCGCCGGGGCCGTCAACGTCCCCGGGAGGTCCACCACGATGTCGGGCTCGCTGACCGGGTCGAGGGGCTCGGCAGCGGCGACGGCGGCCGACCCGAGGTCGACGGGAGGCGCGCCCTCGTCGAAGGTATCGCCGCCCTTCGTCATCGTTGCGCTCGCTCCTCGGGCGCCGCCACGGGGCTCGGCTCCACGCCACCCTGCGCGACCGCCTGGCCCATCCGCACGACGTCCCCACGGGCCACGAGCAGCCCCGTCCGGTCGGCAGCGGCCAACAAGATCACCGTCGAGCCGAGGCGGAAGGCCGCCAGCTCCTGCCCTTTGTCGACCTCCAGCGGTCGCGTGAAGACGGTGAACGACCCGGGACCCTCCGGCACCGTCGTCGTAATGAGGCCGACGCCCGCAGCCCCGACGCAGACCAGGGCCAGCGGACCGAGCGCCCCAGCCAGCTCGAAGACCAGGCGCTCATTGCGCACGAAGAGCCCAGGCACGCGGTCGACCACCCAATGCTGTACCGGCAGCAGCGCGCCGGCGATCCGCCGCAGCGTCCGCAGCGATCCCGCGACCGGCGCATGGATCCGATGGTAGTCGCGTGGATGGAGGTAGATCGTGAGGTAGACGCCACCCTCGAAGCGCGCAGCGAGGCGCGCGTCGCCCAGCAGCTCGGACACCTCGTAGTCGATGCCCTTCGCCTGCAGCAGGCGGGAGCCCCGCACCGTACCGCAGGCCGTCACCGTGCCGTCCACCGGCGAGACCAAGGTCGTCGCCCGGGGATCGACGGCTCGCGCGCCCGCGCGCAGGCGCCGTGCGAAGAACTCGCCCACTGAAGCATATTGATCGAGCGGCAGCTCAGCCTCCGCTGCGTCGATGCCCAGCCGCGCGGCGAAGCGACGCAAGATCGGCTGGCGTAGCGGCGGCGGCAGCGGGATCGCCGCGAGCCGCCCGAGCAAGCGCGTATACAAGGCCAGCGGCGCGCGCTCCAAGAGCGCCGCAAGTACCGATCCGTTGTCCTTCATCGCATTGCTCAGACCAGCCACCCGCCGACCGGATCCGCCAGGAATTGGCCAGTCATTATAGGAAGGTGGATGCGCGGGGTCAAACCAAGCCGAAAACCGAGCGCGGCGCCCCCGGCGGCGCCGAAGCGGGAAGCCGCGGAGCCCTGGCCCTCGGCGAAGGCCCTCAGGGCGCTCGTGGGGACGGCTATAGCGCCTGCTCGCCGGTCTCGCCCGTACGGATCCGCACGGCCTCTTCGACGGGCGTGACGAAGATCTTCCCGTCCCCGATGCGGCCCGTGCGCGCGGCGCCGATCAACGCCTCGACGACCTGCGCGACCAGCGTGTCGACGACCACGACCTCGACCTTGACCTTGGGTACGAAGTCCACGACATAGGCCGATCCGCGATAGACTTCCATCTTGCCGCCGGTGCGCCCGAAGCCCTTGACCTCAGTTACCGTCATCCCCTGGACGCCGAGATCGCTGAGGCTCTCTTTGACCTCGTCAAGCTTGAAGGGCCGCACCACCGCTTCGATCTTCTTCACCGTCGCTCTCGCTTTCTCGCCGGCCTCACCGCAGCGGCTCCACCCGCCCACCGAGCCGACCCGCGCGCTGCCGCGCTGTCCATCTCATACCAAGGCCCGCGGCCGGCTTCAAGCGAACCTCACGCCCGCGCCCTTGGCTCGCCGCGGCGCGCGACCCGCTGCCAGGCTTCGCGCCCAGCACGGAACCCACCGCGCATGAGCCCCACGCCGCCCATCCTCGTGCGCCGTGGCAGGGCCTCCGACGTCGTCGGCATCGCCGCCATCGACGCCCTTTGCTTCGATCCAGCTTGGGACGCCGAGAGCTGGCGCGCGGAGCTCGAGCGGCCCTTGAGCGAGACCCTCGTCGCCCTCGGCGCTGGCGACGACGCGCAAGGGCACGCCGGGGTCCTCGCCTATTGCCTGCTCTGGCACGTCGCCGATGAGCTGCACCTGCAGCGGATTGCGGTGGCCCCGGAGCGGCGGCGCGAGGGGCTCGCGCGCGCCCTGCTCGAACGAGCGCTGGCGAGCGGCCGAGCGGCGGGGCGACGCTGTCTGCTGCTCGAGGTTGGCGCGCGCAAGCAGGGCGCTCTCGCGCTCTATCAATCGCTGGGCGGCGCGATCGTCGGGCACAGGCGAGGCTACTACGCCGACGGCGACGACGCGCTGCTGCTGACCGTCGAGCTGAGCCCACTGCCTTAGGGCGGCGCCGCCGTCGCCGCTTCGATCGCCGTCCACAGCGCTCGCACCTGGCGCCGCGTCGCGCGCCGCGCGCCGGAGTTGTCGATCACGAAATCGGCCAGCGCTCGTTTCTGCTGCTGCGGAAGCTGGGCCGCGAGTCGCGCCGCTGCCGCGCCCGCGCCCAGGCCGTCGCGGCGCCGCAAGCGCCGCAGGCGACGCCGATCGTCGGCCACCACCACGATCAGCAGATCCACCTCGCGGTGGCGTCCGGTTTCTACGAGCAACGCGGCATCGTAGACCACCCGTCGCGCCCCCAGGCGCGCCAGCGCGCTGATCGCGTCCCGGGCGGCCCGGGCGATGGCTGGGTGCACGATGGCCTCCAGCCGACCCCGAGCAGCTGGCTCGCCGAAGACACGCTGCGCCAGCGCGGCGCGGTCGAGCGCTCCCGAGGCGGCGACGACGTCGCGCCCGAAGGCGCCGACCACCGCTGCGAACACCGCGGTCCCCGGCGCCACAACGTCGTGCGCCAGCGCATCGGCGTCGACCACAGCCGCGCCGAGCTCCCTCAGCATCGCCGCCACGGTGCTCTTGCCCGCGGCGATACCACCGGTCAGGCCGATCACCCACGGCCGAGCCCATCCGCGCTGCGCGGCACCGTCTTCCACGCCGCGCATCATAGCAGCCGGTCGATCTAATGCTCCTGTCGCGACGCGGGACGCTGCGATCCGCGGTCGGGGTCGGTCACCCGCCAGCGCCTCAGCCGGCGGCGCTCGAGCGCGAGAGCCTTGCCCTTGTGGCGCAGCTCGGCGACAGTCCGCGTCGCCACCGGTGGACGCTGCGACTCGCAGCGACGCCGGCGCGGAGTTCGCGCGACATGACTGATCCGCTACCACCCGCGACGACCGCTGACTTCGTCATCGCCTGCGGCAAGGCCGCCCAGTTCCCCGATAGCGCGCTCCCAGAGGTGGCCATCGCTGGCCGCTCCAACTGCGGCAAGTCCGCGCTGATCAACGCGCTGACCGGGCGACATCGCCTGGCGCACAGCTCAGGAACGCCCGGCCGCACGCGCCAGATCGTCTACTTCGCGGTTCAGCTCGCGCTGCGCGAGCGCCGCTTTCATCTGGTCGATCTGCCGGGCTACGGCTGGGCACGTGTACCGCAACGCCTGCGCGGGCAATGGGGTGGCCTGATCTCGACCTACATCGAGGAGCGTCCGCAGCTCAGCCTGGTGCTGCTGCTGATCGATATTCGTCGAGCGCCGGCGCAGGAGGAGCACGACCTGCTCGAGTGGTGTGCCCTGCGGCAGCGCCGCACGCTGACGGTCCTGACCAAGGCGGACAAGCTGAGCAAGGCCCAGCGCTTCGCCGCAGCCACGCAGGCTCAACGAGCGCTCTCGCTCCCACGACCACCGCTGGCTTGCTCGGTCACCCTGCGGGAGAGCATCGCCGAGCTACGCCGCGTGCTGCTGCGCGAGCTCGAGCTCGCCGCGCCGGCGGCGGCGACGGACGAGACGAGGGCCAGCACCGCGGGTGGCGCCGCCTGAAGGGGCGTGCCCGCACGGGCGACTGCCTATTGGCGACTGCCGATTGGCTCCGCGGCTGCGCGTTAACGCAGGCGAGCCAGTCGCCAACCTAGCGCCAGCCGGTCGGCGACCTAGCGCGACGCCGCGATCACGCCCTGAACCACGAGCTGCGCCAGGATACGACAGGCCTCGAAGTGACTCATGCCTGAGATATCGAGAATGTCCTCGTAGCTCAACACCCCATCGACGCGCGAGAGGATGAAGCCGGCCCGATGGTCGAGCTTCTGCCACAGGACCTGCTGCGGCGGCACCTGCAACGCGGGGACGGCGTGGAGGTCCACCAGCACACGCTCGTACTGGCGGACCAGCTCCTGCCGACAGCGCGCGAGCAGCTCAGCGCTGGCGGCGTCGCCCGCGCCCTGCGCCGCGATACCCTCCAAGATCGGTAGGGCGGCCTCGAGCTCGCCCGCAGCGACATGCGCCCGCGCGACTTCGACGGGGCTCGCCGCATCGGGCGCCACCGGCGCCACCGGCGCCACCGCCCGTCCGCCCGGCGTCCCGCCAGCCGAGACCTCCGCCACCCATTCACGCGCCAAACGGGCCGCCTCGTCGTGCGGTTGCACCTCACAGGTCGGGAGATCGGCGCCCCAGTCCAGCACCAGCGGCGCAGCGGGATCGCTGGCCCCCACCAGCAGGCGCTCCGCCGTCCGTCGCTGCGGCGCCATCGTCGCCGGGGTCGCGGCATCGGTCGCCAGCTCGTAGTTTGGTCCGTCGCCAAACGCGGGCTCCGGCTCGGGCGGAGCCACGGTCACAGGCGGCACGCGGAGCCGTGGCAGGCCCGGCGCCGATCGACGCGCGCCGGCGCCCGAGGTCGGCGACCGCGCCGCTGGGCCGGGGCTGCCCTTTGCGCCGCTGCCGCCGCCGCCGCCGAAGGCCTGGTCGAGCGCCCGGCGGTGCGTCTCCACATAATCGATGTATTGGCGCGCCAGCTGATGCTGCGGCTCGCTGCGCAGGGCTTCCTGCCAGCAGCGCAAGGCTTGATCCATCCGACCTGCGCTGTAGAGCCGCAGCCCCTCTTCGACGAGGCGCGCGGCCTTCGCCGGGCCGTCAGTCATGCGTCCCTCGTGACGCTCTGGCCGCCGACAGGCTGCAGTAGTCGGCGAAGGTGGCGCGCGGGCCACGCTGGCAAGACCAGTGGGCCCCAAGCACGACGGCGAGGCTCGCCCTCGCCGCGCTCGCCTGCTTTGCCACGCCAACGCATCGCGCCGACGGCCTCCGAATAAAGACGCAACAAAGAGCTATCCGACCAGCTTCAGCCGGCCACAGCCTCAGCTGGCGCGGCTGCGCGACACGACGCCCCGAAACATGTTGAGCGTGCGATCAAGCGCCTCGCGCGCCTCGCTCATCGCCTTGCGCTCGCGCGTCACGACCGCCCCCTTCGCGCGATCGAGCACGACGCGGGCCTTGGACATGGCATCCTTGCCGAAATCGCTGCCCGCGATGACCGCGTCGACGTCGGGGAAGAGTCGCTCCGCCTCGTCGATGACCTTCTGCAGCGCCTGCTTCTCGCGCTCGATCTCTTCGTTATCACGCAGCTCGACCAAGTAGTCCTTGTTCTCGTCGACCATGCGTCGGATCTCGTCCTCCGTGAGGCCGCTCGTCGCCGTGACGGTGATGCTCTGCTGCTGCCCCGTCTCGAGGTCCTTCGCGTGAACAGCGACGATGCCGTCGGCGCTGATCTCGAAGGTCACCTCGATCTCGACCTCGCCCTTGAGGGCACGTCGCAGCCCCGTGAGGATGAACTCGCCGAGCAGCTCGTTCTCCTCGGCGCGCTCAGCCTCACCCTGGAGCACGAGGATCTTCACCGAGGTCTGGTTGTCCTTGATCGTGGTGAAGATATGGCTCTTGCTGGTCGGCACCGTCGTGTTCTGCTCGATCAGCTTATGCAAGAGCCCGCCGACGATCATGATGCCCAACGAGTGCGGCGTCACGTCGAGCAGCAGCATCTCGCTGTCCTCCTCGAGCAGCGCCGCGCCCTGGATCGCCGCGCCGAGCCCGACCACCTCGTCGGGGTGCACGCCCTTGCACGGATCGAGGCCGAAGAACTCGGCGACCATCTCCTGCACCTTCGGCATGCGCGTCTGGCCACCGACGAGAATCACATCCTCCAGCTCCGACCGATCGATATTGGCCTCTCGCAGCGTCTTCTTGCAGATGTGAATCGTGCGCTCGACGAGATCGACGGTCAGCTCATCGAGCTTCTCGCGGGTCAAGGTGCGCTGCAGATGCAGGGGTTCGTTGCTGGCGGTGCTGATGATGAAGGGCAGGTTGATCTCGGTCTCTTTGACGGCGCTCAGCTCGCACTTCGCCTTCTCGGCGACGTCCTTCAGCCGCTGCAGCGCCATCTTGTCCTTGCGCAGGTCGATCTTATGCTCCTTGGCGAAGCCGAAGACCAACCAGTCGATGATCCGCCGGTCGAAGTCTTCGCCGCCGAGCAGCGTGTCGCCGGCGGTGCTGATCACCTCGAACACGCCGTTGCCGATCTCAAGGATCGAGATGTCGAAGGTCCCACCGCCGAGGTCGAAGATCGCGACCTTGCGCTCCAGGTTCTTGCCAAAGCCGTAGGCCAGCGCTGCGGCGGTCGGTTCGTTGATGATGCGGATGACGTCCAGCCCGGCGATCCGTCCAGCGTCCTTGGTCGCCTGCCGCTGGCCATCGTTGAAGTAGGCTGGGACGGTAACGACAGCCTTGAGGACGTCCTCGCCGAGGTACTCCTGCGCGACGAGCTTCATCTCTTGCAGGATGTAGGCGGAGATCTCAGGCGCCGAGAAGACCTTCTCGCGCAGCTCGATGCGGACGTCGTTATGCGGCCCCTCGATGATGCTGTAGGGCACGCTCTCGCGCGCCGCGGTCACCGAGGCGTCGGCCCACTTGCGTCCGATCAGACGCTTCACGGCGTAGACAGTGTTCTCGGCGTTGGTAATCGCCTGGCGCTTGGCAATGTGCCCCACGAGCCGCTTGCCGTTCTCGGCCAAGGCCACCATCGAGGGCGTCGTGCGATAGCCTCCCCGGTTGGGGATCACCGTCGGCGCCCCATCCTCAACGATGGCCACGCACGAGTTCGTCGTGCCGAGATCGATACCGATTACCTTCTCCATCGTCTTCCCGTTTCACTGACTGGAGTTGATCATTGTCGTGCCGCTGCTGGAGACCCGCCCGGCGGTCAGGCCTTCTTCACACGCTTCAACAGTTCCTTGGCCGCGGGGTGGCCCGGCTCGATCTTCAGCGCGAGGTCGACCTCGCGACGCGCGTGCTGCTTGAGGCCACCGGCCAGCAACACGCGCGCGAGCACGATGCGTGCATCAACGGAATTTGGCTCAGCTTGTAGCGCCTTGGTAGCATATTCCCTTGCGTTCTTCAAATCATCGAGCCACAGGAAGCCCTCCGCCGCGCGCTGAAGGTGGAGCGCCGCGCCGGAGGCGTCGGCGGCTCGCTGGAAGTAGAGCGCCGCCGTCTCGGTGCGTCCGACCTGTTCCTCGAGCAAGGCGCGCTTGAAATAGCCGTCGGCCGTCGACGCGCGCGCCTCCCGACCCACGGCCTCGCTGCGCCGAAGGTAGTCGAGGTTCTCCGGGTCGAAGCTCGCAGCCAACTTGAGGCTTGCGGCCGCGGCGAGCAGCTTGCCCTCCTCGAGCTGCTTGAGCCCCTGCTCGAAGTACTCCTGCGCCTTATTCTTCGCACCGCCCAGCGTGCCGGCGACGCGCTGCTGCCGATGTCGCTGCTGCCGCAGTTGATCGCGGTCGCGACGGAGCGCGCGCTCGGCGCTATCGGGAGGCACGGGCTCACCGGCAGCGCTCCCCGGGCCTCCGGTGGCCCCCGCTCCAGAGGACGCGGTCGGCGATCGCGCCGCGACGGGGATCGGCGCCGTTCCGAGTCGCTCGCGCAGCTGGCGCCGGAAGAGCGCCTGGCCTGCCGTAGCGCGACGCTCGCGCGGCGGGAGCGAGGCCACCGGAAGCGGCTCTGCCCGCGGCGAGGCGGCCTGCTCGGCGCTGCCCTCGGCACCAAGCGCCGCGCCGAACTGCGCCGCTGCGGGCGCGGTCGGCACGGCCTCCAGCGCCTCGGCGCTCTGACGTCGCACCTGCTGCTCGAGCTGCTCCTCTTCGTGCTGAGCCAGCACGAGCACGCGGTAGGCCGCGCGCTTGTCGTCATCCTGGAGGTACTCGTAGGCAGCCTTGGTCTGGCGGAAAATCTCGGCCAGCATCTCTTTGTAGGGGCCGAGGTTCTTGGTGTAGTAGCGGTCTGGATGGAACTCCTTGCTGCGCTCGAAGTAGGCCCGCCTGAGGGCCTTGAGGTCAGCCTCGGGGGCTAACCCGAGCAGCTCGAAGAAGCTCATCGCCTTGAGCCGCCGCCGCACGCTCCTCAGGCGCAGCCGCAGCTCGCGCTTGAGCTCGATGCCGCGCGACTCCTCAGCGTCCACCTCCGCCAGGTCACGCGGATCGAGCTCCACGCGCTCCTTCACCGCTACCGCCGCGCTGACTGCCTCGGGCGACACCGCCGCCTTCGCCGCGGGTTGGGGCCGCGCAACCGGCCTCGCCCGCTGGCCATCGACGATGACGAGTCCCTTGTCGTAGAGCGTGCGCAGCACGGCGACCGTCGCCGCATCCCCGAGGCCGGTCGCATCGCAGAGCAAACGAATCGTGGTCTCGCCGGCGATCCGGGAGAGCACGAAGCCCTCCTGCGCCGACAGCCGCGCCGCCGAGAGGTCGAGGCGCGGAGCGATCTCTACCGGGCTGTCTTTGCGGGCAATTGGATCGGCCTGCGTGTCCATCCACCCTGCCTACGAAGGCGTGAATCCCTGCACACCCCACACACGATCGGCACTATAACGCAGGGCTACGCGCTCAGTACACGTTTCGCTCGATCCTGGGCGGGCCCAGCAAGGGCCCGGCGATCGGCTCGCGCTAGAGGATGAAGCGCGAGAGATCCTCCCGACTCAGCACCTGGTCGAGCCGCTCGCGCACGTAGGCGCCGGTGATCGGCACCCGCTGCGGCCCGATCTCAGGCGCCGAGAAGCTCAGCTCGTCGAGCAGCTTCTCGATCACCGTATGCAGCCTGCGCGCGCCGATGTTCTCGAGCGCGCGATTGACCTCGGCAGCGATTCGCGCCACCTCGGCGACCGCGTCGGGCTGGAACTCGAGCTCGACCTGCTCGGCCGCCATCAGCGCGACATATTGCGCGCAGAGCGCATTCTTCGGCTCGGTGAGGATGCGCACGAAGTCGGCCTCGGTCAGCGCCTTCAGCTCGACGCGTATCGGGAAACGACCCTGCAGCTCCGGAATCAGGTCCGAGGGCTTGGCGACGGTGAAGGCGCCCGAGGCGATGAAGAGAATGTGGTCCGTTCGCACGGGACCGTACTTGGTGCTGACCGTCGACCCCTCGACCACCGGAAGCAGGTCGCGTTGCACGCCCTCGCGACTGACGTCGGGGCCGCCCGCGCCACCGCCCTGGCGCCCCGTGACCTTGTCGATCTCATCGATGAAGACCAAGCCGGCGTTCTCGACGCGCGCGATCGCCTCCTTGACCACCTGGTCGCCGTCGATCAGCTTGCTCGCCTCTTCCTCCTCCAGCAGCTGCAGCGCCTCCGGAAGCTTGACGCGGCGGCGCTTGGTCCGCCGCGGGAAGGCCCCGCCGAACATGTCCGAGATATTGACGACCATCTCCTCCATGCCGGCCTGGCTGAAGTTCTCGAACACCGGCATCGTGCGATCCTGCGCGTCGATCTCGACCTCGCGCTCAGCGAGCTTGCCCGCGCGCAGCAGCTCCCGTAGGCGCTCGCGCGAGGGAGCGACGGAGGACGCGTCGGCCGGGCGGGCGCCCGCGGCAGGCGGGTCGTCGCCACGGGCAAGGGCTGGCGGATCCGGCAGCAGCAGCTCGAGGAGCCGGCGCTCGGCGTGCTCCCGTGCCCGCTCGCGCACGCGCTCACGCTCCTCGGCCTTGACCATGTTGACGCCGATCTCCGTCAGGTCGCGAATGATCGACTCGACATCACGACCGACGTAGCCGACCTCCGTGAACTTCGTCGCCTCGACCTTGACGAAGGGCGCCTGGACCAAGCGCGCCAGACGGCGCGCGATCTCTGTCTTACCGACGCCGGTCGGCCCGATCATGATGATGTTCTTCGGATAGATCTCGTCGCGCAGCGGCAAGGGGACCTGCTGGCGGCGCCAACGGTTGCGCAGCGCAATCGCCACCGCGCGCTTCGCCTCCTGCTGGCCGATGATGTAGCGATCAAGTTGCGCGACAATGGCGCGCGGCGTCAGCTCGGCCACGCGCGGCGCTTCGACTGGCTTCACGACAGCTCCTCTACGGTCAGCTCGTGGTTGGTGTAGATACAAATGCCGGCCGCGATGCCCAACGCGGCCTCGGCGATGGCGCGCGCGCCGAGCGTGCTGTGCTGCATCAACGCCCGCGCGGCGGCGAGCGCATAGGCGCCGCCGGAGCCGATACCGAGCGCGCCGTCGTCAGGCTGGATCACATCGCCGGTGCCGGAGATCAGGAAGATGTCGGCCCGATCGGCGACGATCATCAGCGCCTCCAAGCGCCGCAACAGCTTATCGGTGCGCCAATCCTTCGCCAGCTCGACCGCCGCACGTCGCAGGTTGTAATCCGACGCCTCGAGCTTGGCCTCGAAGCGCTCGAGGAGCGTGATGCCGTCGGCTGCCGATCCGGCAAACCCCGCGAGTGCCCGACCATCACCCAGCCGCCGCACCTTGCGCGCGCCGTTCTTGACCACGGTGCCGTTGAGGGTCACCTGGCCGTCGGCCGCGAGCACCACCGCCCCTTGGTGCTTGACCGCGAGCACCGTCGTGCTGCGAATCCGCAGGCCACCTCGCTCCTCTAGCCGCGCGCGCTCGCGCTGGATGCCCCCAACCCTGCCCATCATCGCCTCCTCTGCGCCGTCGCTGGCTCCGCTGCAAGTGCGGGCAACCTCGTCGTCGCTCCCTGCGTTCGCCCCGCTGGCCGGCGCGCGCGTGGGTGTGCGCGATCGTAGACCTCCAGCAGGTGGTCGACACTGACATGCGTATAGCGCTGCGTGGTCTGCAGGCTCGCATGCCCGAGGATCTCCTGGATCGTCCGCAAGCCCGCCCCCGCGTCGAGCAGATGGGTGGCGCAGGAGTGCCGGAGCGTGTGGGGGCTGGCCGGCGTGCGGTTCATCGCCTGCTGGCTCGCGCGCGCCACGATCCGCGCGACGCTGCGCACACCGAGCCGCCCGCCCCGGCTGTTGAGCCAAAGCGCCGGCGACGCCGCCCCCAGAGCGCCGTGACCGAGCTCGGCGCGCCGCTGCAGATAGAGCTCGAGCGCGCGCCGCGCGGCGCTGCCGAAGGGCACCAGCCGCTCGCGGTCGCCCTTGCCGTGACGCACCCGCATCACGCCGGGGGCCCGCTCGTCGCGCGGGAGGTCGAGATCGCAGAGGTCGACGGCGCAGAGCTCCGCCACGCGCACCCCGCTGCCATAGAGCAGCTCGACGAGGGCATGGTCACGGCTGCCCGCCGCGCCATCGGCGCGCGCCGCGTCGATCAGGCGAAAGGTCTCGTCGACATCAAGCACGCGGGGCAGCACCTGACGGCGCTTCGGCAGACTGATCAAGCGGGCCGGATTGTCCGCCCGCGAGCGCCGGCGCACGAGATAGGCGCCCAGGCTGCGCAGGCAGCTCAGCTTGCGCGCGACGCTCGCGCTGTCGCAGGTGGGAAAGAGCGCGGCGACGAAGCCCCGCAGCGCAGGCAGGTCGAAGTCAGCCGGCGTCAGCGGCCGGCCGAAGCGATCCTCCGCGAAGCCGAGGAACTGCTCGAGGTCGCTGCGATAGGCCCGCACCGTATGCGGCGAGAGGCGGCGTTCGTGCTCGAGGCTGCTGAGAAAGTGCTCAATCTGCTGCCGCATGCCGGCAGCATAGCGAGCGCCAGCCGTCGGCGGCAAGTCGGCGGGCCCGCGATGTCAACGCTCAGCGACACTGTCACGCCTGTCGGCGGGGCCCCGCGCTCGGGGCGCCCTCAGCGAGCGGCGCCGCTGGCCAGCAGCGCCTCCGCCGACGCGGGCCCCGTCACACCCCCGCGCTCCGCGGCGCTGGCGCGCCCCAGCGCCGCCGGACGCCGCATGTCCCCATGGCAGACGGTGCGATTACGACCGCCGTGCTTGGCATGGTAGAGCGCCTGGTCGGCGCGCTCGATCAGCTGCTGTTTCTGCAGGCCGTCGTCCGGATAGGTCGCCACGCCGAGCGAAATCGTGACCCCGAAGTTGCCCTTCTCCGACACCAGCACCTCGTCCGCTATCGCCTGCCGCACCCGCTCGCAGAGCAGGCGCGCGCCGCTGCTGCCGGTCTCCTCGAGCACGATGGCGAACTCCTCGCCGCCATAGCGCGCCACCAGATCGACCTTGCGCGCGTGCGCGGCCAGCGTCGCGGCCACGCGCCTCAGCACCTCATCGCCGACGGGATGGCCGTAGGTGTCGTTGATGCCCTTGAACTTGTCGACGTCGGTCAGCACCAGCGAAACCGGCTTTCCATGGCGCTCGGCGCGCGCGAGCATCTCGGCGAAGCGCGCCTGGAAGGTCCGGTGGTTGGGCAGCGCGGTCAGCCCGTCGGTCGTCGCCAGCTCCTCCATCCGCTCGTACATCTTCGCGTTCTCGATCGCCACGGCCACCTGGTTGGTGATCACGCCCAGCATCTCGCGCATATGCTTGGGATAGCGCTGCGGCGCCTTGGCGGCGAGCGTGAAGGTCCCCACCGCCTGGTCCTTGACGATCAAGGGCATCACGATCAACGAGCGCACGCCGCGAAGATCGAGCTTGCGCGTGAAGACGGGCATCTCGCCCTCACGCAGCTCGCCGCCGGCCGGCAGGAAGTGCTTGTTCTTGACCACCATCGCCACCAGGCCCGTGTTCTCGCCAAACTCGACCCCCTGCAGCCGCGCGTTCCCACTGGCTGCCCGAGTCGGCGTTTCAGCGCTCGCTTCGCTCTTCGGCGCGGTGCTCGTCTCCTCCACGCGACAGATGGTGTGCTTGCGGCGCTCCGGGTCATAGAGCGTGATCGCCGCCAAGTCGAAGAGCGCGACCTCGCGGGCCGCGGCGAAGGCGGTGGCGTAGACCTGCTCGAGCGTCAGCGCGGCGTTGAGCAGCGTCGATGCGCGATGAAAGCGCTCGTGCTCGTACTTCGAGCGCTCGACGGCCGCGAGGGCGCGCTCGGTCTGAATCGCGCGCAACACCTGCTCGGTCGCCTGCAACAGGAGCTGCTCGTCCTGCGGCGTGAAGGGCGCCTCGCTCCGTCGGTCGGCGCAGAGCACCCCACGCAGGTGGCCGTTCTCCAGCACCGGGACACCGGCGAAGGCACCCACGCGCTCGGCGCCGCTGTAGTAGGGCACGCCGCGCACCCCCAGCCGCGGCGAGCGCAGGTTGATCATGAGGCGATTCTTGACGACACCGCCCAGCGCGCCGACCGCGGCGGGGATCGGCGTCTCCTGCACGAGGTTGCTGTCCGAGATCATCTCCTTGATCCGGAGCTGGCGCCCGCCGGCATCCAACCAGAGCAAGATGCAGGTCTGGAGATCGAGCGATCGCTTGAGCGAATCGAGGACGAAGTACATCGAGTGGTGTATCGAGTCGAGCGCGCCGCGCGCCAGCTTGGCCTCCTCCTGCGGGCGCTCCTGGACCTGACCCGAGGAGAGGGAGGCGCGCACCAGCCGGAAGTCGCGTGCCTCGTCGCGCATGGCGCGCACCTCTTCGGCCAGTCGGCGTTCATGCTCGCGGCGACGCGTCACGACCTCGAGCTGCAGGAAGAGCTTGCTGGCGAGCGCGAACGCCAAGACGCTGCCCTCGCGCCAGAGCAGCTCGCGCCAGACGACCGCACCTTGCCCCTCGAAGGCGCCGGCGAGGAGAGCCTGGAGGCCGAGCGCGGCCAGCGTCAGCACTGCAGCCGTCAGCCGTGCATTGAACCCGACCAGGAAGATCACGCTGACGTAGACGAGGGGCTGCGCGGCCGAGCGCGGTCCCCCAGCGAGCTGCACCAGGGCATGCACCAGGACGAGGAGGAGCAGGCCGAGCTCGGCGCGTTGGAGCTGGGTCGAAAAGAGCGAAGCGTGGCCGGGCCAGCCCGCGAGCACGCGCCAGGCCAGCACCGCGGCGAGACCGGCGAGGGCCGCCATTGCCGGCCAGCGCGGACCCAGGGGGCTCACGGGCTCCAGGTGCCCCGCGTGGAGCAAGAGCACGCCGGCGCACGCGGCGAGCAAGGCGAGTCGCCGCTGCACCAGGCGCCAGAGGCTGTCGAGCACCATCAGCAGGTAGCTCACGACTGCCAGCTCCGCTCGTTACTCGAGCTCAAGCACGAGATCCGTCGTGCCGACCAGGCCAAGATCGTCCCGTGCGGCGCGCTCGATGGCCCTCGGATCGCGGCGCAGCTGCTCAATCTCGCGTAGGAGGCGGCGGTTTTCGCCGGCGAGCTCGACGTTACCCTCGACGATCGCCCGCAACTCCCGGCGCTGCTGCAGGACCTGCCCGACGCCGACCGAGGCGGCAAAGGGCAGCGGCGCATAGCCGAGCGCCACCGCAAGCAGCCCGGCGAGCGAGAGCCGCAACACCCAGCGTCGAGCGCTTCGACGCGCCCCTCGCTCCGCTCGAGGTGCAGCGCGGCCCGCCGCTCTCCGCCCTACGCCCTGCGTTTCCACCACTGGGTCCTCTGTTGGGGCCAGCACTGGGTCCTCCACTGGGGCCACGTCTCCGCTCCTCACCCGCGCGTCGCCGCCCCCGTCGCTGCGCCTACTGCAACGGGCCACAGCGGGCCAAGCCGCTCGGTCGATTATAGGGACCGGGCCGCGGCTGCAAAAAAACTGACTCCTGTCGGGTGAAGTGGGAGGCCGTAGGCCATCAGCGATGGCGCGCCGGCGCACCCCCCCCTTTCTTCGGCACCAAGGAGCAGAGCGCAGGCGCAACCTGCGCCTCGACCGGCCGATAATGCCGCCGGTCACGCCAACAGGAGCCAGACAAATGAGAGCCAAACGAATGAGAGGAAGCAAATGAGCGGCCTAATGATCAGCAGTTCGGCTAGCACCGTTCCGGCCAGCACGATCCCAAGCGCCAGCGCTCTTTCCGACACCGTCCTTGCCAGCGGGAGGTCCGCCAGTGCCTCTCCGACCGGCGGAAGCACGGAGAATCTAATGGTCGATTGGCGTCGTGAACGCCAGACGCCCTCGACGCCCTCGGGCTTCAAGCTCGCCCTCGCCGAGGGGTCACGGGTGCTGCTCGCGGGGGCAGCGGCCGCCACCCGGATGGTCGGCCTGCCCACGCTTTCGGCGGCCATCAGCCGCGTGGGCAGCGATACCGTCGGCGCGGCGACCGCCTTCGACAGCGCCGGAACGCCGCTCGCGGGCGGCGGCGTGGGCAGCGTAGGTGGCGTGGGTAGCGTGGGCAGCGTGGGCAGCCTCGGCAGCGTCGGCGTCATCGGCGGCGGCCAGCTTGGGTCCCGCGTCACCGATGACCTGCAGCTCCTCGCCCTCCAGGACCAGATCCAGCGTGAAGGCCGCCAGATCGCGTTGGTCTCCAACGTGATGAAGGCGCGCCACGAAACCACCAAAGCGGCGATCGGCAATATCCGCTCCTGAGGTCCCAGCCTCGCCGCTCTCCCTCCCAGCAGAGCCCTGGCCGGCGCGACGACGAGCGGGATGGTGCGGACGCGCGGTGAGTGGTAAGAGTCGTGGAGGCAATCATGATGCGTATCGGCGGTCCCAAACCACCCACCACGCCTCCGCTTCCGCCCGTGCGCGCACCTTCCGCCGGCGCGGTCGGGCCAGCGGAGCGGCCCTTCGCGGAGCAGCTTGCGAGCCACGCCACGGCGCAGGACCCGGTGGCCGGGACGCGCGGGGCCGAGTGGGCGGGCATCGCGGCTCGTATTCGCTCGGGCGAAATCGGACGGCGCGAGGCGATCGGGCTGTTGGTCGACAAGGTGGTCAGCACGCGCACGGCCGGGCTGCCACCGGCGGCGCAGGCCAAGCTCCACGAAGCACTGCAGCGACTCCTCGACGAAGATCCCACGCTGGCCGCCCAAGTCGGGCGCCTGCGGGCAAAGGACTAACGCACCTTGGCTTGTGGCGCGATCGGGCGCTGGGGCTGCGCCGCGGCGGCGACCTTCGCCCTCGGCGTCTCGCTGGCGCGCGCCGCGCCGCCGGAGCCGCGCGTCCGCGTCACCGTGCTCTTGCTGCCCGCAGCCGGCATCTCGGCCAAGGACACGGGCCGCTTCAGTCGTGCGCTCCAGGCAGCGCTGCAGACCAACCGCCGCCTCGAGGTGCGTGACGCCGACAGCCTGCTCGCCGAGTTCGCCGGTGAGGTGCCGCAAGGCGCCGTCGCGGAGGCCGCGGAGGCCACGGCGCGCGGCCTCCGCCTGCTCACCGAGGGCCCCCCGGCGGCGGCGGCCAGCAGCCTCGCTGAGGCCGTCGAAGCGCTCGTTCCAGTGCTGCCCTTCATCAAGAAGCAGCTACTCGCGGACGCCATGTTGGGGCTGGGCGTCGCGCTCGCCCAGGACGGGCGCAAGCGTGACGCGCGCGCCGCCCTGCAACGGCTCTTCGTCTGGCGCCCCCAGCACCAATACGACGTCTCTCGGTTCCCCGCGGAGATGATCCCAGTCGTCGAGCAGGCACGCGCCGCTGTCGAGCGCCTCGGTCGCGGCGGCCTCCAGATCGATAGCCAGCCGCCGGGCGCCCAAGCCTACGTCGACGGGCGCTTCGTCGGTGTGACCCCGACAATTGCCTTCGGCCTGACCGTCGGCGACCACTACCTCACCTTCAAGAAGGCGGGCTTCGTCCGCGCCGGCGGCCGCGCGACCGTCGATGCCCGGCAACAGCAAACCTTCGTCCAGCCGCTGAGCCGCAGCGAGAAATACTTGCTGCTGCAGCAGGCCATCGCTCAGGCCCGCACCCAGCTCGGGGCAGCCAAGGCACCGGTGCCGGTTGCCGACGCGGGGCGCGTGCTCTTTGTGCACCAGATCATCTTTGCCGAGCTTCGACCGCTGCCCGGCTCGATGCTCGAGGTGCGCGCCTATCTATACGATCTGCGCTCCGGACTGCGCCTCAATCAGGTCAAGCTGCCGCTCGGCAGCCGCGACCAGCGCGCGGTGGCGACGCTGGCCCACCTGCTTTACGCGAACGTGCCCTACGATGGCCGAATCGAGGCGCCGCCCGAGCCACCACCGCCGCGGGCCGCGACCGCGACTGCGTTCCATCGTCGCTGGTGGTTCTGGACAGCGATCGGCGCGGGCGCTGCCGTCGTGGCAACCGCCATTGCCGTGCCCCTTTCGCGGCAGGGCGAGAACTGCCCCGCGGGGTTTCGCTGCGTCGCGATCGACAACTGAGGCCGAGGCCGCCGACGAGCGCCACGCTGCCTCGGGGCACTGCTGGAGCGCGGGACACCAGCAGCCAAGACCGCAACGCTACGGTCGTCGCCCGAGGGGGAGGCGACGGCCCTGCGCCGCCGATCTCGACTCTCGCTCCACGCCCGCCACTTCAGCTGATCGCTCCGCTAGCGGCGGCGCTCGATCAGCTGCCGCACCGCGGGCGAGACAAAGTGCTCGTCGAGGTCGAAGTCTCCTAGGCTGCGCGCGATGACCGACGCCTTCTCCGCCGGTGAGGCGTGGCGTTCGACCATCACCCGCCAGCGCCCCCGGACCTTGCACAGCCCGCCCCCCGACGCGCTGTCGCCGGCGAAGTGATCGTAGACCACCTCGACTTCGAGCTTCTGCGCCAGGCCCTCGAGCTCCGACAGTAGGGCTTGTCCGTTCATCTGCACTCCCATCGCTCCGACGGACGGCTACTCCGTCGAGCGGTCGAGGTCGAGGATCTGCGTCTCGCCGACGTAGGGTTTGGTTTCATAGCGCGTGATCCGACCGATCTTGCGGACGATATCCGCCATTCGCTGGGCCTGCTCCAGGATTGTCTCGGCGGCGTGATGGTTGACGTCCTGCGGCGGCAGGCGGCGCAGCAGCAGCTCAGCGTAGCCCATCACCGAGGTCAGAGGCTGGTTCAGCTCGTGGGCGGTCGTCCCGGCCAGCTCTGCCAGCAGCGCTTGCTTCTCGGAGACCAGCAGGCGCTCACGCACATGGACGAGGTCGTGCTCGATGCGCAGACGCTCACGCAGGTCGCTGATCACGGCCACCGAGCCGGTCGCCCCGGCTGCTCGCGGCATGACGCTGACCGTCAGCTGTACCGGAACCCGTAGCTGCTGGGCATCGATCACCTCGCTGCGCAGCGGCTCGATTGCGCCACCGGCACCACTGCTGCCGGCGAGCTGCTCGCGCAGCTTCGCGCCGACGCCCTCGGGGAAGAGCAAATCGAAGGGCAACCGACCTGTAACCTGTCGCGCCGAGAGCCCAAAGAGTGACTCGGCAGCCTTGTTGAACAGCGTCACCGCGCCAGCCTCGTCGCAGGCGACGATGGCCTCGGGGCTGGCGTCGATCAGCTGATCGAGAAAACGCTTCATTTGCGCCAGCTCCTCCGAGAGCGCGCGCGCCTCGGCGCGCTCACCGCTCGTCGGGCGCCCTGGCGCGCGGACCGCAACCAAGGCGCCCAACGCCCGGTCCTGCGCCAGCCAGGGAGCCATCATCGCGGCGGCGAGGCCCACGATCTCGCGGGCGCCCTCGCTGAGCGCGGCGTCGCCGACGAACTGCAGCTCGATCGCGCCCCGGACCGCATCGTCGTGGCGCAGCGGCATGACGAGCAGATGCCCCATCTCTGCGAGCTTGAGCTGTCCGCCGCTCGAGGCCAGTCGCGGCCCGAGGTCGATTGGACCTGTAAGCAGCTCCTGCCCCGCCTCGACCGCCGCCCTGCACTCCGCCGCGGTCGCCAAGCGTCCGAGGCGATCGCTGGCGCTCGGATCGAGGCTGCTTCCGACCACGTAACAGCGCTCTGCCTCGCGCGCCGGCACCAGCACCCGCGCGCAGCGGGCTCCCGTGCAAGCCGCGAGCTGCACGAGCGGGCGGTGGATTCCCTCCTGGAAGCCCTCGTCGGAGCGAGCCGCCGCAGCGATCGCCGCCAGCAGCGCCAGGCGCTGCGCGAGCGCAGCGGCGCTGCGCTCGGCCAACAGCGCCTCCCCGAGCGCCCTCAGCCGCCAGTCGAGCAGCTCGGGTTCGCTAGGCCAGTACAGCACCTCCTCGAGGCGCGCGGCCGCAGGTAGCCTCCGCGTCGCCTCGACCCGTCTGTCGACGAGCAGCAGCAAGGCGGGCGCGGCCTTGCTGCTGCGGCCCCGGAGGTGCCGCCGGACGGCCGCGAGCTGAGTCTCGTCGAGCAACACGATGCTCGCGCGATCGCCGATCACTTCAGCCAGGGCCCGCGGCTCGCTCGCCGTCGCGACGCTCCAGTCCGTCGCTGCCAGCACTGCGGCGACGGACTCGATCAGCGGTCCGCTGCCGACCAGCACCAGCGCGCACGCCTCTGAAACCCGTGGCAGCCCAGCCTGCTGAGATCTCGCCATCACGCCCCCGTCTGCCCCTGTTGTTGGTGCGCTGCGACAGCGGCGGCATAAACCTCTTTTAGCGCCACCTGGTGCTGCTCCGCAGCCGCCCGGCAATCCTCGAACTCGGGCGCCGCGTTGACGACCCGCCCGCCGTCGAGCGCCTCCTTGATCCCCAGTACGCCGAAGCGCGTGCTCACCGTCACGTGCCGGCGCTCCAGCGCGCGTCTTCCCATCGTGTGGTAGCGCACACCGAGCGTGGTCGATTCCGTCAGCAGCAGTCCGCTCAAGGCCGCCTGGCTCGCGGCGGTAGCCAGCACCGAGACCGTGAGCGCAGGTCGACCCTTCTTCATCACGATCGGCGTGTACCACGCATCGCACGCGCCGGCGCCCAGCAGCCGCTCCATCAGGTAGCCGCACCACTCCGCAGGCATGTCGTCGAGGTTGGCCTCGAGCAGCACGACAGGGTCGCTCAAGGCAGGGTCGCTCAAGGCAGGGTCGCTCAAGGCAGGGTCGCCCAGGAGCGGGTCGCCCAGGAGCGGGTCACCCAGGAGCGGGTCGCCCACCTCGCTGAGAACGATGGCGCGCAGGTGATTGGGACGGTCCGGCAGGCTGGCATCCCCGGCACCGTAGCCGACGGCCAACACGCGCCCCCGCGGACAGGGACCAAAGCGCGGCGCCAGCGCCGCGATGATCGCCGCCCCGGTCGGCGTGCAGAGCTCGAAGGCCACGCCGCCATCCTCGACCGGAAGGCCGCGGAGAAGCTCCAGGGTGGCCGGAGCCGGCACGGGCATGCTGCCATGCGCGGAGCGCACGAAACCGTGGCCAAGCGGCACCACCCGAGAGGAGACCGCCGCCGGCTGCAGATACTCGAGCGCCAGGGCGGCGCCGACGAGGTCCACCAGCGAGTCGACGGCGCCCAGCTCATGCAGCTCCACCTGATCGAGCGCGATGCCGTGCACCCGAGCCTCGGCCGCGCCGACGAGGGCGAGCAACCCCAGCGCCCGCTCGCAAACGCCTGCCGAAAAACCCGCGCTCGCGATCATTTCGCGTAGCTCACGGTAACTGCGATGGTGCGGTCCCGCCTGCTCGACCACCACCCGAAGATCGCAGCCCTCGATTCCATGATGCGAGCGCCGGGCGATCTCGAGCCGGTAGCCGTCGATCGGCAGCCGCTGCAGCTCCTGGCGCAGCCAAGCCTCCGGCAGCCCTAGATCGAGCATGGCGCCGAGGAACATGTCCCCCGCGATGCCGCTGAAGCAGTCGAGATAGAGCTGCTGGCCGCGCCATGCTGATGCGGGCACCGCAAGAGACTCCGCTGCGCTCACTTCCCCTCCTCGCTCGCTCCCCAGTGGACCGCCCCAATGGATCGCCGGCTCGCTAGCGCCCCGGCTTTGCCCCGACGACGAGCTCGAGCTCCTCGACGGAGCGGTCGGTCGCCTTGACCACGATCACCGTCGTTCCGGCGACCTGAATCCGCTGCCCTGCCGTCGGAATCGTCTTGCAGCGGTCGAGCACGAGCCCAGCGACGCTCTCGTAGTCGGGGCCGACAGGGAGCTGTGCGCGGGCGAGCTGGTTGAAGGCCTCGACGGTCGCTCGCCCGCTGACGCGATAATGCCCAGGCCCGAGCTGCCGAATCAGATCGACCGGACGCGGGTCATGCTCGTCCTCGATCTCGCCGACGACCTGCTCCAGCAGGTCCTCGATCGTCACCACGCCGACGGCCCCGCCGTACTCGTCGACCACCACCGCCATGCCCTGCCCTTCCCGCTGCAAGCGCACCAGCGTATCGCCCGCGGGCTGACTCTCGGGCACAAAGATCGCGGGGCGAAAGAGCGCCGAGGGCGGGGTCCCCGGCTCAGCGCGCAGCACGTCAAAGGAGTGAACGATGCCCTCGATCTGGTCCAGGCGGTCGCGGTAGAGCGGTATCCGAGTGTGCCGCTTCTCGGCCATGACCCGCACGAGCTCGCCGGGCGGGGCGGCGAGCGGCAGCGCCGTCACGCCACTCAGCGGCACCATCACATCGGCGACGGACTGGGTCGAGAACTTGAAGATCCGACTGATCATCTGCCGCTCATCGGCCGTGATCCGGTCGGGGCCCCCGCGGCTGGGCAGCGTGATCAGCAGGCGCAGCTCGTCTCGGCTCATGAAGAGGCGCTGTTGATCGAGGCGCACGACCCGCAAGAGCTGGCGCGTGATCCAGCTACCCAGCGCCACCAGCGGAAAGAACAAGAGGCGGAAGACCGAGAGCAGGTAGATCAAGCGCGGCGCCCAACGGTCCGCGTAGTGCTGAAACACGCTCTTCGGCACGATCTCGCCGAAGACCAAGACCAAGGGCGTCATCACGAGCAGGGACAGCAGCTCGCCGCGCCGCGGGAAGTGCTGCAGCAGCACGAGGGTCGCGACGACCGTGCTGAGCACGACGCAGATGTTGGTGCCGACGAGCGCGGTCGAGATCAGCTGGCCCGGATCCTCGAGGAAGCGCCGCACCAGCTTGCCGCGACGCCCGCCGCGATCAGCCCAGCCACGTAGCACGACGCGATCGGCCGAGATCAGCGCCAGCTCGGCGCCGGAGAAGAGACCCTCCGCGAGCAGGCAGATCGCGCCGATCCATAATGCGACACCCAGCGTCATGAGCGCTTGATCGGGCGCGCGGTGCCGCGCGGTGGTCCGATCTCCTTCTCGTCGCGAATCTCGCCGAACATCTCCTCCAGCAGATCCTCCATCGTCACCAGGCCGGAGAAGCGACCGTATTCGTCGACGACGATCGCCTGATGGGCACGGCGGCGGCGGAACTCGTGCAAGAGCTGGACGCACTTCGTGGCGCGCGGCACAAAATACGGCGGCCGCAACCAGCGCTGGAGCCCGACCATCCACGCCGGAGACCGCTCGTCAGGGCCGGCGCTGGGCAGGCGCGGCCCAAAATCCTGCGCGTGCAAGGGGGGGATCAGGTCTTTGGCCAAGAGGATGCCAACTACCCGATCGCGGCTGCCGTGATAGACGGGGATCCGGCTGTAGCGGTTGGCGCGCACGCGCGCGATCACCTCGCTCAGCGAGAGGTCATCAGGCAGCGCAAAGACCCGCGCCGCCGGCGTCATGACGTCCGCCACGCGACGCTCGCCGAAGTCGAAGACGTTGTGGATCAACTGCATTTCCCGACGATCCAACTCGCCGCCGGCGCTGACCACATCGACCATCGCCCGAAACTCGCCCTCGCTCACGCCAGCGCGTTGACCTGCTGGTCGTTGGCGATCGCCGACCAGGTAGACCACGGCGTCGGCGATGCGCTCGATCACCAGCCGCAGCGGCGCCATCACCAACGCCATCGCGGCGATCGGCCGTGTGCTGGCGAGGGCCCAGCGCTCCGGGATGCGCGCCGCCAGGTTCTTGGGGACAATCTCGCCGAAGAGCAAGATCAGCATGACCGAGATGCTCGTCGATACCACCGTGACGACGACCTCGTTCTGGTCCTCGAGGTAGCGGCTGGCCAGCGCTGCCATCAGCGCCGAGGCACCCACGTTGACCATCTCGTTGCCGATGAAGATCGTCGCGATCAAGCGGCGGGGGCGAGCCAAGAGCTGGCGCAGGCGCGACGCGGCAGGATGTCCCTCTTCCTCGAGGCGCAGCTGCTGCACCGAGCTGATCGAGAACAAGGCCGTCTCGGCCGAGGCGAAGAACCCCGACAGCACGAGCAGCGCCACGAAGATCACCAGCCGCAGCACGGTCTCAGCGTCGAACACAACCACCCCCAACGATCGGACTCCAACCCAGCGGGCGCCCGCGCCGCCGCGCAACCCCTCCGCCGCCCGGGCACGGCAGCCCCGCGCAGCATCCGCGCTGCGCCGCCTGCGCGGCACGTCCTCGCACGCTACGGCGCGATGCGCAGCGGAATCGGCGACGCGATCAGCATCAGCAGCGCCAGCATCGCCCAGCAAAGCCGCTGGCGACCGGGCGACAGCGCCTCACCGGCGACCGGGGGATGGTAACGGCCACCGTCCAGTCGCCGCAACACCGTCAGCAGCAGCCACCAAATCAACCAGGGCATCCCGGCAGGGAGCGCAGCCAAGAGCGCCTCGGATAAGGGCCAGCGTGGCGCAAGCTCCCAGGCCGTAAAGGCCACCGCGCCTGCGCCGACGAGCAGCAACGCGCGGTGCAGCCATGGCGCCAAGCGCGCCTGGCGCTCGCCCAACCAGGCCGTGGCGATATGCCCGCCATCGAGCTGACCGATCGGCAGTAGGTTGATCATCGTCACCAACAGGCCGACCCAGCCGGCCCAGGCGACCGGATGGAGCTGCACATCGAGCCCTCCACCGGGCAGGATGCGACCTTTGATGGCTAGCTTCAGCAGCAGGTAGAGAATCGAGTTGCCCTCGACCAGCCCACCGGGCTGCGAGGGCGCGACCGGCGAGAGGTGGATCCCGTAGGCCAGCAGGGGCAGCGCGACCAACAACCCCGCCAAGGGCCCCGCGGCACCGATGTCGACCAAGGCGTTGCGATCACTTACCGACCGCGGCAGCGCGATCACGGCACCGAGGGTGCCGACGAGCCCCACTGGAAGCGGGAGAAAGAGCGGCAGCGAGGCCGCAACGCCGTGGACCCGGGCGGCCACATAGTGCCCCATCTCATGGCTCAAGAGGATCGCCATCAAGGTGCTGGAAAAGGCGAGACCGGAGGGCAAGAGCTGGAGCGCGTGACGCGGCGCGAACCAGCTCAACTCGGGGTGGACCTGGCTGGCACCGGCCCAGGTCGTGGTCAGGCAGGTGCCGAGGAAGAGCCCGAGGTGCAACAGGTAGCGTGGTGGCGGTCGCTCAGCCACCATCACGCCCCTCCGCTCGCTGCGCGCGCAGCAGCTCCAGCCGCTCGCCGAAGCGGCGGGTGCGCGGGTAGTTAGCCCTGTCTTCGGCGGCGCGCGCGAGCCGTGTCCAGAGCGCGACTTGTGGCTCCGTGAGCCCGACGGGCGTCTCGACCTGCACCCGCACCAGCAGATCACCGCGCCCGCCGCTGCTCCGCGGCATCCCGCGCCCGGCGAGCCGCAGGACCTCGCCCGACTGGCTCCCCGGCGGCACCCGCAACCGGACCTCACCCTCGAGGGTCGGGACGTCGGTGGTATCACCGAGGGCGGCGGCCGCCGGATCGAGGGGCAGGTCGAGCATCAGATCGTCACCGCGACGCGTGAGCAGGGTGTGGGCCAAGGTCCGCACGATCACGTAGAGGTCGCCCGCGCGACCCCCGTGGCGCCCCGGCTCGCCTTGGCCAAGGAGCGTCAGCGTCTCCCCGTCGGCGCTACCGGCGCGCACGCGCACCTCGATCGTGCGCGAGAGCTCGACGACCCCGACGCCCGCGCAGCGCCGGCAGGCGCTCTGGCTGCGCAGCCCACGCCCGCCACAGTGGGGGCATGGCCGCGGCAGGGCCAGGAGGCCCGGCGCACGCCACTCCCCGCGACCATCGCAGTCGCTGCAGCGGCTGAGCTGCTCGGTCGGCGCGCCGAAGCCCTCGCAGAGTTCGCAGACGCCCTCGACAGAGAAGCTCAGCCGATGTCGACCGCCGAGCGCGCACTGCTCGAGCGTCAAGGGCAGCTCGTGGCGAAGATCGCGTCCTGCCGAACGGCGACGCCAGCGCCCGCCGGTGAGCCCGGCGAAGAGCTCGCTGACGAGCACGGCGGGGCTGAGCTCGCTCCAGAGGCGCGCGTCGTAGGCCGCGCGCGTCGTCGCGTCGGTCAAGGTGGAGAAAGCCTCGCTGCAGCGCTTGAAGCGCTCCTCGGCTTCGCGGCTACCAGCGTTCTTGTCGGGGTGGTGTCGAAGCGCCTGCCGGCGGTAGGCCGCCTTGATCTGTTCGATCGGCGCCGTGCGCGGGACCCCCAACACCTGATAGAAGTCGACCTGGTCGTTCACGGTGGTTCAACGGCCGTTTGGCGCGCGCGCTCGGCCCGCCGTCAGCGCTTGCCCTGCTGTCCACCGGCCGAGCCGCCCGCGTCATCGTACATCACAGCGGCGAAGCGATAGGACGAATCCTGCAACCGCTCCATCGCCTTCTGCAGCGCGTCCTCGCCACCGACGTGCTCGAGCACCTGCTTACAGTGCTCGAGATCCTGGCGGATGTCCTCGAGGTCTTGGGCGCTGAGCAGGGTGCCATACTCGCGCATCGCCCCCTCGGTCGTGTAGACGAGGGTCTCAGCGTTGACGCGCAGCTCGGCGTCATCCCGCTTGCGGCGGTCCTGTTCGCGATGCTCCTCGGCCTCGCCGATCATCCGTTCGATCTCGCTCTCGGTCAGTCCGCTGGTCGGCACCACCCGCACGGTCTGCTCGCGCCCGGTGCCGAGGTCGCGCGCCCCAACGTTGACGATGCCGTTGGCGTCGATATCGAAGGTGACCTGGATCTGCGGCACGCCGCGCGGCGCTGGCGGAATGCCCTCGAGCTGGAAGTAGGCCAGGCTCTTGTTGTCTCCCGCCATCTCGCGCTCGCCCTGCAGCACGTGGACGTTGACGAGCGGCTGGTTGTCGACCGCGGTCGAGAACACCTCCGTCTTGCGCGTGGGGATCGTCGTGTTGCGCGGAATCAGGCGCGTGAAGACGCCGCCCGCCGTCTCGACGCCGAGGCTCAGCGGCGTGACGTCGAGCAGCAGGACCTCCTCGACCTCGCCCCGGATTACGCCGCTCTGGATCGCCGCGCCGCGGGCCACGACCTCGTCGGGGTCGACCTTGCGGTTCGCTTGCTTGCCAAAGAGCGCCGCCACGCGCTCCTGCACCATCGGCATCCGCGTCTGACCGCCGACCAAGATGACCTCGTCGATCGCTTCCTTGGTCAGGTTTGCGTCGCGCAGCGCTTCTTCGCAGGGGCCCACCGTGCGCTCGATCAGGTCCTCGGTCAGCGATTCCAGCTTGCCCCGCGTCAAGGAGCCCGTCAGGTGCAAGGGCTGCCCCGAGGCGCTGGCCGCGATGAAGGGCAGGTTGATGTCGGTCTCGAGGCTGGCGGAGAGCTCGTGCTTGGCCTTCTCGGCGGCCTCCCGCAGCCGCTGCAGCGCCATCTTATCGCGGCGCAGGTCGATCTGATGCTCGGCCAGGAAGCCTTCGGCGAGGTGGCTGACGATCCGCGCGTCGAAATCTTCCCCGCCGAGGAAGGTGTCGCCGCTCGTCGCCTTGACCTCGAAGACCCCGCTGCGCAGCTCGAGCAGCGAGACGTCGAAGGTGCCGCCGCCGAGATCGTAGACGACCACGCGCTGCGCACCGCGGTCCTGCAGCCCGTAGGCCAGCGCCGCCGCGGTCGGCTCGTTGATGATCCGCAAGACGTTGAGCCCGGCGATCCGTCCGGCGTCCTTGGTGGCCTGACGCTGCGCGTCGTCGAAATAGGCGGGCACAGTCAGCACGGCGTCGCTGACCTCCTCACCCAAGTAGGCCTCCGCCGTCTCCTTCATCCGCGTCAGGACGATGGCGGAGATCTCCGGGGCCGCGTAGTCGCGCCCGCGCACCCGCACCCGCACGTCCCCATTGTCAGCGGCGACGATGGCGTAGGGGCAGGCCTCCTGCATCCGGTGCACCTGCTCGTCCTCGCGCTTGCGGCCGATCAGCCGCTTGACCGCGGTGATCGTGTTCTCGGGGTTGGTCACCGCCTGGCGCTTGGCGACCTGGCCAACCAGCCGGTCCCCGCTCTCCGTGAAGGCGACGATCGACGGCGTCGTGCGGCTGCCCTCACTGTTCGGAATGACGACGGGGTCGCTGCCGTCCATGACGGCCACGCAGGAGTTCGTCGTCCCGAGATCGATGCCAATCGCCCTTGCCATCGTTCCCCTACCCGGGCGTTTCGTCGCCCGCTGTGGCTGCGGCGCCAACAGCGGCGCCGGCATTTGCGTCCCCACCCTCAGTCGTTGCCGCGGTCGCCGCTGCGGGGGTGCTGAGGTCGCTCGGGGTGGGCGCCGACTCGCTCACCGCCGCAGTCGCGACGCCGGGGCCGCTCGACACCACCACCAGCGCCGGGCGTACGAGGCGGCCGTCGCGCAGATAACCCTTCTGCAACTCGCCCACGACCGTGCCCGGCGGCTGCTCCGAGGGCTGCTGTTGAATCGCCTCGTGGTGCTGTGGATCGAAGGGCTGACCGACGGTGGACTGCGCCTCGATAGCGAAGCGGGCCAGCACGCCCGCGAACTGCCGCTCGACCATCCGCACGCCCTCGAGGAGCGCGCCCGTGTTGGCCTCGCCGCCAGCCTGAAGGGCGTGCCCGATCGCGCGCTCGACGTTATCCATCACCGGAAGAAAGAGCAGCACGACCTCGTTCTCGGCCCGCCTCACCGCGTCGAGCTGGTCGCGACGGGCCCGCCGCCGGTAGTTCTCGAGGTCGGCGGCCGCGCGCAGCCAGCTATCCTTCGTCTTCGTCAGCTGTTGTTGCAGCGCAGCGAGGGGATCCGCAGCCGCCTGCGGCGCCGCCTCAGCCGCGGCGGCGGCAGCGTCGGAAAGGGCAGGCTCAGGGGCGATCGCCGCGGGCGCGTCATCGACCGGCGGCGACGCGCCAGCCAGGCCCGCGGGCGGGTCGGGGGGATCGGCAGGCGAGGCCTCCGCGGCGACCTCCGCGCTCACAACTTCAGCCGGCGGCCGCGCGGTCGCAGTGGAATCAGAATCGTTTGGCATACACCTACTTCTACCACGGCTCGCGAGCCGCCGAAAATGCCTCATTCGGCCCCAAGCTTACCAACCCGCCGCCCGCGGCGCGCAGGGGTTCGGCGATCCGCCCGAGCGGCGCGAGCGGGACGAAGCAACCTCAAGGCGAGCTCGTCGGCGAACCAGATCCCCTGCGCCGTCGGCGCGACGCGCGCGTCGTCGATACGCACGAGTCCGAGACCCTCGAGCTCCTGCAGCGGGCCCGAGAAATCGTCCAAGGGGTCGGCGCCGAAGTACGCTCGATACGCTGCGCGAGTGACGCCGTCGACGGTGCGCAGCCCGAGCAGCATCACCTCGAAGCGTGCGGTCTCGGGCTCCAGCAGCCGCACGCGCGCGCCGGCCACCTGCGCCACGGCCGGGCTGCCCTGCGCGCCCGCGGGCAGGCAGCGCGCCCCGAGATAGCGCGAGCTGGGCGGGTTGATCAGGCGCAGGTGGCGTGGGCCCACGCGCTGCAGCGAATGCGCCGCCGCACCCAAGCCGAGGTAGGGGCGGCCCGCCCAGACCAGGGCATTGTGGCGTGATCGTCGCTCCACGGGGCCGAAGTTCGACACCTCGTACTGCGGATAGCCGGCCGCCGCCAGCGCCTCGCGCCCGCGCTCGAGCAGGTCGGCAGCGCGATCCTCTTCCGCAGGGCGCAGCCCCGCGCGCCAGAGCGTGGACCCGCGCGCCAGCGTCAGCGCGTAGAGCGAGATGTGCTCCGGTGCCAGCGCCGTCAGCAGAGCGATCTGCTCGAGGTGATGGGCGACGGTCTGTCCCCCGACGCCGCAGATCAGGTCACAGCTGAGGTTGTCGAAGCCTGCGTCGCGCGCCGCGCGCAGAGCAGCGCGCGCCTCGGCCGCATCGTGGTCGCGCCCGAGTGTCCGCAGCATAGCGTCGTCGAGCGACTGCAGCCCGAGGCTGAGGCGATTGACACCCGCGCTGCGCCAGGCGCGAAGTCGGGCCGCGTCGAGCGTGCCGGGATTCGCCTCCAGCGTCACCTCCAGCGCCGACGCGAGGCGAAAACTCCCGCGAATCGCCGCCAGGACCCGTGCGATCTGCTCCACGGGCCACAACGAGGGCGTTCCGCCGCCGAAATAGATCGTGCGCAAGGTTCCGGCGCGGTAGTCGTCCGCGCGCGCTTGCAGCTCGCTGCAGACCTGATCGGTGTAGGCCGCCGCCGGGAAGTCGCGCTGCTCGACGACCGCGAAGTCGCAGTAACCGCAGCGCCGACGGCAGAGCGGATAGTGGACGTAAACGCCGAAGTGCGACGCAGCCTGCTCCATCCCTCGCCCCTCTGCGGCCAACCGCTGCGGCTCCTTGCCTTCGGCCTCGCTCCCTCGGGCGCGTGCATCACCCTCCACACCCTCTACCACCGTGCGGCGCTCGGTCCAAGGCCGGCCGCGCATCGGCTGTTGCGCATCGGCTGTTGCGCATCGGCTTGACCCTGCGCTGAGGCGGGTCTATAGGCAGCGCCGATGCAGCCGGCGACGCGCTCCGACGTGATCTACCTCGACAATGCCGCCACCACGGCACCCGATACGCTGGTGGTGCGCGCGATGCACGACGCGCTGACGGAGCATTGGGGAAACCCCTCGTCCACGCATGCGCTGGGCCTCGCGGCCGAACGCGCGCTGCGCCTGGCGCGCGAGCGGGTGGCGGCCCGTCTCGAGGTCGAGCCGGAGCGCGTCACCTTCACCAGCGGCGGCAGTGAAGCGATCGCGCTCGCATTGCTCGGCACGGCGCGCCAGCGATCACGCCCGGGCCACGTTCTGGTCAGCGCGATCGAGCATGCGGCGGTGCTGCGCAGCGCGGAGCTGCTGGGCCGCGAGGAACACACTGTCGAGACGATTCCCGTCGAGGCAGGCGGCTACGTCGACCCTGATCGCTTCGCGAGCCTGCTTCGCCCCGAGACCTTTCTCGTCAGCGTGATGCACGTCAACAACGAGACCGGCATCGTGCAGCCGGTCGCGGCCATCGCCGCGCGGCTGCGCCGCACCCACCCCCAGGCCCGACTGCTGGTCGACGCCGTGCAGTCGTACGGCGTGCTTCCCACGCGGCTCGCGGCGCTGGGTGCGCACTGGCTCGCGCTCTCCGGTCACAAGCTGCACGGACCCAAAGGCGTGGGCTGCCTCGTCGCGGCCCGCGGCGTGACCTTGGCCCCGCTCTGGGGCGGCGGACAGCAGGAGTACGGCCGGCGCCCGGGCACGGAGAACGTGCCAGGGATCGTGGGGCTCGGGGTCGCGGCCGAGCTGGGCAAGGGGAACGCCGACCTGCTGCGCGGCGCGACCGATCGCCTGGTGGACACGGTGCTGGCGGCGCGGCCTGGAGCCTACCCATTGGGCGAGCGATCGCGTCGCGCCCCGCACATCGCGGCGGTGGCCCTGCCTGGCCTGCGGGCGGATACGGTGGTCAACCGCCTCGCCGAAGAGGGCGTCTATGCGTCGAGCCAATCGGCCTGCGGCCAGCGCGGACGCGCCGCGCGGCAGAGCCACGTCCTCGCCGCCCTCGGGGTGCCGATGAGCCATGGCGTGCTGCGCCTGGCCCCCCACCGCTGGCTCGACGAGCAACAGCTCACTCACGCCTGCGCCGTGCTGACCCGCGTCCTTCAGGAGGCTCGAGCATGAACCTTCCGCCGCAAGGTGAAGTCGCCAACCCGAGCGACGCGCTGATCGTGCTGCGCCATGGCGAGATCTTCCTCAAGGGCGACAACCGCCATCACTTCGAACAGCTCTTGGTGCGCAACGCGCGTCGCGCGCTGGCGGTCCTGCCGAACGTCACGCTCGAGCGCGCCCAGGGGCGCTGCTTCGCGCGCGTGCCCCAGGCGTCGGCGACCCGCGCGATCAGCGCCTTGCAGCGCGTGTTCGGCTTCTCCTCGCTCAGCCCCGCGATCCCCTGTGCTCCAGAGCTGGAGGCGCTGACCGGCGTCGCTGTCGAGGCCATCGGCCGGCTGCTGCAGCAGCGCCCGATCCGATCCTTCAAGGTCGCCACGCGCCGCAGTGACAAACGCTTCCCGCTGCCCTCGACGGCGATCAGCGCCCACATCGGCGCGGCGGTCATCGGTGCCTTCGGCCTACCGGTCGACGTCCATGCGCCGGACGTCACCGTCGGGGTCGAGATCGGTCGCGAGCAGTCGTTCGTCTTCGTCGAGCGGCTGCCCTGCGGCGGGGGCCTGCCCGTCGGCAGCACCGGCGAGGTCCTCCTGCTGCTCTCCGGCGGCATCGACTCTCCGGTGGCCGGGCACCTGCTGCAGAAGCGAGGGTGCGCCCTCCAGGCGATCTACTTCCACTCGCCGCCGCATACCGGACCGCGTGCCGAGGACAAGGTGCAACGCCTCGCGCGGCGCCTGGCGCTTTGCCAGCAGCAACCCGTCACGCTCCACCTGGTGCACTTCACGGCGATTCAGGAGCGCATTCACGCCGAAGCGAACGCGGAGCTACTGGTCGTGCTCTACCGCCGAGCGATGATGCGGATCGCCTCGTCCGTGGCCAAACGCTGCGGTTGCAGGGCACTGGTCACCGGCGACAACCTCGGTCAGGTCGCGAGCCAGACCCTTGAGAACCTCTGCTGCGTCGAGGACGCCGCGGCGCTCCCGGTGTTGCGGCCGCTGCTCAGCTTCGACAAGCACGAAACAGTGGCGCTGGCCCAGCAGCTTGGCAGCTTCGAGATCTCGATCGAGCCTCATGTCGACTGCTGCTCGCTCTTCGTGCCCCGTCACCCCGCGACGCGTGTCAGTCTCAAACGCGCCGCGGCCGCCGAGGCCTCGCTCGCGCTCGCCCCGCTGATCGAGCAGGCCGCCGCCGAGGCGCAGACCTATCGCGCCCTGCCGGCGGGCTAGCGCGCGACTCGGGCTGGCTAGCGCGCGACTCGGGCTGGCGCCGAGAGCAGCGGGCGGGCGGCTGGGAGCGATGGCACCTTTTCGGCCGGGCGCGGGCGCGCATCGCCTCATGCGCGTCAGGCGCCGCGAAAGATGAAGGGCATACTCAAGGTCGCGCCGTCGCCACCGATCGGCTTGAAGACGAGCTGTCGTAGCGTGCTACGCAGGCAATCAACGAGCACCTCGCTCTCCACGCCCTTGAGGCTGACGGTGCGCACTCGCCCCGATGGACCGACGTCGACCGTCGCGTCCACCCGCAGCTCGCCGAGCGAGTAGTCTCGCTTCGAGGCGCGCTCGTAGCAGCTCTGAATGCGACCGCGATGCTGCGCCAGCACCTTCTGGATCTCGCGATCGGTCAGGTCGCGCGCCGGACCGCGCGTCGCGCTCGACTCGCGCGCGGTGCGCGGCACCGCCCCGTTGTCCTTCTCGCCGTAGAGGGCCAGCAGTCGCCGCTGCTCGGGCGTCATCCCGTCGTCCGGCTCGCGGGCCGCAGGCTTCGCGGTCGCGACCGGCTCGGCCGGCGTCTCAGGCGAGCCGCCGCGGCCGCTCCCCGGACGATCCCGTGAGCGGCCGACCTGCACCGGCGCGAACTCGAGGCCCGCAGCCACACCAGCATCGGGGCCTGCGAGGTCGGCCGCGTCGAGGTCGCCGAGCCGATTCGTCCCGATCCCGGCCAGCCCCCGAGGCCCGCTGGCGTCGCGCGCGTCGAAGAAGAGCAAATAGACCAGGGCCGACCCGCCGAGCATCAGAATCACGAAGGAAAGCACGACGCCGAGCTTGAGCCACCCCGAGACACGGGGCGGGGGCGGCGCGACGAGGGGCGCCGGCGCCATGAGCTGTGGCGCCGGGGCGCCAACCATCGGCTGCTGCCCCGAATAGTGCTTTTCAGGGCGCTGTTCCACGCGCTGCTGCCCGGCACTCGCCAAGCCGGGCGCCGACGAGCCGAGGGCAGCCAGCGCCTCGAGTGAGAAGGCCTCAGAGACGCCCGGGCCACTGACCTCCCCGGTTGGCGACGCGGCGCGAGCGCCAACCGCTGCTCGCCCCGCTGGCATGCGCGCGGGCGGCGCGGAGACAGCCAGCGAGGCGGCCGACACCGGCCACACCTGCGGGTCGCCGAAGGCCGGCAAACCGGCGGCAGCCCCGCTTCGATCGCGATCAGCCGGCAGCGGGAGCAGCCCCGACCCGCGCCCGCGGGGGGGCGGTCGCGGGGGCACGAAGGGCCGTAGCTCGGGGACGCTATGGGCGTCGATCCAGTCCTCGAAGCCGTCACGCCAAACAAAGGCCTCGTCCCCGGTTTCGCTGCGCGCCTCGCCGCGGCGGACCCGGCGGCAGAGTTCGTCGAAGGACATCGGCCCGAACTGATGCCCATCGACGGCCAGGTACCATTCGTCCTCGATCGCCGCCTCATGGGGCCGCAATTCCCCGGGCAGTGATATGCGGGTGTTGTCGTCTTCAGGCTCGCGCTCGTGGTCGTCGACGAGCGCGGGCGCGGGCGTGGGCACCCGGGCGGCGGTCGATCGCTGCGCTGCCGCAGTGACGGACCGCGTCGCGGGCGGTGACTCGCTGAAGACCTGCTGGAACGCCTCGTCGAGCGCTCTGCCGCCCTCCGTCGGGACGGCCGCCAGCGCGCCCGTCCCGCGCGTCGGATCGCGGACCACGATGATGTTGCCGCAGTTCTTGCAGCGGATCTTCAGAACCTTTCGCCGAACCTTCTCGTCGGCGATCGAGTACTTCGTGCTGCACTGGTCGCAGATAAACTTCATCTTGTCTTCTTCGTTACAAAGATGCCGGACCGCGGTCGCGCGGTCAACCTGCTCGCGATTGGCTCCGAGTGTCGCACGCTCGCCGCGCCTGCGCCACGAGTCGGACGCTGGGATCCGCCGTCACGGGCAGCGTGGCAGCGGCGCCACGAGCAACCTGCAGGGGCGGCGCCGCCCGCCCCGCCGTTGAAAAGTGGCAGGCGGCGCCGCCCGCCCCGCCGTTGAAAAGTGGCAGACGGCGCCGCCCGCCCCGCCGTTGACAAGCGGTGGCAGCGGGCGCTAAGCGCTAGTCTGATGGTCGTCGGTCTCCTGAGTTCGCTGCGTCCGCACCAGTGGACGAAGAACCTCTTCGTCGCGGCCCCACTGCTCTTTTCCAAGCAGCTCACCTCGCCACCCTTGCTGCTCCGCAGTCTGCTCGCGGTCCTCGCCTTCTGTCTGCTCTCGGGGGCCGTCTATCTGATCAACGACCTCTTCGATCTCGACAACGACCGCGCCCATCCGATCAAGCGCTTGCGGGCGATCGCGTCTGGCCGCCTGCCGCTCGCCGCCGCGCAAACGGCCGCCGCGCTGCTGATTCTCGTCTCGCTCGCGCTCGCGGCGCTGCTGGGCCTCCCCTGCTTCGCCTGCGCCGCGGGCTACCTGATCGTCAACCTGGCCTACTCGCTGCATCTCAAGCACCTGCCCTTCGTCGACGTGCTCAGCATCGCCGCCGGCTTCCTGCTGCGCGTCCTCGCGGGCGCGGTGGCGCTCGCCGTGGTGGCGTCGCCCTGGCTGCTGATCTGCACCTTTGTGCTGGCCTGCCTGCTCGGCTTCGGCAAGCGCGCGCACGAGCTGGCCAATGCCGGCGACCGGCAGCGGGCCGGGGCGCGACGGCCGGTGCTGGCGCGCTACCACCTGACGTCGCTCGTGGTGCTGCTCTGGGCGCTGGCGGCGGCGACCTGCGTGAGCTACGCCCTCTATACGGTCTCCGCGCATACGAAGCGCTTCTTCGGCGCCGGCACGCTGTTGTGGACGGTCCCCTTCGTCGTCCTCGGCGTCCTGCGCTTCCTGCAGCTCGTCGGGCGCCACACCCAGGCCGAGAGCCCCACCGACGCGATGCTCCGCGACTGGCCCTTCTTGCTCAATGCCGGGCTCTGGGGCCTCTCGACCGCCGCGATCATCTACCTGCCCTGAGGCCCCCGCTGCGCGGGCGCGGGACCCCTGCGCTGCTCAGCCAGCAACGCCTGAACCAGCGCGTCGGCGACGCGCCGCGCGACCCGCACGCGATCGCTCGCGAGCCCGTTGAAGACGATGCTGAAGGCGATCGGCGACTGACCGCTGGCCTCGCCGCCGTAGCCGCTGAGGGCCACGACGTCGGCCAGCGTGCCGGTCTTGCCGCGCACCCAATGCGCCGCGTCGCTGCCGACGAAACGATGGGCGAGGGTCCCATCGGCGCCGGCAATCGCCAGCGAGGCGACGAACTCGGGTCCCCAGCGAAAGCTGCGCCAGGCCTCCGCGAGCACGGAGACGATCTGCCGCGGCGAAAAGACCGCGGACTCGTAGAGCCCCGAACCGTTCTTTAGCTGATAGCTCCCGCGCCGCAGGCCGCCCGCCGCCAGGTGACGCTCGATCACCGCCAGGCCAGCGGCCCAGGTGCCTGGCACAGCGGAGGCCTCGGCGCCCAGCACGCGCACGAGCTGCTCGGCGATTAGGTTGCTGCTGCGCTTGTTCATGCGCCGAATCACGTCGCTCAGGGGCACGGATTGATGGACGAGGAGCCGGCGTGCTCGTGGTGGCAGCGCTCCACGCCGCAGCGCCGAGCGACCGAAGCGGATGCCTTCTCGCTCGAGGAGCTCGCGAAAGGTGATGCCGACGAAGAGGCCCGGATCCTCGACGCGCCGACGCGTCCAGACAGGGCGCGCACCAGCCCGCAACGCGCCTTGCACGCTGACCACCGTCCCGTCGGGCGCCGACCGCGCACTTATGATCAGGGCGCTGCGCCGCGGCGGCCCCACGGTGAGGGCGCCGTTCTCGAGCTGCAGATAGGCGCTGGCCGGAATCAGCGTTACCTCGACGGGCTGACCGACCGCCGACGGCCGCACCCCAATCGTCACCGCGTTCTCGTGCAGGCTCAAGGCGCCCGTCGCCGCGCGATAGGCGGCGTCGGTGTCACGCGTTTCATAGAGCGGCGGCAGAGGCGAGGCGTCGAAATAGCTCTCGTCCAGGACCAGAGCGCCACGGACCCGACGGAGGCCGAGCGCGCGCAGGCGGCGGGCCAGGCGCCAGAGGTCCGGCGCGTCGAGCGAGGGATCACCAAAGCCCTTGAGGTAGAGATCGCCGGTCAAGACGCCGCCGCGGATCGCCACCGGCAGTGAAAAGACCTCGGTGCGAAAGCGATAGTGGGGACCGAGGACGTCCAACGCCGCGGCCGCGGTGATCAGCTTGACCGTCGAGGCCACCAGCAACGGACCGTCGGCCTCGTGCTCGGCCAGCACGCGGCCGCTGGCGAGGTCGACCGCGAGCAAGCCGACCTTGGCGCCGCCGAGCCGTCGATCGGCGAGCAGGGCCGCGAGCTGCGCCGTCCCGCCCGCCGCTCCGCCAGCGGCCGCTTCGGCATCGGCGGGCAGCGCGCTCCCCGATCCGGCCGTCGCGCCCAGCACGCACGCCAGCGTCAGCGCTAACCGGAGCCCCGCGCTCGCCGCTCCCGGCCCTCGGCCGTCGCGCCAACCGCGCCAGAGACAGCGCCACCGCCCGACCTTCCCCACCGCGCTAGCCCACCAACCACTGGGCGAGCCGCCGCAGGGCACACTCGGTCTTCAGATCCTCGATCTCACCCCGTCCACAGCGCGCCAGCGCCTCGTCGAGCTCGAGCAGCTCGAGCGTGGCACCGAGCTCGAAGGGGCTGCCATCGCCGGCCGGAGGGCAAGCGGGCTCCGCCGTCAGCGCGGCTTCGACCGCGAAGAAGTAGATCCGCTCGGCCATCAGCCCCGGCGAGAGGAAGGCTGGCGGTCCCAGCGGCCTCAGCGCTGTCTCGGCTACCTGCAGACCCGCCTCCTCGTGCAGCTCCAGCGCGGCGCGGCGCAGCAGCTCCACTGCGCCTTTGTCGTCCCGCTCGACCACGCCCGCGACCGCCTCGAGCTGCAGCAGCGGCGCCGCCGTGCCCTCGCGCAAGAGGCCCTGCGCGCGACCGAGGCGCAAGGCCGGACGAAGGCCACGCCGCAACAACACGCGATCCGGCCGCCGCGCGAAGGGCAGCACGACCACCGCATCCGTACCCAGCGAGCGCTCGACGACGTCGATGACGAAGGGCGGAGAGGCCGCGCCTTGCCCATCCCAATGCCGCAGTCGGCAGCGGCGCAAGGCGAGGAAGCCCCCCGCGCCGTGAGTCTCGCTCGCGCTCACGTCCAGCTGATTCGTCTTCATCGTGCCGGGCATCGTTACCGCATCCGCCGCGGCGCGACCACTCTTGACGCTGCTCGGTGTTCGTCTATGCTCGCCGCCGGTCGCGTCGCTGGCATGCCGTCGCATCGCCGGTGGGCGGCGTCGCCCCGGACGGTCTCTGCCGCATGGACCAGCTCAAGACCACGCCGCTGATCACCGCCCATCGCGAGGCCGGCGCGCGACTGGTGCCCTTCGCCGGACACCTGATGCCGCTGCAGTACCGCGGCATCGTCGCCGAGCACCTCGCCGTGCGCCAAGCGGTCGGGCTCTTCGACGTCAGCCATATGGGCGAGCTGGTGCTCCGTGGGCCGGGCGCGCTGGCCACGATCGAGCGCCTGGCGACCAACACGATTTCCGACGCCGCCGACGGCCAGGCCGTCTACACCCCGCTCTGCAACCCCCTGGGCGGCGTGATCGATGACTGCGTGGTCTATCGGCAGCGTGCCGACCACCTGATGGTCGTCGTCAACGCCGCCAACGTGCAGAAGGACGCGGACTGGTTCCGCGCCCACGCCAGCGCGGACTGCAGCGTCGAGGACGAGAGCGAGCAGTGGGCCCTGCTGGCGCTGCAGGGGCCGCGAGCGCTGGCGACGTGGTCTGCGCTGGCCGGACCGGCCCTCAGCGCGCTCCCGCGCTTTCGCTTGGCCGCGGCGCAGGCCGCGGGCGCGAGCTGCATCGCTGCACGCACCGGCTACACCGGCGAGGATGGACTAGAGCTCTTCTGCAGCGCCGACGCGGCGCCGCGTCTCTGGGCGGCCCTGCACGAGGCGGGCGCCGCCCACGACCTTCAGCCCTGCGGCCTGGGCGCCCGCGACACGCTGCGTTTGGAGGCCCGCCTGCTGCTCTACGGGCAGGATCTCGACGAGACGACCACCCCCTTAGAGGCGGGCTTGGGCTGGACCGTCAAGCTCGCGCAGAAGGACTTCATCGGCCGAGCGCCGCTCCTGGAGCAGCAGCGCCAGGGTTTGAAGCGACGGCTCGTCGGCTTGACCATGCGCTCGCGCGGCATCGCCCGCGCGGGCTACCCCGTCCACGATGGCAGCGGCGAGACGGCGCTCGGAGCGCGGATTGGCGCCGTCACCAGCGGCACGATGTCGCCCTCGCTGAAGACGGCGATCGCGCTCGCCTATGTGCCGACGACGCACGCGGCGCCAGGCCAACGGCTGCAGGTCGAGTCCCGCGGCAAGGCGATTGTCGCCGAAGTGGTAAGGGGTCCTTTCTTGCGCGCCGGGGCACGATCGTCCGCGGGCGCACACCAGCCGTGAACGGCGAGGAGGAGCAGCGGATGCCCAACCCGAGCGATCGACGTTATACCAAGGACCATGAGTGGGCGCGCCGCGACGAAGGCCGCGTGACCATCGGCGTCACCGCCTTCGCCGTCGAGCAGCTCGGCGACATCACGCTGGTCGAGCTGCCGGCCGTCGGAGACCTGGTCCGCGCCGGGCAGCCCTTCGGCACGATCGAATCGGTGAAGTCGGTCTCAGAGCTCTATGCCCCGCTCTCGGGGCGCGTCGCCGCGATCAATCCGCGGCTGGAGGACGAGCCGGAGCTGGTCAACAGCGCGCCCTTTGGCGAGGGCTGGATGATCGCCCTCGAGCCGAGCGGCGCGGAGTTCGAGCAGCTACTCGACGCCGCGGCGTACACGGCGCTGCTCGCCGCTGCTCAGACTGCCCATTAGCGTGCGGCCCTCCGGCTGCCGGTGACGACCCAGTGCGCGACCTACCCCATACCGAGCAGCAGATCAGCGCGATGCTGCAGGCGATCGGCGTCCCCGACCTCGAGGCGCTCTTTGACGTCATCCCCGAGGCGGCGCGCTTTCGCGGCACGCTCGACCTGCCCCCAGCGCTGAGCGAGCCCGAGCTGCGCCGCGAGCTGCAGCGCCTCGGCCGACGCAACACGGTCAGCAGCACCCTCGGCCGCGGCGCCAGCGGCGCGACGGGCGGCGCGCTCGGCAACCAGCGCGAGGCGGACGACGAGGGCCCCCTCCCCTTCATCGGCGCTGGACTGCCACGCCATGCCATTCCGGCCGCCGTCGATAGCTTGGCGGCGCGCGGCGAGTTCGCCACCGCCTACACGCCCTATCAGGCCGAGGTCAGCCAGGGCACGCTGGCCGCGATCTTCGAGTTCCAGACCATCGTCTGTGAGCTCTTCGGCAGCGACTACGCCAACGCCTCGATGTACGACGGGGCCTCGGCCGCCGCCGAGGCGCTGCTGATGGCGCGCCGGCTCACCGGCCGCCCACGCGCTCTGATCTCGGCGGGGATCCACCCAGAGTATCTCCAGACCTGTCGCAGCTACCTCTCGGGGCTCGGCGACGACGTCGCGCTCGAGTCGCTACCGTCTAACGCTGCCGGCGCCACCGATCTCGACGGCCTGCAGGCTCGCCTGGCGCGCGATGTGGCCTGCGTGGTGATCCAGACGCCGAGCTTCTTCGGCGTGCTCGAGGATCTGATCCCGCTCGCCAAGGCCGCGCATGACCACTGTGCCTTGCTGGTCGCGCTTTGCACCGAACCGCTCGCGCTCGGCCTGCTCCAGGCCCCGGGTCGCGCGGGCGCGGACATCGTCGTCGGTGAGGGTCTCGGACTGGCCGGACCACCTTCCTGCGGCGGGCCCGGGGTCGGCCTCTTCGGCGCCTCAGGCGCGAAGGCGCTGCGCCAGCTCCCGGGTCGCCTGGTCGGCGAGACCGTCGACGTCCACGGGCGCACCGGCTACGTGCTGACGCTCTCGACGCGCGAGCAGCACATTCGGCGGGCCAAGGCCACCTCGAACATCTGCACCAACCACGGGCTGATCGCGCTGCGCTTCACGATCCACCTGGCGCTGCTCGGTCCCCAGGGGCTGCGGCGCCTGGCGCAGCTGAACCTCGCCAAGGCGGTCTATGCCCAACGCGCCATCGCGGCGCTGCCGGGCTTCGCCATGCGCTTCCCCGCGCCCTTCTTCAACGAGTTCGCGGTGCGCGTTCCCGGCGGGGATGCGGCCGCGCTGGTGGCCTATGCCAGCGACCAACACGGGGTCGTCCCCGGCGTCGCGCTCGGCGCCTTCGACGAGCGCGAGCGCGCCACGCTCCTCGTCGGCATCAGCGACCTGCACCGACGCCAAGACATCGACCGCCTGGTGGCGGCGCTGCGCGAGGCCAGCCGATGAGCCAGCCCCTCAGCGGTCTGCTGCACCACGAGCGACCGATCTTCGCCTATGGCCACCCTGGTCGCAGCGGTGCCTCCCTGCCGGCCTGCGACGTGCCAGCGGTAGACCTGCAGGCCCTTTGGCCCGCGGCGCTGCTGCGGGACCAGCCACCGGCGCTGCCCGAGGTCAGCGAGCCGCAGGTCGTGCGCCATTACACGCGCCTCTCGCAGTGGAACATGAGCATCGATACGGCGATGTATCCGCTCGGCTCGTGCACGATGAAGTACAACCCGCGGATCGCCGACCTCGCCGCCGGTCTGCCCGCCTTCGCCGACCTGCACCCCTACCAGCCCGAGGAACAGCTCCAGGGTGCGCTGCTGCTGCTGCATGAGCTCGAGCAGATGCTCAAGGCGCTCGGCGGGTTTTCGCGCGTGACGCTGCAGCCCGCCGCCGGTGCGCACGGTGAGCTCTGCGGCCTGATGATGATCCGCGCCTACCACGCCGACCGCGGGCAGGCGCGGCGCAAGGTCCTGATCCCCGACACGGCGCACGGCACCAATCCCGCCACCTGCACGCTCAACGGCTTCACGGCGCTGGAGCTCCCCACCTCCGCCGAGCGCGGCGTTCTCGAGCCGGAGACGGTCCGCGCGGCGCTCGACGACGAGGTCGCCGCGCTGATGATCACCAACCCCAACACGCTTGGCCTCTTCGAGACGCATATCGTCGAGATCGCCGAGATGGTCCATCGCGCGGGCGGCCTGGTGTACATGGACGGGGCCAACTTCAACGCGGTGATGGGAAAGTTCCGGCCCGGCGACATCGGCGTCGACGCGATGCACTTCAATCTCCACAAGACCTTCGCCACGCCCCATGGCGGCGGCGGGCCCGGCGCGGGCCCGGTGGGCGTGAGCGCGGCGCTCGAGCCCTTCCTCCCGATCCCCACCGTCGAGCGCGTGGGCGAGCGGCTGCGCCTCGACTACGATCGCCCGCGCTCGATCGGCCGGCTGCGCAGCTTCTGGGGCAATTTCCTCGTGCTGCTGCGCGCCTGGGTCTACTTGCGCGAGCATGGGGCCGAGGGGCTCAGCCGCGTCAGTGAGCTCGCGGTGTTGAACGCCAACTACCTGCGGGTGCAGCTTCGGGCGCTGCTCCACGTGCCGCATCCCCAACACTGCATGCACGAGGTCGTGGCCTCGGACCGCGACCTGCGACCACTCGGGCTGAGCACGGTCGACCTGGCGAAGCGGCTGATCGACTACGGCTTCCATCCCCCCACGGTCTACTTCCCCTTGGTCGTGCCCGGCGCGTTGATGGTCGAACCGACCGAGACCGAGGCGCCCGAGACGCTCGATGCCTTCGTCGCCGCGCTCGCCGCGATCGTCGAGGAGGCGCACAGCAGTCCGGACCTGCTGCGCAGCGCGCCGCACCTGGCCGGCGTGGGTCGGCTCGATGAGGCCCGCGCCGCCCGCAAACCGCGCCTGCGCTATCGGCCCGATCCGGACCCAGAGACGCCCTAGAGGACCGACCAGGTCGATCGAGCGGCTCTTCCTGCCGGTCAATCGTCTGAGGATTGACGATAGGGCGGAACGCCAGACGATAGAGCGGAACGCGACTGTCGAACCCCGAGATCCCCCTGAGCTAGACCCTTGAATAGCGCGCGGTCGCTCACATCGGGGGGCCGGCAGGGAAGGCGACGCGCGCCGCGACCTACCCGCCGTTGTAGCGCAGCACGCGGAAGCTCGGCTGACGCGTCAGCTCGAAGAGGAACCCGAAGCGGAAGCTGATCTGGCCGCTCTTGTCGTCGACCAGACCGCGCGGCGGATTCGGAAAGGGTTGAGCCAAGCGAAAGGCGCTCATCGCCTCCTCGTCGAGAAACGCCAGGCCCGAGGGCTGCTCGAGCTTGAGGTCGCGCAGCCCACCCTGCGGATCCAGCGTCACGATCAGCACCGTCAACCGATCCTTGAAGCCGTAGACGTTGCCCGTGGGGTCGCGGCGGCGGTAGACGCGATCGGGATGCCAGTTCTGCGCGACCTGCTGCTTGACCCGGTTGAAGAAGCCCGCGTAGCGCCAGCGGCGCGAATTGAGCAGCGTCTCTTCGCCCTGCTCCAGATCGCTGAGGGCGTCATTGGCGCCTCCCCCGAGCGCACGCGACATCTCCTGGTCGCTGACCATCAGGCGTCCAAGCCCTCCCGTCGCGGCCGCTCCCTGGTCGGCCGCGCGATCCGCGGGCGCTCGCGGCTGGCCTGGCGCCGCGGTGGCGGCAGCGGCAGGGGTCACGGCAAGCGGGCCCTCCCTGCTCGCCGCCGCAGGCGGGGCGGGCGCGACGCCGCTGCCCTGCAGGGGGGAAAGCGCCGGGGCCCGCGCCTGCGGCGGCGTGGGCTGCGCTGCGCTGCGCATCGCCAGCCGCGGCGCCCTGGGTGATCGGGGCGCAGGGCGGCCGCTGCGCGCGCCCTGCGCGGCGCGGGGCGCTGCGCTGCGCTCCGAGGCTGCTGCGCTCGGCCTTCGCGCGGCCCCAGGCGGGCGCGGCGCCGCCCTGGTCTCCTTCGCGACCTTGCTGTCGTACTCGGAGAGATACTTGGCGCGCTCCGGGCGCTGCTCGTCGCGCGGTCTGGGCAGCTCGACGACCTGCCCCTCGACCAGGCGCGCCTCGCGCTCCTCGCGCCCTTCCTGCTCGCGCAGGCTGCGCTGGAGACCCCGCAGGCGCGCGCGCGACAGCGCCTCGGAATCGGGCACCAACGCTACCTCGAAGGCTGCCGGTGGCTGGCGAGTCTCTTCGCCGCAACCCTCCGGGTTGAGCGTCGCGGCGACCACGAGCACCAGCACCAGCTGCAGATGTGCCAGCAGCGAGATGCCGATGAAGAGCAAGACGCCGCGCCCGCGGCGCTGCACGGTCCCAGGCTGGTTCATCGCGGCGCGCTCCGACAGGCCCTCAGTCTACCGCAGCGGACTGCCCGATGCCCGCAGCCCCGCCGATCGCGCGCCGATCGCGCGCCGATCGCTCCGGGGTTGGTCGTGCACGGCCGGCGGCGCTATGCTCGGCCGCGCGATGCAACAGCTCCCCTACGGCCGCTGGCGCTCACCGATCGACGCCGACGCGCTGGCCAGTGCGCTACGCCTCGAGGAGCTGCGCTGGAGCGACGAGGGCACGCTCTTCTGGGTCGAGGCGCGCGACGGTCGCGGCGTGTTGATGTCGACGCTCGGCGGGCGGAGCCCAGTCTGCGAGCTGACCAGCGCGGCGCACGACGTGCGCGGCCGTGTCGGCTACGGCGGAGGCGCCCTGGCTGTCGCGGCGGATCGCGTCGTCTTCGCCGATCGCGGCGGGCAGCTCTTCAGCGCACCAGCCGGCCAGGCGCTCGCCCGGCCCCTGACGCCACCGGGAGGGAGCTGCGCCGCTCCCGCGCTCTCGCGCGACGGTCGCTGGCTCGTCTACGTGCACCATGACGGCCGCGACGACCGGCTGCTCTTGGTCGACGCCGCCGGCCAGCAGACAGCGCGTCCGCTGGTCAGCGGATCCGACTTCTATCTGGACCCCGTTTGGCATCCGGATGGGCAACGCCTCGCCTGGATCGAGTGGGACCATCCGAACATGCCGTGGCAGAGCAGCCGCCTGCTGCTCGCCACGCTGGCAAGCAGCGGCGAGGCGCTGACCGTGGTCCGCCGTGAGCTGATCGCCGGCGGGCCGGGCGCCAGCGTGCTGCAGCCCCAGTTCTCAGCCGATGGGCGCTACCTCGGCTTCGTCAGCGACAGCAGCGGCTGGAGCGAGCTGCACCTGCACGAGCTTTCGAGCGGCGTCCAACGCCAACTCACGCACCTCCGCCACGAGCTGGCGCCCCCCGCCTGGGTCCAAGGGATGCGGCATTGGGGCTTCGCCCATGACGGCAGGTCCGCGCTCGCCGCGGTCAATGACGCCGGGTTTCAGCGCGTCGAGCGCATCGACCTGGCGAGCGGCCAGGGCACGCGCGTGCCGGGCCTCGAGGCGTACACCGCCGTGAGCTCCTTGGTACCCGCTCCGCACGCGGACGCCTTGGCCCTGGTGGCAGCGTCGTCGCGCAGCCCGCCGCGCCTTTTGCTCTGGCGCGGGGGGGATGCCGCGGTCGTGCGGCCGAGCACCGGGCTAGCGCTTGCGGCAGCAGCGCTGGCCGAGGCCCAGCCCTTGAGCTGGCAGGCCGACGACGGCCTGCGGGTCCACGCGCTGCTCTACACGCCGACCAGCGCCGAGCACCACGACGCCAGCGGCGCGCTGCCGCCCGCGATCATCGGCATCCACGGCGGCCCGACGGCGCAGAGCGGGGCGACGTTCAATGCGCGCGCGCAGTACTTCGCCACCCGTGGCTGGGTGTTTCTCGAGCTGAACCATCGCGGCAGCAGCGGCTACGGCCGCGCCTATCAGCAGGCGCTCGACGGCCGCTGGGGCGTCGTCGATGTCGAGGACACCCTCGGCGCCCGTGAGTACCTCGTCGGCGCCGGCCTCGCCGATCCGCGGCGGATCGTCGTGATGGGCGGCAGCGCAGGTGGTTTCACCGTGCTGGAGACGCTCTGCACCCACCCTGCCCGCTTCGCCGCCGGCGTCTGCCTCTACGGCGTCTCGGACCTGCTCGCGCTGACCGCCGATACGCATAAGTTCGAGGCGCACTATCTCGACAGCCTGGTCGGCGAGCTGCCGGCGACGGCCGCGCGCTACCGCCAGCGCTCGCCCCTCCACCACGCCGAAAGGATCGAGGACGCGCTGATCCTCTTTCAGGGCAGCGAGGACCGCGTCGTGCCGCCCGATCAATCGGAGCGGATCGCCGCCGTGCTGCGCCGACGCGGCATCCCCTGCGAGTATCACCTCTACGCCGGCGAGGAACATGGCTTCCGTCAGCCCGCGACGCTGCGCCGCTTCTACCGCGACCTAGAGCGCTTCCTCGATCAGCAGGTGCTGCAGCGCCGCGACGTCGGCGACCACGTCGAAGGGTAACCCGCGCCAGAACTGCACCAGATCGGCGGGCAGGGGACAGCGGAGCTGCCGCACCTCCCCATCGGCGGGGTGCGTGAAGCAGATCGACGCCGCGTGCAAGGCCTGGCGCGGCAGGAGCAGGCGCTCGGCGAGCGACGCGGTCCACCCGGTCTCGAGGTACTCCAGGTGGCAGCGCGGATCGAGGCCGTAGAGCTTGTCGCCGACGACCGGCGCGCCGATCGCTGCCAGATGCACGCGGATCTGATGCTGGCGGCCCGTCTCCGGCATGGCCTCCACCAGGCTGAAGGGACCCCGACGAGCCAGCCGGCGAAAGCGCGTGCAGGAGGCCAGGCCCGCGGCGACAACGGCGCGCTTGACGCGGATCCCCGCGACCGTGTCGGCGCCGATCGGCAGCTCGACGACCCCGCTCGGCCCCGGGTCGCCGTGAACGATCGCCAGGTAGGCCTTATGCATCCGTCGGCGCGCCAGCTGCCCTTTGAGGGCGATCTCAGCAGAGCGCGTCCGCGCCAGGAGCACGATCCCCGAGGTCTCGCGATCGAGGCGATGGACCAGCCGCGGCGTCGCCTCAGCGCCGAAGTGCTCGCGCAGCAGGGCCGTCAGCGTGTTGCGGTGGTAGAGCGCCGTCGCGTGCATCGGCAGCCCGGCGGGCTTGGCGATGGCGAGCAGCGCCTCGTCCTCGTGCAGCACCTCAAAGGTACGCGGCACCGGCGGCTCGATCGGTGCGGGCCGCAGCAGCCGGATCTCTTGACCGGCCTGGACGCGCGCCGCGGCACGCCAGCGTCCCGTGGCCTCCCCGGGGCTCGGCCCGACGCCCGCAGCCTGCGCCGCGATCATGCGTTGGATTCGCGCGCGCGAGAGCCTGGGGACCTGCGCCTTGAGGAAATGATCGAGGCGCCAGCCCGCGTATTGCGGCGCCACGACGAAACGGATCTCGATCGTCTCCACCACGGATCTAGGGCGTCGGATCGAAGTGCAGCTTGACCCGCGCCCGCGCGGGCAGCGTGACGCGTCGTTGCGACGTCTTGATGCCGAGCGCCGGATAGTGAATCTGCACGCTGTAGCGTCCGGCCGGCAGCCTCAGCTCGAGGCGCGGCGTCTGTCCGACGGCGCGATCGTCGACGTAGACCGTACCGAGCTGCACGCTGGTGACGACCAACACCGCCTCGCGTGAGGCGGCGACGCTCTCGGCTGAGCGGCGGCGCAGCACCGCCTGCACGGCGATCTGGCGGCCAGCCGCGACGCGAACGGGCAGCTCGAAGGGCAAGAAGTCCTCATGATCGAGCCGCAGCGTGCAGCTACGCCCGGCCTCGAGCGCCAAGGTCGCGGGCGTCCGCTGACCCGTGTCGCGCTCGCAAAGCGCGATCGCCGCGCCCGCCGGACGGCTCTGCACGCGCAGGCGTCCGACCCCGCGCACGGCACGCGGCCTGGCCGTCGACGGCAGGTCGGCCGGCAGGTCCTCCGCGGCGGGCGCGGCGGCCGCGGCGTCGGCGACGCCCGCCGGCGCGCGGCGGCGATAGGCAGCCTCGTCGAGCACGAGCATGCGGTAGCCGAAAAAACCGGCCGTCCCCAGCACCGCCGCGAGGAAGACCAGCAGGCTGAACCCGCCAAGCCAACTGGCGCCGCGCGAGGACGCCTGGTGCTGACCGCTTCGCGATGGCGCCGCGCTGCGCTCCACCGCCGGGGCGGGCCAACGGCTGCGCCGCTGCTCGGAGGCGTGAGCATCGAAGGTCGTTAACCCGCGCCGCGGATCCTGGCGCGAGAAGACCCCAGCGCGCGGATTCGCCGCCTCCAGCTCGCGCTGGGAGGGCGCATCGAAGGGCGCATCGAAGGGCGCATCGAAGGGCGCATCGAAGGGCGCATCGAAGGGTGCGCTCGGGCGATCGGCCGGCCGCGTGGCTGGCCGCACCGCCCGTGGCGGCAAGACCACGGCGGCCGTCGCGTCTGTTACCGACACCTCCTCGCCCCCACCACCGTACGTCAGCACGCGCATCGGCGCGGCGCGGCCCGCGCTCATCGCCTCGCGTTCGGCCGGCGCCAGGACGGCGTTCCCGGACGCCGGAGGGCCGCTCCCGGGCAAGGGGGAGATCGTCATCTCCCCCGTCGGTAGACGCCGCACGACCTGCTCGCCAGCCAGCACCAGGGGAACCGTGCCGATCCGATCCGACCCTGCGCTCGGCCAGCCGCTCGCCGTCGACGCGGCCGGCGCTCGGGCGCTGGACGCCAGGGGCGCCGCCGTCGCCGGCGGTGGGCTCCCGCCCGCGCTGACCACCGGGCTCGAGGCCGCGCGCACCGCACCGGTGGCCTCGTCGATGCGCCGCGCCGGCGCCGCCGCGGGGGCCGCCGCAGCCTCGACCAGCGGTGCCTCGGGCCCTGGTACCTTGGGCGCGCTCGCCAGCCCCCGACCGGAGGCCGCCGCCGCGCCGACGAGCAGCTCCGGCCTCAGGACGCCGGCGCCGCCCCCCAGACGCGTGCGCTGCACGCGCCGCTCCTCGGGGAAGACGCTGCGCATCAGCGCCGCCAGCTCACTGCGCCCGAAGAGCGTCCCACCGCGTCGGCGTCCGGTCGCCTCGACGTCGCCGCGCTCGGCCAGAAAAACGAGCAGCTCGCGCCTGAAGTCGGCAGCGGTCTGAAAGCGCTTGCGCGGCTTGCGATGCATCGCGCTCGAGACAATCTGCAGCAGCGCGTCCGGCACCTCGGCGGCGCTGCGTCGGATCGGCTCGAACTCGGCCTCCTGCATCCGCCGAATCACCTCGGTGTCGGGAAGGGTCAGCGAGTGCGGCTCACCGCGGAGCAGCTCATAAAGCACGACGCCGGCGGCGAAGATATCCGTGCGCGAGTCGAGCGGCTGTCCAGAGGCCTGCTCGGGCGACATATAGCGGAACTTGCCCTTGATCACGCCGACCTGCGTCTCGACCATGCGCTGGCGGGCCTTGGCGATGCCGAAGTCGATGACCTTGACCTCGCCCTCATAGCTGATCAGCACGTTCTGCGGGCTGATGTCCCGATGCACGACGCCGAGCGAATGCCCCTCCATGTCCTCCTTGCGGTGGGCATAGTCCAACCCGGCGAGCAGCTCACTGACGACATGGACCGCCGCCTCGACGGGCATGAAGCTCTGCTGCCGGCGGTGGGCCTCGAGCACCGCGCGCAGGTCCTCACCGGCCACGTATTCCATCGCGATGAAGTACGAGCCGTCGACCTGGCCGAGGTCCAGCACCTGGCAGATGTTCGAGTGCGTGAGCTGGGCGGTGATCCGCGCCTCGTCGATCAGCATCCGCGCGAACTCGCTATCCTCGCCGAGTCGCGGATGCAGGCGCTTGATCACCACCGGCTTGCTGAAGCCAGCCTCGCCGTGGACGGTCGCAACAAAGACCTCGGCCATGCCACCGGAGGCCAGCCGCTCGATCAGCTTGTACTTGCCAAAGGTCTCCTGCACGAACCTTCCGCCCCGGGAGTCAGTTTCCACCAGCGGCCGCGCAGCGTCAAACGAGCCGGGAAGAGATGGCTACCCGACGACCAAGCCTCGTGCGCTTTCACCCCGCCCTCCGCTCTGAGCGCCCGGATTGGGCCTGGGAGACCCAGGCTGGGCGCGGGGGACCGGCCGTGGGGCTTCCAATCGCCTCCTCCGCTGCTACACCCAACGACCAGACAGGCAGGCGACACAAAGCCCGGCGCAAGGCGGGACCACGCCGGCCAACCTGGCCGCCGCAACCGGGAGCGCATCGCCTCAAGGAGCAGCAGTCGATGTCCAGCCCCACCCGCGAGAACGCTGCACGCCAGCCGAGGAGCGCGACGGAACCGGCGAAGCGCCTTGCGACGACCTTCACCGCTGGCTGGGGCAGCTTGCTCGTTGTCGGGATGCTGCTCGGTGGCTGCGGTGATCAACAACTGATCAGCGCCCGCTCGACCCCAGACGCCGACAGCGCCGCGGCCGACGACGCGGGGAGCCGCGCGAACGACGGAGGGGAGTCGTGCAGCGGACAGGCCGGCGTCGGCGACGACTGCGACTGCCGCCTGGGCGAGAGCGAGGCGTGCTACCCGGGACTGGCCGAGCATGCGGGCGTCGGCGCCTGCGAGCGCGGCACGCGCACCTGCACCTCGGGGCCCGGCGGCCTCGGCAGCCGCTGGAGCGACTGCGCCGACGCTGTGAGCCCGGCCGCCAGCGACACCTGCGGCGATGCGATCGACAACGACTGCGATGGCACCGCCGACGAAGGCTGCCCTCCGGTTACCTTCGCCGACGTCTGTGACGTCGGCGCGGCGAACACCTACGTCGAGGCGGCGATCGACCCGGCCTCGCCTTCGACCTGGTACGTACTCGATCATAGGGGCGCGGTGGCGCGCACCCTCGACGACGGCGCCTCGTTCACGGTGCTCTGCCGCGTACCAGCATTCCGCGGGGGTGAGCGACGATCCGAGATCTGGGCGCTGCGAAACGAGGCACGGCTGCTAATCTCGCCCGCCTCCGACCACACCGCCTACCTGGCGCTCGACGACCTCGTGCTGCGCATCGACCCGCTCGGCCCCTCTGTCGACTGCCCGACGGTGAGCGAGCCGGGCACATATTCACCGTCCGACGGGTTTTCAGGCGGCCCCTGCGCGCTTTCCGCGAGCAGCGGGGAGCTCTTCATCTGGACGCGCGCGATGGATGGATCGGACTGGATGAACCCGAGGGAGGACTTCGGCCAACTGCGCAAGTCCTCCGATGGTGGCCGCAGCTGGACCCCCGTCGCCGCGGACCCCCTCGCGATGACGACCCACGTCCGATCGCTGGCCGTCGACCCCGCCAGCCCCGAGCACCTCTTGGCGCTCACCACCGACGGCGACCGATCTGGGATCTACGAAACGAGCGCTGGAGGCGCCTGGACCAAGCGCTCGGCGCTGACGCTTTACGCCGAGGACCTCCCGCCCGCGATCCACTTCGACCCGGTAGCGACGGGCCACGCCTATGTCGACCGCGGCGGGAGCTCAGACCGCTACGGCCCCTACGGCGATGGGTTCCACTCCACCGATGGCGGCGCCACCTGGCAGGTCAGCGCCGGGCACGCGGCACCGCTGGGTGAGTCGGTGATCAACCCCACGAACGGCGCGGCCTTCCGCTTCCGCGAGGCGGCCAATAACGGCGGCATGGTGATCGAGCGGGCGCCCAGCCTGAGCGTGCCCAATCCCGCCTGGACGACCGTCGCCAGCTTTCCCTCCGGTCTCGACCGCTTCGCGCGAATCGACGCCGCCGGACAAAGGGTGCTGGCGGTCGTGGGGCTGCGCCTCTGGGTCAGCCGCGATGGAGGCCAGAGCTTCACCGGCCCCCTCGGTGGTGGTCTTCCCGTCACCTTCGGCTTCAGCGCGCTCGACAGCGTCGACGGCCAGACGTTCTATGCGACCTCCCCCGAGTGGCATGTGCTGCGCTCGACCGACCAGGGGGCTCGCTTCTCTCGGGTCTTCACCAACAGCACCACCCTGGGCACCCATCAGCGTGACGTCGCGCGCCTGCGCGTCTATCCGGCCCAGCCGGATATTGCGATCGTCTGGGCAGGGCGTGGCTCCGGCAACGACCCGTCGGTCATCCGAACCAGCGACGCCTTCCAGTCGGCAGCCCTCACTCAGGAGGGCGCGACTTCCTATGCCGGCTCTCTGCTGGCGCTGAGCGTCGAAGATCCCGCCAGCGCCTTCCTCTTCCGCGCCTACGACTACCCGGTCCGAATTCCCCCATCCGCCGGACCGCCCTGGACCGAGCTCACCGACGGCACACCCCTGCCGCCGCCCGTCGACGCCTGGGTGCTTCCCGGCCAGGCGTCGACCCAAGTGCTGGTCACCGCGACACAGTGGGCTGGCCGGTACATCGGCGCGCTACGCTACGACGCCTCGACCCAAGACTACGTCGACGACACAGCCGCCCTGAGCGCGGCCCTGGGCGATGAGCATCCCGCGGGCCTGGAGGCCTTCAAACGCGGCGCCTCCGTCATCTTCCGCCTCATCGGCGTGGGGGGACGGCTCGCGGAATCGACAGACGGGGGCGCCACCTTTCACGGCATTGCCGGTGCCAAAGGCGGACTCGGCCCTTGTCCTGATCGCCGCATCGCCTCGTTGGCCAGCGACCGGAACGTGCTCGCGAGCTGGTGTTCCTCCCACCATACGGCCCTCTACTACTCTAGAAACGGCGGCCGGGACTGGGCAATGACGGGCGGAACGAGTTGGCAGGAGCTCGCCTGCGCGGACGTCTGGGACCTCGCCGTCGGCGCTGAGCAGCTGATCACGCTTTGCCGGCCGGATCCGATTTTGCGGCATAACCGAGGCACCAGGGACAGCCACCTGATCGTTCGGGTCCCCTATTGAGCTGAGCGCGTCGGCCTCGGGGCGAGCAGGCACCTTGCCGAGCCTTGGGCCTCGCGACCCAGGCCCCCCGGGTACCGCGATCGCGGCCCTTGGTCGCGCTTGGCCCGTGACTTCGCGCCGGCCTCCCCGCTACAATGCGGCCCGTTGACCCCACCGTCGCGCGCGGTGGCCGCTCGCCGCCCGAGGGGGCGCGGGGCGGCTCACGCCGCGCAGGAAGCGCCATGGCCGAGAAGAGCACGAGCTTCGCCGACTACGCCGAACCGACCAAGATCGCCTACGTCGGTGGCAAGCCGACCGAGCTGCACCTGCGCCGCTGCAAGCTGGTCTATCGCGGCCCGAACGGGATCGTGCGCGAGAAGGCCTTCGAGCAGTCCAGCGTCAGTCTGGGCGCGATCGACGAGAACGACTTCGTGATCAACGAGGACACCGTCTCACGCCGTCACTGCACCGTGATTCAGGAGCCGGACGGCTACATCCTGATCGACCAGGGGTCGACCAACGGCACCTTCATCAACGGCGTCCGCGTCCGCGAGGCCTTCCTCCGTCCCGGCTGCACCGTGCAGCTGGGCAAGGCGGAGCTGCAGTTCTTCTTCGCCGACGAGAAGGTGCCCATCGTCCCCAGCGACAAGGATCACCTCGGCCGGCTGGTCGGGCGCAGCCTGAAGATGCGGCAGATCTACGGCATCATCGAGAAGATCGCGCGCACCGGCACCACGGTCGTGCTGGAGGGGGAGACCGGCACCGGCAAGGAGGTCGTGGCGCAGACGATCCATCAGCTGAGCGAGCGGGCCAGCGGCCCGATGATGGTGCTCGACTGCGGCGCCGTGCCCGCCAACCTGATCGAGAGCGAGCTCTTCGGCCACGAGAAGGGGTCGTTCACCGGCGCGATCATGACGCGCCAGGGGCTCTTCGAGCTCGCCAGCGGCGGCACGCTCTTCCTCGATGAGCTCGGCGAGCTCTCGCTCGACCTGCAACCGAAGCTGCTCCGTGCGCTCGAGCAGCGCGAGGTGCGGCGCGTCGGCTCCGGCAAGGCGCTCAAGGTCGACGTGCGCGTGATCGCCGCGACCAACCGCAACCTCGAGCAGGAGGTCAAGGCCGGTCGCTTCCGCGAGGATCTCTTCTATCGGCTCTCGGTCGTGCGCATGCTGCTGCCCCCGCTGCGCGAGCGGCGCGACGATATTCCGCTGCTGATCGACCACATGCTCAAGCAGCTCGGCGCCAACCGCCGGCACGATGGCTCGCTGCGCGCCGACCACGTCGACCGCGACGCGCTCGATCTCTTGCTCGAGCACGAGTGGCCCGGCAATGTCCGCGAGCTCTTCAACGTCCTCGAGCGCGCCGTATCCTTCGCCGAGGGCGGCGTCGTCCGCGTGCAGGATCTGCCCGACTCCGTGCGCCATCCCGACGCGCCGCATTCCGCCGAAGCGCGCGGCGCCGACGGAACCTTCAAGGATGCCAAGGAGCGCTGGGTCTCGGGCTTCGAGCGCGACTACATCCTCAGCCTGCTGAAGAAGAGCAACGGCAACATCTCCCATGCCGCGCGTGAGGCCGACATCGATCGCAAGTACTTCCGCAAGCTGATGCGCAAGTACGACATCGACGCCGGCGACGCGTCAGACGAGTAGCGCCATGGCTTCACGCGTTCTGGTCGTCGACGACGACCCCTGGATCCGGACGATGGTGGCGACGATGCTGCGCCAGGGCGGCCACGCGGTCGAGCTGGCCGAGAATGGCGCCAAGGGGCTCGTCGCCGCCGGGCGCTTCGAACCGGAGCTGATCGTCACTGACGTGATGATGGAGGGCATGGACGGCTGGACCTTCGTACGGCAGCTCCGCAGCCAGCCCAAGACGGCGCTGATTCCCGTGATCTTTCTGACCGCTTTGGATAGCGCCGACGACCGCATTCGCGGCTTTCAGCTCGGCGCCGACGACTACCTCGCTAAGCCCTTTCGCTTCGAGGAGCTCAACCTGCGCATCGAGCGCACCCTGCGCGGCGTCGAGCGCATGGGACGCATCGCCCACGATCTTGGGCAACACAGCGCGCCGAACGTCGCGCTGCACGGCAAGCTCGCGCAGCTCGGGACCAGCGCGCTGCTGACGATCCTCGATCTGGAGCGCAAGTCTGGGGTGCTCGTGCTGACGGCAGACGACGGCACGGTCGGGCGTATCTTTCTCCGCGGTGGCAAGGTCATCGGCGCGCAGCTCGCCGCCCCCGCGACCGAGGTCGGCGGCGAGGCGGTCTTCGCGATGCTCGGCTGGAACGACGGGACCTTCGAGTACACCGCGCTCGAGGTCGAAATGGAGGACGCGGTCGGTCTGGCAACGACCGAGCTGCTGATGGAAGGCGCGCGCCGGATGGACGAAGCGAACGCCGGACTGTCGCAGCGGGACGGCTAGGCGAGCGTGGGCCTCTACTACTACCTCACGCCCGTGCTCGGTGGCCCGAGCGGACCCCATTTCCCGATCGCAGTTCATCGGCAGGTGATCGGCCGCGCCCAGGAGGCGGAGATCGTCCTGGCCGAGCCCACGGTCTCGCGCGAGCACGCCGCCATTCACTGCGAGCAGGGCGTCGTACACCTGCAGGATCTCGGCAGCCGGCACGGCACCTTCGTCAACTCGCGGCGGATCACGACCGCGCAGCTCAAGACGGGCGATCTGGTGGTCTTCGGCCTGAGCCTCGCGCTGAGGCTCGAACAATCCTCGCGAGCCCTCGCCGCCACGCCGACGCAGGTGGCGCCGGGCGAGGACGGGGTCACGCTCGGCGACGCCCGCAATACACGGCGACGCACGACCTCGGCCCACCACGAGCTGCGCCCGCGAGTGGACGCCGCCGGGACGCTCTCTCCCCGCTCGCGGATCCGCTGGTTCGGTCCGGCCCTGCACCAGCTCGCGTCGCTCGGCGCCGCCTGCACCGAGGCCCTGCCAGCGCTGGAGCGCAGCCTGGAAGCGGCGCTCGCGACCCTCGACCAGCGGCCGCCGCCCCAGCACCTGCAGGCCGAGCTGCAGCGCGAGCTGCTGGGCGCGCAGGAACGGCTGCGGGCCGTCGTGGCATGCAGCGCGCTGCGAGGGGTCGCGGGGCAGCCCCTGGCCCTGCTGGATACGGTGCGCGCCGCGGTCAACGAGCTGGCGGGCGAGGCGGCGCGCCACCATGTGCAGTTCGAGCTGGGGATCCCGCTGGCGCTGCAGGTCCGCGCGCACCCGGGCCAGCTGCGCGGGGCGCTGACGACCTTGCTGGCGAACGCGGTCCTTTCCAGCCCGCCGGGCGCCACGATTACCGTCGAGGCGCGCCTCGACGGAGGCGAGGTCGTGCTGATGATCAGCGACGTCGCCGCGCCCGTGCCGCCCGACGTTCGGCGCGCGCTCGCGGACCCCACCGCGACCCTGGAGGCCGACTGGCAGCCGCTGGCCTTGAGCCTGCTGGCCGCGCGGTACGCGCTCCTGCCGCTGGCCGCCACGGTTGAGCTCGGTCTGCCGGCGCGCGGCGCCGGACGCTGCGTTCGCATCTCGCTCCCGCTCGGCTGAGCGCGGCGCTGGAGGATCGCTTGGCGATGGTTGCCGGAAGGCCAGAGTGCGGCTAGATTGCCGGCATGATGTCCATCAACGGTTCTCGTCGCCGCACGCTCGTGCTGATGTTGGTGTCGGGCGGGGTCATCAGCGCCGCCGTCCTCTTCTTGGTCTTCAGCTCGGTCAGCGGTGGCAGCGCGCTCGAGTACTTCAAGAACGTCGACGAGGTCACTGTCCAACCGCAGCGCTGGCTGGGCCGCCGCCTGCGAGTCCATGGCAACGTCGTCGCCGGCACGATTCAGAAGAAGCCGGGCACGCTCGACCACCGCTTCGCCGTGCACAGCCGCGGGCAGTGGCTCGAGGTCTCCTATCGCGGGCTCGTTCCCGATACGTTCAAGGACTGCGCCGAGGTCGTCGTCAAGGGGCAGCTGCTGCCGAGTGGGCGCTTCGCCGCCGACACGGTCACGGCCAAGTGCCCTTCCAAATACGACGAGAAGCAGCGCCTGAGCGGCTGCGGCGACGAGGTCAAGCCGCAGGTGCTGTCCCGTCGCTCCGTCGGCCGGACCTAAGGCCGAGCCAGGCGCCCACGGCCCCCTTGCGCCAGCGACTGCAGGTCCCTCGCCCGCCGCGGCCGCGTGAAACGTGAGTCGCACCCGCACTGCTGAAGGCCGACGTGCACGCCATCGGGCCGTGACCTGCGTCCTCTGCGCCTGCGCCCTCACGCTGGCGCCGGGTTCCGGCCGCGCGTCGCCGCTCGATGCTGCCGCCCAGGCCCTGCTCCAGCGCGCCTATCAGCGGGTGCTCGAGCTGCTGCCCCACGAGGTCGAGAGCCCCGAGGCCCGCCTCTTGCGCGCCCAGGCCCTGCTGCAGCTCGGTCGCGCTGCCGAGGCCAGCACGGCGCTCGCCGGCCTCGAGGCCGCGCTGCCTGCCGTGGCCGACGTGGTCGCCTTCTGGCAGGGCGAGGCCTTCGCGGCGAGCGCTGAGCTCGAGGCCGCCCAGCAGGCCTTTGCGCGCGCGAGCGCCTTGCCCGGGAGCCGCATGGTCGACCGGGCGCTGCTCCGTCGGGCGGAGCTGCTGACCCAGCTCGGCCGTCAACGCGCGGCCTTGCTGCTCCGCGCGCTGCTGCTGCGCAGCGATCCCCAACATCCGCAGCGCGCCGCGCTCGAGCTGGCGATGGCGCGCAACGAGCTCGCGACCGGCCAGCGCCGCGCGGCGGCGACGCGGCTGCGCCAGGTCTGGCGGGACTGGCCCGAGAGCGCCGCGGCCGCCGAAAGCGAGGCTGAGCTCGACGCGCTGCAGCGCGTCCAACCCGCGCTCGTGCCGACGCCCAGCCTGCACGAGCACCTGCTCCGCAGCCAGCGTTTGCGACGACACAAGCGCTACGACGACGCCCTGCGCGAGCTGGAGTCGGCGCGGGCGAGCTGGCCCCAGGCGGCCGCGCGGATCGACGATGCCATCGCGAGCACGCTGCGGCAGGCCGGGCGTTTGCTCGAGGCGGCCGCGCTCTTCACGGGCCTGCTGGGTCAAGCCCCGGCGCTCGGGCGTCCCCGGCTGCGGCGCTTGCTCGCCGATTGCCTCGCGCGCCTCGGGCGCCTCGACGAGGCCCTCGCCCTCTACGGCGACCTGGCCAGCCAGCCGCGCCTGGCCAGCACACAGGCCGGCCGCGCGGGGCAGCGCGAGCTCTCTGCGCTTTTCGCGCGCCATGGCCGCTACCAGGAGGCCCTGGACTACTATGAACGCGCCTGGGAGCGACGTGCGCCGGCACGGCGCGCGCTCCGCGATCACCAACGCCGGCTGGCGTGGCTGACCTATCGCGCTGGCGCGCTGAGCCAGGCGATTGCGCGCTTGCAGACCCTCGAGGCCGCCGACGACGAGCGACCCTTCGCTCGCTACTGGCAGGCTCGAGCGCATGCCGCGCTCGACCAGCACGAGCAGGCGACCGCGATCTATCGCGAGCTATGGGCGGAGCTGCCCGGCAGCTATTACGGTCAGCTCGCGCTCTCGCGGCTCAGCGAGCTCGCTCAGTTCCCGCTCAGGCCCCCGGACTGCAAGGTTCTCGTGGCGGCCCCAACGCGGACACGCACCGCGCGCGCGGAGCTGCTCGACGCGGCTGCTGCGCGCTGGGGCACCCAGCTCCCGCGCCTCGAACGCGCGCGCCTGCTGTGGCGCGCGGGCCTCGAAGGGGACGCGCGCCACGAGCTGCTGCTGACGGCGCTCCAGTACGGCCTGACCCTCCAGGGCCGCGGGAGCCGGGCCTACGCCGTCCGCAGACCGGCCCTGCGCTATTGGCGCGGCGCAGGGCAGCCCGTCTCACCCCTTTGGGGAGCACGAGGCCTCGAGCTCCGTCGCGCCGCCAACACCCTCGGCGCGGAGCTCGGCACCCTGCTCGCCGCCATCGGCAACCTCGATTTCCTCGCCGCTCGCCTCGCCCCCCCCGGCCCGGACGGCGCCTCCGCGCAGCTTCGCTTTCCGCGGCGCTACGAGGCGCTCGTGCAGCGGGCCGCCGCGGCGGAGGGGGTCGATCCGCTGCTGATCTGGGCGATCATCCACAAGGAGAGCGCCTTTCGGCCGGATGCGCTGTCGCCCGTCGGCGCCGCGGGTCTGATGCAGCTGATGCCGCGCACCGCCGCACGCCTAGCCAGCGCCCACAAGATCGCGCTCGACGATGCGCGCGCGGTCTTCGAGCCACAGCTCAACATCGCGCTCGGCACGCGCTACCTGCGCGCGCTGATCGACAAGTTCCACGGCCAGCTGCCGCTGGTCGCCGCCGCCTACAATGGCGGGCCCAGCAACGTCGCGGCCTGGCTCGACTGGCGCGGCTCGTTGGCCGCGATGGACCAGTTCGTCGAGGAGATCCCCTTCCGCGAATCGCGCGGCTACGCCAAGAAGCTCGTGGTCCTGCTCGCCGCCTATCGCCGCACCTACTGCGGCGCGGCCGGCGTCGTCGTCCCCAACCACCTCGACCGGAGCTACGCCGCCGAACCCAGCTTCTGAGGGCGGTCAGGATCGCCCCGACGGGCCCGCGCTGCCGGACCTGCGACCCACGACAGTTTGACTGTGACGCGCCTGATATGCCCCTGCGCAGCGCTGGATTCTCGACCGAGGGCCTTCCGCTGATCGGCTGACTTCCTCGGCGCCCTCCCGCGCGACCACGGCGGAAGAAATCCGCTATCATTTCTTATACTGTAATCCGGCTGTCAATTTATTCTTGCCACCGGCAAAGCCTGACGCTTACAGTCTATTAACCGAGGTGCAACCATGCTCACGTTTTCTCACCGACGCTCTTTCCGCGCGCTCCGCTGGCTGCCTCTCTCGGCGCTGACGCTGGCAGCCGCCTGCAGCGGCCAATTCGATGAGGCGCGGCCGAAGGTGGGCGTGGCGGCGCGGGCGGCGACCAACGCGGCCAACGCGATGAACGCCATGAACGCCATGAACGCCATGAACGCCATGAACGCCATGAACGCCATGAATTCGATGAATTCCATGAACGCCCTGAACGCCATGAATTCGATGAATTCCATGAACGCCCTGAACGCCATGAATTCGATGAATTCGATGAATTCGATGAATTCGATGAATTCGATGAACAGCATCACCACGGGCCTGGCGCTCGACGCCGGCGAGCTGCGCATCCCGTCGACCACGCTGACGGACCTGAGCCGCTACACGCTGGCGCAGACGGAGCTGCTCTGCCCGTCGACGCGCCTGCCCCATGTCTTCGACCAGGGCACGCCTGAGACCGAGGACGACATCGCCGCCCATCTGACGGTGCCGCGCTGGCTCGTGCTGAAGGACGAGGTCGAGCTGGTGCGCGAGTCCTGCGCGAACCCGGTGCCGGAGAGCTGCGGCAACGGCGTGGTGGATGGCGGCGAGGACTGCGACACCGGCATCCCGCTCGGAGAGCCGGGGGCCTGCCCGGCCGTGACGGTCGCGATGGATGAAGATTTCGACGGCGACGGCGAGTTCAACCCGGGCGGCGGCGTCGACCAGAACGTGACCTACGAGGTGCTCTCGGCCATCGGCTTGGCCTGCGCTGACCGAGGCTATCGCCCCTTTCTCCTGCACCCGGTCACCGGCCCGGAGGCGACCGCCAACCCTGAGACCTTCAGCACGTACTTTCGCTACCTCTGTCTACAGAGCTGGGACGACACCCAGGGCAAGACGGTCTACCGCTGCGGCAAGGGTATGCTGGCCGCTGGCGTCTCCGGCTACGCCGTCCGCGACGGCACGCTCTCGGCGCGACCGATCTACCTCTCCGAGCTGAGCTGGGGCGGCAACGTCTGGAACCGTCACTGGCAGTTTCGCGAGCATCACATCGGCTCGATCCCCGAGCCGATCGCCGCGGGCCAGCAGATCGGCTACGCCCTGGACGCCGCCTGGGGCCTGAACCCGCGCGAGACGCACGGAGGCGGGGGCAGCAAGGAGCCGGACTACCTGGCCGCGCTGGCGCTGAAGACGGCGACCAACCGCACGGGCGTCGTCGTCAGTCCCTACAACCGCGCCAACGCCACCGGCGGTCTGAGCTTCGAGAGCAGCGAGCTCAACCAATGCGAGCCCGGCTACCATACCTATCCGGACCTGGCCTCGACGGGTGCCCTGGAGCAGGGAATGCTGCTCAATCTCAGTGTGGCCGGCTGGTATCAGGACGCCTGCGGCTGGGCCCACGACTGGGCGCTGCCGGTGCTGCCGACGCAGCAGGTCGGAGGCTGCCAGGTCTTCGACATCGGCGCCGGCCCGCTGCAGACGCGCATGGGCCTCAACCTGGGCGACGCGACGGCCCGCCGCTGCCCCAGCTTCGCCACCTGCGCGCCGGGCACGAGCTGCTGCGTCGGGCGCTTCGCCGCGGGGAGTGGCTATACCTGCGCGGTCAAGAGCGACACCACTCTGCAGTGCTGGGGCTATAACGGCTACGGCCAGCTCGGCCAGGTTGGAGCCGGCAGCTCGATCGCTCAACCCGCGCTCGAAAGCGCCGACGGTCCACCGCTAACGGGCGTCCTGGACGTGGCCACGGGCTCGGTCCACACCTGCGCCCGGCGCAAGGACGGCAGCCTCTGGTGCTGGGGCACCAACTTCTACGGCCAGCTCGGCGACGGCACCTATGTCGAAAAAGCGTACCCTGTGCAGGTAACGGGGCTCGGGACGAGCTCGGCCGTAGAGCAGGTGGTGGCGACCGTTTACCACACCTGCGCGCGGCGCACCGATGGCAGCCTTTACTGCTGGGGCTACAACGCGACGGGCCAGCTCGGCGACGGCACGACGGTCAGGCGAACGCTTCCCGTGCTGGTCACGGCGCTGGGCACGACCGTCGCCGACGTCGCGGCGAACTACGCTCATACCTGCGCGCGGCGCCAGGACGGCAGCCTCTGGTGCTGGGGCGCCAACACCTACGGCCAGCTCGGCGATGGCACCACCCTCGACCGTTGGAGCCCCGTGCCGGTGACGGCGCTCGGCAGCGCCGTCTCCGAGGTCCGCGCGGGCAGCTACCACACCTGCGCACGGAAAATCGACGGGAGCGTTGCCTGTTGGGGTCGAAACAACTACGGCCAGCTCGGCGACGGCACAACCACCGACAGCCTTGGCCCTATAGCGGTGCCGACCCTAGGCAATGCCGTCGCGGAGCTGGCAGTGGGCAGCCACGCCAACTGCGCCCTGCTCGGCGACCAGAGCCTCTGGTGCTGGGGCTACGGTGGCGGCTACCAGATGGGCAACGGCGCGTGGAGCGATCAGCCGACGCCCGCGCCTGTGACCGCCCTCGGCACCACGGTCGCGGAGGTCTCGCTCTCCAGTCACGCCTGCGTGAGACGCCTCGACGGCAGCCTCTGGTGCTGGGGCGTCAACCAGCTGGCCGAGCTCGGCGACGGGACCGTGGCGCTGCGATCCACCCCCGTGCGCTCGGTGGGGCTGAGCTGCGACTGCGGCGACGGCGTCTGCAGCCGGACCGAGATGCGCGAGGGCTGCCCCGCAGACTGTCGGCAGGAGAGCTGCGGCGACGGGCGCTGCACCGGCGCCGAGGACGAGACGAGCTGCGCCCTAGACTGCGACCGCCCGCTCTTTGCCGAGGTGGCAACGGGCGATCGCCACGCCTGCGCGCGGAGCCCCGATGGGACGCTTCGCTGTTGGGGCGAAAACGCCTACGGCCAGCTCGGAGGCCCGGCGCCCTGGCAGAGCATGAGCCCCCTGGTGGTCACGGCGCTCGGAACCAGCACGACGAGCATCGCGCTCGGCGGCGGGCATAGCTGCGCGCGCCTCAGCGACGGCACGCTCTGGTGTTGGGGCGACAACTACTACGGCCAGCTCGGCGACAACTCAACCTCGACCCGCTACAACGGCCCCGTCCGCGTCGCCACGCTGGGCACGAATATTGGCCAATTCAGGACCGCCTATGCCCATACCTGCGCCCGGCTGACCAACGGGCGGCTTTTTTGCTGGGGCAGCAACGCCAATGGCCAGCTCGGCAACGGCACGACCGTCCGACGCCTGACCCCGCTGCGCATCACGGCGGTCGGCAACAGCGTCGCCGAGGTCGCTGTGGGGCATTACTACAACGTCTACGACAGCGGTCACACCTGCGCCCGACGCAACGACGGCAGCGTGGCCTGCTGGGGCGATAACTCCGCCGGCCAGCTCGGGGACGGCACGACCATGCAGCGGCTCTGGCCCGTCGAGGTCACGGCGCTCGGCACCACCGCCACCCAGATCTCGACGCGCGGGAGGCATAGCTGTGCGCTGCGCAACGACGGCAGCCTCTGGTGCTGGGGATCGAATTGGACCGGGCAGCTCGGCGACGGCACGGGCAGCAATCAGCTCCTCCCCGTGCGCGTGGACGCGCTCGGCACCGCGGTCGTCAGCGTGACGACCGGTGACCTGATCACCTGTGCCCTGCTCAACGATGGCAGCCAATGGTGTTGGGGGTCGAACAGCGAGGGCAGAGTGGGCGACGGCACGACGACGAACCGTTACAGCCCCGTCCCGATCACCTCGATGGGCACAACGGTGGCCGAGGTCGCCTGCAGCGATCTCCATAGCTGCGCGCGGCGCAGCGACGGCACCATCTGGTGTTGGGGATCGAACGGCGCGGGCCAACTCGGTGCCTTCGGCGTCCGAGGAGCCTGGTCGCCCGTCGCCATCAGCGCCTGCGGCGACGGCGTCTGTGGCCTAAACGAGGCCCAGGGCGGCGCCTGCCCGGCCGATTGCACGACCACCTGCGGCGACTGCGTCTGCGATGGCGTGCTCGAGGACGCCACGAGCTGCCCGGCGGACTGCGCACCTGGAGGACTCTGTACGCCGAGCCAATGCGGCAACGCGCGCTGCGAGGCCGACGAAACCTGCTCGCTCTGCCCCGGCGACTGCGGCACCTGCGTCACAACCTGTGGCAAGTATGGCTGCGAGCCGGGCGAGACCTGCTCGAGCTGCGCGGAGGATTGTGGTGCCTGCGCGGCGCCGGCCTGCGGCAACGCGAGCTGCGACGCGGGTGAGACCTGCGGCTCGTGTCCGAGCGATTGCGGGGCCTGCAGCGGCACGGCCTGGGGCGCACCGTCTGCCGCGATCAGCGCGAGCCTGCAGACGGTGACCTTCCCATTGGCGACGACCGTCGGGTTCGCGGCCGGGACCAACGGGACGCTGCTCAAGAGCAGCGACAGCGGCGCGAGCTGGACGGCGCTACCCTCCGGCACCGCGGCCACACTGCGGGCGCTGGCCTTCCTCGACGCGCAGACCGGTCTCGCGGCCGGTGATGGCGGCGTGCTGCTGAAGACGACCGACGGCGGGCTGAGCTGGAGCACCCTCAGCTCCGGCACGACGGCTAGCCTGCGGGCGATCGCGCTGCTCGACGCGCAGACGGGCTTCGCGGCCGGCGACGGCGGCGTGCTGCTCAAGACCTCCAACGGGGGCACGAGCTGGACGGCCCTCACCTCGGGCACGGCCGCCGCGCTGCACGCCCTGCGCTTCGTCGACGCGCAAACGGGCTTCGCCGCAGGGGACGGCGGCGTCATCCTCAAGACTACCAACGGCGGCACGAGCTGGAGCATGCTCACCTCGGGCACACCGGCGACGCTGCGCGCGCTGGCCTTCATCGGCCCGCAGACGGGCTTCGCCGCCGGTGATAACGGCACCATCGTCAAAACCACCAACGGCGGCACAAGCTGGAGCACGCTGACCAGCGGCGTGCACGGCGCGCTGCACGCGCTCTCCTTCCCGCTCGGCGCGCTGCAGGGCACGGCCGTCGGCGAAGGCGGCCTGGTGCTGCGCACGACCGACGGCGGCACTACGTGGACGCAGGAGAGCTCGGGCAGCAGCGATACGCTGCTGGCCGTGACCATGCCGGCCGACTGGACGATGGGCGTCGCGGTGGGCGCCAGCGGCAGGGTCGTACGGCGCATCCCGCCCTGGGCGCCGTCGATCCTCTACGACACCGAGGTCGCGAGCCTGGCGCCGCCGACGGTGCTGCCGAACACGGTGATGAGCAAGCGCGTGGCCTTCGCCGGCAATAACAGCGGCTGGCTCTACGCGCTCAGCCCCACCGAGCGCGTGCCGCGCTACAGCCCGGCGCGGCTGGCAGATGCGATGCAGGGCCGCAGCCCGGTGGGCAAGCTACCGGGCGACAGCTTCAACACGCTCTACGCCGCAACGGCCTCGGGCCTCGGCTACGCCCTCAACGCCGACACGGGCGCGCTGCGCTGGACGACCGACGGCGACAGCGGCCTCGCCGGCGACCAGCCCTTGGGCGCAGCACTCGTCGCCGCTCCCGTAGTCTCGCCCTCGCGCAACCTGGCGTTCTTCGCCACGCGCAACCTCAGCGGCGCGCAGAACCGCGTCTTCGCCTTCGACGCCAAGACGGGCGCCTGTCGCTGGGTGCTCAACGGGACCTGCGTCGGCAGCACGGGCGCGCTGAACGTCGGTCAGATCAGCGGCAGCCCGGTTCACGATGCTGTCGCGCGCATGCTCTTCATCACGAGCACGAGCCTCAGCGGCGGCGACACGCTCTGGGCGGTGGATGCGGGAGACGCGACGCCGGGGACGCTGAGCTGGAGCCGTAACCTCGGCGACAGCGACGCCTCGCCCAGCTTCGCCGAGGCCACGCGCACCAGCCTCTACGTCGGCACCAACAACGGCCGCCTGCATCGCGTCCGCGCAGCAGACGGCGTGAGCTGCTGGAGCACCACCGGCAGCGGCTGCACGGCCTTCGGCGGCAGCGAGCAGGCCTTCTGCACCGCCACCGACGCGCTCGGCACCAGCTGCGCGGTGGGCAGCGCCATCGCCTCGGGCGTGGTCGTGCTCTGGAGCGGCAGCCACCTCGGCCGCCTGCTCTTCGCCACGGCAGACGGCCACCTGCGCCTGCTCAACGCCGACGGCTCGCTGGTCTGGAAGACCGCCGACCCGATCCCGGGGGCGAGCCTACCGCTGGCCATCCCCGAGCGCGACAGCCTCTTCGTCGGCGGCTCCGACGGCCAGCTCCGCGAGCTCAGCCTCAGTACCGGCGCCGTCCTCGCCAGCCAGACCGTCGGCAGCGGCAGCGCCTCAGTCGGCAGCCCCACCTACGACACCCGCGCCCTGATGCTCTACGTCGGCACCAGCACCGGCACCCTCTTCCGCTTCAACCTCGCGCCCTAGCTCGGGCCAAGCGCGCCCTCAGCCCGGCTGGGCGCTCTGGCGCAACCCGAGCTCAGCGGCGCCAAGCACGCCGGCATCGTCGCCGAGCACCGTGTCCACAATGCTCAGCCCCTCTAGCGCGGGCACGTTCACCAAGCGCTGGAAATTGGCGAGCGTGCCCTCACGCAGGCGCTTGCAACCCACCCATACCGTGCCACCCATCAGCAAGCAGGCAGGATTGAAGAGCGTCACCGCGTTGGCCAGGGTCAGCCCCAGCCAGCGGGCCGCCTGATCGACGATGCGCCGCGCGGTCTCGTCACCGCGCTGGGCCGCTTGATCGACATGTCCCGCGTGCATCGCGTCGAGCCGCCCCTGCACCAGCTCCAGCAGCAGGGAAGACGGCCGCTCGAGCGCCTGCTCGACGAGGTGTCGCCCCCCGGCGTAGGCCTCTACGCAGCCGCTCGCGCCGCAGCCGCAGGCACGCCCTTGCTCAACCACCTTGACGTGGCCCAGCTCGAGCGAAGCGTTGCCCGCCCCGCGATAGAGGCGTCCGTCACAGACGGCCCCGGCCCCCACCCCGGTGCCCGCGAAGACGCAGAGCACGTCGGCGCGGCCGCGCGCCGCACCAAAGCACTGCTCGCCCCAAACAATGACGTTGACGTCGTTCTCGAGCCAAACGGGCCGCCCGAGCGCGCGCTCCGCCAGGCGCCCGAAGGGCACGTCACGCCAGCCGAGGTTGGGCGCGTTGGCCACCACCCCGGTCGTCCCCCGCAACATCGCCGCAATACCGATGCCGACCGGCAGAGACTCGCCAGCGCTCAGCGCACCCGCCAGCTCGACCAAGGCGCGCACGACGGCCTCCGGGCTGCGATCGGCACCCACCGTGCGCCGCTCCTGGCGCACGATCGTCGCCTCGTCCGTCCCCATCTCGACCACAGCGCCACGCAGGTTCGTGCCGCCCAAATCGATTCCGATCGCCCGTCGTGCCGCCATGCTTAGCTCCCCCGTCACTCCCAATTGATCAGTTGATAAAGAACACGCGCGCCTCGGCGGAGGGAAGAAACCCGACTGCAGCGGGCAGCGCCCGCCCCGGCTCCCGAACCCGCGTCGAAGCGGCGAGCCGCTGGCCACGCCCGCGAACGCTCGCGGCAGCGCTGTTGACGCAATACCGATGCACACAGCGCGGCGTGCAGACCCGCGCATCGTCGCAGCGCCGCGGCGTCGCCGCCCTACAGCGCCCGAGGCGCTGCAGGCGCGCCAGGGTACGCAGCCGCTCGACACTGCGCCGATCACTGACGCCGGCGCAGGCAAGCTGGCGCGGGAGACAGGCGCAATCGCCGTCGTGCTCGCAGCGCCCCGACGCGCCCGCCAGGACTGCGGCCGCTTCCCGCGCGACCTCCGCGCAGGTGTCATCGCTCGCTGGCGCCGCGGAGGCCCCTCGCCCGTCACCGCCGCCGCGCGCGCAGCCGCTCAGGATCACAGCCAGCACGAAGCGCAGCATGAGGCCCTCGGCTCCACGCCCGGCATCGAGCTCAGGCTTCATCGAAGACCGCCACGACGGGCGCATGGTCGCTCGGCTTCCCCGCTCCGCTCGTCAGCTTGCGCGCCTCTCGCTCGATGACGACCGCCCTGCAGCGTGCGGCGAGCGCCGCGGTGCCGAGGATCAAATCGATGCGCAGGCCCGCGTTGCGCGGAAAGGCCCCCGCCCGATAATCCCACCACGAATAGACGCCCTCGCGCGGGTCGAGCTGGCGCAGCAGATCGACGAAGCCCCACTGCAGCAGCGCGCGCAGGCGCGCGCGCTCCGGCTCGCTGCACAGCACCTCTCCCTGCCAGACGCTCGGATCGTGGACGTCGCGATCGTCGGGGGCGATGTTGAAGTCGCCCAGCAGGGCGATCTGCTGCGTCGGATCGTGCGTGCTGCGCAGCCAGGCCAGTAGCGCGTCCAACCAGGCCAGCTTGCGCTGGTACTTCTCGCTGCCCGTCGTCTGGCCGTTGACGACATAGGCGTTGATCACCCGCACACCCTTCAGCTCGGCGGCGATCAGGCGCGCCTCGGCCGGCAGTGGATCGCCGGGGAAGCCGTGCTGCACGCGCTCGAGCGGGCAGCGCGAGAGCAGCGCCACGCCGTTATAGGTGGGTTGGCCAAAGACCTGCGCGCGATAGCCGAGCGGCGCGAAGGCATCGTGCGGGAAGAGCGCGTCGGTGACCTTTGTTTCTTGTAGGCAGAGGACATCCGGCTGCTGCTGCTCGAGCAGCGCGAGGACGCGCTCGAGGCGCGTGCGCAGCGAATTGACGTTCCAGGTGATCAGCTTCATCGGCGGCGCTCGCGGAGCGGCGCGATGATGCCGCCCTGCGCCCGGCGGCGCAAGCGCGGCGGCGGCTGATCGCGGCAGCCGCCGCGTTCAGACCAGCAGCGGCTCGGCATGGAGATTCATGCCGTGGTCGAGGCAAAGGCAGTAGTTGTCCTCGAGCTCGCGCCAGACATTCGGCCCGCTCGAGACCGGCTCGCTGGCCACCACCAGGTGCTTGACGATGCCATCAGCCGCCTCGCCCTCACAGCGGGAGGCGTCGAAGGCGTAGCAACTCGCGCGCTCCGGGCAGCGCGTCTTGTAGGTCGAGTAGTAGCACTCTCGCCCGCGCCGATAGGCGAGCATCAGATTGCCGTTGGTCAGCAAGATGGTGAGCCGATTGGGCCGCTCCTGATCGACCTCGGGCGCGACGGCCAAGACCTGAGCGATCGCGGCGCGCAGCGCGGGCAGCACGTGCGCGATCCGCACGCCCTCGTCGTGGAGGTTCTCGACGCGGCGCGCGAGCTGGGAGAGGAAGATGAAGAACAACACCTCGCTGTCGGTGTCGCCGAGCACGAAGCGACGAAAGCGATCGTCGACGCAGTCGCGCACGCGGCGCTGCACCTCGGGGCGCGCGAAGCCCGCGATCTCGCCATTATGCGCCAGCAACCAGCGCCCATACTGAAAGGGGTGGCAGTTGAGGACGCGCGGCGCGCCGACGGTGGCCTGCCGGATATGCGCGACGAAGGTGCGCGTCGCGACGATGCCGCTGACCTCACGAAAGAGCACATCGCCGAGCGCCTGCTCGTCGTTGCGAATCACGTGCGGAAAGGGACCGACGTAGAAGCCCAGGCCCCAGCCGTCGCGATGCCGCTCACTCTGGCGCGCCAGGGCGTTGTCAGCGGCGACCAGCGATTGGTGGACACTGCTCTCGATCGCCGAACGAAAGCCATAGAGCCGACACATGGCGATATTATCGGCGTGGCGCCTCCGCGCCGCAAACTTGGCGCCGAAACCCGCGTGCGCGCGCTTGCTCGGTCGCGCCGGCGGTCGCGCGGCTAGCGCGGCCCGCGGCCGCATCAGTCCAAACGAGCGAGCGCCGCCGACCCGGCTCCCTGCTGCGCGAGCCGGGAGGACGAGCTCGGGGCCGCCGCCACGAGGGGGCAGTGGCTTGGGAGGTTGAGGCGCTGCGCCGCGCTCTGGAGGTTATTGGGCACATCCCAGGGCGATCCGTGGGCGGGCGTGGTCACCACGAGCTGGGAGAGGGCCTCGAGCGCGCGCACGGTGGCGGGGTCCTGCTTGCCGCGCAGGGCTCGCGTGAGCTGCGCCAGGGCACCCTCATCGGGTGGCTGGCGCGTGGGGACCGCGACCCGAAAGGTGTAGGGGCTGAAGAAGCCTTGTTTGGTCAGAGGGACCGTCAGCACGGGACGCCCGTCGCTGCCCTTGACCACGGTCGCCGCGCCGACCGCCACACCCGCCTCCGGCGCCTCCTTGGCGAGCACGGCGACGGCGTCGCGAAACTGTGCCGGCGAGCAAGGACGATAGGTCATCACGTCCTCGTCGGCCGCCGCCGGACCAGCGAGCGCCACCATCAGGCAGAGGGAGCTCGCGCGCAAGAGCCGACCGGATCGCGTCGACAGGCGGCGCGTGATCGCGTCGCGCGTCGGAGCGCGGCGGGGCGACGCGCTGGCGGCGTAGGTTGGAGCCGAAGGGCCAAGCCGAGCCTGGGCCGGCGCGGCGAGGCCCAGCGAGAACACCAGGGCGAGCAACGCAACGCCGCCGACAGTCGAATTTCTCACGGGTCTCTCCGTCCGCAGCCGGCCGGCGAAGGCCGGCACGGAGAGAACCATCGTCCGCTCGCCCCAAAGGTTTAGTAGCTCACGGCTTCATGCGCCCCGATCGCGTCGCGAGGTCGCAGCGCCCAGCGCCGACCACGAGCACCGGATCGTCACATGCCCAACTTGGCGCCGTGCCACAAGAGCCTCAGCAGCCCCTTCACTACCGTGCGCCAGTTAGATTCGTGAAAGAGTACCCTCTCGACGCCGATAATCCGGCCGTTGACGTAGAGCCGGCCGAATTGCACCACGAAGCGCAAGATGCTTTGGCCCGCATTGTTATTGATGCTCAGAACCGTAAGTGCGCCGTGCTCGCCGCGCAGGGCCCAGTGCAAGGGCACGCGGTACCAGAGATCGACGCGGCCCACGCCAACGCCGCCGCGAAGCCCCCCTACGCCGGACCGCAGGAGCGCGCTGCCCGGAACCTGGAGCACGCGGATGGCGGCGAGCGACCCGACTGCGGACCGATGTGAAACCCTACCCGACCAGCCAAACGGCCGACCTCCGCGTCGCCACCTGTTGCCTCGGCCAAGCCCGACCCAACCGCTCCGCAAATGGACGCTAGAACGTTCACGCCCTCGCCGCGCTCCGCCCCGGCGATCTGACTCACACCATCGCCGACGCTGTTTACGCCGAGGATTACGAGCGCAACTCCACCGGCTGTCGTTGAAGCTTCGAGCACGATCACTCCGACGAGGCCGACGGCCGTCTCCACCAGCCCCAGCACAACCTTCGTCGAACCCCAGCCCAGTCGATACAACCAGTCACGGCGCGACGCGAAGACCTCGACCTCGACAGCGTCCCTTAGGGCATCAGCCAGCTCTGGCGGACGAGGCGTCGAAAAGACGCCCGCCGAACTGAGGGCCAACACCTTGAGCCGGTGGTCGACGGAGTAGCCGCAGAGGCCGAGCGGCCGGTTCGTCAGCTCGACACGGTACCCAAGCCCCCCCTGCGAGGGGTAGGCCAGGGCCTTGAGGAGCATGAGTGAAGCCAACTCGGAGTAATGATCGACGAAGTGGTCGAGAACCTGACCAGCCATCGGCGCGCTCGACATTGCCTCTCCGAGGACCGCGTAGTCCGACTAGAAGCGACCGCTTCTCTCGGGGCCCAGCCCAGGTTACGGGCACGCCCCAGTCGTAGGTCAACGCTGCAAGAACCGGCCACTCAGCCTTGCTCGGCGGTTCAGCCTCGGAGGCACCCAGCAGGTGAGCGACGAGTTGCGGCAAGAGGTCTCCCCTCGGCCCAGCGGTGCCCGCACCTCCGCCCGTGAGCGCGAGGATCGATAGAAACGTAGGTCGCGCCTGGAAGAGGGCCGCCATCAAGCCCATCGCAACGTCGCGGTCGACAGTTGAAAAACCATCTCCTCGCCCCGAACCTCCGTAGGTGAAGCGTCGCGCGCCTTCGCCGGACGCAGCGGCGAGCTCCCTGCCAGTCGCAGCGTTCGGTGGATCCGGGACGAGCACGAAGGTCGCGCCGCCGAACGCATCGCCACCGAGCGCAGCCCTCAACCATTCGAAGGCCTGCGACACGACAAACTCGCGCTCGGCGTCATTCGCGGCCTCCGAAAGGGGTACCAGGGAGTTCCGCTGGCTTGACCCGGCTCGTTCGGCTGCGCCAACACCCTCCTGGCCGCGCGGCTTGGTCGTCGAGTCGGTCAATTCGCGCCCTCCCCTCTCCGGATTCGTTGCCCGCGCTCGCCGCGAGGACGCCCCACCAGGTCGCCACGACTTGCTTGGCTTGCCTGACGCCGGCGACAGTCGACGCCAGCCGCTCCCGCCGCGCGGTCGCATCGGCGCCGACCGCCTGGTCGGTGACTCCTTCGACGCCGCCGCTAGCGTCGGCGCGAGAGAAAGACAAATCATCACGGCGGGCAGGAGTCCCCACCATCGTCCAATCCTCTTCCTTCGGCGACTCCTCGCGACCGACGCGCCAAAGGCCTGACGCTGCCGCAGGACCAGACCCCCTCAACGCGCCTCGGGGCGGCAAGCTCCAAGACATCATACAAAGGCACCGTGGCAGGCGCAGCAAGACTTGTACCGTTGCTCTGGCGGCAGCGACCGCTGAGCAAGTCACCCCATTCGGGCCGGTATCTTGCGCAGTGCTCCACAAGATCCCCAAAAGGAGGTCTCGTCGGCGCTCCTCGCCTGCAGCGGCCACGCTTCGAATCTCGGTCAGTCCATCGCTCCCTCTCCCGTCGCGGCGGGCCACCTGCGGAGCCGGCCAGCGGGTCCCGTGGGCACCCGCAGCCCGCCGCCCCGCCGAAGGGCAGGATTCGAGGACCGTCGGATAAAGCCGAGCTGCGTGATCGCACAGGTAACCCAGCCGTGGGCCTGCGCGCCGCGATACCAGGCGCGAGCATGATCGTGTAACTGGTAGTTTGGCTAGGCCAGGGCAGCAGGACGTCCGTAGCCGGTAGGCTGGCCCTCACGGGGCTAGGTCCTCCTCGTCAAGCAGCGCGTGGGCCCGCCTGCCGGCGATGATCGGAGCATCGGCCGGCACGTCGAAGGCGGGCAAGTCGGGCGCCGTGCCGCGAGGGGCACCCTGGGGTCGAAGGGCGCGTCGAACCCGCTCGGAACTGACGGGGCCCCCAGCGTCTTTCGCGAGACCTCGGCGAGGGTTCGAGCCGAGGCGTAGACGTCGTCAGCCAAAGTCACCGTCGTGAGCATAAAGCTACGCTGATGCGCTGATACGCTATTGCGAAGACGTCAAGCGGGCAGGGTCGGCGCGGGCACGGTCGGCGCATGCACGGTCGGCCGTCAAACGATCATGTTTCGGGTTTCCCTAGCGCCCTGCTATCTCGACCCCGCTCGGCGCCGAGCTGCGCCAGCACCTTCTGGGTCGCGCGCGGCAGGGCGTGCGCGTCGAGCTCAGGCCACGCGACCCAGCGCCAGCCCGACGTACCCGCCGCCGACTCGGCGCATGCACCGGGCGCCGCCCGGCCCGGAGGGCGCAGGCTGCAGCGGTAGGGCGCGATGGTCACCCGCAGGTGCGTGAAGGCATGGGGCACGGGCTCGAGCGCGCGGTCGATGCGCGCGCTCAGCCCGAACGCCAGGCGCAAGTGGCTGCGCAGCGCCCGCCGCTGGGCGCTTGGCTCGACCACCTGCCCCTCCGCCAGCGGCAGGGTCGGCAGATCCCAGAGGCCCCCCAGCAGCCCCTCGTAGGGGCGCCGGTGCAGCAGCACGCGGCCCGCGCAGACGAGCACCGCGGCGATCAGCCAGCGGTGGGGCACGACGCGCCGCGGCGCGCGCAGCGGATAACGCTCGGGATGGCCCTCGCGACGAGCCGCGCACGCGGCGCTGAGCGGGCAGGCCTCGCAGCCCGGTGCCCGCGGTGAGCAGACGCGCGCACCGAGCTCCATCAGGGCTTGGTTGTGCAGACCCGGATCGGCAGGCCAGAGCAGCGTGTCGGCGAGCTTCGTCAGCGCAGCCGCGCCAGCGCCGCGATCGGCAGGCGCGTCGAGCGCCATGACGCGCGCGAGGACGCGCCGCACGTTGCCGTCGACGACCGCGAAGGCCTGCCCGTCGGCGATGCTGAGGATCGCCGCGAGCGTGTAGTCGCCGACCCCCGGGAGCGCCGCCAGGGCCTCGCGTTGGAGCGGCACCTTCCCGCCATGCTCAGCGACGACGACGCGCGCCGCTCGATGGAGGAAGCGGGCGCGCCGGTAGTACCCCAGGCCCTGCCAGAGGCGCAGCACCTCGTCCTCGGCGGCGGCCGCCAGCGCGGCGACCTCGGGGAAGCGCGAGAGCCAGCGCTCGTAGTAGGGCACGACCGTCGCCACCTGCGTCTGCTGGAGCATCACCTCCGAGATCCAGATAGCGTAGGGATCGCGCGTGCGGCGCCAGGGGAGGTCGCGCGCATGCGCCCGGTACCAGCGGTGGAGCGCGGGCCTTGCCTGCTCGATCGCCTGCGTCGCTGGCGCGAGCGGCGGAGAAGGGGGGCGACGCCGCGAAAGCGGCTCAGGCTTCGCCTTGCGCATCGGCCGCGAATCTAGTACTAATCGTGTACTTTTTCATCTCGAACGCGTGCCCCGATCGGCGTAGGCATGAAGCGATCGGCGCAGGCATGCAGAGCCGAGCAGTCGCGGGCGCGCTCGCAAAGAGGAGAACAGACATGAGCGTTCATACCCTTCCTTCGCTGCCCTACGCGCTCGACGCGCTGGAGCCCTATATCGACGCGCGGACGATGGAGATCCATCACGGAAAGCACCACGCCGCCTATGTCGCCAAGCTCAACGAGGCGCTCGAGAAGGCGCCCGAGCTCAAGGGCCGCGCGGTCTCCGCGCTGCTGAAGCAACTCGCAAGCGTGCCCGAGGCGATCCGCGGCGCCGTGCGCAACCACGGCGGCGGTCACGCCAACCACAGCCTCTTCTGGTCCGTCATGGGCCAGGGCAAAGGGGGCGAGCCTGTGGGCCAGCTCGCCTCGGCGATCAAGCAGGAGCTCGGTGGCTTCGCCGCGCTGCGCGAAAAATTCCACGCCGCTGCCACCACCCAGTTCGGCTCCGGCTGGGCCTGGTTGTCCGTCGATCAGGGCGGGCGCTTGCTCGTCCAGTCGCTGCCCAATCAAGACAGCCCGCTGAGCGAGGGAAAGACCCCGATCCTCGGCCTGGATGTTTGGGAGCACGCGTACTACCTGAAGTACCAAAATCGCCGTCCCGAGTACGTCGAGGCCTGGTGGAGCGTCGTCGACTGGGAGGCCGTCGAGGCCAACTACCGCGCCGCGCGCGCCTAATCCGCCCTACCGTCCCGGGGGCAAAGCCGCGGGGGGCGTCCCGAGTTCTGGGGGCGCCCCGCTGACAACACGACCGGCGCCCTCGACGAGGCGCCAGCCCGCCGGCACAGCCAGCTCAGCAGGAGAGCGCGCGCAGGAGATCGATTGCGTGCACGGGCGGGCGCTCGCCCCGCATCAGGTGCGCGATGGCCGAATAGACCAGGCGATGCGCCTGCACCATCGCCTGCCCGGCGAAGCTGCGCGAACGGACGGTGACGTTGAAATGACCGGGACCGGCGCCCGGGGTGACCTCGGCCCGCGAGAGCGGGATGGCCTGCTCGATCGCGCAACGGATGATCTCAATGACTTGAGCCTTCGTGCCCTGGCTGCTGCTCGTGCTGCGTTCCAACGGGTTCGCCTTCGCCACCAACTGGCGGCCTGATTTCTCGGCACCGACTGACGGCGCTCAGCTCGCGGGCCGCCTGTAGCATCGGGCCGCCCACGCGGTCAAGGATAGCACCCGCCCGGATCGGCGCGACTCAGCCGACGCCACGCACGGGCTGATCGACCGCCCGCCGCACCGTGCAGAGTGATCCCGCGCCTTCTCCGGCCTTGCTGCCTACCGCCGTCACCTCCACGATCAGCGTCTCGCTGGCGCGTTTGCCGCTCGGCAGCTCGCTCAGGAGCTGCCTCAACTCGCTGCCGACGAGCCCATTGAGCATCGTCAACCCCTGGCGATTGGCCGCCAGCACCTCGCCGCGGTGGTCGACGAGCAGGCAGCCCGCCGCGCTGCGCTCGAGCACCTGCACCAGCGCCGCGCGCACCACGCCATCCGTCCCCTCTGCTACCCGTCCCGTCGCGGCCGCCTCGTCCCCCGATCCGTCGAGCAGTCGATTGACGCCCTCGACGATCCGTCGCAGCTCGTGAGGAGCGTCGCCCAGGCCGCAACGGCGGAAGCGGTCGCCCGCGCGGCGCGCCTCCAGCGTCGCGTAGAGCATGCCGAGGGGCATCAGGATCCGCCGTGAAAGCCGCGCTCCCGCCAGTAGGCTGAGCGTCAGGCCGATCGCCGCCAGGATCACCGCCGCCCAGGCGCCGCCGGTCCCCAGGCGCCGCACCTTCGACTTGACCGACCACAGCGCCTCGCGGTTGACGCGGACCAGGCGCCGCAGGGCGCGAATCACGCGGTCTCGGCTTGCGCTGTCGCCGCCCAGCGCCGCCACCTGGCCGCGCTCGATCTCGCTCAGCGGGTCCGCCTCGTGACGCTCGGTGACATTGCCCTGGGCGCGAAGCATCGCGGCCACGAAGTGCTGCCGCTCCCGCGTCGAGGCCGGCCGGGCGCCGACCTGCGCCAGCAGCGTCAGCATCTGCTCCGCCGCCTCGATCGAGCTCACGTTGTCGTGCAGCGCGCGGTCAAAGGCCGGCCCGATGCGCGTCATCAGCCCAACCGTCCCAAAGGCCATCACCAGGTTGAAGGCCACCAGCGCGGCCAGCCCGAGCCACAGATCCCGACGCAGTTCCATCAGCAGCTCCCTCGCAGCGGCCCGGTATCCGACGGGTCAGCAGCCGACCCATCAACGCCTAGCCCTAGCCGCGCTCCAGCAGGCGGCTGACCGCCTTCTGCTTCGAGACCACGACCAAGACATCGTCGTCGCGCAACGGGTCGTTGGGATCGGGCATCAGCACGGCGCCGCGCCCGGCGCGCCGCACGGCCACGACCGTAATCGCATAGCGGCTCGGCAGTCGCAGCTGCGCGAGGGTATGGCCGACGAAGGAGGGCGGCGGGCGCAGCTCTGTGATCAGCAGATCCTCCCCGAGGGGCAGCTCACCCATCACGCGATCGTGCATGATCCTGTTGGCGAAGCGCTCACCGAAGTCGCGCTCCGGATTGACGACCTCGTGCGCGCCGACGAGCGACAGGATGCGCGCGTGGAGATCGTCATTGGCCCGCGCGATCACCCGCCGCGCGCCCATCTGTCGCAGCAGGGCGGTGCAGATGATCGACGACTCGCGCGACTCGTCGCCAATCGCGCAGACACAGACGTCGCGCCGCTCGGGCGAGGTGCGAGCCACGGCGCTCGTGTCCGTGGCGTCGAAGTCGACGGCCTCGGCCCCGAAGCCCGCCGCCACGCGCACGCGATCCTCGCGCCGATCGACGGCCAACACCTCGAGACCGCGCTCGGCGAGCGCCCGCGCCACCGACATCCCGAATTGCCCGAGCCCGATCACGATTGCCTGTTTGATCATCCCTACTCCCCCCGCGACGCCGCGCTAGCCGACGTCGATCTCCTCGACGGGCCGCCGCCATAGCACGGGCGTGCGATGGTGGCTCAAGAACATGAAGAGGGTCAGCGGGCCAACGCGTCCGACAAACATGCAGGCCACGATCGCCAGCTTGCCGACGGCATCGAGCCCCGCCGTCCCGCCGATCGTGAGTCCGACCGTCCCGAGCGCCGAGATCACCTCGAAGAGCGCGGCGACCGGATCCAGCGTCTGGGTCAGCTGCAGCATCAGCAGACCGCCGAAGACCGCCAGCAAGCCGAGCGTGGCCACCGCCGCCGCGCGATAAATCGAGCGGTGCGGTACCCGTCGACCACCGACCTCGACGGCGCCGTGGCCCCGAATGGCCGCCACGACGGCCATCAACAAGAGGGCCGCCGTCGTCGTCTTGATCCCGCCGGCCGTCCCACCCGGACTCCCACCAATGAACATCAGCACCATCATCACGGTGACGCTGGCCGGCCGGAAGGCCATCAGGTCGACCGCATTGAACCCGGCGGTGCGGGTCGACACGGAGTGCAACCAGGCATTGTGCAGGCGATCCCAGGGCGGCAGCCCGCCGAAGGCGCCATGCCACTCGACGACGGCTAAGGCGATCGTCCCGCCGACGAGCAGCACCAGCGTCGTGGTCAGAACGACCTTGACCTGTGCCGCTGCGGCGACGGCCCGACCCCGCGCGAGCCGCAGGCCGCTGAAGCAGACCGCCGGCGATAGCCCGCCGAGCACGACGAGCGCTGCCACGACGTGCAACACGGCGGGATCGCGTTGGTAGGCGATCAGGTTGTCGCTCTGCAGCGCAAAGCCCGCGTTGCAGAAGGCCGAGACCGCCGTAAACACGCCCCGCCACAGCGCGGCGCCCAGCCCTTCGTCGTGGGTCCAAAAGCGCCACGTGAGCAGGACGGCGCCGGCGGCCTCAGAGAGCAGCGTGAAGCGCAGGAGCCGGCGCGTGACGGCGAAGAGCTGGCTGCGGTCCTCGACGCTCATCAGCCCGGCGACGACGCCCTCGTGGCGCAGGCTCATGCGCCGGCCGAGGAGGCGCATCGCGGCGGTGGAGAAGGTCATGATGCCGAGGCCACCGGCCTGAATCAACAGCAGGATCGCGAGCTGCCCCAAGACGCTGAAGGCCTGGGGCGTGTCGAGGACGGTCAACCCAGTGACGCAGACGGCGCTGAAGGCGGTGAAGGTCGCGTCGAGCAGACCGACGCTGAGGCCGCTCCGCGCGCAGACCGGCAGGGCGAGCAACAGGCCCCACCCAGCCCGAGCGCGAGGAAGGTCACCACCAGCAGCCGCGCCGGATGGTCGACGACCGGCTGCCACCAATCGACGCGATCACTGCCCTGGCGCCGCGCGCGCGGCAGCGCCAGCAGCGTCACCACCGGCAAGATCACGGCGAAGTGCGCGCGTAGCAGCCACGGACCGGGGCCAAAGGCGAGCCCGAGGATGAAGGCCACGCAGCCCAGCGCCAAGGCAGCCGCGCGGCGCGGATGGCGCCCGCCCTCGAGGACCAGCCAGCGCGACGCCAGCAAGGCCGCCACCAGCGCCGAAGCACCCATCGCCCGCACGCTGCCGGCGTCCGCAGCCCCGCCGCCGACGAGGGCCACGCACCAGACGACCACGGCCCCGACGGCGGCGCCGCGCGCGCGGCGCGTCGGGGAGGCGCGCGAACCACGCGCTTGACGCTCCGCGCGGCGCACGCCCGAGGCGCTGAAGACAGCGAAGAGCGCCCACCACGCCGCCACCACGGCCAACAAGGCCAACAGGGGCGACTGCACGATCATCTCGAAGGCGAGCCCGAAGGCCGCGACGAGACCGGTCACGACCAGGGCACGCCCAATCGCCGGAACGCGCGTCACGAGCAGGCTCGCTGCCGCCAGCGCGAGCGAGCTCGTCACGGCAGCCAGGACCGCCACGACCGAGAGGGTCCAACGCTCCGCGCCGTACAGCACCGCGCCGGCCACCACGGGTAAGGGGGCGAGCGCGGCCAAGACGCCACTGGCGAAATCTTGCGATCGTCTCATTGGATCGTTCGAGCAGCGCGCGGGGCGCGCATCGTCCGGGCGCGACGATACTCCGATTGCACCTCAGGACAAAAGGCATCGGCAGCGCGCGGCAGCCGAGCAAGAGGACAGGCCCGCCTGTGATACATTGAAGGAAACAGCCAAGGACGGCCACCGATGAACAAGCGCTTCATCCTCGACACGAACGTCCTGTTGCATGATCCCAGCGCCCTGGAGCGCTTCGGCGACGAGGAGGTGGTCGTTCCGATCTACGCGATCGAGGAGATCGATCGCTTCAAGCGCGAGCTGAGCGAGCGCGGGCGTCACGCGCGGGTCGTCGCCCGCCGGCTCGACGACCTGCGGCGCAGCGGCCCCCTCTCGCAAGGCGTCAGCACCGCAGGCGGCGGACGGCTGCGGGTCGCCTTCATCGACGGCCACGGCGACGACCGGACCCTACTCAATCGTCCGGCGGGTGGCTCCGACGACCTGATCCTCGCGCTGGCCCTGCAGGAGCGGCGCCGCGATCCCCATACCCCCGTCATCTTCGTCACCCGCGACGTCAACCTGCGCATCCGCGCCGATGCGATGGGCCTACAGGCTGAAGACTACCTCGATGAGAGCGTCGATATCTCCGAGCTCTACAGCGGGGTCGCTGAGCTCGAGCTCGACGGGGAGCTGATCGACCGTCTGGCGGCCGACGGCACCATTCCGCAGACGGGGCTCTTCGCCAACCAATATGCGATCCTGCGCGCCCGCGGCGACGGTCAGCAGAGCCTGCTCGCGCGCTATGACTGTGAGCACGAGCAGCTCGAGGCGCTGGATCGTCGCCGCACTCCAGCCACGGCCTGGGGCCTGCGCGCCCGCAACAAGGAGCAGCGCTTTGCCCTCGACCTGCTGCTGCGCGATGACGTCAAGCTGGTGACGCTCGTCGGCAAGGCGGGCACCGGAAAGACGCTGCTGGCGATCGCAGCGGGCCTGCAGAAGGTCGTCGAGGAGCGCAAGTACCGCAAGCTGCTGGTGAGCCGCCCGATCTTTCCCCTCGGGCGTGACCTCGGCTTTCTGCCCGGCGACGTCGAGGCCAAGCTCAATCCGTGGATGCAGCCGATCTACGACAACCTCGACCTGCTGCTCGGGCTCGGGCACGGCGAAGCTGCAGACGAGGCGCGCGGGGAACACGGCGAAGAGCGGGCCGCCCGGGGGCACCGCGGCGAACGCTCGGCCCGCGACGCGCGCCCCGAGCGGGGTGACCGCGGCGAGCGCGGCGTGCAGGAGTTCGTGGCGCTGGGCTACGTCGAGGTCGAGCCGCTGACCTACATCCGCGGCCGCTCGATTCCCAACCAGTTCATCATCGTCGACGAGGCGCAGAACCTGACGCCACATGAGGTGAAGACGATCATCACCCGGGTCGGCGAGAACACGAAGATCGTGCTCACCGGCGATCCCTACCAGATCGACAACCCCTACGTGGACTCATCGAATAACGGGCTCGCCACGGTCGTCGAGCGCTTCAAAGGCAAGGCGCTCGGTGGTCACATTACGCTGATCAAAGGCGAGCGCTCGCCGCTGGCCGAGCTGGCGGCCAACGTGCTCTAGTTCGAGCGACGCGTTCGCACCCGGGAGCCCAGATGTCAGCAGTGATCTTGATCGTCGAGGACGAGCTCGACCTGGTCAGCACGCTCGAGTACACGCTCCAGCGCGAGGGTTATCGCACGCGCGCCGCCCTGACGGGCCGCGCGGCGCTCGAGCTCGCGCAGCAGGAGCCGCTGCCCGATCTCGTGCTGCTCGATCTGATGCTGCCCGACTGCTCGGGTCTCGAGGTCTGCCGCCAGCTCCGCCGAGACGAGCGCACGCGCGGCATCCCGATCGTCATCGCCAGCGCGAAGGGCGAGGAGATCGATCGCGTGGTCGGCTTCGAGCTCGGCGCAGACGACTACGTCGTCAAGCCCTACAGCGTGCGCGAGCTGCTGCTCCGCGTCCGCGCTGTGCTGCGGCGCCACGCGCTCAGCCCCGGCGACGAGCAAGCCACCCCGCTGACCTTCGGCAGCCTGCGACTCGACGACGAGGCGCATCGCTGCTGGGTCGCCGACGACGAGGTGACGCTGACGGCGCTTGAGTTTCGCCTCTTGACCTTGTTGCTGGCCCGCCGCGGCCGGGTCCAGACCCGCGAGGTGCTGCTCTCCGATGTCTGGGGCATCCAGGCCGACATCACGACCCGCACCGTCGACACTCACGTCAAGCGCCTGCGCCAGAAGCTCGGCGCCGCGGGCCAGTACATCGAGACGCTGCGCGGCGTCGGCTACCGCCTGCGCGCCACCCCGGAAGCGACGGAGGCCTAGCGGCGCCATGCGACTGGGCGTCCGCTCGACGATCTTCGCCGCCTCGCTGCTGCTCTTCGCCGGCGTCGGCTTGGGCACCGGCGCCTATCTCGAGCGCACCCTGCGCCATCGGCTTGAAACCCAGATCGAGGCCGACCTCGAGCGCCTGGCGCGCACGGCCGTCGAGTTGCTGAAAGCGACGGCGCCCGACGGCGCGCTTGACCGCCCGATGGCCGACGCCTTGGCCGATCGCCTCGGTCGCACGACCGCGGCGCGGGTGACGATCATCGCCGCGGACGGCCGCGTGCTTGGGGACTCCGCCTGTGAGCTCAGCGCCCTCGGCGCGCTCGAGAACCACGCTGGTCGGCCCGAGGTCCAAGCCGCGCTGCGTCGCGGTCGGGGGGTGGCGCGCCGCGCCAGCAACACCCTTCATACCTCGATGGTCTACGTCGCCGTGCGTTTCGCGCGCGCCCACGAGCAGGGCGTCGTACGCATCGCCACCCCGCTCTCCGCTGTCGCCGTCGCGATTCACCATCTGCGCGTCACGCTTGCGCTCGGCGGGATGGTCGGCCTGGCCCTCGCGATCGCGCTCGGCACACTGGCCTCGACGCTGATCTCGCGCACGCTGCGCAGCCTCGTGCTGCAAGCCCGCACGATCGCCGGCAACCATGCCCACCGCCTGCCCTTGCCGGCGACCAGCGAGCTGGCGGTGCTCGCTGGCTCCTTCAATCAGCTCGCGGCCGAGCTCCAGCGCTCGGTGGCGGCGCTCGCCAGTGAGCGCGACCGCCTGGCGACGATCCTCGAGGGTATGAGCGAGGCGGTGCTCGCGCTCGACGCTGAGCAGCGGGTGACCTTGGCCAACCGTGCCGCGACGAGCCTGCTCGACCTCGACGGGACAGCGTCGGGCGAGGTCATCGCCTTGGCGGCGCTAGGCCTGCCCCCCTTGCGCGAGCTCGTCGACCGGGCCACTGAAACCACGGAGGCCAGCACAGCGGAGTTCGCGCTTGGGCCGAGCGGCGCCGCTCGCCACATCTTGGCCCGCGCGGCACGCCTTCGGGCGAGCCCAGGCTGCGTCGTCGTGCTGCACGACGTCACCGAGGTGCGACGCCTGGAGACCGTCCGCCGCGACTTCGTCGCCAACGTCTCGCACGAGCTGCGCACGCCGATCAGCGTCATTCGCGCCAACGCCGAGGCGCTGCTCGATGGCGCGTTAGCCGACCCGGAGCATGCGCAGCGCTTTCTGGCGGCGATCCTGCGCCACGCGGAGCGGCTCGCCCGCATCATCAGCGACCTGCTCGACCTCTCCCGGATGGAGGCTGAACAGCAGCACTTCGAGCGCGGGGTTACGGCGCTCGGCCCGCTGGTGCAGCGGGCGATCGAAGCCGTGGAGGATTCCGCGGGCGAAAAGGCGATCACGCTCGCCAACGAGATCGGGGCGGGCACCACCGTGGTGGTCGACGAGTCCGCGCTCGAACATGTCCTGCTGAACCTGCTCGACAACGCCGTGAAGTACACGCAGCCGGGCGGCAAGGTCAGCGCACGCAGCGCGGTCCACAGCGGCCACGTCCGCGTCGAGGTCCACGACGACGGACCGGGGGTCGAGCCGCAACATCGCGACCGCATCTTCGAGCGCTTCTACCGCGTCGACCCCGGACGCTCGCGTGAGATGGGCGGCACCGGACTCGGCCTGGCGATCGTCAAGCACCTGGTAAACGCGCTGGGGGGCGAGGTCGGCGTGTCGGCGGCGCAACCGCGCGGCTCGGTCTTCTGGTTCACGCTGCCGCGGGGAGAGGCCGCCGAAGGCTCGATCGCGGGCACTCAGGGCAAGGCGCTCGTCGGCGAATGAGCCGCGAGCGCCGCGCGGCAGTGCCCCACGCGGCGGTAGAGCAGGCGCGCGCGATCGGTCTGCAGGGCGCCGCGCAGACCCTCGAGATCGTCATGCAGGCGTCGATAGTGGGCGGCCATCGTCCGCTCGACAGCCCGCAAGCGGTCGATGCGCTGACGCAGCTCGGCATTGAGCGTGGCGAAGCGCTGCTCACGCTGCCGATCGAGCTCGGCCAGGTTCCACTCGAGCTCGTGCACACGATGCTCGAGGTCGGCCGCGGCCTCGGCATCGATCGGTCCGCCGTGCTCACTCTCACCCCGCGCCAGATTGAGGTCGATCACCGTGTAGCGCAGAGCCGCTTCGCTCTCGCGCAGCTCGCGACGGATGTCCTCGAAGCGATTCTCCAGCAGCCCGCCCTCGACGACCAACTGCTCGGCCTCGTCGCGGGCGAGCTTCAGCGCTTCGAGCTCGACCAGCAGCGAGGGCCCGGCAAGCCCCTCGGTCGCGGCGTGCTGCGCCAGCTCGAGCGTCGTCTCGTAGAGCAGCTGGCGCAGGCGCCCCGGCGAAGCGGGGAGCAGCTCAGCCTCACCCTCGGCGCCCGGCGGCGGCGTAATCGCCCAAGGCGCCGTCAGCTCCTCCTCCGCATGCGACGTGGCGCCGACCGAAACAGCCTCCGCGGCGAGCGCGCGTAGCGCGCGGACCACCGGTTCCAGCGCGCGGAAACGCTCGGCTGGATCCTTCTGCAGGCAGCGAAGGAGCAACGCCTCGAGGGTCGTCGGCAGCTCCTCGCAGCCGCTGCGGCGCGACGGTGCGACCACCTCGCTGCCCAGATGGGCCGCGACCACCCGCTCGGGCTCGCCGACGAAGGGCGGTTGCCCCGTCAACAGGTGATAGCCGAGCGCTCCCAGCGCGTAGATGTCGGCGCTCGGCGTGGGCGACGCCGCGCTGCCCCCGAGGAGCTCGGGCGCGAGATAGTCCACCGTACCGTAGTTGGCGAGCAGCGTCTCGGCGCGGTCGGCCAGCCGGCTGGAGCCAGAAAGGGGCTGGACCGCCAGCGCCGTGGCCACGGCGAAGTCGCGCAGCCGCAGACGCAGTCCCCCGTCCGCGGCGTCGAAGACCGTGATGTTGTTTGGCTTGAGCTCTCCGTGGACGACGTGCTGTCGATGGGCCGCGTCCAAGGCCTCGGCGAGCTGCAGCAGGGTCTCGACGGCGCGGCTCGGCGAAAGCCGCCCGTCGCGCTCCAGCACCCGCGCCAGCGGTAGCCCCCGCACATAGTCGGTGGTCAGGTAATAGCGGCCGTCGCTGAGGCGACCGAAGTCGACGATGCTGGCAACCTGGGGATGGTCGATCTGGCTCGCCTCCCGCACGGCGTGCCGCAGGCGCAGGCGTACCGTCTCGCTGGCGGTCAGCGCGGGTCGCAGCACCTTGATCGCGAAGCGCCGCGCGAGCACCTCATGGACAGCCGCGTAGACGGTGCCCAAGCGACCCCGGCCGATACGTTTTGCGATGGTGAGGGTCTGCGTCAGCCGGACGGCTTCCCCCGCGCTCTTGGCGCCTAACATGCGAGGTGGCCCACTTTCGTGCTGCGACTGTCCATAGACCTCGGTCATCCGCGCGGGCCCTCCCCGATCATCTCGGCTCGACCATCTCGGCCCGTCGACGCCGCGTGGGGGAACGCAGAGCGAAGCGCCTGCAAGCCCCGCCCACAGCGACCGCGCCCTAATCGCCACACCTAATAAGTGGCGAGAGGATACCGTGCGAGGGCCGCAGTCGGCAAGAAAGACGCGGCCTCGCATTGCTCAGGGCGCAGGGAGAGGCTGCTCAGGCCGCGCGGAGGCTGTCCAGGGCGCGCGGAGGCGCCTGCGTTGACACCCGTCGGCAGCACCCCTACCGTGCCCCGATGGCATTCGAGCTGACCTCCGAGCAGGGCGATGACGGGCTGCTCACGCTGATCCTGCGCGGGCCGCTCGACGCCGAGGCGGCCGAGCCGCTGGTCGGGCTGGTCGCGCGGCTGGTGCGCCAGCGACGCAACGTGCTGCTCGATCTGGCGGGGGTGCCGGCGATCGACTCGATTGGCCTCGCGACCCTGACCGAGTGTCTGGCGCTGGCTCGGCGGCGCGGGACCTCGCTTCGCGCACGCGGCGCGAGCCCGAGCCTGAGGCAGGCGCTGGCCGCCGCAAGCGCCCCGGCGCCCGAGCCTCCGCGAGCGAGCGCGCCCTACCTCGAGCGCGTCGGCAGCGCCGGCCAGCGGCTCGCGCGCGCCGCCCTGGCCTTCGCGCACCTGCTGGCCGATACGGGCTATTGGGCGGTGGTCGCCCCGCTGCGCCGCCGTCTACCGCCGCCCGGGGCGACCACCGAGCAGGCGACGCGCATCGGCGTCGACAGCGTGCCGATCGTCGGCTTGACGGGCTTTCTGCTCGGGCTGATTCTGGCCTTCCTGGCGGCCTATCAACTGCGGCAGTTCGGGGCGACGATCTACGTCGCCAACCTGGTCGCGCTGACGATGGTGCGCGAGCTTGGCCCGGTGATGACGGCGATCCTCGTCGCTGGCCGCAGCGGATCCGCCATCGCCGCCGAGCTGGGCACGATGACCGTCAACGAGGAGATCGACGCCCTGCGCACGATGGCGATCGATCCGATTCGCTACCTCGTGGTGCCGCGGGTCTACGCGATCTCGTTGACGCAGCCCGCGCTGACGCTCTTCTCCATGGCGCTCGGCGTCGGCGGCGGGCTGTTGATCGGCATTCTCTTCCTCGACCTCAACGCGACGATCTACCTCAAGCAGACGGTCCAGGCGCTCTCACTCAACGACCTCTGGCACGGGCTCTCGAAGAGCCTCGTCTTCGCCTGGGTCATCGTGATGGCGGCCTGCCACTATGGGCTGCGCATCCGCGGCGGTCCGGCCGATGTCGGGCGCGCCACGATCGCCTCGGTGGTCTCCAGCATCTTCGCAGTGATCATGGTCGACAGCGCCTTCGCTGTCGTCGCCACCGTGCTCAAATGATCGCGGCTCGCTCCGGCATTCTGCCACGCGCGGAGGAAGGCCCGGCGGAGCCGGCTCTCGACCAGGCCGCGCCTGCCGTCGAGGTGCGCGGCCTCAGCGCCGGCTACGACGACCGGCTCGTCGTGCACGACCTCTCGTTCACGGTGCCACGCGGGCGCATCGTCTGCCTCGTCGGCGGCAGCGGCTGCGGCAAGTCCACCGTGATTCGGACGCTGGTCGGGCTCCTCAAGCCGATGGCCGGCACGGTGCGCGTGCTGGGGCGCGACCCGCTGCACCTGGGCGAGCGCGAGCGCATTGCGCTGCTCCGTCGCGTCGGCATGCTCTTCCAGGGCGGCGCGCTGCTGGGATCGCTGAGCGTCGGCGACAACGTCGCGCTGGCGCTGCGCGAGCACACGGACTTGCCTGATGGCGTGATTCGCCGCATCGTCGAGCAGAAGTTGGCCCTGGTCGGCTTGAGGGGACGGCAGACTTGCTACCGGCACAGCTCTGGGCGGCATGCGGAAGCGCGCCGCGATCAGTCGCGCATTGGCGCTGGACCCGACGCTGCTCGTCTGCGACGAGCCCTCGGCCGGCCTCGACCCCGTCGTCGCGGCGGGGCTCGACGCGACCCTGCGCGGGTTACAGCGGCAGCTCGGCATGACGATGGTCGTGGTCACGCACGAGCTCGCCAGCATCGGCGTGATCGCCGACCACGTCGTGATGTTGGCGCGCGATGGCCACCTGCTGGCGCAGGGCAGCGTCGCCGAGCTGCAGCAGAGCGCTCAACCGGGCGTGCGCGAGTTCTTCCAGCGCAGCGCCCCGACCGCCGCCGAGCGGACGACCGGGCCGAGCTTGCTGGCCGCGCTGGAAGCGGATACCGAGCGGGAAGCGCTCCCCCTGCAGCACGGCGGCCAGCGCTGATGGCTACTCGCGCACAGCAGGTGCGGCTCGGCGTGTTCATCGTGCTCGCCACCCTGCTCTTCGTCGTCGCCGTCGGCGCACTGGCGGGGCTCCGGCTCTGGAATCCTCGCGACCGCTACTTCGTGCGCTACCACGAGTCGGTCAGTGGGCTGGCCAGCGGCGCCGCCGTCAACATGCAGGGGGTGCGCGTCGGCACTGTCGAGCGGGTGCTGGTCGACGACGTCGAGACCGTGCGCGTGCGGCTCGCGCTCGATCCGGGGACCCCGATCAAGGCCGACACGCGCGCCGTGGTCGCCTCGATCGGGCTGACGGGCCTGCGCTTCGTCGAGCTGAGCGGCAGCTCGCGACGGGCCCCGCGACTGCATCCCAACGGGCCGCGCTCGGAGATCCGCGCCGGCAGCTCACTGACCGAGACGATCACTGGCCGGGCGATCGACGTGTCGCAGAAGATCGAGCAGGTCGCCAACAACCTGATTCGCATCACCGATGACACGAACCGCGAGCGTCTGGGCTCGTTGCTGAGGCATGCCGACCAGGCAGCGGAGGGCCTCGCCGCCTTGCTCGAGCGCGAGCGCGTCGGACGGCTAATGACGAACCTCGATCGCAGCGCGACGGCGATGGCGCGCGCCGCCAGCGCCGTCGACCAGCTCGCGAGCGAGCTCCGACCTGGCCTGCGAGCGATGGTCGCGGACGGCGCGGCGGCGATGGCGACGCTGCAACGGACGCTGCAGCGCACGCGACCCCAAGCAGCGCTCGACGAGGTGGCCCTGGCCGCGCGGGCGCTGCGCCTGCGGATCGAGCAGCCGGGCACGGGCCAGGCGCTCAACGCGCTGCGCGATGCCGCGCTGACCCTGCAGCAGCTGGGGATTCAACTCACGGGCACGCTGCGCCGCAGCGATCCGCAGCTCGCGCGCCTGCTGAGCGTGCTGCAGGGGGCCGCCGGCAACCTCCGCGCCTTCGCGCAGGCGATCCGGGACCGACCCTCGCTGCTGCTGCGCGGCGAGGCGGTCAAGGAGAGATCACTGCCATGATCGTCGCTGCAACGACCCCCGGCGCGCGCCGCGCGCGGGCAACCGGCGCGCGCGGCCTCGCGCGGCTCGCCTTGCTCCTCGGCGCGGCGAGCCTGACGGGCTGCTGGGGCACGCCCCCAGCCAACGAATACTATTACGTGCTCGCGGCCCCCACGCTCAGCGGCTCGCAGCGGACGCAGAGGAAGGGGCCAACGCTGGCGGTGGCGCCGCTGCAGGTCGCTCCCGGCTACGAGTCGCAGCGACTGGTCTACCGCGGATCGGAGCACGAGCTGCGCTACTACGGCTACCGCCGCTGGGCCGCCGATCCAGCTGAGCTCGCGACGCGCGCGCTGATCCGCCACCTGCGCGCCTCCGGCCGCTTCGCCCGCGTCGACGACGAGGCGCACCTGCCCCAGGCGAGCGCGCTGCTCGGCGGCACGATCGAGGCGATCGAGGAGCTGGACCGCGGGGATCAGACCTACGCCCACCTCGCCGCAACGCTGACGCTTCAGGCCCCAGATGGCTCGCTGCTGCTGCGCCATGAGTTCGACGAGGTGCGCCGCTGCGCGGCCCGCGACCCGCGGCGCGTCGTCGCGCTCTTGAGCCAGATCCTCGCCGAGCAGGCCACGCGGCTGGCGCCCCGTGCCCTGCACGCCCTCGCGCGCTGAGGCCAGGCGGTCCCGGGGTGTCGGGCGCGTGGGCAGGCAGCGCGCGCGCCGGCATGGACAGCATGGGCAGCACGGACGGCACGGACGCGGCACGGACGCCGACTTGTCGCCACCCGCGCTCGGGGTATATACCGAGCCCCAACTTAGGCGACGGGTACCCTTCGCGCGGGCGGAGCGCCGAAGGGCGGGAGGATAGCTTGATGATCAAGGACGAGCTGGCGACGACCAACGCGACGCTCGATGTCGATCCGATCGAGACCCAGGAGTGGCTGACCTCGTTCGATGCGATGGTGCAGCAGCATGGCCACGAGCGCGCGCGCTTCATCCTCACGCGGCTCTTGCGCCAGGCGCAGGACGGCGAGATTCCGCTGCCGGCGTTGGTCCAGACCCCCTACCTCAACACGATCCCGGCGGCGGCGGAGCCGGCCTACCCCGGCGATGAGGCGATCGAGCGGCGCATTCGCCGCTACATCCGCTGGAATGCGGTGGCGATGGTGCTGCACGCCAACGAGCGCGACGGCCTCGGCGGGCACCTCTCGACCTACGCCTCGGCGGCGACGCTCTACGAGGTCGGCTTCAATCACTTCTTCCGCGGCGCCGACGATGGCCCCGGCGACATGGTGTATTTCCAGGGTCATGCCTCGCCCGGCATCTACGCCCGAGCCTTCCTCGAGCGCCGGCTGACCGAGGACCACCTGCGCAAGTTCCGGCGCGAGGTCGCTGGCGGCGGGCTCTCGAGCTACCCCCACCCGACGCTGATGCCGGACTTCTGGCAGTTTCCCACCGTCTCGATGGGCCTCGGACCCCTGTCGGCGATTTACCAGGCACGCTTCAACCGCTACCTGCACCACCGCGGGTTGGCCGACAGCAGCAAGTCCCGGGTTTGGTGCTTCGTCGGCGATGGTGAATGCGACGAGCCGGAGACGCTCGGCGCGCTGCACCTGGCGTCGCGTGAAAAGCTGAGCAACCTGGTCTTCGTGATCAACTGCAACCTGCAGCGGCTCGACGGACCCGTGCGCGGCAACGGCAAGATCATTCAAGAGCTCGAGGCCGTCTTCAACGGCTCTGGCTGGCGCGTGATCAAGGCGATCTGGGGCCGCGAGTGGGACAAGCTGCTCGCCGCCGACCATGAGGGCGTGCTCGCCGACCGGATGGGCCAGACCGTGGACGGCCAGTACCAGAAGTACTCGGTCGAGAGCGGCGCCTACATCCGCGAGCAATTCTTCGGCCCCGATCCACGTTTGCAGGCGCTCGTCGCCGACCGCACCGATGCGGAGCTGGCGCGCCTGCGCCGCGGCGGCCAGGATCTCCGCAAGGTCTACGCCGCCTACCATGCAGCGGCCGGCGAGACCGAGCGGCCGACTGTGATCCTCGCCAAGACCGTCAAGGGCTGGACCCTCGGCCAAGGGATCGAGGGTCGCAACGTCACCCACCAGCAGAAGAAGATGACGATCAAGGAGCTCGCCGTCTTCCGCGACCTGCTCAACCTCGACATCAGCGACAGCCAGCTCCTCGACCCGCCCTTCATCCGCTTCCCCAAGAAGAGCGAGGAGTTCGAGTACCTGATGGAGCGGCGCCAGGCGCTGGGCGGCTTTCTTCCCGCGCGCAAGCAGGTCGCCCTGCGGCGCAGCGTGCCGGAGGTCGGCTTCTTCGAGCGCTACCTCAAGGGCAGCGGCGACCAGGACGTCTCGACGACGGCGGCCTTCGCTCGGATGCTGGGCCAGCTCCTCGCCCATCGCGAGCTCGGACCGTGGATCGTGCCGATCGTCCCCGACGAGGCGCGCACCTTTGGCATGGACGCGCTCTTCCGCCAGTACGGCATCTACTCCTCCGTCGGCCAGCTCTACGAGCCTGTAGACGCGCATATGCTGATGAGCTACCGCGAGGCCAAGGATGGTCAGATGCTCGAGGAGGGCATCTGCGAGGCCGGCTCGATGGCGAGCTTCATCGCCGCGGGCAGCGCCTACGCCACCTTCGACAAGCCGCTGCTACCCTTCTACATCTATTACAGCATGTTCGGCTTTCAACGCGTCGGCGACCAGATTTGGGCCGCCGGGGACCAGCGCTGCCGCGGCTTTCTGCTCGGCGCCACCGCCGGCCGCACGACGCTGCGCGGCGAGGGTCTGCAGCATTGTGACGGCCATAGCCCGCTGATGGCTGCCGCCTACCCGCACGTCGTGCACTACGACCCGGCCTGGGCCTACGAGGTCGCCGTGCTGCTGCAACACGGGCTCAAGCGCATGCTCGAGCAAGAAGAGCGGGTGATCTTCTACCTGACGCTGCAGAACGAAGGCTACCCGATGCCGCCGATGCCCGAAGGGGTGACGCAGGGCATCATCGACGGCATCTATTGCTACCGGCGCGGCAGCGGCGAGGGGCCGCGCGTGCAGCTGCTCGGCAGCGGATCAATCCTCTGCGAGGCGCTGCGCGCCCAAGAGCTCTTGTCCGAGCAGTTCGGCGTCGTCGCCGATGTCTGGAGCGTCACGAGCTACGTCAACCTGCAGCGCGAGGCGCTGGCCTGCGAGCGTCATAACCTGCTCCACCCGCTCGAGGCACCGCGCGTGCCGCTGATCACGCGGACGCTGCAAGGCAGTGAGGGCCCGGTGATCGCGGTCAGCGACTACGTGCGCGCGCTGCCGGACCTGGTCAGCCGCTGGATTCCCGGTGGCTTGTTCACGCTCGGCACCGACGGCTTTGGCCGCTCGGACACGCGTCCCGCCTTGCGGCGCTACTTCGGCATCGATGCCGAATACACGGCGCTCGCCGCGCTCAAGCGCCTGGCCGAAGGCGGCACAATCGACAACCAGCGAGTGGCGGAGGCCGTCGCCAAGCTGGGAATCGACGCCACCCAGCCCGACGCCGCGACCTACCTACCCTAGCCCCCTGACCGCTCGAGGACTGGCCGCCAAGCTTGACGGCCAGTCCGGACCGCTGACCGGCCGTCGCGGCTTGATGATCGCCTCGGATGGCATAGACTGGTTGCCATGAGCACCAGACCGCCCCCCGACGACTTCGCCGACACCACGGTGGCCTTGCTCGGCGACGAGGACACCAGCCACCTGCTACAGGTGCGGGATCGGGCTTACGTGATCATGCTGGCGGGCAGTCAGGTCGGCCAGATGTTCAAGATCGAGGGCGAGATGGTGATCGGCCGCGGCGCGGAATGCACGGTGCCGATCACCGATGAGGGCATCTCCCGCCAGCACCTGCGCCTAACCGAAGGCGCCAACGGCGAGGTGAGCATTACGGACCTCGGCAGCCGCAACGGCACGATCGTCAACGGTGATCGCGTGCAGTCGAGGCTGCTCGCGGACGGCGACCGGATTCAGATCGGGTCAACCACCATTCTCAAGTTCTCCTATGCCGACCATCTCGACGAGACCTTCCAACAAAAGATGTACGAGGCGGCGGTCCGCGACCCGCTGACGCGGGTCCACAACCGCCGCTTCATGCTCGAGCGCCTCGCGGGCGAGGTGCGTTACTCGGCGCGCCACGGCTCACCGCTCGCGCTGACGGTCTTCGACCTCGACCACTTCAAGCGCGTCAACGACACCCACGGCCACGGCACGGGCGACGCCGTGCTCGTCGCCTTCGCCACGCGCCTCGCCGCCGCCGTGCGCGACGAGGACCTGGTCGTGCGCTTCGGTGGCGAGGAGTTCGTCTTGATCTGTCGCGGGCTCAACAGCGACATCGCTCGGGTGGTCGCCAATCGCATCCGTGAGCAGACGCAGGCCCAGCCCCTGGTTCCCGCGATCAGTGAGTTGATCGTCACTGTCAGCGGTGGCGTCGCCAGCATCCCCCATCCAAGCGTGAGCAGCGCGGAGGAGCTCCTCGCTGCCGCCGACGAGGCGCTCTACGCCGCCAAGACAAGCGGGCGGGACCGCATCTGCGTCTACGGCGAGCGCTGCGGCTGAGCGGCTGAGCGGCTGAGCGGCTGAGCGGCTGAGCGGACGAGCGAATGAAGGCGCCGCTCGCGACACGCGACCAGCGTGACGCCGGCGTGACGCGCTCCAGCCGAAGGGCGTGGTTAGCGCGCTGCGAGCGCCCTCGACCCAACCCAAGGCATCGCGGGGGCTATCGATCGCCGGGGTGGTTCAATCCGCCGGCTTGAGCTCGGCGACGCGCTTGCGTGCAGCGTCCTTATCCTTGAACCACTGGACGTCGACCTCCTTATAGGCCGACTGCGCGTCCGGTACGTCCTCCTCGGCGAAGATCGCCGAGACGGGGCAGGCCGGCTCGCAGGCGCCACAGTCGATACACTCATCCGGATCGATGTAGAGCTTGCGGTCGACGCCCTCCTCATAGTGAATGCAGTCGACGGGGCAAACCTCGACGCAGGCCGTGTCCATCACGTCGACACACGGTTCACCGATTACATAGGCCATGCTGCTCATCTCCTCTTTGCTGCGCGTCGTTGCTGCGCGCGTCGTTGCTGCGCGCGTCGTTGCTGCGCGCGTCGTTGCTGCGCGTCGTTGCTGCGCGCGCTGGCGCTGGTCGCCGGGCGTCCCCGCCACCGATGGCGCGGGACGCGCAAGCGCGCTCGTATATAGCGCTTTTGCCGCGCTGGGAAAAGCCCCGGACGGGCCCCGCGCGCGGCGCCGATCACCCCTCGCGCTTGATCTCCCAGCTGTCTCCCTCGCGGAAGATGGCGTCGAGATCGGGCGGCTGGCGCAGCCGCGCCTGACGAATCTGCTGCTCCATCAGCTCGTCGTAGACCGGGCGCTGAACGGAGCGAAAGACCCCCAGCGGCACCGGAAACTCTGGGCTCGTCATCCGATCGAGCATCATCGCCAGCGTCGGATCCTCGCGCTGCTCGTCATGGACCAGCAGCTCCTCTCGGCGCAGCGCTGGGTCATCGAGCCGGACGACCTCGGGTCGGACACCGCTCGCGCGAATCGCCTTGTCGCGTTGCGCGCCGAAGACCAGCGGCTGCCCATGTTCGAGCAGCACCGTCCGCTCGGTGCGCCAGGCCTTGTCCGCGAACTCGTCGAAGGCGCCGTCGTTGAAGATGACGCAGTTCTGGTAGACCTCGACGAAGGCGGTGCCGTGATGTCGCGCGGCGCGCAGCAGCACCTGCTGCATGTGCTTGGTGTCGCGGTCGATCGTGCGCGCCACGAAGGTGGCCTCGGCCGCCAGCGCCACGCTCAGCGGTCGAATCGGGTGATCGATGTTGCCGTAGGGCGAGGACTTGGTCTTCTTGCCGAACTCGGAGGTCGGCGAGTACTGCCCCTTCGTCAGGCCGTAGATCTGGTTGTTGAAGAGGATGATCTTCAGGTCGACGTTGCGCCGCATCGCGTGCAAGAGGTGGTTTGCACCGATGCTGAGCCCGTCGCCGTCGCCGGTGATGACCCAGACGTGGAGGTCGGGCCGCGCCATTTTTAGGCCACTGGCGAGCGTCGGCGCTCGCCCGTGAATGCTGTGAAAGCCGTAGGTGCTCATGTAGTAGGGCAGCCGGCTCGAACAACCGATGCCCGAGACGAAGACGATGTTCTCGCGCGGGATCCCGAGCTCGGGCAGCGCGCGCTGAATCTGCGACAGGATGGCGTAGTCGCCGCATCCTGGGCACCAGCGCACCTCCTGGTCGGAGACCATGTCCTTGCGCGTGAGCTTGACCGCTGTCGTGGACATCGGCGTCACCTCACCTGCGGCGACGGCGCCGCATCATACAGTTGACCAATCTGCTCGTAGATTTCGTTGATGCCGAAGGGACGACCCGCCACGCGGTTGTAGCCGCGCACATCAACCAGGAAGCGCGCGCGCAGCAGCAGCGCGAGCTGCCCAAGATTGATCTCGGGCAGCCAGACGCGCTCGAAACGACCGAGGATCTGACCGAGGTTCGCCGGGAAGGGATTGAGGTAGCGCAGATGCGCATGTGAGACCGAGCGCCCCTCGCGGCGGTGGCGCTGCACGGCGCTGCGCAGCGCGCCAAAGGTGCTGCCCCAGCCGAGCACGAGCACGCGTCCCTCCTCAGCCCCCCAAACCTCCTGAGGTGGCACATCCTGCGCGATTCGCGCGATCTTCTCGGCCCGCAGCAGCACCATCCGATGGTGGTTCTCGCCGTCGTAGCTCACCTTGCCGCTGCCATCCTCCTTCTCCAGCGTCCCGAGGCGGTGCTCGAGGCCAGGCGTGCCAGGCACGGCCCAGGGACGCGCGAGCGACTCGGGATCCCGCGCGTAGGGACGAAAGACCTCCCCAGGACGGGCCTCGGCGTGCTGCACGTCGATGCGCGGCAGGTCGGCGGCGTTCGGTATGCGCCACGGCTCGGAACCGTTGGCCAGATAGCCGTCGGAGAGCAGCACCACCGGCGTCATATGCCGCAGCGCGATGCGGAAGGCCTCGACGGCCATGTTGAAGCAATCAGCGGGCGTCGCTGGCGCCACCACGGCGACGGGGGACTCGCCGTTGCGACCGAACATCGCCTGGAGCAAATCAGCCTGTTCGGTGCGCGTGGGCATGCCCGTGCTCGGCCCCGCGCGTTGAACATTGACCACGACGAGCGGCAGCTCCGTCATCACCGCCATCCCGAGCGCCTCGCCCTTGAGCGCGAAGCCAGGGCCACTCGTGCCGGTCAGCCCGAGGGCGCCCCCGAAGGCCGCGCCGATGGTCGAGCCGATCGCGGCGATCTCGTCCTCCGCCTGGAAGGTCTTGACGCCGAACTGCTTGAAGCGCGACAGCTCGTGCAAGATCTCGCTCGCCGGGGTGATCGGATAGCTGCCGTAGAACAAGGGCAGACCCGTGATCTGCGAGACCGCCAGGCAGCCGAGCGCGATAGCGCTATTGCCCGTGATGTTGCGGTAGGTGCCCGGCTCCAGATTGGCCGGACGGACGACGTAGTGCTCGGAGAACATCTCCGCGGTCTCGCCGAAGGCGTGCCCGGCCTTGAGCGCCAGTTGGTTGGCGTTGGCCAGATCCTGACGACGACCGAACTTCTCGGCGATCAGCCGCAGCGTCGGCTCGGTCGGCCGGTTGAAGAGCCAATACATCAGCCCGAGCGCGAAGAAGTTCTTGCAGCGCACCACCTCTTGACTGGTCAGCCCGGTCTCCGCCAGCGTGCGCTCGTTCATGCTGGTGATCGGCACCTCGAACACGCGAAAGCCAGCGAGGCTGCCGTCCTCGAGGGGGCTCACGGCGTAGCTCGCCTTCTTCAGGCTCGCCGCGTGAAACTCATCGCTGTTGACGATGATCGTCGCGCCGCGCGGCAGGTCCTGCAGGTTGGCCGCGAGCGCCGCGGGGTTCATCGCCACCAGCACGTCTGGCTGATCGCCCGGGGTGAAGATATCCTCGTTGGCGAAGCTGATCTGAAAGGAGCTGACCCCGGGGACCGAGCCCGCGGGTGCGCGGATCTCCGCCGGGAACGCCGGGAGGCTGCTGACGTCGTTTCCGATCAGCGCCGAGGTGTTGGTGAAATGCGTGCCGGCGAGCTGCATGCCGTCGCCCGAATCACCGGAGAAGCGGATCGTCACGCGTGAGAGCTCTTTGCGCTCGACCATCCGCCCCGTTACGTCGTCCGCCTGCATCGCGACCTATCTCCATCGGCGCCGTCGTTACGACCGCACGCCACTCGTTCGGTCAGTCTACCGTCGCGGCAACGAGGCCGCCATCCCCTCGACCAGTTGGTCGACCAACTGCTCGGCCAGCTGCTCGGCCAGCTGCTCGGCCCGCTGCTCGGCCATCCCCTCGGCCAAGTGCCGCGTGCTCCGGCCGCGGAGCGCCCCCTCGGGGCCTCCGTCCCCTGTCGTGATGCGCGGAGCCTCAGCGCCCCGCCTCGGCGCAGCCCAGCGACGAGAGCGGCGCGAGGCCCGCCGACAGGGCCGCGGCGACCTCAGCCGCCGGCAGCGGTCTGGGCAGCCGCAGCGCGCCGACGAACTCCTCGTGGGGCCGGCCGGCGCGGTAGTCCGGCTCGCGCGGCGGGTGCAGCAGGTAACGCCCCAAGAGCTCGAGCCGGGCCTCGACCAAGACGGTGGCGGAGTAGTAGAGCAGTCCGCGCGCGCGATAAAGGCAAGCGCCCGAGATCTTCCTCCCGGCCTGTGCCAGGTCGCAGATCCCCTGGCGCTCGACCCCCTCTGCTCCCAGCCGCTTCAGCCCCTCGCCCAGCCAGTCGGAGAGCCGATGGAGCTGGCAGAGGTTGCCGCTGATGCCCTCCAGCGGCAGGCAAACCGAGACGATCACGTTGCCCGGGTCGAGGACCACGGTGCAGCCGCCGCCGCGGCGACGGAGCAGCGGGACACCGTCGCGCTCGCAGGCCGCCAGATCGACCTCGCGTTCCGCTCGGCTGCCGCGCCCCAGCACGATCACTGTGCGGTCGAGTCGATAGACCCGCCACCCGGCCCGCTCTCCCTGCTCGGCCGCGGCGATCAGCGCGTCGTCCTCGCTGAAGCTGGCGACGACCGGCGTGGCCATCAATGGGGCGTCGTCGAGCGCTTCAGCGGCGGGATATGCACCGGCAGCCCCTCAGCCACCTCGGCCGCCTCCATCAGCGCCTCGGAGAAGGTCGGATGAGGGTGAATCGTCGCGGTCAGATCCTCGAGCACGGCGCCCATCTCCAGCGCCAGCGCAGCCTCCGCGATCAGCTCCGAGGCATGTGGACCGACGATCCCGACCCCGCGCACGGCGCCACCCTCGGCGTCAGCGATCACCTTGACCAGCCCCTCCGTACGGCCAACCGTCCGCGCCCGGCCGAGCGCGCTGAGCGGGAACTTGCCGACGGTCACGGCCAAGCCACGCTGTCGCGCCTCGGACTCGCTGAGGCCGGCCCAGGCAACCTCGGGGTCGGTGAAGACGACGGCGGGGATGGCCACGTTATCGAAGGCCGCCGGGCGGCCAGCGATGACCTCGGCCGCCACCTTGCCCTCGCGGCTGGCCTTATGCGCCAGGCCGGGCCCGGCGACGATGTCGCCAATCGCGTGGATGTGCGGCACGCGGGTCCGCAGCTGCGCATCGACGGGAATCAACCCACGCGCATCGAGCGCGATCCCGACACGATCGAGGCCGAGGCTCTCGGTATTGGGCTTGCGCCCGACCGCGACGAGCACCTCGTCGACCTCGAGCTTGGTGCGCCCGGCGGCGCTCTCGGTCTCGACGATGCAAAGGTCGCCGCGACGCTCGAGGCCGACCATCCTCGTCTCGAGCTGGAGCGAGGCGAAGTGCTTGGAGGCGCTCCGCCGGACCGGGTCGACGAGGTCAGCGTCCGCCCCGGCGAGCAGCTGCGGCAGCAGCTCGACCAGCGTCACGCGCGAGCCGAGGCCGGCATAGACAAAGCCGAGCTCGAGGCCAATGTAGCCGCCCCCCAGCACCAGCAGGCGCTCCGGCACGCGCGGCACGGCCAGCGCCTCGCGCGAGGTCCAGAGCGCGATCCCCTCGAGCTGCGGCAGCAGCGTCGGACGTGATCCAGTGGCGAGGATGCAGTGCTTGAAGCGGATGCTGGCGACCTCGGAGCCGTTGAGGCGCAGCTCCTGCGGCCCGGCCAGCTCGGCGGTGCCTCGCAGCACGGCGATGCCGCGCTTCTTCAGCAGCGTCTGGATGCCGCCGGAGAGCTGATTGACGACCCCCTCGGTGAACTGCCGCAGCGCCGGGACGTCGAGCTTCAGCCCCTCGAAGGTGATCCCCATCTCCTTGCCGCGCCGCGCGCCTTCGATCACCTCGACCGCGGCGATCAGGGTCTTCGAGGGAATGCAGCCCTCGAGCAGACAGACGCCACCCAGTCGCTCGCGCTCGTCGACCAGCAACACCTCATGCCCGAGATCGGCGGCGCGGATCGCCGCGACGTAGCCACCCGGCCCACCACCGACGACGACGACCTCGGTCTCCTGCTGAATGCTTCCCATCACCATCGGCAATCCCCCTCTCGCCGGCCTGGGGACGAGCGAGCCATCCCGCACGCTTCCGCCCGGCCGCGTTGCTCATCGCTCGCCCACTAACGCTGCTTGCCCACCCCCGCGGGGCACCCAAGCGCTGCCGAAGCTGGCGACCGGGGCGGGCCCTCGCCCGCGCCGCCCACCGCCTCGGCGCCGCCTGGGTAACTGCCTAGCCTTCGAGTAGCAGCCGCCCCGGATCGGACAATCGGGCCACCACCGCGCTGAGGAAGCGCGCGGCATCCGCACCGTCGATCAGGCGGTGATCGAAGACGAGGCTCATCGGCATGATCTTGCGCACGACGATGGCACCGTCGCGGACGACAGCGCGATCGGCGGCTCGACCGAGTCCGAGGATGGCTGCCTCGGGGTAGTTGATCGTCGGGATCACCGCGGTCCCGCCCAGACTCCCTACATTGGTAATCGTGAAGCTTCCGCCGCGCAGCTCCGCGACGTCGATCGTCCCGGCTCGCGCCTTGTCGGCGAGCCGCTGCAGCGCCTCGGCCAGCTCGTCGATGCTCAGGCGGTCGGCGTGGTGAATCACCGGGACGACCAACCCGCGCGGCGTATCGGCGGCGAAGCCGAGGTTGAAGTAGCGCTTGTAGACGATCTCCTGCTTGAAGGGATCGATGCTGGCGTTGAACTGGGGCGCCTTGCGCAGCTGGGCGAGCAGGGCCTTGGCGACGAAGGGCAGCAAGGTCAGCTTGGCTTGCGACGCCGAGCGCTTGGCATTCTGTTCGCGGCGAAAGGCGTCGAGCTCGGTGACATCGGCCTCGTCCATATGCGTGACGTGCGGCACGATGGTCATCGAGGCCACCATCTTCATCGCGACCTTGCGGCGGATCGAGCGCAAGGCCTCGACCTCGACTGGCCCCCACTGGCCGAAATCGGGCAGCGGCTCGACCTCGAAGAAGGGAATCGGCGACCCGCCCGCGGGCGCGACGAAGCCAACGGTGCTGCTCGACGTGGCGGCGAGGGCCGGGACCGAGGCACCGCCTGCCGCAACCGCCAGGCCCGCACCCGACCCGCTGGCGTGGCGCCGCACGTCCTCGGTGGTCACCCTGCCGCCGGGCCCCGAGCCCTGCACGGCATAGAGGTCGATCCCGAGCTCACGCGCGAGCCGTCGGGTCGCCGGTGCCGCGGCGACCAGTCCGCGCTCCGCCGCACCGGCGCCTGCAGCCGCAGCCGGGGCAGCGGGGGCTACCGGCGCTGCCGGCAACTTGGCGCTTGCAGCGGGCGTTGCAGCGGGCGTTGCAGCGGGCGTTGCAGCGGGCGCGCCACCATCGTCGATCACGACCAGCACACTGCCAACCGCCAAGCGATCGCCGACGGCTCCCTCGGTGCGCGTCACCGTGCCTGCGCGCGGCGACGGGATCGTGACGGCGGCCTTATCGGTTTCGACCTCGACGAGCGGGTCGTCTTCCTTGACGCGATCACCGGCCTTGACGTGCCAGTGCAGGATCTCGCCCTCTTTTACACCCTCGCCCAGATCGGGCAGCTTGAACTCGTACAAGACATCCTCCTTGAGGCCGCTGCGCGGAAGCGAGGCGCGCGCGAATCAGTCGGCCAAGGCTTGCCCAACCGCCGCGATGATCCGCGCCTCGTTGGGCATGTAGAGCCGCTCGCGCTGAAAGAAGGGCGTCACGACATCGTAGCCGCTCACGCGCTGCACGGGCGCCTCGAGCTGTAGCAAGACTTGATCGTTGATGCGCGCAACGATTTCGGACGCCAGCGAGAAGGAGCGCGGCGACTCCTGCACGATCACGCAGCGGCCGGTGCGCGCGACCGACTCGACGATCGTCGCGGTGTCGAGCGGCGCGATGCTCTGCACGTCGATCAACTCGACCTGCACACCATCCTCGCGCGCCAGCAGATCGGCGGCGCGGCGGCTGGGGAGCATCATCGCGCCCCACGACACCAGCGTGACATCGCTGCCGGTGCGCTCGACGTGGGCCCGCCCGAGCACCCCGACCTCGGGTTCCTCGGGCACCTCCTCGCGGAAGGCACGGTAGAGCTGCGCCGGCTCCATGAAGATCACTGGGTCGGGGTCGCGTATCGCCGCCGCGAGCAGGGCGCGTGCGCTGCGCGGGCCCGAAGGGATCACCACCTTCAACCCGGGAACGCCGGCCAACGTGGCCTCGCGACTCTCCGAGTGGTGCTCGTGGGCGCGAATGCCGGCGCCGTAGGGCATCCGCAGCACCAGCGGCACGGTCCACTGACCCAGCGTGCGCGAGCGATAGCGCGCGGCATGCCCCTCGAGCTGGCCAAAGCCGAGAAAGACGAAGCCCGCGAACTGGATCTCGATCACTGGACGGAGCCCAGCCAGCGCCATCCCGATCGCCGTGCCAACGATGCCCGACTCCGCGAGCGGCGTGTCAATCACGCGCTCGGCGCCAAAGGCCGTGTGCAGCCCGGCGGTCACGCGGAAGACGCCCTCATTGATCCCGATGTCCTCACCGAGCAGCACGACGCGATCGTCGCGCTCCATCTCCTGGCGCAGCGCCAGGTTGATCGCCTCGACCATCGTCAGCTTAGGCGCCATGGCCATCCACCGCTCCCGCGCGGGGCAAGGAGCCAAGGAAGCTCCGGCGCTGCGCTTCGATCTCGGGATCGGGCGTGCCGTAGACATGGTCAAAGAGCACGTCGGGGCGCCAGCCCCCGGCCTGCTCCGCCGCGTTCACCGCCGCGTCGATCTGCTGCCGCATCCGCTCCTGCAGCGCCTCCTGTTGCGCCTCGCCCCAGAGGGCTCGGCCCTCGAGGTAGCGGCGCATCCGGGGCAAGGGGTCGCGCTTCCACCAGCGCTCGACCTCGGCGTCACTGCGATAGCGGCGCGGGTCGTCGGCGGTGGTGTGCATCAGCAGGCGGTAGGTCAGCGCCTCGATCAGCGTCGGTCCTCCACCCTCGCGCGCCCGCTGCAGCGCCCGGTCGGTCGCCAGATACATCCCCAAGGGATCATTGCCGTCGACCTGCAGCCCCTCGAAGCCGTAGGCGATCGCCTTCTGCGCGATCGTCTCCGAGCGGGTCTGCTGCTCGCGCGGATGCGAGATGGCCCATTGGTTATTGACGCAGATGAACACCACCGGGACCTGCCAAACGGCGGCGAAGTTCATCGCCTCGTGGACATCCCCCTGCGAGGTGGCACCGTCACCAAAGAAGCTGACGACTGCGGAGTCCTGCTCGCGGCGGTACTTCATCGCGTAGGCGATCCCCACGGCGTGCGGCACCTGAGCACCGACGATCGCCGTCACGGGCAGGGTTCGCCCCGGCTGCTGCTGGACGTTGCCCTCCTCGTGGCCGTGCCAGAAGTGGAGGCTCTGCTCCAACGAGTCGCCGCGCATCAGCCGCGCACCGAGCTCCCGGTAATAGCCGACGAACCAGTCGCGATCCGTCATCGCCAAGGCCGGCGCGCAGACGGCCGCCTCGTGGCCGGTGCAGGGCGGGCAGGTCCCCATCCGGCCCTGGCGCTGCAGGCGCACCAAGCGCTGATCGACCTCGCGTCCCAGCGACATCGCCTCATAGAGGCGCACGGCATCAGCGGCGGAGAGGCGCGGATCGAGCTTCTCGTCGAGCTGACCGTGCTCGTCGAGCACCTGCAGCTGTGACACGCTGAACTTGGCGACTTCCTTCAGTGGCAAACGAGCCCTCTCCAGGCGATCGAGCCGTACACGGCGCGCAGACGCTTCCCCGATCGCGGGGAAGGCGGTCGGGCCGGCCCACGACGGATCAGAAAACGACCCCACCGCCGATCAGCATGTCGTAGCGCACACCCACGTGCTCTCCGGCAAGGATGTCGATCGTGAACGGGCGATAGGTCACGATGGCGCGGTCGTTGATTGCCAGGCGCACTTCAAAGCCCAGCTGCAGATCAAAATAGCTCGCCGTCTCGTCGCGGACATGTCGGCGATCACCGAAGCTAAGCAGCGCATAGCCCACCTGCGCCATCGGCGCAATGTAGAGCCCGAGCCCCTCGATGGGCTGCACGTCCCACCAGAACTTAGGCCCCACCTGCAGGCCGAACGCACTATCGCCAAATGACTGCGAAAGCGACAGCCCGATGGCCGGCCCCTCCATCCCACCTCGCAGATGGAAGCCGACCTCCTCCAGTAGCTTCAGCTGCGTGGGAAAATCGTCGACGCGGATCGCCGCACCGATGGCGAAGTTCGCGAAGAACGCACGCGTCGCCGGGCGTAGCTCCGGGGGCACCGCCGCAGTCGCCGGTGGCGCCGCGAAAATCAGGCCGAACGCCAGGGCCAGCGCCGCGAGTCCTCGCCCGATCAGGCCGCGGGCGAAGGGGCGCACGCCGGCGACAAAGCGAGGTTCCACTGTCTGCAACAGCATGGGCTGATCCTCTCCGACGTATGCCCGCCCGAATAGCAGTCTGTTTCGGGCACTGTCAACGTAATCGTGCACGGGTGAATCAGCGCAGCACGATCGGCCAGGTCAGCTCGAGCGGTGGGCCGCTGAAGGTCGGAAACCGGGCGCCCGCGCGCACGGCAGCGAGGGCGCACTGGCCAAGCGCCGTCCCCGCGAGGATCGAGAGCACGCGCCCCTGCGCGACGCGCCCGCTGCTCCCGTCGACCCGCAGCGCCAGGGTGACGACGGTCGGCTGAAGGTGACGACCTGCGCAGCGCTGGACCGCCGCGCGCGCTTGGTCGATGCCGCGGGCCACCTGCCGCGTCGACAGCGGTCGGAGCTCGGCGCGCGCGGCCACCGGCCGGACGCGCTGTGGGCTCGAGCGTGGCGGGCGCACGCTGGCCCGTGACGCCCGCGGCCTGCGGCTCACCCCGACATGCCGAGTCGGCGCCGCCGGCCAGGGCCGCCCATGGCGCGGCGCTGACGCCTTGATCTTCATCCTCGGCCGCGCGATCGGCGCGCGTGGCCGCACCTGGAGTGCCGGTGCGACGGGCGCTGCCGATGGCGGAGAGGGGTCCTCGGCGCGCGGCGCGGCCTGGGCCAGCGGCGCAGCGGCAGCCTCCGGCGGGAGCGGCCGCGCCAGTCGCTCCACGCCCACCAGCGGCGACGTGCGCGGTGCGGGCTCTTGCACCAGCGGAGGCGGTTCCAACCCCTCGCTCGGGGCGCGCCTGAGCGCGTAATAGAGCAGCCCCGCCGCGAGACCCAGCACCAACATGAGCGGCGCGAGCGCGAGCGCTCGCCGCGCTGCGGTCCGCGACGGTGGCCGCGCGGCGTCCTCGCGGGGCGAAAAGGACGCCCACGAGCTAGCTGCGGCGAGTGGCCCCTGATCAGCGCCGAGTCGGGAGCCCGCGCGTGCCGCGCGATCGACCGGCGGCGCCTCGGGGAGGCCCGGCGGCCACGGCCCGGCATTAACGGCGGCCGCGAGGCTCTGCCCCTGCTCGTCGAGTGAGAAGAGCACCGAGCTGTCGCGCCGCGCCGCTGTCAGCGCGACTGCCGCCGCCTCGGACGGATTGTCCGAGGCTCGCGGGCTCGACGAGAACTCGGCGGCCTCAGAGAGCAGGGAACCCTCAGAGAGCAGGGAACCTTCAGGGAGCAGGGAAGCACAGGCGGTGGGCCAGGGCCGCGTCGCGGCATCGACCTCGCCGAAGATCCCGGCCAGCGAGTGCGCGTCCGTCGGCCGCTCCAGGAAGTCGCCCGGCACCTCGGCCTCTGCCACCAGGCCGAGGAGATGCTGCTGCTCCCCCTCGTGCCAGACGCGGGTTTTCTCCCCTTCGATCTCCGCCGGCGCGCCGGCGGGCCGCGCCCCGCCTAGATCCGCGAACTCGTCGAGCTGGCGCGCGCTCTCCCAGCTCGTCAGACCGGGGCGCCAGAGCCAACAACCGGGCGTCAGCTCGCCCTGCGCGAGGGCCTCGCGCACCTCCTGGGCTGTCAGCGGTCCGACGCGCCGCTCGCCCTGCGCGACGAACCACTGGCGCGCGCCGCGCCGGCCCAGCCACGAGGGGGACGGCTCGCAGGGCGCGCCCTCGAAGACCTCGCCGCAGGCGACACAGCTCCGCCGGCTGGCGGCGCCGGACCCCGGCGCCGCGCCGAGCGCGGCTGGCGCTCCGCAGCGCGGGCACCTCGACTCGGGCGGCGCTGCGATCTCATCCACCATCGACCGACTCCCCCCTCCCACCAGCGGACCGCGCTCCGCGCTCCCCACGGCGACTATTCCAGGTTCTGCGGGCCCGACGATAGCAGCAGCGGCCGACGCGAGCCACGACGAGACGCAGCGCGCGCGCAATCCACTTGCGCCGCTCCCGCTTCTCGACGCAACGTGCGCGACGTGGTGGTGCGCGGCGGTGCGAGGCCGACCTCAGCCTGGAGGGCCACGCCTCGCAGCACAGCGGCTGGCTCCGCGGACGCGGCGAGTGATGGCAACGCCCGACGGGGCAGCAGCGGAGTGACCGTGGTTCAGCGGCGAGTCATGGTTCAGCGGCGAGTCAGCAGCGGGTCGGCGGCCAAGATGCGGGCAGCGCAGCGCGCGCGCCGACCGGGCGCCACCGTGACCTGTCGGTCGGCTGGCGTAATCGCCCACCAACCGAGGAGGCGAGCCGGCCGCCGCTGCCTGCTGCTGGCCGCCCTTGCCGGCGCCATGACCTTCGGCGCCCACGGCGCCCGCGCCAAACCGAGCGAGGTGGCGGCCATGCCGGCCGCGCACTTCCTGCTGCGACAGCGGCTCGAGCTACCGGGGATCGACAGCTTCGCCCGCCTGGAGCCGAGCCAAAGGACCGCCCTCGAGGCCCTGCAGGTGGCCTCCGCGCTCGAGCTGCACGTCTACGCGCTGAGCGAGCGCGCGCTGATCGTCTTGCCGCGCGCGCACCCGGCCGGTGAGCTGGTGCTGCTCTGGCGTGGTGATCGCGATCGGCTGATGGTGCGGGCCCCGGACGGCTGGCTGCATTCGCTGCGACGCGAACTGCTGCCCGAGGTGCTGGACCGCGCGGCCTCAGCGGAGCACACCCTCGAGCCACCACGGCTGGAGGCCCTCGCCTCGACCGATGCAACGCGGGCGCCGACCCGATCGCCGCTCCGCCGGGGAGCGTGGCGGCTGCGGGCGCGCGCCCACTACCGGCCCCTGGCGCAGCAGGCGGCGCCCTGGGCCCTGCGGCTCAGGCTCGACCTCTGGACCTCGCTGCTCGGCCTCGAGGGTGGCCCCACCGCGCAGATCCTCTTGGCGTTGGCACTGCCGCTCTGTGCCGGGCACGATGGTCTGATGGCGCTCGACGCCCTCGCGGAGCAGGTCGGCGGCACGCCCATCGGCTGGCGCCTGAAGGTGGTCAACGAGAGCCTTCCGGCCGGGCGCGCCCCCATCTGGCGTACCGAGGTGACCGTGCTTGGCGCGGCGTCAATGCCGGAGCGGCGCCTTGGCTTCTCGGGGCTCTCGGGTCGCGACAGCGACCACCTTCGGATCAGCCACCAGCTCCCCGCACCGACCCTCGCGGGGCTCCAGGTCGTCGCGCCGGCCGCGCTCGCGGCGTTGCGCGCGCCCGGGCCGTCGTCGACCTCGGCTCGCGGCCGCGCGACGGCTCCCCGCCCGCCCTCGGCACGGCCCAGCGCGGGCGACGACGCCAAGGCGCTGCGCATCGACAACCAGAGCGCCGGCGCGGCACTGATCTATGTCGACGGCGTGTTACTGGGTTGGGTGGCAGGAGGCGAGACCTTCACCTTCGCCGGCCTGCGGCCGGGTTATTACCGCGTCTTCGCGGTGGCACCGACGGGCGCGCGAAGCTGGGGGCCCCAGGACCTCTATCTGCCGGGAACCTGGACCCTGGAGAAGCACGTACCGAGCGCTGGCTAGCGGCCCAGCGCGCCGGCGCGAGAGGAGGTTTCGATGCTGCACCTGGCCTACAGCCGGCGAGCGCTGCTCGTGCTGGCCCTCGGTGGCCTCGGCGCCTGTTGGCACGACGGGGCGGTACGCGCCCGCCCGGACGCCGGTTCCGAGGCAGCGCGCGACGGAACCAGCGCCGATGCACCCCGCGGGTCCGACGCGAGGGCGGCGCAGGACGCAGCGGGCGCCGGCGCTGACGCGAGCGCGACCGTGGACCTCACCTGCCTCGACGCCGATCCGACGCTCACGGCGCACGAGCGCGCGATGATCCAGCTCCCTGCTGACAGCTGGGCCACGGCGCCAAACACCGCGCTCTTCGACCTCTGCCGCGCGGCCGCGACCTATGGGGACGGCGTGTATCTGGTCGGCGGCTGCGCAAACGTCGTCGGCGCCTGGGGCGGCGGGGCCTACGACCCGATTCACCGCAAGATGCTGCTCTGGGGTGGCGGGCATAACGACTACGGCGGCAATGAGCTCTACGCCTTCGACCTCCCCTCCTGGACCTGGGAGCAGCTGACCGAGCCGTCGCGGCCGCCCTTCAACGAGGATCCCCTGGCCGACGGCCAGCCCGTCTCGCGCCACACCTACGACGGCCTGCAGTACCTCACCCACGCCAACCGATTTTTCGCCGCCGGGGGCTCACGCTCCACCGACGGCGCTGGCACCCGCCTGACCTGGACCTTCGAGCTCGCCACCAAGATCTGGACCAACCAGGAGCCTAGCGGTTCCTTCCTCGCCAGCAGCCCGTACTCGTGGGCAACCGCCTACGATCCGACCACTCGCTTGCTCTTCCTCCACGCCCAGGCCGGCCTCAACAGCTACGACTTCGCCACCAACACCTGGACCCAACTGATCAACTTCGGCTTCCCGCCCTATACGGGGAAATACGATGGCTGGGGGAGCCGCCGGGGGTTGGTGGATACGAAGCGTGGTCTCTTCGTCACGCTCGGCGGCGGCAGCCAGATGCTCGTCTACGACCTTGCGCAGGGCAAGGTCGCCTCGCTCGATGCGGCGTGGACGGTCACGGGAGGCGCTGCATTGGAAGCGGCCCCAGCGCCTGGCGCTGACTACGATCCGCAGGCGGACGCCCTCGTGGCGTGGATCGGCGGCGCGCCCTACGTCCTCGAACTGAAGGCGACCCCCAGGGCCTGGGTGCGCACCTCCGCTGCGAACGCTCCGCTGGCTCAGGTCGCCACGGGCACCTTCGGCCGCTGGCGCTACCTCGCCAAGTACAACGTCTTCCTGCTGATCAACGACGCGCGGGGGGACGTGGTGTTCTACAAGCACACGGCCGGCTGCGGGATTTAGCCGTCCGTCGATCGATTGCTCCCGTCGCCAGGCGCGGCACTGCGGCCCGAGGTGGGCTCGAGCGGCGCAGGCCTGCGCTGCTGCTCGCCGCGCGCCGGCGTCCAGCCCTCACGCGGCTGCTAGCCACCCGAGAGGTGGACGCTGGCCACGACCTCGTCGATCAGCGGTTGGTAGATCGCCTCGCGCTCCACGGGCAGCCGGGCCAGCAGGACGTGGAGCCGCCCGCCCTCGAGCCGAAAATACGTCGACTGCGCCAGCTCATGCGGTCCCGCCAAGACCCGCACGACCCCACGCCAAAGCCCCGGCCCGACGCGTCGCGGTACCGCATCGACGAGCGTCAGGGCGCGAACCTGGCGCTGCTCGCGCGTACGCTCGTTGAGCTGGCGGTAAACCGTCACCAGGGCCTCGCGCGTGGCCGCCGCGCCGCCCTTCGCACCGAGCCATTGTGGGGAGACGACCTGCTGCAAGGTCGGCGCGGCCGTCAGCAGCGGATCCTGCAAGGCCAACCGGCCCTCCTCGCGGCTGATCTCCCAATGGGTCGGGAGGCGCAGCGTGATCCCCGCCGCCGAGAGATCGTGCCGCGCAGGTCGTGGACAATCGCGCTCGCCCTGGAGCAGCGCCATCGTCCCGGCCAGGACACAGGCAGCCAGCGCGAGCGCGCTGGCGACGCTAGCGACGTGCCGCCGCCAGCCGCTATCCGGTCGCACGACCTGGGGCGCCGCGAACCAGCCCGCCAGCGCGCCCGTCGCCAGCCCGCCGAGGTGCGCGGCGTTGTCGATCAGCTCGACCTGGAGCCCGATCACGAGCTGCATACCGATTACCACCAGCAGGTTGACAAAGAGCCGCGAGCGCCAGCGCTCGGGGACGTGACCGCGCAGCCTAAGGAGCGCCGCCACGGCGGCGCCCAAGAGCCCGGAGATGGCACCCGACGCGCCCACCGAGAGCACCGCGCGACCGAGCGCCGCGCTGGCCAGGGAGCCCCCAAACGCCGAGAGCACGTAGATCGGCAGCCAGCGGCGCCAGCCGTACATCGGCTCGGTCATGCGACCGAGCAGATAGAGCGCATAGGCGTTGAAGAGCAGGTGCAGGTGGTAGGGGCCGCCATGGAGAAAGGCGTTGGCCAGCAGGCGCCAGGGCTGAGCCCCGAGCGACAAGGGAGGGAAGTTGGCGCCGCAGCGCAGCAACAACCAGCCTTCGTCGGCCCAGCGCGGCAGCGCCGCGAGGCCACGCTGCGCGGCGTAGACGCCGACCAGCGCCAGCAGCATGACCACCGCCGCCGGCGCCACCTGCCAGATCGGCCCGTCGGTCTGCGGCAACACGCGATGCGCGAGCGCGCGCTGCATCACCAGCGCCACCAGCCGCCCCAACCCCTCCTCCAACGTCGCTGGCGCCAGCACGGGATCCGGCTGATCCAGGCGCCGCAGCGCGACCGCGCGCGCGACGCGATCCCTGCGCTGTCGCGCCAGCACGCCCCAGAGCTGCCGCGCTTCCTCGCCGCGGCCCGCCCGCCCGAGAGCCAGGGCCCGCCAGAGCTGCCGCCGCGCCGCACCGAGCGTCAGGGCGAACCCCGGCACCTCGACCAGGCGCTCGACCTCGTCCACGCGCCCGAGGTGCGCGAGGAACTGCAAGCGCGAGGCGTTGAGCAGCCCCCCCGCCGCATCGACCTCGCCGGCGACGGTGGCGCCCATCTCGAGCAGCCAGAGGTAGCGCGCGGCCGCCTCGAAGTTTCCCACTTCCCCGTAGGCGCGAACGGCGCTGATACAGAGCGAGGGCGAGCGTCGGGCCAGCGCCGGGCCGCCCTCCGCCTCGAAGAGCGCCACAGCCTGCGCCGGTTGCCGATCAAAGAAGAAGAGCGCCATCAGCTGCTCGATCTGCGCCAAGCGCTCGGGCTGCTCCGGTGCGCAGCGCGCCAAGCGCGCCCGCGCCCGCTGCAGCGCCAAAGTCCCGCGCCCGCGACTCGCCAGGGCTAGGCCTTCGACGAGCTGCCGCTCGCGCTCCAGGCCGAGTCCGGGCTGCAGGAGCTGGCGCACCCCCACCAGGGCGTGCGCCAGCACGAAACGCTCCTGACGACAGGCGACACGGACGAGTGCGACCAGCATCGATGGCGCGACGACGATCGCGCAGAAGACGCCGATCGCCAGCACGCAGAGCGGCCCACCCGGGGACTCGCTACGCAGCGCCAGCAGCGCCAGCAGCAGGTTGGCGCCCAGCATGGCGAGGAAGCCGAGGGCACCACCACCACGGCGGCGCCAGAGCACCACGATGCTGAGGCCGAGGACGGCCACGATACTCCAGAGCAGAACGGCGCAGATGGACCCCAAGCCTCAGCACTCCACGCGCGGCGTACCCTCCAAACCGAGCGCGCGCAGCCTCGGCCTGGCACCTGCAACTCCTCAACGCTCGAGGAACGCTCCCATGCGGCGATACTTCGCGTAGCGCCGCTCCAGCAACTCGGCCAGCGGCAAGGCGATCAGCTCGCCGAGCTGGCGCCGCAGCGCCGCGCCCAAGGCCTCGGCCATCGCACGCGGCGCGCGATGAGCGCCGCCGAGCGGCTCAGGGATCACCTCATCGGCGACTCCCAGCCCGAGGACGTCCTCGGCGCGCAAGCGCAGCACCTCGGCCGCCCGCGGCACGGCAGCGCTATCCTTCCAGAGAATCGAGGCGCACCCTTCCGGCGAGATCACCGAGTAGACCGAGTGCTCGAGCATCAAGATGCGGTCGGCGACGCCGAGCGCGAGCGCCCCTCCGGAGCCGCCCTCACCGATCACCACCGCGACGATCGGCACCGGCAGCTCGATCATCAGCTCGAGGTTGCGGGCGATCGCCTCGGCCTGGCCGCGCTCCTCGGCGTCGATCCCGGGAAAGGCGCCCGGCGTGTCGATCAGGGTAATGACCGGCCGCCGAAAGCGGCCCGCCAGCTCCATCAGCCGCTTGGCCTTGCGATAGCCCTCCGGCCGCGGCATGCCAAAGTTGCGTCGCACGTTGTCACGCGTGCTGCGCCCCTTCTGGTGACCAAGGAGCGTCACCGGCCGGCCGTCGAGGCGACCCAGCCCACCGACGATCGCGGGATCGTCGCCGTAGAGCCTGTCGCCGCGCAGCTCGAAGAAGTCCGTCAGCAACAGCTCGGCGTAGTCCAGCGTATAGGGCCGCGCCGGATGCCGACTGAGCTGCACCACCTGCCAAGCACTCAGCTCAGCGAAGGTCTGGCGCAGCAGCTGCTGGGCGCGCGCCTCCAGCCGCACGATCTCGGCGGCGACGTCCTGGCCCACGGGCGCCAAGCGCTTCAGCCCCTCGATCTTCTGCTCGAGCTCGACCACGTCGCGCTCGAAGTCCAGCACTGCGGCATTCATCGTCACCTCGTGTGCAGTGTCATCCGCGCAAGAGCTCACTCACTTGCGCCGCCCCCGGTGGGGCCGCAGCGTCGAACCAGCGCAGCGCCGACTCGTGCGCGAACCAGTTGCGCTGACGCCGGGCGAAGCGCCAGGTCTCGCGCCTGGTCTGGCGCATGGCCTCTTCCAAGTCAAGCCGGCCTTCGAGGTGTTCCCGCAGCCGCCGGTAGCCCAGACCGCCGAGCGGATGGCTCTCGGCATAGCCCGCGGCGCAGAGGGCGCGCACCTCCTCGAGCCAGCCGCGCGCGAGCATCTGGTCCGCGCGCGTGGCGATCCGCTCCCGGAGCTGCGCCGGCTCCAGGTCGAGGCCGACGAGCCGCGCAGCATGACGCGGCGTAGCGAAGCCATGGGCGCGCCGCAGCGCGGAGATGCGCTGACCGGTCTGCTCGAAGACCTCGAGCGCCCGCGAAATGCGGACGAAGTCGTGAGCGTGGATCTGCGCGGCCGCCGCCGGGTCGACGTGTCGCAAACGCTCGTGGAGCGCTGGGCTCCCCTGCTCCTGCGCCACACGGCGGAGCGCCGCGCGCAAGGCCGGGTCGACGGCGGGCGCGGCGAAGAGGCCGTAGAGCAGCGCACGCACATAGAGCCCGCTGCCGCCGACGACGATCGGCAGTCGGCCGCGCGCGCGGATCGCCGCGACGGCCACCTCGGCCTGCGCGACGAAATCCGCCGCCGAAAAGCCTTGGTCCGGCGCCACGACGTCGATCAGATGGTGCGGCACACCGGCGCGCTCGGCCGCGGTCGGTTTCGCCGTGCCGATGTCGAAGCCGCGGTAGACCTGCATCGAATCAGCGCTGACCACCTCACCATCGAGCGCCGACGCCAAGGCAACGGCCAGCGTGCTCTTGCCCACCGCGGTCGGACCGACGATCACCAGGAGCGGATCGGCGCCACGGCCGCTCGCCGCAGCCGAGGTCACGGGTCAGCGCTCAGCAGCGCGCGCAGCGCGTCGAGCTCGAGCGCCAGGGCCATCGGGCGCGCCGCACGCCCGCGAGCCGTCGGCCAGGGCGGCGCGGTCGACCACTGCAGGCTCTCGGCGCCAGCGCGGCCGAGAGCCTCGGCCAAGCGCGGGCGCCAGCCCGGCGCAGCGCGCGTGCGGGCGACGGCCCACGCCAGCGCCAGGGCCACCTCGTCCACGAGCGCCGCGTCGGCGCCGGCGCTGCCCAGCTGCACCGTCGGCCGCGCGACCCAGCCTCCGGCCAGCGCCAGCAAGATCGCCTCCCACGACGCGTCGGCGAGCGCGACGGCGGCCGGGCGCGTGCGCAGGAGCCAGGCCGAATGGTCCAGAGGCTCGAGCTCGAAGCCGAGCTGCCGCAGCCTCTGACGGCGGGCCGCGAGCGCCGCCGCGCCACGCGCGTCGAGCCTGATCACCGGCGGCGGACTGAGTGCCGCCCCCGCGAGGTCACCAGCCGCGAGCGCCTGCCGCAGGGCGGAGAGCACGACCGCGCACCATCCCGCCTGCTCGTCGACCAGCACCAAGCGTCCATCCCACTGCGCCACCAGCAACCCGTCGGCCGTCCAGCCGATGGCCCGGCACGCTGTCGGTGCGGGGCCCGCCGGTGCGGGGCCCATCAGTGCGGGGCCCATCGGCGCAGGACCCGTCGGCACGACCCGCGCCAGCGCTGCCCCGAGCCCATAGTCTCCCTCGTGCGCCGCCCCCGCCTCGCTCGCGCCCCAGAAGCGGCGCTGCGCCTCCGCCGCGCGCGACGATCCAAAGGCCGCAGCGCTGCACGCGGCGCCATCGCCCGGGAGCGGCTCGGTGGCGCGGAGGCCATAGACACGCACGGCAGCGGGCGGGGCGCGATCGGCGGCCGCACCCTCCGAGGCTGCGACCGACCCTCGCGCGGCGGCGCCACCCACGGCCTGAGCGACCGCGGCGACCACGGCAGCGCGCACCGCTTGCGGCTCGGCGAAGCGCACCTCGCGCTTCTGCGGATGCACGTTGACGTCGACCCGCTGCGGATCGACCTCGAGGTGGATGACCCCGGCCGGGAAGCGCCCGTGGGCCAGAGCGGAACCGCAGCCCCCGAGCGCCGCCTGCAGCAGCGTCCGGTCGCGAACCACGCGCTGGTTGACGAGCAGCACGAGCGCGCGCCCCGTCGATCGCGCGGCTTCGAGGGGCTGCAGCAGGGCCTCGACGACGACGCCGCCGCGCTCGGCCCGGCCCACCAGCGGCGGCTGGCCCCGCGCGGCCGCGAGGCCCTGCGCGCGCTGCGCGCGACCGGCGACCGGCGGCAGCTCGAGCAGGCGCCGACCCTCGTGCAGCAGGGCAAAGGCCACCGCCGGAAACGCGCAAGCCAGCCAGGCGATGAGCTCCTGAACGTGGCCGGTCTCGGTCGCCGTGCTGCGCATGAACTTGCGCCGCGCGGGCGTGTTGAAGAAGAGCTCACGCATCGCCACGGCGGTGCCCGCGGCGCAACCCGCCGGCTGCTGACTGATCACGCGACCCGCCTCGACCGCGATCTCGACCCCGGCAAGCGCCCGCGAGGGCCGTGTCGTCAAGGTCAGGCGCGACACCGCGGCGACGCTCGGCAACCCCTCGCCGCGAAATCCGAGCGTGGCGATTCGGTCGAGATCGGCGACCTCGCAAAGCTTGCTCGTGGCGTAGCGCTGCAAGCTCAACCGGGCCTGCTCGGCCGTCATCCCGCAGCCGTCGTCGACGACTCGGATCAGCCGCAGACCTCCCTGCTCGAGCTCGATCGTGATGCGCGTCGCACCGGCATCGATCGCGTTCTCGACCAGCTCCTTGACCACGGAGGCCGGCCGGTCGATCACCTCGCCGGCCGCGATCTGCTCGACCACCGCCGGATCGAGCACGGCGATCGGCTGGCGCGAAGCGGGCGCCTCTGCGGCGACGGGCGCATGGACGGTCACGGGCGCAAGTTAGCATGGGCCCTCGGCGGGCCACCATCCGCCCGGAGCCAGCGCTCGACCCCAGCCAGCAAGCGAGCGCAGCGAAGGACCTCAGAGGGCGATCTCAGAGGGCGATCTCAGCCCACCGACCGCGCCGGAAGAGCGCCACCATCGCCAGCGCGTAGCACGAGCGCCAGAGGACGAAGGCCAACCACAGCCCGGCCAGGCCGCGACCGGCGACCACCGACCAGAGATAGGCTCCGGGGAGGAACAAGCCCCACTGGAGCGTGACGCTCAGCAGCATCACCGCGCGCACCGCGCCCGCCCCCAGCAGCGACTGCGACAGCACGGACCCGACGGCGTCGAAGGGCTGGACCAGCCCGAGCATCACCAAGGGCAAGACCCCGAGCGCGGCCGCCGCAGGGTCGTTGAGCAGCGTAGCGAGCCAGAGCCGCGGCAGCAGCACCAAGGCGCCCGCGGGCAGGACTATCGCGACCATCGCCACCGCGACCGCGGTCCGCACCCACTGCGTCGCCTGGCCACGCTGCCCGCCGCCGAGCGATACACCCACCATCGTCGCCGCCGCGAGGCCAAAGCCGACGCTCGGCAGCAGGCAGACCATCGCCAGCTGGAGCAGCACATTCGAGATCGCCAGCTCGCGCGTGCCGAGCTGTCCCGCCAGGCGATAGAAGAGGACGAAGCCGGCGGACAGGAAGGTGTTCTGGACGCCCGTCGGGACCGAGAGCCGTAGCACCCCCCGCAGCGCGCGACGGGCGCTGCCGCCGACGGCCTGCAAGAACCCATGGGCGCGGGCCAGGCGCCAGGCGCGCAAGCAATACGACGCTGTGCCGACCGCCGCGCCGAGCACCGAGGCGTAGGCCGCACCACGGACGCCGAGCCGCGGGAAGCCGAGCGTGCCGTAGATCAACAGGCCGTTGAGCCCAATGTTCACGGCGTGAATCACGAGCACCGTGCGTAGGTAGACCGTGCTGCGGCCGACGCCGTTCCAGTAGCCGCGGAAGGCGAAGTTGGCGACGAGCAAGCCCGCGCCCGAGAGCCGAATCGCCAGGTAGTCGGCGCCGAGGGACTGCACCGCGGGGTCATGCGACAGCCTGGCGAAGATCCACGCTGACTGCCGCGCCAACAAGAGCGAGACGGGGACGACCACGACGAGCGCCAAGAGCAGCGCCGCATGCAGCGGGTCGACCGCGCCGCGCGCGTCGTCCTGACCCGTGCGCCTGGACGCCAGCGCCTGGACGCCGCTCCCCATCGCCATGAAGAACGCCGAGGCAAGCCAGTTGACCATGCTGCCGAGGCCAACGGCGGCCAGCGCGGGCGATCCGAGCCGTCCGACCATCACCGTGTCGATCAGGTTCAGCAGGTTCTGGCTGGCCATGCCGCCGATGATCGGCAGCGCCAACGCCAAGATCTGGCGCACCCGCTGACGCGTTGTTCCGCCGGCGAGCAGCGACGACGCCACGGTCGCCGCGCCGGTCGCCGCGTCGGTCGCCGCGCCGGTCGCTGCGGCTCCCGTCTGGCGTGCGGCAAGCAGGTCGGTCGGTCGCGCTGCGCTCAAAATCAGTCGGTCGCGCTGCAGACGAAGTTTCGCCCGCGCCGCTTGGCCTCGTAGAGCCGCTCGTCAGATAGCTTTACCAGCGCATCGGCAGAGACGATCGCGGCGGTGAGCGAGGCTACACCGACGCTGACGGTGACCTGAATTGCGGTCGCCTCGAACATGAAGGTGGTCTGCTCGACCAGCGCCCGGATCTTCTCCGCGAAGCGGTGCGCGCTCTCCGCATCGATCTCCGGCAGCAGCACGGCGAACTCCTCGCCGCCATAACGCGCCATCACGTCCTCGCGGCGAATCTGCGCCTTGACTGCCAGCGCGAGGTGCTTCAGCACGTGATCGCCGGCAAGGTGGCCGAAGGAATCGTTGACGCTCTTGAAGTGGTCGATGTCGAACATGATCAACGAGAGGTCGCGCGCATAGCGCTGACTGCGACTGAGCTCGCGCTCGAGCGTCTCCATGAAGTAGCGCCGATTGTAGACCTGGGTCAGCCCGTCGACGGTCGTCAGCCGATAGATCTCCTCGTGATAGGCATGCTCGACATTGCCGCCCGAAAGGAACTTGAGGATCGCGCGGCCGATCTTGACGTGCTCCCCGTCGGTCAGCACGTGCTCCTGAATCGCCCGGTCGTTGACGTAGGTGCCATTGGTGCTGCCGAGGTCGTAGACGGTCACGCGCTCGCCATCATTGACGATCTTGCAGTGGCTGCGACTGACGGCATCCTGATCGATCTGGATGTCGCTCTTCGACGAGCGACCGACGATCACCACGGGCGCATCCAGATTGTATTTCTTGCCGAGCTCGTGCCCATAGATCGCGACCAGGCAAGCCTCCCGGGCCGCCGGCCGCTGCGTCGTCCGACTGATCACGGTGACGACGGTCTTGTCGATGCGCTCGTCGTAAGACACGAGCCCGTAACGTTAGACGAGCGCTCAGCGGGCGGCAAGGACAACGCGGAAAGGCCCCCGCCCGCCTGACCACCAGCGACGGATCGCCTCCTCAGCGCCCCGCGCAAAAGCCTCGCGCCCACGCGCGATCCCCTGCCCCAGCCAGCGTTTTTTGACAGAGCGCGGAGCGCTCCCTAGAGTGGTCGCAGTACTTCTTGCGACCTCGACGATGGCCTATTTGAACCGGCGACCCGCGATCAGTCTGGTCTCCCTGCTGGCTCTGCTGCTGGGCGGCGCGCTCGCCGCGCATCGTGGGCACGGCCGCGCGCAGCCGCTGCCGACCCTCGTGCTCAGCGCCGCGCCGGTCTTGCCCCCGCGCCCCGCGCCTGACCTGGTTGGCCTCGACCCGCAAGCTGCCAAGCTCCAAGGCGACCAGCTCGTCCAGCGCCTGCCGGACGGTCGCCGCCTGGCCTTCACGCTCGACCCCAACCTTCAGCAGCACGCCGAGTCGCTCTTGCGCGAGTACGCGATCCCCTATGGCGCCATCGTGATGTACGAGCTGCATAGCGGCGCCATGCTGGTCATGGCGGGCCGCGCCGAGCGCGATTCCCGGCTCGGGGCACGCGAGCTCTGCCTCACGCCGTGGGCCCCCGCGGCCTCGGTCTACAAGCTCGTCACCGCCAGCGCGCTGCTCTCCCGGGGGGTCTCGGCGACGACGCCCGTCTGCTATCACGGCGGACTGCGCGGGCTCGAGGCCGAACACCTGCGTGACCAGCCGCGGATCGACCGCACCTGCCACACGCTGGCCGACGCCGTGGCTCATTCGATCAACCCGGTGATCGCCAAGCTCGCTGCGCGCCACCTCGACCGCGCGGCGCTCCTCGACTGGTCGACGCGCTTCGGCTTCAACCAACCGATCCCCTTCGAGCTCGCGGTGACGCCGAGCCAAGCGGACCTCCCGACGAGCGAGCTCGAGCTGGCGCGCACCGCCGCCGGCTTCTGGCACACCGCGCTCAGCCCGCTGCACGGCGCAGTGATCGCCGGCGTCGCCGCCAGCGGTGGCCTGCTGCGCTGGCCCCACCTGCTGCGAGACGACGCCGACGCGAGCGCCACCAAGCGCGGCTCGAGCGCCCGCGAGGTGCGCGTGCTCAACCGCACTGTAGCGGCCCGCCTGACCGCGATGATGAAGCGCACCACGACCCAGGGCAGCGCCCGTCGGGGCTTCGTTGGCCGCGCCGGACGACTCTACCTGCCGGACCTGCCGGTTGCCGGCAAGACCGGCTCGCTGGCTCGCCGGGACCCCCAGCTGGATTACAGCTGGTTCGTCGGCTTCGCCCCGGCAGACCACCCCGAGGTCGCCTTCGCCGTGCTGCTCGCCAACCCGCCCCGCTGGCGCATCAAGGCCAGCACGACGGCGCGGCTGCTGCTTCAGCGTTACCTCACGCGGCGCCGCCCGCGCGGCTGAAGGGCCCACACCTGTACCTCGGCCCCGGGGCCGGTCGGCGCTCGTCGCCGCCGCGCCTGACAGGCCGCCGCGCCTGACTTGCCTTCCATGACAGCTCTGTTAGGGTCCCGTGATCACTTGGCCGCTACGATCCGAGAGGCAGCAAACGGCTCTGGCTTGATGGCGCCCGGGTTCCGCCCGGCGCCCGGGCGGGCAGCGATCCGACCTCGTGGGTAGCGGCCCGGGCAGATGTGCGGCGGCATGGCATGGCAGAGCAATCCGACGAGACCCCGATCCCGGGTATCGAGCACGCTGCGAAGCGGCTCGACGAGCAGACCCAGGAGGTGCCGCTCAGCGCGCTGCTCGACGAGAAGTACCGCCTCGGTCGGTTGCTCGGCGAGGGCGGAATGGGCGCGGTCTACGAGGCCGAGCACACCGGGCTGGGCACGCGCGTCGCCGTCAAGCTACTGAACGAGAACTTCGTCGCTGATCCGCGCGCGATCCTGCGCTTTCGTCGCGAGGCCCGCGCCGCGGCGGCGATTCGCCACGAGAACATCGTCGCTGTCTATGACACGGGCACGACCAGCCAGGGCGTGCCCTTCCTCGTGATGGAGCTGCTCGACGGCGAGAGCCTGAGCGCCTTCCTGCGACGCGAACGCGCCACCCAACCGACCGTCGCCGCAGCGGTGACCTGCCAGCTCCTCGCGGGGCTGGCGGCGGCCCATGCGAGTGGGGTGATTCACCGCGACCTCAAGCCCGGCAATATTCTCCTCGCGCGCATGCCCAACGGCCTGCGCGTGGTCAAGATCCTGGACTTCGGGATCTCGAAGTTCCACACCGACGCGCTGGCCACGGACCTCACGGCGCAGGGCGCCGTCGTCGGTACGCCCCGCTTCATGTCCCCCGAGCAGGCCCGTGGCGAGGCCGACATCGATGCACGCGCCGACCTCTATGCCGTTGGCGTGCTGCTCTACCGCATGGTGACCGGACGCTTGCCCTTCGGCGGAGCCACCCAACCGGAGGTGCTGGCGGCGATCGTCAACGGCAACCTCGTGGCGCCGCGACAGCTTCGACCCAGCATTCCTGAGGCCTTGGAGCATGTGATCCTGAAGGCCCTGGCCGGCGATCGCGCGCAGCGCTATCAGACGGCCGGCGAGTTTCTCGCTGAGCTGCAGCGCGCGATGCCCGAGGTCAGCGCCGGAGATCCGGTCGAGATCACGCTCCCGAGCTCGGGCGACGCTCATGAGCCTGGGGCCCGCAACCCCTCGATCCCCGCGCTGATCGGCGTCGAGCCCTCTCTGGTCACCGCCAGCGAGACGCCGATGGCGCGGGAGCAGCGGCGACGAATCGAGAGCCGACGCCGGGCTCTGCGCGCCGTGACCGCCGCGCTCGTCGTGGCCTCGATCGCCGCGGCGCTCTGGTATGCGGCGCGGCCGGCCGACAGCCGCCTGATCGGGGATGCGCGGCTGATCGTCGGGCTGCGCCGACCCGGCGCGCCCTTGCGGATGGGCGTCACGCAGTATCTGCCGGCGGCTGAGCTGCTGGCAGAACACCGGCCCTTGCTGCAGCATCTCGTGCGCCAGCTCGACCGTCCCGTCGAGCTGCGCGTCTTCGAGGACTACGTCGACCTCGCCGCCAAGCTGCGTGAAGGGCAGTTGGAGCTCGCCGCGCTTTCGGCCTACGCCTACGTGCGCGCGGCGCGCGAAGGCGGCGGGCTCGACCTGCTCGCGACGCACGTCACCTCCGGCGGCGCCTCCTACGAGGGATACATCATCGCCCGCGCGGATTCGCCGATTCAGCGGCTCGAGGACCTGCGCGGCCGCGTCTTCTGCTACACGAATCCGGCCTCGACCTCCGGCTACCTCTACCCGCGCGCGGTGCTACGACGCGCCGGCATCGACCCCGATGCGGCCTTCAAGGCGACGCGCTTCATGGGCGACCACCGAGCGACCTTGCAGGCTCTCTATCACGAGGTCTGCGACGGCGCGGCCGTCTACGCCAGCATCGTCTTCGACGCCGACCGCCACGGCATCCCGGCGCAACAGATCCGCATCCTGGCGAGCACCGACCGCATTCCCTACGACGCCTACTGCACGGGCGCCAAGGAGCCGGCCGCGCTGAAGCAACGCCTGCGCCGAGCCCTGCTGGCGCTGAAGGCCAAGACCCCGCTGGCGGAGCGCGTGCTGCGCGGCAGCGGGCCGATCCTCGGGTTCATCGCCGCCAGCGACGCCGACTACGACTCCGTACGCCAGATCGACCGCTACCTCGATCCGCCCCGCAAGCTCGATCCACCGCGTCGGCCAGCGACGCCCTGACGGGCGCGGCCCAATCGCTGCATCGCAAGCGCTGGGACGCTGGGACGCTGGGACGCTGGGACGTGGGCAGGTTGCCGCGCCGAGTGTTGCGCGCTACAGTCCCGCGGGCCTTTGACCCACCTGGGTATGCTAAATGTTGCTTTACAGTTGGTTGGAGCGCGCGGTCAAGGCCAAGGGCACTGCCCGGGCGCTCATCTATCGGGACACCTATCTGAGCTGGCGGGGCCTCCTCCACCGGGTTGACCGCCGCGCAAGCGAGTTGGCGGCGCTGGGCCTGCGCGCGGGCGATCTCGCCGGCCTGATGCTCGGTAACGTGCCCGACTTCGTCATCCTCTCCTTGGCGCTGAGCAAGCTCGATTGCGCGCCGCTGCCCCTCGATCCGACGACCAGCACGCGTGAGCTCGAGATGCTGCAGGCGCTGGTCCCCCTGCGCGGGCTGATCACTCGACCTCGCGGCGGCGACGTGGCGCTGGCGGCGGCGAACGCAGGCACGGCCGCAGCCGCGCGCCCGGCGCGTCCTAAGCCGACGCCCGAGAGCCGCAAGCGCCTCCAGGGCACGCTGCTCAGCTGCTCGATCTACCCGACCGAGCCGCGCGCACCTGCGCGAACCGCCGACGAACAGATCGCGGCGGTGCTGGTGACCGCCGACTCCGCCGGCGATCCGAAGCCGGTCGAGCGGACGGTGGCGAACCTGCGCGCCGAGGCTGCCCATCTGACGGCCGCGCTCGGCGTGACCGAAGACGATCGCGCCCTGCTTAGCGTTCCGCTCTTCAGCTCCTTCGGCTTCGACATCGGCATGGTGGCTTGCCTGCAGGCCGGCGCCACGCTCTGCCTCGAGGATGAGGTCGGGCCGGCGCGCATCGCGAAGGTGCTGCGCGACCACAGCGTCACGCTCTTGCCGGGTAACCAGACGCTCTTTTCCGACCTCGCACGCCTGCCCGCGACGCGGCCGACGAACGGGAAGAGCGCGGTGCGCTTCTTGTCACTCGGCGGCGGGCTGACCGGCTCGACGGTAGAGGGCTTCGTGCAGCGCTACGGGGCGCGCCCGCTGGGCTGCATGCATACGGCAGAGACCGGCACGGTGGCGATCGACGGCAAGGGACAGGCGGGCGAGAGCGTCGGCAAGGTGCTCAAGGGCGTCCAGGTGCGCGTCGTCGACCCCACCACCGGCAAGGCCATGGCAGCCGGCCGACAGGGTGCCCTGTGGGTTCGCGGACCCGCGGTCTCGCCGCTGGCCCTCGCCGCGCCCGCGCTACCGGGTGATAACGTCCCCGTCGGCACGCGCGACGGCGACGGCTGGCTCCGCACGGGCGATCTCGTGGCGGTCGACCGCAGCAAGCGCATGACCCTCTTCGCGCGTGAGGACGACCTCGTACGCATCGACGGCAAGCGCGTGGCGCTGGGCGAGGTCGAGGCCTGCATCGAGGCGCTCCCCGTGATCAATCAGGCGCAGGCGCAGCTGATTCACGATCCGCTGGGTGGACCGATGGTGGTTGCGCGCGTCGTGCTCAAGGATCGCAGCGGCCCCGTCGAGGCCGAGACGATCATCGACCACTGCGCGCGCAATCTCTCCCCCTACAAGGTGCCGCGGCGCATCGAGTTCTGCGACGTTATCTGATCGCTGCGCTAGCTGATCGCTGAGGGCCCACCGGGCGGCCGGCTCGGTGGCGCTCCTTCCTCGCGCTGCTCGTCTTTCTCGCGCTGCTCGTCGGTCGCGCCCGATGCTACGTCCATCGGACCAAGAGCCGCTGGCAACCCGCCGCTGCAGCAGGCGCACCCGTTTGACAGGTTGCCCGTTTGACAGGTCCCCGTTTGACAGGCGTACCCGCCTGCGGCTAGGTGTTACCGTTTTTCGTCTCGTAACGTCGCGCACGGCGCGCATTGGCCGAGCGCAGGGGGGCTCGGCCCATGCGCAGCAGAGGCTCAGACGGGGACAAGACCACGCCCGCCTACGCGGCGGCGCTGGCACTCGCGCTGGCGGCCGCCTTGCTGCCGAGCTGCGGGGCCGAGGGCCCGTACTCGGCCTTCGTCGCCCTCGATAACGACTTCGACAACGTGGCCTTGGCTGCGCAACCGCCGTGGACGATCTGTGAGGCCTCCTTCCTCGGCGTCGACTTCGGACGCATCGGCCGCGGCGAGACCAGCACGGAGCGCGAGGTGGTCCCCGGCCTCGACTACGTGCTGATGGTCGCGGCCTGGAATGACCCGAGCTGCAGCAAGGCGCACAGCCTGCCGCTGGTCAGCAAGCGCGAGGAGGAGGTGGTGGACGGCCAGCGCCGCACGATCGCCATCAACCTAGCCAACCATCAGGGACCCTGTCCGCCCGAGGGCATCGCGCCTCTCGCCGAGGCCCAGTACGAGCGGGTCCTCGAGCGCTGGCCCGCGTTCGAGTTCAAGCCCTACGCCCAGCGCGCGCAGAACTCGCAGTGCCTCCCCTGAAGGGCAGGCGCTCGCTGGCGCGCGAGGGGCAGCGGCGCGGCGGCGCGCTTGGCCGCTGCGTGCACCGGGTGCCCGGGCTGCTGCTGGCCCTCGGGCTGGGCAGCGCCTGCGACCTCGCCTATCCGGAGGTGGTGGTCGTCAACCGCACGAGCGAAGCCGTGCAGCTACGCGATCCAACGCTCAGCGGCTGCGCCTGGTCTGCCGTGCTGGTTTACGGCCAGAGCACCACCGTCGGGCGCTGCCTACCGGGGCGGGATCACCTTCACTTCGAGAAGCTCGACCTCTCCGCGCCCGGGATCCCGCGCTGGTTCCGCTACCAGACGAGTGCTACGCACCAGCTCGACTACGGGGACTACCGACTGCTCGAGGTGACGCTCGACGACCTGGAGCAGGACTTCGCCGCGCCGGAGTCCAACGGCCATTGACGCCTGTCCTTCACGATTGGCGACGAACCTTGGCGACGCATCACCTTGCAGCCGCCCTGCTCGGAGCCGCGCTCCTCAGCGGCTCGCCGGCCCAGGCGCAGACGCTCGGCCGCACGCCAGCGCCAGCACCTCGCTACGAGACCGTCGTCGTCAGTGAGCGCTCGGGCGCGAGCGACGCCAGTCAGGACACGACAGCCGTCGGCGGCGACCGGCTGCGGAGGAGCGCGCGGACCAGCACCTTTGAAGCGCTGGCCCAGGAGACGGCCGGGCTCTACGTCACCGCCCGCGGGCTGACGCATGGCGTCGGCAACGGAGCGACGGGGGGACTCGTGCTGCGCGGGCTCGGCGGCAGCCCCAATACGCAGGTGCTCGTCGTCGAGGATGGCGTGCCCGACTATCAGGGCATCTTCGGTCATCCGATCCCGGAGGCCTATGTCCCCTTGCTGATCGAGGAGGTGATCGTCGCCAAGGGTGGCGACTCCGTCCTCTTGGGTAGCAACGCCCTCGGCGGCGCGCTGCTGATCCGCAGCCGCTGGCGCGACCGCCCGGGCTATGAGGTCGAGCAAGACGCCGGCGGCGGCAGCTACGCCACGCTGCAGGCGCGGGCAGCGCTCCTCGCGCGCCTTGGTGCCTGGGATGTCGCCACCGGAGTACAGGCCCTCTCTACCGCCGGCCACCGCGCTGGCGCGGGGGGTGACACCCTGGTCGCCACCACGGCGCTGCGCTACCGCTGGGGCTCGGGCCTGCGCTTGACCGCGCGAAACAAGGTCGTCCACCTGATCGGCAACGATCCAGGACCCGTCACGCACCCGCAGCTCGACCACGGCTACGAGGTCTGGCGCGACACGCTTTCCGTGCAACTCGGCGGCGGCCGCGACCAGCTACGCTGGAGCATCACACCCTATCTCAACGTCGGCCTGCACAGGCTCTACGACGGGTTTCGCTCGCTCGACTACCTCAGCGGCGTCAACGCCACGGTCGATCTGCGCCCGCACCGAGCGGCAGATCTCGAGCTCGGCTTCGCCGCGCAGCGCGTCGGCGGCGCCGTCGAAAACAGGATCACGAACGAGCGGCCGCGGATCGCGGGGCTGCAGGACGGATCGTTCTTTGGTCAGTTGACCCTGCGCCCGCTCCCGCGGCTGACCACCGTCGTCGGCGCGCGCGGACTCTTCAGCAGCCGCTACGGCGCCATCGGGCTCGCCAAGGTCGGCGCTCGCTGGGACCTCCCCGAGGGCTTCTTCCTGCGTAGCCGCGTCGCCCGCAGCTTCCGGCAACCGACCCTGCGCGAGCTCTATCTGCCCTTCCCCGTCGCCAACCCTGCCCTGCGCCCGGAATATGCGCTGACCGCCGACCTCGGCGCCGGCTACGCCAGCGAGCACCTCGAGCTCGGCTGCACCACCTACCGCACGGCAGCGAAAGACATGATCCGCTACTTCGGCGTCTGGCCCAGCGCCGAGGTGATCAACCTCGGCCGCGTCGTCGCCTGGGGCGTCGAGGGTCACGTCGCGCTCAAGCGGCTCGGACCGCTCTCGCTAGCGGCCAGCGGCAGCTGGCAGGACGTCGGCCGCTACACGCGGCAAAACCCCGACGCCAAGCTCAACCTCACGGTGGAGGCCCTGCAACCGCTCAGCGCCCGCCAGACCCTCGGGGCAACGGCGAGCGCCGAATGGGTTCATGGGCTCTACATGGGCAACTACGGCCGCCAAGCGCTGGCCAACGTCTTCGTCGCTGACTTGGCGCTACGCTTCCGCTATACGTCACCGGCGCGTCGCCTGACCCTCGAGCCCTACGCGCTGCTGCGCAACTTCCTCGACCGCCGCTACGCCTACGTCGAGAACTATCCGCTGCCCGGCTTCCACGTCCTGGCTGGGCTCAAGGTGGGGATTTGATCAAGCCCACAGCGCCGCTCGACCCGCGCGAGCTGGCCTACTGCGGCCTCTTTGGCGCCGCCGCCCTGCTGCTGCCGACCCTCTTTCACCTGCTGCCCCTCGGCCGGGTCTTCCTGCCGATGTATCTCCCGCTGATGACGCTGCCCTTCTTCGTGCGGCCGCTGCCGGCAGCCACTACGGCAGGGCTGACCCCCCTGATCTCGGCGGCCGTCACGGGGATGCCGCCGTGGTACCCGCCGATCGCCCTGCTGATGGCCCTCGAGCTGGCCGCGATGGCGCTGCTGCTGGCGCGGCTCGCAGGGCGCTGGCCGCGCGCCCACGCCGCCCTGCTCTTACTCCCCGTGCTCGTGCTGGGACGGGCGCTGGCGTTCGCGTTGGCCGTCGGCTGCGCGCGCATCATCGCGCTGCCGGCCGGCTTTCTCACGGGCCTCTCCTGGCTCAGCGGCTGGCCGGGCGTTATCTTGATGGCCCTTGTGGTGCCAGGCGTAGCGCGCATCGCGCGCTCGGCCGCGCGGCCCACCACCGCCTGCGCTCGGAGTCGCACATGAGGAGTGGCACATGAGGAGTGGCACATGAACACGGCTACCGCTGCCCGCGCCGCCTTCTTCGACGGCATCGCCGAACAATGGGATAGCTGGGACGATCGCGCTGCTCTGGCGCAACGGCTGGCGGCGGGCCTCGCGGCGCTCGACGTCGGCGCCGCGGAGCGCGTACTCGACGTCGGCTGCGGGACCGGCAACCTGACGCAGGCGCTGCTGGCGCGCCTTTCTGCCGACGGCCGCGTCCATGCGATCGATTGCTCGGCGGGCATGCTCGCGGTCGCGCGCAAGAAGATCACGGATGCGCGGGTGAGCTGGCATGCGGTCGACGCCCTGCGGCTTCCGCTGCCGGACGCAAGCGCCGATCGGGCGATCTGCTGCTCGGTCTGGCCGCATTTCGACGACCCGCGAGCGGTCGCGGCGGAGCTGGCCCGCGTGCTGCGACCGGCGGGCTTTCTGCATGTCTGGCATCTGCTGGCGCGCGAGCGCGTCAATGCCATCCACGCTGAGGCCGACCCTGCCGTGCAGCAGGACGTCCTGCTGGCGGCCAGCGACACCGCCGCGCTGCTGAGCACAGCGGGGCTGGCGGCCACGGCCGTCGTCGACAGCGCGGACGGGTATCTGGTCACGGCCGTCAAGCCTCCCGCCGCATGACCGCCGATGCGAACGCCCTGGCATGAGCTGTGGGGTTGCGCGCGCGGCCCGATCATGGGCCTGACGCCGCCGGTGCGGCTGCTCGCCAGCGGCGCCACCTTTGCCGCCTGCATGGTCGCGCCCACCACCAACGCTGGCGGCGTGCTGCTGATCGCCCTCGCCACCACAGGCTGGCTCCTGGCCTGTAAACCGCCGCTGGCGCTTGTTCAGCGCGCCGTGACGCTCACGCTGCTGCTCTGGCTTCCCGTCGCGCTCCTGCTACCGCTGCTCCCGCCGGGCGCGGCGGGGCTGAAAGGCCGCGCGCCGCTGGAGCTCCTGCTGGGCCTCGGCGGCCTGCTCCTGCGCGGCCTCGGCGCGCTCCTGATCGCCACCGGCGCGGTTGCGAGCCTGCCGCCGAGCGGGCTGCGCGAGGCCCTCCTGCGCCTGCCGCTGCCGCGCTTGGTGGTCGCGATTCTGCTGCAGATCGTGCAGCACACCGGCTCGCTGCTGGCAGAAACGCAGCGCGTCAGGGCCGCGCTCGCGCTGCGGGGCGCCTTTAGCGGCGCGCAGAGCGGCTGGCGCCTGCTACGAGCGCTGCCGCAGGTCTGGTTACCGCGCGTCATCGTCCGGGCCGACCGGATCGCGGATGCGATGGAGCTGCGGAGCTATGGCTGGACCGCGCTGCAACCGGCGCGGTCGACGCCGTTCGTCGCGCGCGAGGTCGCAGCCCTGATCCTCGCGCTCAGCCTCTTGGTCGTCGCCGCGGCGCTGCGCCTGCGCGCTTGGGGCATGACGTGAGCGAGCCCGCGCTGAGCTTCCGACAGGTCAGCGTCCGCTACGCGCCCGACCAGGCGCCGAGCGTGAGTGAGGTCAGCTTCAGTGTCGCGTCCGGAGAGCGCGTGGCCCTGCTGGGACTCAACGGCTCGGGCAAGACCACCGTGCTGCTGGCCGCGGTCGGGCTCGTCCCGCACGCAGGTGAAATCGTCGTTGGCGGCTTGACCCTGACGCGGCGCACGCACGGCCCGATCCGCGAGCGCCTCGGTTTCGTCGGCAACGTACCAGAGGACCAGCTCCTCTGGCCTACCGTGCTCGAGGATACGGCCTTCGCGCTGCTGCGCAGCGGCGTCGAGCCACGGGCGGCCCGCGCGCGGGCCCTCGCGGTGCTCGGCGCGCTCGGCGTCGCCGACCTCGCCGACGCGGGGGTGCATCGGCTCTCGCACGGCCAGAAGCAACGCGTGGCCCTCGCCGGGGCGCTCGTCGGCGCTCCGCCCCTCTTGCTGCTCGACGAGCCATCGGCCGGTCTCGACCCACCCAGTCAGCGCGCGCTGATCCGGGTGCTCGCGGCGCTCGAGGCCGCGATGCTCGTAGCGACCCACGATCTGCCGCTCGCCGACAGCCTCTGCACCCGCTTCCTCGTGATCGACCATGGCCGGATCGTCTTCGACGGCGGCGATCCGACGCGCGCGCTGCAGCGCTGGGCGGCCGACGACCCTCCCGCTGCACCGTGCGTGGGGGACGCGGCTGGCGACAGCTCGGCCCGCAGCGCGACTGCAGGACCCCGCCCCTGCACCTAGGCCCTAGGCCCCTGGCGCTCACGGCCAGCGACTCGGCGGCGCCGTGGACGTTGCGCGGGGCCCCATGGGTTGGCTGCAGCGCGCATCTGCGCCAAAATGGTGCGCCATGAGCACTCCACGATCGCCCCGCGGCAAGCCGCCGCCCAAGTCCTCTGCCGCGCCCACGGCGACGGCCTCTTCGAAGGGATCGAGCGCGCCGAGCGCGCCAAGCGCGCCAATGGCGCAGCGCGCGCGCCCGCGCGCCGAGCTACGCCCTGCCGACAAGTACGCGCTCTATCAACGCGCGGTGCAGCAACCGGAGCATGAGGTCGCTTTTTGCGATCGAACCTTCCGCCGAGCCTTCGCCAGGCCGGCGCTGCGCCTGCGCGAGGATTTCTGCGGAACAGCCGCGGTCTGCTGCGCCTGGGCGCGTTCACGGAGCGACCGCAGGGCCTGGGGCGTCGACCTCGATCCGGAGCCCCTGCAGTGGGGTCGAGAGCATAACGTCGCGGCGTTGAGCCCCGCGCAGCAGGCCCGCGTGGTGCTGCTGCAGCAGGACGTCCTCGACGCCAGCCGCCCGCGCGTCGACGTGATCGCCGCGCAGAACTTCTCCTTCTTCACCTTTCACCGGCGCGACCAGCTCCGTGCCTATTTCGCGCGGGCACATGCGCAGCTCGACCGGGAGGGGCTGCTGGTGCTGGACCTGATGGGCGGCCCGCAGCTCCTGCGCGAGGGGCACTGCGAGACGCGGCGCGTGGCGGGCTTTCACTATGTTTGGGAGCAGCATTGCTTCAATCCGATCACGCATCGCTGCCGCTTCTCGATCCACTTTCGCTTGCGTGACGGCCGCTGGCTGCGCCACGCCTTCCGCTACGACTGGCGTCTGTGGACGGTCCCCGAGGTACGCGAGCTGCTCGCCGAGGCCGGCTTCACGCGCAGCGAGGTCTACTGGGAGGGCACCGCTCGCGCGACCGGCCAGGGAAACGGCATTTATCGCCGCTGCGAAGAGGCGGCCAGCGACCCGGCGTGGGTCGCCTACGTCGTCGGCCTCAAGGCGAGCGCCGCGCCGAGCGCCAGTCGACGACGCAAGCCTGCTCGCTCGGCTGCCGCGCTCAGAGCCCGCTGACGAAGCGCCAGCGTCGGTCCGTGTGCAGCAGCTCATAGCGCTGGTAGTCGGCGAAGCGGCGAAAGAGCGGAGGCGAGTTGGGCTGCTGGTAGACGAAGGTGGCGTCGATCCACACGTCGACCGTCGCCGCGCGGCCACGCACCTCGACGCCCCGGTACTCGAGGCGATAGCGCACTCGGTCACAGCGCCCCAGCCGCTCGCGGAGCGCCCGCTTGAGGCCCTCGAAGTCGAGGTCATCCCCGGCCTCTGGCGTACCGCTGCGGTCGCTGTAGGTCGGGTCGACGAGCGTCAAGACGCGCGCCTGGTCCCGCTGCTCCATCGCCCGGCGGTATTGCTCCACGACCTCGATGATCTCGCGGTTGATCGGCGTGTCGACGACCTTGGTCTCAGCGATGAACTGCGTATGCCGGCAGCCGCTCCCGGCGCCGACCACCACGAGCACGGCGGCCAGCGGGAGCGCACGGCGCAGGAAACCTGTCGTGAGCACGAGGATGGGCTGAACCTTGCGTTTCATGCGCGCCATCCTACCCGCGCCACCCTACCTCGTCCAGGCCGCTCCGCACCTCAGGCCGCTCCGCACCTCAGGCCGCTCCGCACCTCAGGCCGCTCCGCACCTCGTCCAGGCCGCTCCGCACCTCGTCCAGGCCGCTCCGCACCTCGTCCAGGCCGCTCCGCGGGGACGGACGCCGCGGGCAGGCACGCCGCCGGTCCGCGCGGCGCGCAGGGCTCGCGGGGACTGTTGTGATCGCTCGGGGCCCCGTCTATCATGCCGCCACGGGAGGAGCGTACATGGCCGAGGAACAGGGCGCCGCCGGCACGGACCCGCGAAATCGGCGCGCTTACCCGCGCTACGAGATTACGGCCTACGTCGACTACACGGGGACCAGCGAGGTCCTGCTCTACCACCGGATCGAGAATATCAGTCTCGGTGGCATGTCGATCCAGACGGCCAGCGTCGAGGAGCTCGGAACGATCGTCGAGGTGGTGATCAGCTTCCCGGAGCTCAACACCACGATCGCGGCGCGCGGCGAGGTCAGCTGGGTCAACCGCGAGGAGCCGATGGACATGGGCATTCGCTTCCTCGAGCTGGACGAAGAGCGCAAGGACGTGCTGCGCCGGTTCATCCAGTCGACGAAGAAGGGCGGCCCGCTCTGATTGGGCGTCGGATTGGGCGCCCCGCACAGGCCGGGCACGGCGCGCGATCATCGCGCGGCCGATGCTCTCGCCTCTCGGCCCCTCGCCTTGAGCCGCGCTGCGAGCCTCGCCTCCGGCGCCTCACGCAAGTGAGCTGCGGTGGAATCCTCTAAGCGCAGCGCAGCAGCGGCGGACGGGCCCACAGCACCCTCGGGCGAGCGATCGCCTGAACGCGATCGTCTGATCCACGAGCATCTGGGTTACGTCCGCAGCCTCGCCGGGAAGGTCCGGCGCGAGCTCGGCGGGTCGCTCGACCATGACGAGCTCGTGGCCTTCGGCATGCGCGGACTGGTCGAGGCGGCCGACCGCTTCGATGCTACGCGCGGCATCGCCTTCACGACCTTCAGCTACTACCGCATTCGCGGCGCGATCTTTGACGGCCTGCGCCAGCTCGGTTGGCTGAGCCGCAGCGAGTACGCGCGCTTCCTGGCCGCGAGCAACGAGCTGCTGGCGAACACGGCCGAGCGACCGACCGCTGGCCAACCGGAGGTCGACACCGAGCAGGCGCTGGGCGACGTCGTTAAAACGCTCGACCAGGTGGCCACGATCTTTGTCATGTCCCTCGGCGATGCCGGGGTCGGGGATCTCGCCGACACGCGGGCTGCGGACCCCGCGCTCGCGAGCGAGCAGGCCCAGGTCGGCCGCGCCGTGCGCGCCGCCATCGCCGGGCTGCCCGAGCGTGAGCGCACCCTGATCGAGGGGCACTACTATCGCGGGCTGACGCTCGAGGCCGTCGGGCAACAGCTCGGGCTCAGCAAGTCCTGGGCGTCGCGACTGCACGCCCGCGCGATCGCCCAGCTCACGGAGGCGCTCGGCCCCGCCTACGGCCCCTGAGGGCCCGGCCAAGCTCGATCGCCGCATTGGGCGCGCTGCAGCGTCCTGGCAGGGGCGCTGGGCGACCGGCCCGTCGGGCCAACCTGCGCGCGTCCATACCGGCGCCCCCGCCACCACCCCGGCACCGGCGGCAGCTGGCGGTGGACAGGGCCTTGACGCCAGCCTGGCGCGCACGCTACGGAGGTCAGCATGCTGCGATTCCGCCACGATCGACTGCGGGGCAGGCTCGGCGCGCTCGTCCTCGGCGGCTGCCTGCTGCTGCTCTCCGGCGGCTGCAGCGTCGAGCTCCTGCACGATCTTGACGACGGCGAGGCCAACACCGTGCTCAGCGCGCTGGAGCGCGAGGGTCTGGCGGCGACCAAGCTGCGCGAGACGCGGGGCACGAGCAGCAGCTACACCGTGGCGGTCGCGCGCGACGACGCTCCCCGCGCCTGGCGCGTGCTGCGCACCCAGAGCCTGCCGGCGCCGAAGCTCCAGGGCCTCGGGGAGGTCTTCGGCCACGTCGGCCTGGTGCCGACGAGCACCCAAGAGCGCGCCCTGCTGCATCACGCGCTGGCGGGCGACCTGACGCGGACGCTGCAGAGCATCGAGGGCGTACACCAGGCGCGGGTCCATGTCGTGCTGCCCGAGGCCTCGCCCTTCGCGCTCCCCGATGCGCCGCGACCGCAACCCCGAGCCGCGGTGCTGCTGCGGGTCGCCGCCGCTTGCCCGCTGCATGAGGCCGAGGCCCAGCGCCTGGTGGCGGGCGCCATCGATGGGCTCGATCCGGCGCGCGTCAGTGTCGTGCTGCACCGGGCGCCGGCGACGCCGCGCGCTGCCGCAGCCGGCAGCACCCTCGCTTCCGTCGGGCCCTTTCGCGTCGGCCTCGAGTCCCGCGGCGCGCTGATCGCCACGCTCGTCGTGGCGATTGTGCTGATCGTGGCCAGCGGACTGCTGGCCCTCGTGCTGCTGCGCCGCCAGCGCGGCTTCGTCACGACCCTCGCGCGCGCGCAGCAGGTGACGGCCGAGCACAGCGCGGTCGGTGAAGCGACGCGGGCGAGCCTGCTCGAGCGGTCGATGGCACGGAACCAACCAGCAGAGGGCGGCGAGCAGCGCCACACCGGCCAGCGCTTTTGACAGCCCGGAGTTGCGGTGCTAGCACCCACGACGCCGTGAGCACGCTGACGTTTTCCCAGATCGTCGGACAGCAGCGCCCGATCGAAGCGCTGCGCCGTGCCCTCGCGGCCGATCGCCTCCCGCACGCGCTGCTCTTTAGCGGCCCGCGCGGTGTGGGCAAGGCCACGACGGCCAAGGCCCTCGCGCTCCGCCTCAACTGCGAGGCGCCGCGCGAGCTCGAGGCCTGCGGCGGCTGCGCGGCGTGCAGCAAGATCGCCGGAGGCCACCATCCGGACGTCGTCACCCTCAGCCCCGACGGGGCCTTCATCAAGGTCGACCAGGTGCGACAGCTGCAGGAGCAGCTGCCCTACGCGCCGCATGAAGGGCGCTGGCGCGTGATCGTCGTCGACGGCGCCGACGCGCTGCATGGGAGCGCCGCCAATGCGCTGCTCAAGTCGGTAGAGGAGCCACGTCCCCGCAACGTCTTCGTCCTCGTCACCGCGGCCGCCCATCGAGTGACACCGACCCTCGTCTCGCGCAGCCAGCGGCTGCGCTTCACGCCGCTCGCCGCGGCGGCGCTCGTCGCGGCGGTACGCGCGAGCGAGCGCGGCGCGCCACACGACCATGAGGCCTTGCAGCGGGTGGCGAGGCTGGCCGAGGGCAGCGTCGGCCACGCGCTCGAGCTGCTCGACAGCGCCGCCCTGACCCAGGCACAGGAGGTGGCCGACAGCCTGCTCCGCGTCGCCGAGACAGAGGGCATGCTCGCGGTCTTCCAGACCGTCGCCGAGTTCAGCGGCGAGCGCGCCGTGCTGCCACAAGCCCTCGAGCTGCTGGCGCTTCGCCTGCGTGACCTGCTGCTGCTCGCGACTGGCATTAGCGGGTCACGGCTGCTCGCCGGCAACCTCGAAGCCACGCTGGCCGAGCGCGCCAAGGCCCTCGGCTGCCGCACGCTGCTGCATCAACTTCGCGCGGTCCACCAGGCGCAGGCCGCGCTGGCGGGCAACGCCAACGCGGCCCTCACCCTCGAGGCGCTGGTCGTGGCGCTGCGCAGCCGAAAGGCAGAGCCCCTCCGATGAGCAACGCTGACGCGCACGATGGGCAGGCCGGCGGCGGCCCGAGTTCCGCGATCCCGCCCGCCTCAGCGAGCGGCAGCGGTGGCGGCGGTGGTGGTGGCAGTGGTGGTGGCAGTGGTGGCGACAGCGGTGGCGGCGGCGGTGGCGGCGGTGGCGGCGGCGAGGGTGGCAGCAGAGGCGCTAACGGCCGCCGACATCGGCGCGACCAAAACCGTTCACGCGCCGGCGCGGTCCCGGGCTCCGCTGAGCTGAGCACCGCCACAGGCGGCGCCAGCGACGACAAGCCAGAGGCCGCGGGCGCTGTGCCGGTCGGCGCCAGACCCCCGCCGACGGCCCCGCGCGGCCCTCGCCCAGCCCCCCGTCGAGAGGCCCGTCCGGAGGCGCGTCAGGACGGACGCCCCGAGGCACGCCGCGGCGCGCCTCGCGCGGCAAACCGCCAGGCGCGCCCGCAGCCCGCGCGCCGCGATTCAGCGCCCGAGCGCGAGGGACAGCGACCGGCGCCCGTCTCGCGCGGCACCGAGGGCCGACCGGCGCCCGATCAACGCCCGACGCCCGGGCGCGACCGGGGGCCAGGTGGCCCCGGTGGCACCCCTGGGAGACGGCGCTCACGCTCGGGACGGACGGCCGCGGCGCCGGCCTTTCCAGCCGACGAAAGCTGGGATCTCGAGGACACGGACGGCGCCGCGAGCCCGCGCGGGGCCGCGAGCGGCGCCGGCAGCGGACGCAGGCAGGACCTCGGGGACGACGACACTCCGCTCAGCGCCGTCAAGGAGAGCGGTCGTTTCGCCTACGCGTCGCCGCGCGAGCATGAGGGCGCCGACCTGCTCGCGGCGGCCGGTGGCGACACGGCCGAGCTCTTGCCCGGCCGCCTCTGCCGGCTCGTCGCGGTGCAGGTCGGCGTGACGCGCGTCGTCTCCGAGCTCGACGCTGGCGAGCTGACGCTCGAACCAGGCCAGCGCGTGATGATCGAGGGTGATCGGAGCACGCTGCACGGGACGGTCGTGCGGGCCCCAAGGCGGGCGCTCGTCGGGACCCTGCCGCTGCGCGTGCTGCGCGTCGTCGGCGACGAAGGCGCCGCCGCGGCGACCCGCAAGGCCGCGCTCGAGCACGAGGCCGTGCGCTGCTGCCGTGAGCGGATCAAGCAATACGGCCTGCCGATGAAGGTCGCGCGCGTCGAGGTGCTGCAAAACGGGAGCAAGGCGATCTTCCACTTCGCCGCCGAGAGTCGGATCGACTTCCGCGACCTCGTGCGCGATCTCTCGCGTGACCTGCACCTGCGCGTCGAGCTGCGCCAGGTCGGCGTGCGCGATGAGTCGAAGTTGACCGGCGGTCTCGGTCCCTGCGGCCGGGAGCTCTGCTGCTCGAGCTGGATCAACGACTTCGCCCCGGTCAGCATCCGCATGGCCAAGGATCAGAACCTGGTGCTCAACCCGGCCAAGATCTCGGGCATGTGTGGGCGCCTCAAGTGCTGCCTCGCCTACGAGCAGAGCATGTACCGCGACGCGCGGCGGCGGCTACCGCGCGTCGGCGAGACGGTGCAGACGCCCGACGGGCTCGCGCGCGTCAACGAGCTCGACCTCCCGCGCCTGCGCGTGCGCGCGACGCTCGCCGACGGCTCGGCGCAGACCTATGCCGCACACGAGCTCAGCCGCAGCGGCCGCGGCCCTGAGGGCCCCGAGGCCAGCGGCGAGCGCCAGGACAGCTAAGGACGCGACGTGACGCCACCCTTCTACCTCACCACGCCGATCTACTACGTCAACGACGTGCCGCATCTGGGGCACGCCTACACCACGGTCGTCGGCGACACGCTCGCGCGCTACCACCGCTCGCGCGGCGAGGCCGTGCGCTTCCAGACCGGCACCGACGAGCACGGGCAGAAGATCGAGGCGGCCGCCGCGGCCCGCAACCTGACGCCCCTCGAGCTGGCCGACGAGGTGGTCTCGCGCTTCCGCTCGACCTGGCAGGCGCTCGGAATCGAGCACGACGACTTTCTCCGCACCACGGAGCCCCGGCACGCCGCTGTCGTGCAGCGCCTCTGGCAGCGGCTCGCCGATCACGGCGACCTCTACCTCGGCGAGTACGACGGCCCCTATTGCGTGGCCTGTGAGGAGTACTACACCGATACGCAGCTGGTGAATGGGCGCTGCCCCGTGCATGCGCGCGAGGTCAGCCGCCTCAAGCAGACGAGCTACTTCTTCCGCATGTCGCGCTACCAGGACGCGCTCCTCGAGCACTTCGAGCGGCACCCCGACTTCGTGCAGCCGGAGATGCGGCGCAACGAGATCGTCAACTTCATTCGCGGCGGTCTGCGCGACCTCAGCGTCTCGCGCAGCACGCTGCGCTGGGGCATTCGCGTACCGGGCGATGATTCGCACGTCATCTACGTCTGGATCGACGCGCTGACCAACTACATCTCCGCGCTCGGCGGCTTCGATGAGGCGCCGGCCTATCGCCAGTTCTGGCCTCAGGCGATTCATCTGATCGGCAAGGACATCCTGCGCTTTCACGCGGTCTACTGGCCCTGCATGCTGCTGGCGGCCGGACTGCCCCTGCCCCGCACGGTCTTCGCCCACGGCTGGTGGACGGTCAACGGCCAGAAGATGTCCAAGTCGTTGATGAACGCGGTCGACCCCACGATGCTGGCGGGGGACCTCGGGCGCGACGCGCTGCGCTACTTCCTGCTGCGCGAGACCCCGCTCGGCAACGACGGCGACTTCGCCCACCCGGCGTTGATCCAGCGGCTCAACGCCGACCTGGCCAACGACCTGGGCAACCTGCTCAATCGCTCTCTAGCGATGGCGGGGAAGTATTGCGCGGGCAAGACGCCCGCGCTGCTGGCGGCCGCTGAAATGGACCCGACCGACCAGGCGCTGGTCGCCTTGGCCGAGCGCGTGCGCGACGCGGTGGCGATGCACTTCGAGCGGCTGGAGCCGAGCCGCGCGCTCGAGGCCCTCTGGGAGCTGGTGCGGGGGACGAACAAGTACATCGACACCACGGCGCCCTACAAACTGGCCCGCAATGCCGAGCAGCAGCCCCGCCTCGATCAGGTCGTGGCGCACTTTCTCGAGGCGCTGCGGTGGATCTCGATCTTGCTCGCCCCGGCGCTGCCGGACAGCGCGGCGACGATGCGACGCTATCTCGGCCTACCCACGCTGGAAGCGCAGCTCGGGCGCGACCAGTGGCCGACGCGCTGGGGTGATGGCCCGCCGGCGGCGGCTCTGCAACGCGGCGAGCCGCTCTTTCCGCGCATCGACGACGAGCGCCGCGAGGCGCTGGTCGCCCGCTGGACGGCGCGCGCGGCGGCGGGTGCGGCGCTCGCGCCCACCGGCCCGGTGGCACCGTCGGCTTCGGCTTCGGCGGCGTCGCCGACCGCCGCCGTGCCGCCGAAGCCGCCGAAGCCGCCGAAGCAGCCGAAGCCGGCCGCCGCGACGGGCGCTCCGGCCACCGATGCCACCGAGGGCATGGCTATCGGCATCGAGGACTTCGCCCGCTGCGAGCTTCGCGTCGCCGAGGTGCGCGCGGCCGCACGCATCGACGGCGCCGACCGGCTGCTGCGCCTGACGCTCGACGTGGGCGGCATCGAGCGTCAGGTGGTCTCCGGCATCGCGCGGGCCTATGGACCCGATCAGCTCGTGGGCAAGCGGGTGATCCTGCTGGCCAACCTCAAGGCGACCACGATTCGTGGCGTCCGCAGCGAAGGCATGATTCTGGCGGCCGGCGACGGCGTTGACCTGGCGCTCTGCACCGTGGACCGCGCGCTACCCTCCGGCGCCAAGGTGAGCTGAGCGCCAGGCGGGACGGCAGCGGCGCCAAGAACGCGTCCTTGACACCAAGAACGTTGCCTCCTATACAACAGCGGCCGTGCGCCCAAGGCGCGCGTTTTTGCGCCTTTAGGCGCGTGCAAATCCAGGCGCGTCCCGGCGCGCGCCCTTCGAGCCCCGTGCTTCCAGGCCAAGCTTCCAGGCCAAGGAGTCAAGACATGGCCACTCCGACAGGCAATGATCGGAAAGTGAACAACCCGACAGCGAACGGCAAGCCGGCGGTCCAGCGGTTGAGGTTCCGCATGGCCTTGCTCGGCAAGAAGGTCGGGATGACCCAGGCCTTCGACGCCGCTGGCACCTGGCAGGCGTTGGCGGTGGTCCAGGTCGGCCCCTGCGTGGTCCTCGACATCAACACGCCCGAGCGCAACGGCTATGCCTCGATCAAGATCGGCTTCGAGGAGCAGAAGCCGCAGCGCACCTCGCGGCCCGCAGCCGGCATGTTCGCCAAGGCCGGGAGCGCCCCGCAGCACGTCGTGCGCGAAGTGCGCCTCTCGGCGGAGGAGCTGGGCCAGTTCAAGATCGGCCAGACCCTGTCGGTGGCCGAGGTCTTCCGCGCTGGCGACGCCGTCGACGTGATCGGCACCTCCAAGGGCAAGGGCTTCCAGGGGGTCATCAAGCGCCATCACTTCTCCGGCTTTCGCGCCACGCACGGCACGCACGAGTACTTCCGCCACGGCGGATCGATCGGCTGCCGCCTGACCCCCGGCCGCGTGTTCAAGGGCATGAAGATGCCCGGCCAGATGGGTAACCGCCGCGTCAGCGTCCAGAACGTGCGGATCCAAGAGGTGGTGGCCGATAAAAATCTCCTGCTGCTCAAGGGCGCCGTCCCGGGAGCCCCCGGGGGCTACGTCACGATCAAGCACGCGACCAAGCGCCCGCTGATGCCCTTCGAGCTGCGGACGGTCGAGACGGCGGCGCCGCCGGCAGCCAGCGCTGCAGGCGCCGAGGGCGCGAGCGCCTGAGCCGGCGCGCTTACCGCCCCGCCCTCGCGCGCGACACGCAGACCCTCTCGGCAGCCGCCGCGCGGCGCGCCGCGTGGAGCACCAGCGCACCCCGATGACCGGAAAGCTCGACGACCGGCGCGAACGCCACGATCCCTACTACCGGCGCGCCAAGAGCGAGCGCTACGCGGCGCGCTCGGTCTACAAGCTGCAAGAACTCGATAAGCGCTTCGGGCTGCTGCGCACAGGGCAGCGGGTGCTCGACCTCGGCTGCCGCCCGGGATCCTGGCTCCAGTACGCCAGCACGCGGGTCGGCCCACGCGGTCGCATCGTCGGTCTGGACCGCCAAACGCTGCCAATCGAGCTGCCCAGCCACGTCCGCCTGATCGTCGGCGACGTGCTGACCATCAGCCCCGACCTGCTGCGCGGGGAGCGGCCCTGCTTCGAGCTCGTGCTCTCCGATCTGGCCCCAGACACGAGCGGCATCGCCTCGAGCGACCAGCTCCGCAGCGCCGAGCTCTTCACGCGCGCGCTCGACCTCTCGCTGATCCTCGGCTGCGCGCAGACCGCCTTCGTCGCCAAGATCCTGATGGGCGAGGGCTTCGACGCCGCGCTGGCGGGGGTCAAGCGCGCCTATCGGCGCACCAAGGTCGTCCGCCCCGAGGCCACGCGGCGCCAGTCGAGCGAGGTCTATGTCGTGGCGCTCGAGCGCCGGCAGCCGGCCGCCGATGGCCCCGCCGCGCCAAGCAGGCCCGCCGCCGAGCCCTAGCCGGCCAGCAGCTAGCCGGCCAGCAGCGCGCTAGCCCCCGGTCAGCAGCTCGGTCGGACCCTTGCCCACCCGCAAGACCTCGACCTCATCGTGGATCAGGCTGACGATCGTCGACGGTTCGTTGGTCAGCAGCCCGCCGTCCAAGACCAAATCGAGCTGATGTCCGAGGCGCTTCAGCACGATCTCCGGGTCGATCATAATCTCCCCGCTCTCTGGGTCGGTCGCGCTGGTGGAGATCACGGGGCGCCCCAACGCCCGCGTCAACTCGATGCAGGTCGCGTTATCGGGCACGCGAATGCCGACCTCGGGCCGCCGCTCGCGCAGCACCTTCGGTACCTCGCGGCTCGCCGGCAACACCACGGTGTAGGGACCCGGCAAGAGCCGCCGCAGCCAGCGGTGGGCGAAGTCGCTGACATGGGCGTAGGTCGCGACGGTGGAGAGATCCTGACAGATGAAGCTCAGGCGATGGCCGCGGTCCAGCCGCTTGACCAGGTAGACGCGGTCGATGGCCTTGCGATCGTGCAGGTCGCAGCCGATGCCGTAGACGGTGTCGGTCGGGTAGGCGATGACGCCGCCACGCCCCAGCAGCTCGGCCGCCTGCCGAATCTTGCGAGGATTGGGGTGGCGCTCGTCGAGCACCAATGTCTGCGCGCGACCCATCAGCGCAGGGCTATAACGCCGGCGAGCGGGGATGTAAACCCATCCACACGCGCCGCACTCCCTCGACCAGCCCCGTCAGCCGGTCGGCGCGCGCCGGAGGATCCACCAGGCCCCCACCAGCGCCAGCAGCAGCAGCGCGAGCGACGCGATCAACCAGCCCCAACCCCGCGCGGAAGCTGAGCGCCGCCGGGACGCGGCCGGAACCCCGAGCGCCCAGGGCGCAGCGGCCTGGACGCTCGGCGACAGCGCGGCCGTCTGGGCGAGCACCGAGGCCCCCGCGCGCGCCCTCGCCCCGGCCATCGCGTCGCCGCGCGCCGCCGGCGAAGGGATCGGGCTCGCTTCGCTTGGCGCGTCGCCGACCGCCCTATCGACCCGCTCGTGCTCGGCCTCGGTCAGGGCAGCCAGCCGCGCGGTGGTCGTCGCGAAAAAGGGCGGGCCCGGCGTCGGCTCTTCGCTCCAATCAGGCGCGTCGGCAACCACGACCGTCGTCAGCGCGGGCGGCAGCGGCGGCATGCCGTCCGCCAAGGGATCGCTGAGCGGCGGCAGCTCGAGGTCGACCGGGAGGGTTCGCGGCAGCGAGGGCGGCGCCGGGTGTTCGACGGCCTCGGCCGGCGTGGTCGCCAGCGACTGCTGCCATTCGGCCTCGATGGCGCCCCAGCCGCGCTCGACCGTCGACGCCGCCGCGGACACCGCTCCGCGCCTCGACGCGGCAGCGCCCGCGGGCGCACGGGTGGAGGTCCGCTCGCCCTCCGCGCCCGCCGCGAGGCGCACCACCGTCGCCTCGCTTCTCCTGTCGTCGTCGTCCGCCCCGCCTGCCACCACGCTGGCCCCCCCGCTGTATGCGCCCGCAGCGTACCACCCTAGCCCGAGCTCCCCGGCCGCGTCCACGCCGCCCCACGGCCTCGCAGCCAGCGACCCGTGGCTCGCTCGCGACCCTCTCGCGACCCTCTCGCGACGCTGACCCGCTGCACGGGTTAGCCGCCAACTTGCTGCTGCGCCGCGCGGCATGCGAGCCTGCTGACCGCTCTCCGAGAGGTGACCGTGGCCAAGCGCAAACGCCAGCGCAAAGGCGCGCCCGCAGCTTCCGTCGCGCCCGCGGCGCCTGATGACCGCCGGCCCCCGCCGCTGAGGCGCGGATGGTTGATCGTGCCGCTGCTGCTTTACGCCGCGGCCTGCGCGGCCTTCCTCGTGGCCTCCGACGCTGCGCGCAGCGACTTCCCGCTCGATGACGCCTGGATTCACCAGGTCTACGCGCGCGCCTTCGCGCAAGGCCAGGGCCTCGCCTACAACGAGGGCGCGCAGGAGGCCGGCGCGACCAGCCCGCTCTGGGCAATCGCCAACGCCCCGGTGCATGGCGTGGCGGCGCTGCTGGGGCCCGCCGCCGTGCCCTGGGGCGCCAAGCTCCTCGGCGTCGGCCTCGGTGCCGCGGCCATCGTCGCCCTCTTTCTCGTCGCGGGCACCGCCCTGCAGGCCGCTTGGGCCGCAGCGGCAGCCGCCTCGCTGCTGGCCCTCGAGCCGCGCCTGATCTTCTCGGCCCTCTCCGGGATGGAGACGGCGCTGCTGCTCGCGCTCTGGCTCGGCGCGGTGGCCGCCGTCTTGCGCCAGCGGCGGTGGCTGGCCCTCACGCTCTTCGGCCTCGCGCCGCTGGCCCGCCCAGAGGCCCTCGTGCTGCTCGGCCTCGCCCTACCCGCCTGGGCGCTGCTGCAAGGCCGCCGGCCTTGGTGGCGGTCGCTCCCGCGCGGCGGTCGGCGCGCGGCGACGGCCGGCGCGCTGGCGCTGCTGGCGGGCCCAACCCTCGGGTGGTCGCTCTTCTGCCACGCCGTCAACGGTGGCTGGCTGCCCAATACCTACTATCTCAAGGCCCACAGCTTCAGCCTCGGCGCCTCCAGCTTGCGCACCCTCTGGGCGTTGGTGGTTCAGCACGGCTGGCTCGGCACCATCGCGGGCGCGGCGGGGCTGGGCACGCTGGCGATCTGGATCGCGCGCGGCCTCAGGCGCCACCACGAGCGCGGCTGGATCGCCGCAACGCTGGGCGCCGCCCCAGGCGCGTACCTGCTAGGCGTCGTCGGCTCGCGCGACCTGCGCCTCGACGGCTACTACTGGACGCGCTGGGTCGATCCGCCGCTGCTCGTGGTGGTGGCCGCCGCTGGCCTCGGCCTCGCGGCCCTCGCGCGCTGGGGCCTGACCCAGCTCCGCGCCGCCGCGCCCACGTCGGCAGCGCGCTGGCCAGCGCTGGTGGCCCTGGCCGCGCCCATCGTCCTGGTGCTCGCCAGCGCGCCGCGCCTGGCCGAAAGCCTCCGCGAACGCCGCGATCGCCTGGCCAGCGACAGCCGGGCGATTCGCAAGATCAACGTCGAGCCAGCCCAGTGGATCGCGGCCCATGTGCCGGCCGAGGCCGTCGTCGGGGTCAATGACGCCGGGGCGATGCGCTACTTCGGCCAGCGCCGCACCCTCGACCTCGGCGGTCTCAACTACGCCCCCTTGGCGATGCGCCACACCACCCTCGCGGCGGTCGCCGAGCAGCTCGATTGGCTCGCGGTCTTCCCGGCCCACTACGCCGCCAGCGGCCTACTCGACGCCTTCGAGCCGGTCAAGTGGTTCTCGATCCCGCCCGCCGAGTACACGATCTGCCAATGCCCGAGCCAAACCGTCGTCGCCGTGGCCCAACGAAAGCGCCCCCCGCCCCCCGGGCAACGCTGAGGACCTGACGCTGTCAACGCCGGGCGTTGAGGAGGCTTCGAGGCCCAAGAGCTGCACGATGGCCCATGTTCCTCAACTTCGCCACTACCGCCTGCAACATCTCAGGCGTGCTCCGATCAACCGGGGAGTTGTATGGAATTACCAGTATCTCCTGGGTCGGGCTCCTGACGAGGAAACCCGCTGCGCCGCTCGAGGCACCAATTTCCCCCGCCAATTGCACATGAATCTTGTGCCCAACCGCGATGCCTCCCCTGCTAGGGTCGAACACATAGGCCTTAGCCTTATTAACGGCGATATCCCTGATCTCCTCCGTCGCTCGGGCGTCGTCGAAGATCAAGGTTTGGCGGTGCGCCTCGCCCTCGTAATGCGGCAAGGCAAGCGTGACCCCGCGGTAGACCTCGAAGCCGGGAACGTGTGAAGGCAAGGGTGCCGTGCTCGGGAAGCTCGTCGCGTGGCCGTAGTCGGGACGCCTGGTCTCGGTTCCCGGGAGTCCCGGTGGCGGTGCCTGGGCGGGAAATGGCGGCGTTGTGCTCACAACACCATCAGCCGCAATGTAGGCGAGCAAGTATCCCGATCGATCACGAATCGCCCCCGATGAATCCATGCGGAGGTTCCACCTCTCCCCATTCGGACCATCGACCTCAAGGGCTACGGCATCGGAAGTGTAGCTATAACGGTAGGCACCTTCGGTCCAGCTGGTCGAACGACCCATCGACGACGGCCATATCGCCAGGGCCACGGCGCCGGCTGCGGGCGCTCCCGCAACCAGACGAGTCCCAATGCCCCGAAGAAAGCTGATCGCGGCTTCCGTTGTCGGGCCCCAGATCGGACGCCAGTCGAAAGGCAGCCATCCGTCGGCAGCGACGGCGGCGGTTGCCGTCAGTGCGTAGCCCTCAAGGGCGCCCCCGGCCGCCACCATGGACGCAGCCTGATGCTGAGTCGGAACAGCGCAGGTCCCAGGTCTGCGGGCCACCCACTCAACCCGGGAACCAACCGCAGACCCGCATCCTGCGATGGCCTGCTGAAAGAGAATCGGCAGCCGGTGGGGCGTAACACCGGGCAGCGTCACAGGCGGGGGACCACCGACCAGCCATGGCGGGCGACTCACGAGAAGATACTCACCAATGATCGTGGCCGGTAAGAGCGGCAGCATGGTCACCTCCCAGGTGGCGCACCACCCGCACCAATACGACTAGCAGGATCAACCAGATCTACCAGTGGTGGCTCCAATCCACCCACCGGAGTCCCGACCTCTCGCGGGGGCCCCTCCTGCGCCTTCCTCGGCGCGTGCCCTGGCAGTCCGTTGATCTATTGCGGACCGAGCGAGGTATGGAGCCGCGGGCCGAGGGCAAGGAGCGGAAACGTGGCCATCGCGCTGCTATGGGTAGTTTTCGCGACGCCGACCTCGGGTCGCAGTGCCGCGCCCCCGCGGGCTCCGCGCCTTCCCGCAGCACGCATGGTAGCGAAGTTCGGTGCCACATCAATCTGGGGGAGGACTCGACAGGAGGTGGGCCCCCGCCCCCAGCCCCCGGAGCGTCCAGGCCTGCCCCGACGCCCTGAGGGGTTGGTCGCGGCGTGCAGCGGCCCGGCGGCTGGTGGCTTTTCGGCTGGTGGCTTTATTCGGTTTCCTCACCATCTCAGGCATGCTCTTGCGATGCGTTGACCACGCCACGTGGAGGCCACGTGGAGGCCACGTGGAGGCCACGTGGAGGCCACGTGGAGGCCACGTGGAGGCCACGCGGAGAAGGAGCAGGTCTTGGATCGCAGAGATTTCCTCAAGGGATGCACTTCTGGGATTGTCGTTGCCGCCCTGACCGGATGCCGCGAGGCTCACGTCGCCAATTCCGATGGATCGATCGCCGCGGACGGCGGCGGCCGGGGATCGCGCGACGCCGCGAGCGACGCGAGCTCCGACGCAACCACCGCCGCGGACGGCGGGGGGGTCCCACGTATCGTGATCGACCCGGACGGTCCGCAGCAGTTTCTCAGCTGGGACGGCGGCTCGGGACCCAACAACGTCCAATGGAGCCAACACCTGAAGCTGGCCTGGAAGCACGCAAACACCGGCGACTGGCGCGACGCCGATGGAGTAGCTCAGGGCAGCAAGGCCTTCGCGGTCGCCGAGGTCAAGGCGGTGGGCGAGGTGAGCCTCGACCTCAGCGCCCTGGTTGCCGCCTGGGTTCAGTCGGGCGAGAACCGCGGCGCACACCTCGTCTCCGACCAGGCCTTCGCCTTCCACTTCGCCGGCCGCACCGCCGCCAACAGCTCAGAGCGACCCATCCTGGAGGTCGAGACCGCCGCGGGCACCGTGGTAGCCCCGTGCCTCTGCAACGCCATCTACTCGGGCAGCGCCTACCGGGGCTTCGATACCCGCGCGGCGTTTTCCTGCGACAGCGGCCTGACGCGAGCCATCCTCCAGTTCGACCTCAAGGGTATCGCGGGCCCCGTCACTGCCGCGACGCTCAAGCTCGTGTGCACCGAGCTGAAGTACCCCGGGAAGCTGAAGGTCTTCGAGGTGGACCCGCCGACCTTCAGGGTGGCGGGCGGGAAGGTGCAGTCGCCGCGGCTCGGCCTCGCGGACGCCTACCCCTTGGATAAGGGTCTGGACGCGCACCCCAGCGTGCTCTTCGCCGCCGACTTCTCCTCCGTGGGGGCTCCGATCTGGTCTGGCACCTGCGAGCAACAAGAGCTGATCGCCGATCCGCAGACGCAGTCGACCTATATCCGCGGCGCCATTCCCCAGGGCGCAACGGGCGGGTGCCACATGTGGCATAACGTGGTGCGAGGCGATCCTGCCAGCAGCGGATCGGTGCTGGGCGTCGAGACCGAACTCTATGCGCGCTACTATGTCTATCTCGATAAGGACTGGGGCTCTACGGTCGATGCCAACAAGATGCCGGGCTTCGATCTGCGCCTCGGTTGGTGGAACCCGGCCCAGGGGGGCTACTGGCAATCCACGACCGGTAACGGTGGCGCTCGCGGCACTGGGCTGAAGGTCTACAACGCCGCACAGAGCCGCTGGGAATACCAGGGACACTCACTGCGCGGCCACGGCGGCGAAGCGCCCGCGGACGCCAATCCCTACGCCGAGCTCTTCTGGCTCGGCGGTTATATCTACCACCTCGATCAGGAGGGAGCCTTCGGCTCCGGCCTGACCTGGTCCGGGACGGTGATTGGCAAAGAGCGCTGGGCTTGCATCGAGCAATACGTCAAGGTCAACAGCATCAGCGGTCCCTATGACGCCAACGGCAACGGCAGCGCCAACAAGGACGGCATTTACCGCGCTTGGGTCGACGGCGTCTTGGCAGTGGAGCATACGGATCTGCGCTGGTCGCGGCATCCAGAGCTGGGCATCCAGGGCTTCTGGCTCAACTGGTACCACGGGGGTACCTCGCCGACCCAGAAGACGATGCACTTTCAGATGAACTCCGTGGTCATCGCCAAGGAGTACATCGGTCCCCGCAAGGCCTAACAGCCCTCGACCCGCACGGTGCCGAGGACGCCCGTCGTCGAGGCTCTGAGCTGCGCCTCAACCCTCCCCGCGCAGCAGCTGCTGCTTGGCCTCGAGCTCGGCCCAGCGACTGTAGAGCGCATCGAGCTCGCCCTGGAGCGCGGCCACCGCTCTGAGCCGCTCCTCGAGCGCCTTGGCGTCGCTGGCGACAGCCGGGGCCTGCGCAGCCGCCTCTGCGCGTGCCAGCCGCGCTTCGTGCTCGAGCACGCGCGCCTCCATCCCGTCCCACTCGCGCTGCTCGAGGTAACCGAGCTTCTTGGCTCTGGTCGCTGCGGGAGCGGCCGTCGCGCCGGGGCTCTGCTCCACCAGCGCTGCCCTCACGACCTCGGGTGGCGCTGCGCCGCGCTCGTCCCATTGGTCGTAGCTGGCGAGGCGCGTATGGCCGCCGCGACCGTCGAGCGCCAGCACCTCGGTCGAGACACAGTCGATCAGATGGCGGTCGTGCGTGACGAGGACCAGCGCCCCCGAGAAGGTCTGCAGCGCCTCCTCGAGCACGTCGAGCGTCGGGATATCGAGATCGTTGGTCGGCTCGTCCAGGACCAGTAGATCGGCGGGCTGGAGCATCAGCCTGGCGAGCACGATCCGCGCGCGCTCGCCGCCCGAGAGCCGCGCCACGGGCGTCTCGAGCTGTTCGCTGCGAAAGAGAAAGCGGCTGGCCCAGGACGCCACGTGCACCTCTTGATCGCGATAGATCACCGCGTCACCGTCGGGCGCCAGGGCACGCCGCAGGGTGGCGCCGGGCTCGAGCGACGCGCGCTGCTGGTCGAAGTACACCACGCGCAGGCCCTCGGCTCGGCGGATGGTTCCGGCGTCCGGGGCCAACTCGCCGACGATCAGCCGCAGCAGCGTGGTCTTTCCCGAGCCATTGGGCCCCACCACCCCCAAGCGCATCCCCGGGGTGAGCAGCAGCTCGAGCTCCGCCGCGATCACGGTCGCGCCGAAGCGCTTGCAGAGGCCTTCAGCGCTCCAGAGGCGCTTCGTTCGCCTGTTCGAGCCCGTGAGCGCGATGCCCGCGACCGCCTGCCCGCTGCGCCGACGGACCGCCTCGAGCTCGAGGATGCTCTCCTGCGCCGAGTCGATGCGGGCCTTGGCCTTGCGCGTCCGCGCCTTGGCGCCGCGGCGGAGCCAGGCGACCTCCTGTCGCACCCGGTTGGCGAGCGCTTCGCCGTAGCTCGCCTGGGCCGAGAGCACGGCCTGCCGCCGTTCGAGCAGGTCGGCGTAGGAACCCTGCACGACCAGCAGGCCGTCGGCGTAGACGCGATCGAGATCGATCATGCGCCGGCCGACGCGCTCGAGGAAGACGCGGTCGTGGCTCACGACCACGAAGGCCGTGCGCTCTTCGTTGAGGAACGCCTCGAGCCAGAGCCGCGACGCGACGTCGAGGTGGTTGGTGGGCTCGTCGAGGAGCAGCAGCTCGGGCTCGGCCGCCACCGCGCAAGCGATGGCGAGCCGCGTGCGCCACCCGCCCGAGAGCGTGTCGACGGGCGTCGCTCCGCTGCTGAAGCCCAGGCGCGCCAGCGTCGCGGCGATGCTGCGCTCGCTCGCCGCGGGATCGCGTCTTGCCGCCGCTGGAAGGGCGCCGCGCAAGGCCTCTTGGACCTCGAGGCCCGCGGCGAAGACCGGGTGCTGCGGAACGTAGCCCACGAGCAGCTGTTTGCGCGCGCTGCGGGCACCCTCGTCGGGCGTCTCGACCCCAGCGAGGATGCGCAGCAGCGTCGACTTGCCCGCGCCATTGGGGCCCACCAGACCGACGTGCTCACCCTCGTGTAGCGCGAAGGAGAGCCCCGCGAAGAGCGGCCGATCACCGAAGGACTTGGTGAGGCCCTGGCAGGTGAGGAGCACGGCGGGCGGCATCGCGCTCGTGTCTACAGCACGTGCTCACGGGGGGCAAACTCGACAGTCGGCAATGCAGGCGTCGTGCGGGCCCAGCCCTGAGCACGAGGCACGTAGAGACCCACGTAGAGAGCCGCCTAGAGAGCCGCCTAGAGAGTTACGTCATGTCGGCGTTGGCCGGCGTTGCTTCGAGGACCCGGCCGCGTCCAAGGCGAAGGAGTCGAGGCCGCCGCCGGCGACCTGCCGGCGCCGCGTTCAGGGATCGAGCTCCGTGTGGCCATCGGCGTGCACGAGGGCGGTGTGGCCGGCCAGCGCTACGCGGTAGCTGGGGTGGAAGCGCGACTGCCCGTGGCGTGCAGCCCAGAAGCGACTGACGCTCGCGTGCGCCAAGCGCAGGCGCCAGCGCCAAAGCAGGCCGCGGAAGCCCCGCGGTGCCAGGTCCTGCAGCGCAGCGCGGGCGCGAAGCACGGCTTCGTTCGCGGTGACGCCAGGATAGACGAGCGCCTCATCGGCCCAGGTGGCCTGCAACAGCGTGCGGCTGACCGGGTCGGCCTGCAGCACCAGCTCCGCTCGGCTCGGCTCTCCGGCGCGGTCGCGCCCGCCCAGCGCGAGCAGCACGTAGGTGCTGCCCTGGTCCTCATCCGCGACCTCGAAGCCGCGCACCTGCGCCGCGCGATCGAAGCGCTGCATGAAGGCCGGATCCGCGCTCAGCGCGCTCGGCAGCGCCTCGCGCAGCAGCGCCAACACGAAGCGCTCAGGCCGCGCCTCGGGGCGCTCGCCACCCCAGCGCCCCGCCAACGACCGGTGGAACAATCCCTGGAAGCGCCGCGCACGAGAGACCACCCGCGCGGCCCACCTTGCCGGCGCCTCGGGCTCGGCGTCGACGACGCCACCCTCGGCCAGCAGGCTCAGCTCCTCACGCGCCTCGGCGTGAGCGATCCGCAGGCGATCGCGCCGCCACTGCCGCGCGAAGCGTGTACTGGCCGACACGGTGCCACTCTGCGGCGGCTCGTTGACGCTGTAGTGGAGGCCACTGACCGGTCGGTACTCGTCGCGGAAGAACGCCGCGGTCTGGAAGACGTTGTAGCCGAGCCCGGTCACGCGCGGGTCGTTGAGCCAAACACCGCGCAGCTCCACCGGCGGAATGCGGAAGGGATCGCTCGCATCGAAGGGCTTGGCGTCGACCACGAAGCCGCGCACCACCTTCCACGCGAGGCCCCCACCGGTCGGCACCAGCGCAGGCACGTGCTGGCCGCCCGGCGGCAGGTAGTCCATCCAATGCACGACGCGCCGGATCGCCTCGAGCTGGTCGACATCGCCCGAGGCCTCGAAATGGTAGCCCCCCAGCGCCCGCGTCTCGGCGTTGAGGGCCTCGGCTAGCTCGAGCGCGCTCAGCTCCTCGCCGGCGACGCCGCGGTGGTAGGTGGCGTAGAGCTGCTCCTGCGAGCCCGTGTAGCTCGGATCGAGAAAGCGCAGGTTCATCCGCGCGGCGGCGGCCCCGCTCAGGTGCGCCGCGGCGGCCGTCTCGCGCGGGAAACGATCCCTGCCACTGTCGACCCCAAGGTGCAGCGTGTAGCCGGCAGAGAGGCGATCGAAGCCGCGCTTGAGGAAGGCGTTGGTCTGCGTCGCCGCGAAGACCTCGTCCCGCAGCGCGCGGTCGATCAGTGCCCAGCCCTCCGTCTGGAGCACGAGGTTCCAAGACCCCTTGAGGTGGTTGACGGTGACCTGGCCGGTGGTCTTGTCGACGCGCAGGCTCTCGAGGTTGTTCAGCGGCGAAACCACGATGCGCCCGCCCCAGAACGCCTGCGGGCGCTCGACCAGCGTGCTCCACATCTGCTTCGCGGCCGCCGGGCGCAGGTCAGCGATCATCCCCGAGTAGTGCAGCGCGACCACCTCGCCATTGCCGTCGACGGGCCCGGAGAACGCCCCGCCGATGCCGTAGGCCTCATAGAGGCCCGCCGGCTCGGGGGTCTCGGCGGCCGAGAGGCCGAAGAGCTGCGCCCCGCAGAGGAAGGCGTTGCTGTGCTCCGGCTGGCAGTACCAGCCGATCTGTCGCTGGGCCATCGTATTGCGGTAGGCGTCCCAGTCATTGCCCCAGCGATCGACGCCGACGAAGGCCATCGGGTACTGCGCATTGTCGATGAAGCCCGAGCCGTTATCGCTCGGCGTGGGCAGCATCGCGGCGAGCTGGCCGCTGACCGAGGCATAGACCCAATTCACACCGAGGGTCTCCATGCCGAAGCCGCGCCAGGTGTAGGGGATGCGCACGCCGCGATCGTCATAGCCGTGCGAGACGGCGCCGTCGATCAGCAGCACGCTCCAGTCGATGCTCGCCAGCATCGACTCGAGGGCGGGGAGCTGGCCCTGCGGATCGCCGATCAGCTGCAGCGCCGTGATCAGGTCGAGGGCGGCGTAGGCCGTGTCGCCGGTCGACCACTCGGTGCCGTTGAAGCCGAAGCGCGGCGGCACGGGGTTGGCCCCGCCGTTCTCGGTGAAATGCGGCCAGATGGTGTTCGCGCCGGCCGGCCCGCGCGGCACCACGCGGATCAGCGTGTCGGCGATCTTGGTGATGATCGCCAGCGCCTGGTCGCGCGCGAGGTAACCCTTGCGATAGGCGTAGTAGACGATCTTCGCCGCCTTGGCGGTCGCCGGCACGCTCTCCATGCTGTCGCCGCCGCCATACTGGGCGGGCAGGCGTCCGTCGCGGCTCTTATCCTTCACCATCCCGGTGCTGGCGTTGTAGTTGGTCATCAGCCAGCTGTAGCTCCAGAGGAAGGCCTGCTCCTCTGGAGGCAGCGCGGGGACACGCAGCTGGAGCTGCACGCCGTCGACGCTGACGGAGTCGCCCACCTGGGCGCCATCGACGACCCAGAGCAGCTGCTCGACCTGACCGACCGCTGCCGGGTCGATCGTCACGCTGAGCGCCCGCGGATAGGTCTGGCCGGCGAGGGGAAACGACCAGCTGGCGCGCACGGCGCCGGCGGCGTTCTTGGCCTCGAGGCGCAGCGTCAGCCGCGTATTGCCCGTGATCGAGGCGACGTCCTTGACGACGACCTTCAGCCCGACCACCTGCCCCTGGTAGGCAGGCGCCACGTGCGGGCCGAAGATCGCGCGGAAGTCGAGCGGAACGTCGTCGTCGTTTTGCCGTATCAGGCTGTACCACATGCCGCCCCAGGTCCACTGCGCGCCCGCGGCCTTGCCGACCACGTCCGCGCGGTAGGCCGAGGCGCCGTCCCGGCTGTAGCGGAGATCGCCGGCGTTGAGCACGCCGCGATCGCCGCCCATCGCATTGAAGTACCAGCCCTCGGGCAGCGGCGCCGGCAAGGGCGTGTCGTGCTCATCGACCAGCGCCGCGTACTCGACGAAGGCGCTCGGCTGCGCCCTTGCTAGACCCAGGCCCCCGCCGGTGGCCAAGCTCAGCGCCACCACCACCATCGCTCGCCCCACGACCCGAAGCCTGCTTCGCCGCATCCCCGCCCCCCCTTCTCTTGGTCGCCGTGCAGCTTGACGCTGAGCGCGTCATGCCGCGCTGAAGCAGGGCAAACGCCCTCACCACGGGCGCACGCGCAGCGCCACGCAGCGATGGGACGCGCCGCAGCGAACGGCGCTGCCCCCTGCACAACGCAGAACGACGCAAAGGGCCGCGGTGGACGAAGGCGAAACGCAGGCACAGCCGAGCGCCCCACCTCCCCACCGCGAGCGGCACCTAGTCGCGGAGCACCGTCTATGCCACGCTCTCAGCTTGGCTAGAGCTTCGGCGACGAGGAGGCGCGCGCGGCCGGACGTGGCTGCCGTCGCGAGGCTCGAATACAGGAGTGAGCGATGCCCAGCTCGAAGCGCCAGTGCGCAACGCCAAGGTCTTCCCGCTTCGCACGCCTCGGGGGCGGCACGGCATGGGCCGTCGTGGTCCTGGCGCTCATCGGCAGCGGGTGCTCGAAGCAGAGGGCCGCCGATGCGCAGGTCAGCGATGGCGCGCTGCTGCACTTTCGCGACGGCAGTAGCGCCGCCCCGCGCGACGCCGCGGCGAAGGCCCGCCGCGACTCGAACCTCTCGGGCGATGCCACGGCCCCTCGCGACGCCACGCACGCCGACGCCGCACCCCCGGAGCCGGTGGATAGCCTGGGACGCCCCACGAACCTGCGAGACGCGGTGCCGATCGTGCTGAGCGCGGACGCCCGAGGCATCTCGCTGCTCGGCTTCGCCCAGACCGCGCAGGACGACGACCTCAAGAGCGCGGTCTTCACCGCCGCAGGCGAGACCAACCTGCTCTCGAGCGTGTTGGTCGCCGTGGATCCGGCCAAGCGCTACCGCCTCTCCGGTCGCTTCCGCTCAAGCGGCAGCGAGCCCTCGAAGCTCTACCTCGGCGTCGCCCCCTACAGCGCGGAGCCGCGCTTCATTCGCGTTGAGCAAGCGGAGCGCGTCGGCGCAGCGGCCACGCTGACAGGCATCACCGCGACTGAGCTCAGCACCGCCGCGACCCTCACGGGCTGGAGCAAGGGCGGGCCCGCGTACGCGCGACAGCTCGGGTTCTATTTCGACGGGGAGATCGATCACCTCCCGGACGCGATCTGGGGCAACCAGCCCGCTGGACTCACCGAGCCCTACTCCACGGATCCCGCCCTTGGCGCCTTCAGCACGGCCGAGAACCAGACCGTCGCCCTCAACGCCGCGCTGCCCGCGACGATCAGCGGGCGCGTCGTCAACGGCACCACGCGCGTGATGAATCACTCCGGCGGCGGCACCTACCTCTACGCGGCCGCGGCGCTCGTGACGGTCCCGAACACCTGGACTCTCTATCAGGGCGAGCTGACGGGCGCGGCCTTCAACGGCGGTCCGAACGTCTTCCGCCCCACGACCGCCTATGTGCGCCTCGCGATCCTGCTCAACTACCGGCAGGGCGACGCCGCGCGCCTGAGCTTTACGGACCTCTCGCTGGTCGAGGTCGATTAGCGCGCAGCCGGCGCTCCCTCAGAGACGCCGTAGCGCGCGATGATCGCCGCCAGCAGGGTCTCTTCTTGCTCGAGCACGCTCGCCTGCCAGGCACGATCCTGCGGATTGAAGAGCTGCCGAAACCAGCGGGCGACGTCCTTCTGGGCGTCCCCGTTAGCGTAGCCAAACTGCGACCCTTGGTTCTCGAGCACCATATAGGCGACCGTCCGCAGCTTCGCGGCGATGGTCGCGCCCAAGGTCCCATGCTCCGCGCCGATGAAGACTGATTTCGCCTGCTGAGCCTCGCTGAGCTGCGCCCGCAGAAGGCTCGTCAGCGTGCCCTGAGCAGCGTAGACATCCCCTCCTCGGGCAGCAACAGGCGCCAAGACGAGGCCTGGCGGCGCCTGCTCGCCCCCGAGGAGCCCCGCCGCCCCCGCCGTCGAGACCGGATCCTCGGTGATCAGCTGGAGCGTTTGCTGCGGACCGTAGCCGGTATGGACGTCGAGGTGGATCACGCCATCATACGCCCGTGTACGCGCAGCGAAGAGCTCAGCCAGGGGCCCGACCTGAGGCTCGGGTGCGATGCCTCCGTGGAACACCCCTCCCGGCGACGCGCGCTGCCCCCCCGCGATCGCCTGGGCCAGGGCAGGCAGGTCCCGACTGCGGGCCAGCTCGAGCAGCAGTCCCCCGACGATCTTCGCGGCCTCGAGGCTCGGATGGTGGACGCGCCCGCTCGGCTCGAGGACGTGCCTCAAGGCCTCATAGCCAGGGTTACTCGCGCGAAAGAGCTCCGCACCGGGCGCGGCGCAGTTGCGATTGAGGTCGACATTGCGCTCGGTGACACGCCGGCCCGTCGCATAACCGAAGGGGTTGAGGGCGTGGAGGTCGAGCGAGTCGATGCCGGCGGCTAGCAGTCGCTCAAGCCAAAGCGCCGTCTTTTGCGCCTGAACCGCGCTCCCGGCAGGACCCTCGACGCCATGCACCCCCGAGGAAATGACCAGCAGCGTCGAGCTACCGCTGCCGCGCCCCGCGCGCCGAAAGTGCGTCCAATCGACAGTCAGCGGCTCGCCTCCGCCGCGCACCCGCGCTACCGGCAGCTGGCCAACCTCCGTGCGCGGCTCGCCACCGGGGACCTCGCCGCCTGGCCGCCGCGCGTCGGCGCGGAAGGCGCCGCGAGCGCCGCTGTAGGGGAGGCTGAACCGCTCCATTACTGCGCTTGTGGACCCCCGAAGCGAGGGCGTCGGCACCTGGCCCCTGTAGCCGACCGCCCGCGCCGGCAGCCCCAAGATCGACGCCAAGAGCCCCATCCCGAGCATGCCCCGGCAGCAAGACCAACGCTTCATCCGCCCTCCCCCCTCGGCACTCGCCGACCCGCACCCACGCAAACCCCGCCACGGAAGCTTCATCACGCCGAGCCCTATCACGCCGAGCCCCTCTTCCCAGGGCCACCACGTCAACCTGCCAGCCCCGAGAACGCCGGTCAACGATCCAGCGCCGGCAGCCGGCAGCCGACCGCGCCCTGGAGCCCACCGCGGGGCATAACGCTACGGCACGAGGTCGCGGCGGCTCGCAGGCGGATCCGCTGAGGCGGCAAGGGTGACCATTCCGCGCCAGCGCTGGAGCTGGCGGGCGCTGATCCCGCGCACCGCGGCCACCTCTATGAGGCGCCGCCAGCCGCCCCGAGAAAGGCGCGCAGCGGCGAGCCGCCGCGCCAGCGTCCGACCGACGCCGGGCAACAACTCGAGCACCTCCTTGGAGGCCGCGTTGAGCGCAATCGGCAGGCCGAGGGCGAGGCGCTGGCGCGCGCTTAGCACCAACGTGGCCCGCGCGGCCACAGCCTCGGCACCGCCGGCACGCAAGACCACGGCGAGCTCCGGCGGCGGAGCCAGCGTCCTGGCGGGGCGCGGAAGCAGGGTCGGCGCCGCCACGGCCGCCACCACCAGCCCCAGGACGAGGACCTGCAGCGTCGACCCCTGCTGCGCCATCGCACCTCCAGCTCCGCACGGGTCACCGGCACGGGTCGCCGGCACGGGTCCCCGGCACCGGCGGCCCGGCGACTGCGGACCAGCACCTGCGGCCCACGGCGCTCATTCGGAGCTGGGCGCGCTTATCGGCGGTTCGGAGTGTTCGGTTGCCGACATCGGCGGGCCGATCAGGGGGCTGTTAGGGCCGCCCCACGCTCGCCTCGGTAGCCGCGCCAAGCCACTGGAGATAGGGCGCGTGGCCGCCGACGATTGGCAGCGCGATCACCTCGGGCAGGTCGTAGGGGTGCGTCTCGACGAGCTGCTCGCAGAGCATCGCCACCAGCGCCGCCCGCGTCTTGATCACGAGCAGCACCTCTGGCTCCTCGCAGATACGGCCCTCCCAACGATAGACGGAGCAGACACCCGAGACGAGGTTGACACAGGCAGCCAATTCGCGCTCAATCACCCACCGAGCCAGGCGCTGAGCCTCAGCGGCCGGTGCCGTTACCAGGACGACTGCGTACTCGTGCGCTCGCATCGATCACCTCGCAAACGCTGCATGACCCGTGGCATGACCCGTGGCATCAGCCGCTGGCACGGCCGTGGCGCGGCCCTGCAGCGTAGCACAGCGTTCTCCGCCGAAGCGGCCCCAGCCGGGCGATCGTGCGGCAAGCAAGCGGTAGTGAGAGAGCCATGCTGATCGTTCAGAAGTACGGCGGGACCTCGATGGGGAGCGTCGAGCGCATCCGTCACGTCGCCGAGCGCGTGCTTCGGGCGCGCGCGGCCGGCAATCAAGTCGTGGTCACCGTTTCGGCGATGGCAGGGGAGACGGACCGCTTGATCAAGCTGGCCCGGGCGATCAGCGATGGCGAGCAACCGCGCGAGCTCGACGTGCTGCTGGCCACCGGCGAGCAGGCCACTGCCGCCCTGCTGGCGATGGCGATCAACGCGGCTGGCGGTCAGGCGCTCTCCTTCCTCGGCCACCAGATCCGCATTCACACCGACTCGGCGTTCTCTCGCGCGCGCATCCGGCAAATCGATGCTTCAGCGCTGACGCGAGCGTTAGAACGCGATCAGATCCCGGTGATCGCCGGCTTTCAGGGCACCGACGCCGAGGGCAACATCACGACGCTCGGCCGCGGCGGCTCCGACACCACCGGCGTCGCGGTGGCAGCCGCGATCAACGCCGACCTCTGCGAGATCTGCACCGACGTCAGCGGCGTCTATACCGCGGACCCGCGCATCTGCCCCAACGCCCGCCTGATCCCGCGCGTGGCCTACCAGGAGATGCTCGAGCTGGCCTCGCTCGGCGCCAAGGTGCTGCAGATCCGGTCGGTGGAAGTAGCGAGCGCCTATCGCGTCCCCATCCGCGTCTGCAGCACCTTTAGCGAGGAAGCAGGAACCATGGTCGTCAGCGAAGACTCCGCGATGGAGAAGGTCGTCGTCACCGGCGTCAGTCTCGACAGTAATCAGGCCCGCATCACCGTCTCCGGGCTGCCGGCGCGGCCGGGGATTCAGGCCGAGTTGTTCCGGCCCTTGGGTGAGGCAGGCGTCGTGGTCGACATGATCGTCCAGATCCCGCCGGTCGAGGGGCGCGCGAGCGTGTCGTTCACCGTGCCGCTGACCGACCTGCGCGCCGCGCGTGAGCGCGTCGATGCCGCGGCTCTGCGCCTCAACGCCGGAGCCGTGCTCAGCGACGATGACGTCGCCAAGGTGTCGATCGTGGGGGTCGGCATGCGCAGCCACTCCGGCGTCGCCCAGCGCATGTTCGAGCTGCTGGCCCAGGAAGCGATCGAGATCATGATGATCAGCACGAGCGAGATCAAAGTCTCCTGCCTCGTCGCTCGACGTTTCGGCGAGCTGGCCGTGCGCGTGCTCCACGACGGCTTCCGGCTGGCCGATGCGCCCCCGGCCGACGATCCGCCGCGCTGAGGCTTCCCAGGCCTGAGGGCGCGGCGCCCCGCGAACGGCCCCGCCCCCTGCGGCGAGGGCCTGGCCAGCTACCGCTGCGCTGGAGCCACGGCCACCGCGGCCTTGGGCGTCGGGCGCAGCGCCAATACCTGCACGGCTACGGTTGGGGCGCCGCCGCTGCCGCGCGGCGCCTCGAGCACCAACCGCCCGCGCTGCCCGCCGAGCGCCGCCACCAAGGCCGGCAGCTCGAGCGCCCGGTCATGCCCGCGTTCCGCGACACGCCCGAGCTCGATCCGGCCGATCGCCTGATCGCCGCAGAGCACCCTGAGTGCCCCGCCCGCCTCGCCCCAGCCCGTCGTCCCGGCCGACGCCGCCGTCGGCGCCACGAGCAGCAGCAGCTCTTCGCGGCGGCCGCAGTGCGCCTCAGCGACCAGCCGACAGCGCGCCGTTCCGCAGTCCCATGCGTCGCGCCCGGACAGGGGCCGCAGCCCCGCCACCGGCAGCGCCCCCAGCGTCTGCAGCGCCACCAACGCGCCAGCGACGGCGGGCCCCTCGAGCTCGCGCCGCACCGCCTCCTGCAGCGGCGCAATCGCCCGGCTGTCGCCGATGCGGCCGAGCGCCAAGGCGGCATGCTGCCGCGCGTTGGTGTAGCGATCGGCACGCAGCAGGGCCACCAGCTCCGGCAGCGCCGCGGGCGAGCGCAGGGCGCCCAGCGCGTCGATCGCGGCGAGGTGCGTGCGCACGGTTTCAAGCTGCTGCAGCAGCGCGGGGACGGCGCGCGCGTCGCCCAGGGCACCGAGCGCATCGATCAGCTCGAGGCGGTCGTAGATGTCGCGACTGCCCTGCAGCAAGTGCGCGAGCTCGAGCGTCAGGCCCGGGCCGCGGTGACGCCGGTCCGCGCTGCCGGCCAGCGCGAGCAGGGCGGCGCGGCGCAGCACCGGCGGCAGATCCCCGCGCGCTTGAACCAGGGCGGCGACCTGCCCGGCGCTCCCTCGATCACCGAGCAGCGCAGCGCCGATCAGCGCGGGGATGGCGACACCTGGATCGGGATCGCTGCGCGCCTCGCGGAGCGCGGGCAAGGCGTCGCGCGAGCGGAGCGCGGTCAGGGCGGTGACGACCTGCCGCCGCAGCTCGGAGTCGCGGCGCCGGAAGAGCCGCAACAGGCCGGGCACGGTAGCCAGGTCGCGCAGCCGCGCTCGGGCCAGCAGCCGCTGCGCGTCGCCTTCGCCGTCGCTTCGCGCGCGCCGCGCGCTCTGCTCACCGAGCGCTCGATCGAGCTGGGCCCGCAAGGCGCCGGTGACAGCGGGCTGGCGGCTGCTGAGGTTGCTGCGCTCGGCCGGATCGGCCAGCAGATCGTAGACCTCGGTCACCCCCCACGCGCTGTCCCAAATCAGCTTGCGCTGCCCATCCACGACCGCCTTCTTATCCTCGATGGTGAAGTAAGCCGGCGGCAAGTGCGCTGGCGGCTCACCGACCAGCCACGGGCCGAGGTCGTGGCCCTGCATCGCCGCCGGCACCGGGACGTCGATCAGACTCAGCATCGTCGGCGCCAGATCGATGCTCTGCACGCTGCCAGGCACCCGCCGCGCGGGCAGCTCCGGCACGCTGATGATCATGGGCACGCGCACCTGCTCCTCATAGATCGCGTTGCCGTGATAGTAGGCGCCGTGCTCGCCGAAGGCCTCGCCATGATCCCCCGTCAGGGCGACGATGGTCCGCGGATGCGCGCGCCTCACGTACGCGATCAGCCGGCCGATCGCGCGGTCGGTGTAGGCGATCTCGCTGTCGTAGCGGTCGATCGCGCGCGCGCCGAAGCTCAGGCCCGGCCAGGACTGATAGGGCTCGTGCGGCTCGAAGAAGTGGACCCAGACGAAGAACTTTCCCTGACCCTCGCGGCCCAGGAAGTCGATCACCTGATCGACCCGCGGCTCGGCGGCGAGGAACTCGTACTTGAGGTACTCGAAATCGAACTTGGTCGCGGCAAAGGCGCTGAAGCGCGCGCCGTCGATATAGAAGACCGCCGGCGGAAAGAAGCCACCCGTCTTGTAGCCGTAGCGCCGCAGGACGGCGGCCAGCGTCCGTTGCCGCGCCTCAGTGGCGCTGTACATGTGCTTGCCCGTCAAGAGCGAGGTCAGCGAGAACGAGGTATGCGGCACAGGGCAGTAGCCGCGCTCGAAGACCACCGCTTGGCGCGCCCACTGGTCGATGTGCGGACTCGTCGGCCGATGATAGCCGTAGGTCCCGAGATGATCGGCCCGCAGCGCGTCGACTGAGATCAGCAGCAGGCTCGCGTCGCCGCGATGCGGACCTTCGCGCAGCGGCGTCGCCGAGGGCTGGGCCACCCCCGCCGGGACCAGGCGCGCTGCACCGCTCGGATCTTGGCGCGTCAGGGGCGCCAGGCGCAGCAGCTGCTGCTGCAGCGTGGCATGCCGCAGCAGCAGGAGGCGCAGGGGCGCCGAGCGCTGGAGCCGAGAGAGACCCCAGCAGCTGACGGTCACCAGCACGGCCGCGAGCAGCAGCGCGTTGCGCGGCTTCAACAGGCGTCCGAGCCGGCGGTGGGTCGGGCGCCAGGCCGCGTAGAGCGTGGTCACCGCGAGCTGGCTGCAAAGCACCGCGGCAAGCGCCAGCAGGGCATGGAAGAAGCGATAGAGCCCGACCAACACCCGCTGATCGGCCACATAGCAGCCCGCGCCGACGAGCAGGAGGCTGCTGGCGAGCAGCAGCGCGTGCGCCTCGCGCCAGCGCCTGAGCCGGAGACGCTCACGGGCCTCGAGGACCGCACGGACCACGCCGTAGGTCAGGCCCACGCCAAGCAGACCGATCGCCGCCGCCACGAGCTGCCTGGCCGGGAGTTGCTGCGCGCGCCGGCCGGCAAAGAGCTGCGCGACGATGACCGCGATGCCGGGCAAGGCGAGCACACTGACCAGGCGCGCGGTCACCCGAGCAACGCCGACGCGCCGCGGGGCCAGGCGCTCGGCGAGCTGGCCGATCGCCAGCAGGAGCATCCCGGCGATCGGCCCGGTCAGGGCCGCGAAGCCGAGCGGCAGGGTCAGCAGGAGGGCGACGAAGGCCGCGAGCTGCCACGCGTCGTCGAAGGTCGGTCGGCGCACGACCAGCACGTAGGCGAGCTCGGTGGCCAGCAGCGGCAGCATGCCGAGCACGCCCAAGACCGCGCCCGCCGCGAGCGCCCGACGCAGATGGCTATGTCGCCGTTCAACCATCCGGGTCTCTCACGGGGGTCGGCGGCCACGAACGACAGCGACGCGCCCGGTTGCCGAGCGCTGACCGCCGCACACCGGCGCGCGGTGGCGACCCGTGGGCGGCGAGCTACGCCGCCGCGCGGCGCGCCGCGGCGGCGTTCGCGAACTCAGCCGCGGTAGGTGAAGCGCAGCTCATAGTCGCAGATGTGGAAGACATCACCTTCGTCGATGCGCTTGTTGTCGATGCGCATACCCTTGTAGTCGATGCCGTTGGTGCTGCCCAGATCCTTGATATAGAAGGCGCCGTTGCGCTGAATGATCGCCGCGTGCTTGCGCGAAATATTGCCATCCTTGATGGCGAGGTCGCTGGTCTTGGAGCCGCGACCGATCACGAACTGGTCCTTGTCGATCGGGATGCGCTGGTCATTGAAGACCAGGTAGAGCATCGATCCGGCTCCGGCACCCGGATCGCCGAGGTCGGCGGCGACCGGAGCGCCGCCCGAGGGCGGACGTCGCGGCTCGGGAGGCGGTGGCGCCTGGGTCGGTCGCCGCGGTACCGCGGCAGCGCCCCCAGCGGGCGGCGGCGGCGGGCGACGGGAGCCCATCGTCGGCTGCCGCAGCGGTGGCTGCCCCGCAAGCCCCGGTCCGCCGGGCGGTCCACCGGCGTGTCCACCGCCTTGGCCAATGGGCGGTCCAGCGTGCTGTCCGCCATGCTGTCCGCCATGCTGTCCGCCATGCTGTCCACCGGGCTGTGCACCGGGCTGTGCACCGGGCGGCTGAGCCGACGCGCCGTAGTTCTTGCTGCGGGCGTAATGGCGCATCGCCTCGTTGACCAGGTAGTCAATCGAGCAGTCGAAGTCATTGGCCATCTGCTCGAAGGTGTCCCACAGGACATCCCGGCAGTAGAAATGGCGCATCGTTTTCTTGTTTTGGTCCATCGAAGCGCTCGACCGCCTCCGTGGCAACGCCGCCTTGCCTCAGCGCACCGCTCGAACCTGCCGCGGAACACGCCGCGTTCGGTGCTGCCTTGCGCGCCGCCGCGGCCGCCGCCACGGCGCACGCTCTCGTCACCGAGCAATGACTCACCGAGGCCGCCGCAGCCAGCGTCGCGTCGGCCTCTCGCCCGCCGGAGCTACCTGCTCCGGCTCAATCGTTGAATCGCGATCTCTGCCTCGGCCGCGACCGTCGCGCGCCTCGCGCGAGCGCTCCCACCGTCCCAACCGCGCAAGGTCGTCTCATCGGTCAGGAGCGGGCGCAACGCCAACACGTCTCCCCGCCCCCCCAGCTCGCCGAGCAGCCGCACCGCGATCACCCGCGCGATCCAACTCGGCGACGAAAGAGCCCCACGCAGCACCGGCACCACCGCGGCACCGAGCGCCCTGACGTCCCGCTCGATGAAGTCGGAAACATCAAGCCGGCGGTAACTATAGCCCGCGGGCAAGGCCCCGAGCAACCGCGCGACACCGGCCACCTTGCAGCAGGCAACCAGGGCCTCGACGGACCGGTAGCGAACCTTCTCGGCGGCGTCGCGCGCGATGATCGCAGCCAGCAGGTCGGCGACGACGGGGCTCTCGATCGGCTCGAGCGCCGTGAACGCGGCCTCGCGCACAGCCGCGGGCACGCGCGCGTTGCCCGCCAGCGCAGCCAGCGCGGGCGCGGACGAAAGCTGCGGGTCTTTGGCCAGCGCCAGCAGCGCGAGCACGCGACCGTCCTCGGCACCGGCCCGCGCGGCAGCGAGCAGGAAGGTGCGGCTCAAGGGGCAGCCGAGCAGCGCGAGCGCCCGGTAGGCTGGCTCCCGCGCGATCCCCTTCGGCTCACGCAACCGCTCAATCACCACCGCCGCCGCCGCCGCGCGGTCCGCCTCACCGCCGAGATCGCGCAGCAGCTCGGCGATCACCAGCGCGGCGCCAGCGTCGGCGCGACGCAACCCACGGGCCAGCGCAGGGCCCGCGTCAGCGCCGATCGCGCGCACGATCTTGGGACCACTGTGCTCGCCCCCCGCGCGCCCGGCCCAATCGTCGAGCAGCCACGCCAGCAGCTTGGTGTCCACGCGCGTCCGCGTCAGCGCTGTCAGCGAGGCGCGCAGCGAAAAGAGCGCGTCCTTGGCCTCGAGCGCCGTCGGCCGCGCGACGCGGGCTCGGGCCCCGTCGAGCTTCTTCAGCAGGGTTTCCGCCAGCGGGGTCGTCAGGGCAGCGCGCGGCCCGGCCTCCGTCGCGCGCAGCGCGTCGACGAGGCGCTGAACCTCCTGGATCTCGACCAGCGCCAGCGCCGCCTCGGTGCGAAGCGGCAGCGCCAAGGACACGTCCGCGACGGCCGCGGCCAGCTTGCTCGGACCCTGCTCCGTCTCTTTCCAGCGCTGGAGCTTCTCGCTCGTCACGCGGCAACCGACACCGAGCCAGCCCAGGGCAACCAGAGCGCCGGCGGCCAAGGCCCTACGGTGGCACATTGCGCGAGAAGCGTGCACGGTGTCGGGATGGTAGGGAGCGCCCCTGACCAAGTCAAGGCGGCCCCACGACGCCCTCCTCGATGGACAGCGCCGCGGTTGACGTCGTAGGGATCGCCGGTGCGTCGTGCAAATCACTGCAGCTCCCGCTGGAAGCCGCGCCCGACCCGGCACCCAGCGTTGCTCGCCCTCGCGCTGGCCCTGACGGCCTCCGCGATGGCCCACGCCGCGCCGCTGTCGGGCGGTCGTCCCGGCGGCCTGGTGCTCGACGGTCCAGCCACCGATCACCTCGCGGCGACGATCCTCAACCCGGCGGCGCTCGGGTTATTGCGCGACTCCACGGTCTACTTCTCGGCGACCGGCGATCTGCAGCTCGGCAGCGCTCAACGGACACCGATCGATCGCAGCTCCGGACGAGCCCTGGCGACACCGGCCGCGCTGGACCAGGCGGGTGACCGCGCGCTGCGCTTCGCGCCGGAGCCTTGGCGACGGCTCACGCCGCAGCTCTTCGCCGCGATCAGCTCCCCCCTGGGCTCGTCCTCCGTGGTCTTCGGGCTCTCGACCCGCTGGCAGCGCGACCAGGCCTCGCTCCTCATCACCGACGCCGACCCCGCAGTGATCGACGGCGCGCTCCAGAGCGCCAGCCGCTACCACGGTGCGGCGCTCTCCCTCACCCAGCTGCACATCACCCCGGCGGCAGCCGTCCGCCTCTTCCGCGGCTGGTGGCTCGGGCTCTCGGTGAGCTACATCCGCAGCAGCGTCGACCTCGGTCTCGTCCGCGACGCCGCGTTGATCGGCGGAGGCCAACGCGAGGGTGACGAGCCGCTGGCCCTCGACGCTTGCGGCGCGGGCGCCGACGCGCCGCGCTGCGATTTTGAGGCGCCGCTCGCCGCCGAGGGGATCCACGTCTCCGGCAGCACTGACGCCCTCGGCGCGGCGATCGGGCTGGTGGGACGCCTGCGCGCCGATCTCGACGCGGGCATCGCCTATGTCAGCGCGGTGGGAAATCCGGGGAGCAACGATCTTCGCGCCACCGGCGACGCCACCCTCTATCCGGCATCGGCCGTCCGCGACGGCGTCCGCGAGGCCCTCGGCTTGAACGCCGAGACGACCCCGATCCTGCGCGGGCGCAGCGTGATCAACTTCCGCCTGCCGGACATCCTTAGCGTCGGGGCGCGCTGGCGGGCAACGACCCGCGTGGCGCTCGAGGCCCTCGTCCGCTGGACGCGGTGGGGACGCCACACGCGGCTCGATGTGCGCTTCAGCGGTGTCCAGCTCCGGCTCGCCGACCGCTTCACTGCCGATCGCCTGATCCTGCACCGTGGTTTCCGGGACGTCGTCGCCCTCCAGCTCGGCAGCGCCCTCAAGCTGCACCCGAGCCTGGAGCTCCAGCTCGCCGCGCAAGCAGCGAGCAGCGCCGTCGACCGCAGCGCCGTGACAGCCCTGACCATCGACGGCTGGAACCTCGACGCCTTCGCCGCCCTCCAGTGGGCCCTGCAAGAGGGCCTCAAGCTGCGCCTGGGCTATGGACTGCTGTGGATGCCCCCGATCACCACCGCCTCCTCGAGCTTCGACCCAGGGCTGCAGACCGCCTGCGCTGATAGCGGTCTCGACATCGAACGTCCCGAGTGCCAGGCGACAGGCGAAGGACGCGGCGTGGCGACGAGCGCGGGCCGCTACCAGCGGATCGGCCACCGCTTCGACCTCGGGCTCAGCTTCGCTTGGCATTGACGCGCGCGGCGGCGCCCGATCGTCGCGCAGGGCGCCGCCGGCGCGGCGCCGGTGGCTGAAGCGCGGCGCGCTCGTCCTGGCGCAGCGCCCGCGCGGGTGATGCACCGGGGTCGTCTGCCGATCCCTCGGCTATTCCTTGATCGTGGACGCCATGCGGGGCCCTGGCTACACTCGCGCCCCATGCGCCGCTGCCCGCCCATCGCCCTGCTCCTCGCGCTCCTCCTCGCGCTGGGCGCCTGCGCCGGGCTGCGAGCGCCGACGCGTTCGGCACTCGAGGCGCGACTTCCGCCGCCGCCGGTCGCACCACCGACCGACAGCGCCAGCTATCGCGCCGCCCGCGAGACCTACGAAGCCCTGCGGCTGGACGAACCCGCGCGGATCGCGGCGCGCGCGCGCCTTGCGACCTACCTGATCGGGCGCGCCCGGGCGCACCTCGCCGCGTCGCAGCCAGCCAGCGCGTTCGAGGCCTTCGTCGAAACCGCCACGCTGCACGACCCGGCCGAGGTCTACGCCGGGGCACCGCGCGATCCGGCGCTCTTCGCCCTCGCGCGCCGCTTGGAGCGCGCCTTCGCGCCGAGCGGCGACATCGAGCGCGTCCTCACCGCGCTCGCGATCCAGACGGGGCTGCGGCCGGAGGACGGCCGCGCCCAGCAGGCCTTGCGCGACGTCACAGCCTGGGCGGAAGGGGCCGGCGCGGCGAGCTATGGCCCGGCGCTGCGTGGATTGCGCCTGCTGCAGCTCCTGGAGCAAGTCTCCCGCGTCTGGCCGTCGCGTCAGGTCGTCGAGCAGCTCTACCGGCTCTACGTCGAGCGCGCGCCCGAGCTGCAGCGCCTGGCCCCGCTTGCGCTGCTGCGACAACATGCGGACCTGGGCTGGGCGCTGCTGCGGCCCACGGGCTACAGCGTCGCGCGTATCATGCTGCTCGTCGGTCGACCGGACGAGGCGATGCGGCGCCTGCGCGCGCTGGCCAGCACCGCGACCGACCGGGCGCTGATCGAGCTGCTACGCGCGGCCGAGGCGGCAAACGCGAGCGGCGCCAACGCGATCGAGCTGGCTGCTGCCTTCGAGGATGCCGACCCTGCCCTCGCCCTGCGGCTCTGCCGCGACGGCGCCCGGCGCTTTCCGGCCGACGCGCAGGTGCTGGCCTGCGTCGGGCGGCTGGCGGCGGCCAACGAGAATATCCTGCTCTCGATCGCGGCGCTCGAGGCTGCGCTGGCGTTGACGCCCAGCTCGCGCGACTACGCCGAGCGGCTGGCCGCCCAGTACCAGCTCCAGCTCTTCCGCGCGATCGAGAGCGACCAGCTTCCGGCCGCCGAAGGGAGCCTGCCACGGATCGCCGCGTTCTATCGGCGCGCCGCGCTGCGCTTCGGCAGACCCTTGCAGCCTAACCTCGCGCGCGTCGCCTTCGCGCTCGGTATCGGGCACTTCAACGCGGGCGCGGTCGAGAAGGCCAGGGCCGCGTTCGAGCAGGCGCTGGCCCAGGATCCCCGCCCGGAGGTCCTGGTGCAGCTGGCGCAGCTCGCCCTCAAGGAGCAGCGCGGCGCGGAGGCGCGGGGCATCCTTGTGCGCGCCCTCGCCCTAGCGCCCCCCTCGGCAGCCTCGAGCCTCTATTGGCGCGCGCGAGCGGCCGGCCTGGAGGGCAAGGCCTGGGCCATCGATCGGAACGACAGGGCGAGCCGCGCCGCCCACGAACGCGCCCTGCGGGCCTGGGATCAGTGTCTGAACCTGCGCCTGCAGCCGGAGATCGCGGCAGAGGCGCTGATTCATCGCGCGAGCAGCGCCTTCGCCCTCGGCCGGCGTCTCGAGGCCACCGAGAACCTCGAGCGCGCCGTCGACGCCGCGCCCGAGCGCAAGGAGAGCTACGCTGACGCGCTGGCCCTGCTCAGCACCTACGGCCAGCTCCCCGAGGCGCTGGACGCGTATCATCGCGCGCTCGGTCGCCCGGAGGTCACGGAGTACCTCAAAGCCTATTGCAGCTTCTGGGTGATCGGGATGGCCCGACGCGCTGGCGTCGAACCCGACCCCCTTGCGCTGGCCTACCTGGGCAAGTTGAGGGGCAACGAGTGGTACCACCGCCTGGCGCAACTCGTGCTCGGTCGTGCAGACTTCGCGGCGTTGCGGGGCGAGGCCGATACCCGCGGGCGCCTGGCCGAGCTGCTCTTCTACCAGGCCGAGCGCTTGCTCGCCGCGGGCCAGCTCGAGCCCGCGCGCGCGCTTTGGCGGCAGGTTAGGGCGACGCGAATGATGGCCTTCTTCGAATACGACATGGCCTCCTTCAACCTCCGCTACGGGCCAGCGACCGTGGCGACCCGACCGCTCGAGCATGAGTAGCGTGGCGCAGCAGGCGCCACGGGTCGATCTTCCTGGGAGCGGCGCGGTCCGTCGGGGGCGTCGTGACCGAGTGCTCCCAGCACCACCCGCAAGCGAGGTCCCATGCGCATTCCACTGCTCGATCTGACGGCCCAGTACCGCAGCCTCCAGCCTGAGCTCGACGCCGCCGTGCATGCCGTGCTGGCCAGCCAGGACTTGATCCTCGGACCGGAGGTCGCCGCCTTCGAGCGCGAGATCGCCGCCTACCTCGGTACACCGCACGCGGTCGGCGTCTCCAACGGCACTGATGCGCTGATCCTGGCCTTCACCGCGCTCGGCATCGGCGCGGGCGACGAGGTCGTGACCCCCGCCTACTCGTTCTTCGCGACAGCGGAGGCGATCGTTCGCTGCGGCGCACGTCCCGTCTTCGTCGACATCGACCCCTTGACGATGCAGATGGACCTCGACCAGGCCATCGCCCGCGTCGGGCCGCAGACCCGCGCCTTCTGTGTCGTGCATCTTTTCGGTCGCTGCTGTCCTGTTCAGCCCTTGCGCGCGGCGGCCCCGGACCTGCCGGTGGTCGAGGACGCCGCCCAGGCCATCGGCGCCGAGGTCGAGGGCGCGCGCGCTGGTGCGCTCGGCGCGCTCGGGTGCTTCTCGTTCTTCCCCAGCAAGAACCTCGGCTGCTTCGGCGACGGCGGCCTCGTCACCACAGCGGACGCCGCGCTGGCGGGGAAGCTCCGCGCGCTGCGGGTCCATGGCCAGGCCGAGGGGCACCGTCACGAGCACACGCTGATCGGCGGCAACTTCCGGCTCGACGCGCTGCAGGCTGCCGTGCTGCGCGTCAAGCTGCGCCATCTCGATCAGTGGACGGCGCGCCGCAGTGCGAACGCGGCGCGCTACCGCGAGCGCTTCGCCGCGAGCGCCCCGCAGGTCCTGCTTCCGGCGCCCACGACCCCCGGGACCCGCGATGTCCACAATCAGTTCGTGATTCGAGTCGCGCGCGACCGGGACGGGTTACGCGACCACCTGGCAGCCCGCGGCATCGGCACCGGCGTGTACTATCCGCGTCCGCTGCATCTGCAGCCGGCCTTGGCCGAGCTCGGCCACCGCCCCGGTGATTTCCCGCACGCCGAGCATGCGGCCGCCACCAACCTCGCCTTGCCGATCTTTCCCGAGCTTCCCGCCGGCGCCATCGACGAAATCGTCGAGACGATCGCCGCGCATCCCGCCGCCAGCTCGAGCTGATCGCCCGAAGGCGACGGGAGCGCTGCGGGTGAGCCGTGGCGGGCCGCGCCCCGCGGGGGGGCCCCACGCAAAGCCCGGAAGAAAGCCCGGAAGGCCTCAGACCGGCAGGGACTCAGGCCTGCGGTGGCGTCGGCTCCGAAGCCTTTCGGAAGCGCACGTGGAAGTGCGTTTGGTGGCCAGGATCATGGCGAATGATCGCACTGGCGCGGCGGCGCGGGTACTCGAAGAGGACCCGCAGCGACTCCGGCGACTCCCCGTTTTCCAGCGCGTACTGGTAGAGCACGCGCTGGAGCCGACGATCCATGAAGACGTAGATGACGTCGCCCGTGTCGATGAAGCGCTTGACCAGGAACCACGTACGCTCGAGGTCGAGCATCGCCGGCGTTGGCCGCGACACGCCCGCATAGCGCGCGCGCAGCGGATAGCAGATGTCGACGTCGCGTCCCTTCTGGTGCGAGGCATGGGGTGGCAGCCAGCCTCCGCGCGGCAAACTGATGTCATGCACCCGCACGGGCGGCGTGTCGGGGAAGCTCTCGGCGAAGGCACCGAAGACCTCGCCAAGCCGCGTCGCCGTCAGCGTCGTGCCCCAGGCTCGCGCCGTTGAGCGAACCTCGAAGCCGGGCCCGCTGCCGACCTGGACGAGTCCGCTCACCCGCCCCTCGGGCCGGCCCTTCAGCACGACGACCGCCACCGACTGCCCAACGCGCAGCCGGCGTCCGCGAGGCCCGGGATTGAGCCGGGCGAAGAGCCTCAGGGCCATCTTATGACGCCGGGCCACGGTGGCTGGCGTGTCGCCCGCCCGCACGACATAGACCCCTCGTCGCCGCTGAGGAACCGCGGCGGGGGTGACGATCTTGAGCTTCTGCCCGGCCCGCACGCGCGTGCTGCGCAGGCGGTTGTGGCGCTGAATCTTCAACGCCGTCGTGCGATAGGCGCGCGCGATCGTCCCGAGCGTCTCGCCCGGAAAAACCTCATGGTCGTAGGTGTAGGCGGTCGCCGGGCGCGCCGGCGCGAAGGCCATCAGCAGCGCGCTAAGGAGGAGGGTTCCGGCCGAACGCATCGGCGGGAGTCTAGGAGCTAGCGGCCCGCTTGGCAAGGAGACCCTGCGCTAGCAACAGGAGACCCTGCGCTCGATCACCGGTGCCCCGGGTCCCGCCGGCCAGCGCCGGCTGGCGAAGGCGTGCTGCCGGCCCAGTCGACCGCGGCCTGCACGAAGGCGACGTGGCGCTCAATTCGCAGGTCGGCGCGCACACTGTCGATCACGAGGCCCGCCTGATCGATGAGGAAGCTCGCCCGCCGGACCCCCCAGCCCAGCGGGCCGTCCACCCCGTAGCGCCGGATGACGCGCTTGTCCTCGTCGGCGAGCAAGACAAAAGGCAGGCCGTGGCGCGCGCGGAACCGTTCGTGACTCCCGGGAGCCTGCGGACTGACGCCCGCCAGGCCGAGGCCGACGCCCTGGAGGTCCCCATAGCGATCTCGAAAAGAGCACGCCTCGCGGGTGCAACCAGGTGTGAAGTCAGCCGGATAGAAGTAGAGCAGGAGCGGCCCCGCGGCCAGCAGCTCCGCGAGCGATCGCAGCCGCCCCGCGCTGTCGGGCAGCGTGAAGTCGGGCGCCGGCATTCCCTTCGCGACCATCGGAGTCCTCCACCCCGCGGGCGGCCGCGGGAGCTGCGCTGACCCTGCAGGCGATGAGGTTTCGGGCCAGCCCGCGCGACTTGCGCTACACTGGCCGCCGTTTCGGTCGACACTATGGCCCTTCCCGAACTCTTCGGTGGCTATCTCTTACACCAGCCGCTCGCCCACAGCGAGGTGGCGGACGTCCTCGCTGCGCAAACGACGGGGGATTTCCCCCGCCCCTGCGCGATCAAGCGCATCCGTCCCGAGCTGGCCACGCTGCCCGAGTTCAACGATCGCTTTCGCGATGATGCGCCGCTGCTCCTGCGGCTGATTCACGGTGGCCTGGTGCAGGTCCTCGAGGTCGGCAGCGTCGAGGGCCAGCCCTTCGTCGCGATGGAGTTGGTCGACGGCATCCACCTCGGAAGGCTCATCGACGACGTCGCGCACCGCGGCTCGCTGCCCTGTGAGCTGGCGTTGCACGTCGGAATCGAGCTCTGCGAGGCCATCGGCTACCTCCAGCTTCGGCGCCGGGAGCAGTTTCAAAGCGCCGAGCTGGCCCCCGACCGCGCCTGGCCGCTCGAGGCCATGCTCTCCTTCGACGGCGTGGTCAAGGTGATCGCCCTCGGCTCCTGTGGCGCCCTGCGTATCGCGCAGCAGCGGCTCGCCGACGTGCTCGCGGCACCCGGCTACGCGGCGCCCGAGCGCGTGCTGCAGCAGCCCCTCGACGGGCGCGCCGAGGTCTTCAGCGTCGGCCTCGTGTTGTGGGAGCTCTTTGCCGGTCAGCGCCTGCTGACCGCCGACGCCGAGGGCTACATCCGCGGCGTCCTCGACGGCAGTTGGCATGCGCCGCTGCTGACGCGCCCCGACGTCCCCAGCGACATCATCCGTCTCGTCGCCCAGATGCTGCTGATCGATCGCGAGGCGCGCCCGGGCACGCTCGAGCAGGCGCGCGCGCGCCTCGTCGCGAGCCTGCGCCGCCTCGCCCCCGACTTCGGCACGGGCGCCGTCGCTGGCCTGCTGCTGCGCCGCTACCCCAAGCTGATCGGCCAGACGCATCAACTCGCCGAGACCTTGATGCGGCGCGCGCTGACGGTGCGGGCGAACCCGGTGGCCCACCGGACCCTCAGCCTCGGCCGGAGCGGACTGGCGGATCGCCCGCGCGGTCCCATCAAGCCGCTGAAGCCCGGCGCGCGTATTCCTGGCACCCGCTACCGCATGGTACGCGCGCTGGGGCACGGCGGCGGCGCCGAGGTCATCGCCGCACAGCACATCGACCTCGACCGCCAGGCGGCGCTGAAGATCCTGGCGCCCGAGCTGGCCCTGCAGTCCGACGCGATCGCGCAGTTCCGGCTCGAGGCGCGTACCTGTGGGCGCATCGGGCACCCCAACATCGTCGACGTCATCGACTTCGGCGAGCTCGACGATGGCCGCTTCTTCTTTGCGATGGAGCTCCTGCGCGGCGAAACGCTCGCGGCGCGCCTGGACCGGCTGAGCCGGCTGCCCGCCGGTGAGGCGATCGGCATCTTCAGACAGATCACGCGCGCGGTGCAGGCCGCGCATGAGCACGGCATCATCCACCGTGACCTCAAGCCCGAGAACGTGATGCTGATCGAGAAGGACGGCCGCGCAGATTTCGTCAAGGTGCTCGACTTCGGCGTGATGGCCTTCGCCGAGGACGAGCGCGGCGAGCGCGTGGGCACGCCAGGCTACATGGCGCCAGAGCAGCTCGTGCGCGCCAAACCGAGCACCGCGATCGACATCTGGGCGCTCGGCGCCACGCTCTACGAGACGCTCTGCGGCGAGCTGCCCTATGCCGGCGAAACCGTCGAGACCTACCAGGCTCAGCTGCGCGGATCGCCGGCGCCGGCGCTGCGCAGTCGCAAGGGCGGGCGCGACCTACCACCGCCCCTCGAGCGCGTGGTGCATCGCGCCCTCGAGCGGGATCCGGCGGCCCGCCACCCCTCGGCAGCGGACTTCGAAGCCGACCTCGTCCGTGCGCAACGCCAGGCGGGGATCGCCTCGCCATGGGACGACCTCCCGCTGCCGGAGCACGTCCGCGACCGCCGTCCCTCGACACCGGTCGACCGCGTCCCCCTGCTGCGCGGGCGGCGGCGGGCGATGCTCGCCTTCGCTGCCACCGCCCTGACGGTGCTGGCGGGGCTCGCGCTGGGCTATTTCGGCTCGCCGGCCCGCCGCGCACCGCGCGAGCAAGCGCGCGTCCGCGCCGCGACCACGCTGACGACCACCGGGCTGCCCTCCCCGAGCGCAACCCCGCCGGCGAGCGCGGCCGCGCCCGGCGTAGCAGCGCCCGCGCCGCCCGCAGAGGCGCCCGCCCGAGCAGGCGCGGGCGGGGCGGCAGCGGCGCTCGGGGATTCCACCACCAGCGCTACGCCGCGGGTCGCGACGCGGCCGCGCCCGGCACCGGCGCCCGCCGACCTCTCGGCCTCGGGCCAACCTGCGCTGGCTGCCCGGGCCGCGGACCTCGTCGCGCGCGGCGAGGTGCTGCTGGCGCAGCTTCAGCTCCGCGCCGCCGACGAGGCCTTTCGCAACGCCATCGCCGCCGACGCGCTGACGGCGCCGGCCTACGCGGGCCTGGCCGCCGTCGCCTTTCAGCACGGGAGGTACGTCGACGCGGTGCGCGCCGCGCGCCAGGCGCTGGCGGTAGACCCGCGGCTGGTCCGCGCGCACCTGCTGCTCGGCGACGCCTACCTCCAGCTCCAGCGCCGCAACGAAGCCATCGCCGCCTGGCGTCAGGCTCAGCGGCTCGATCCGGGCAACCGCGTGGCCTCCCAGCGGCTCGCGCGGGCCGAGCCCAACCGCGCGGGAGCGGAGTAGCGCCAGCAACCGCGTTGCGGTTAGACTGCGGCCGTGTCGCGCCCGCTTGCCTTCGAGCTGTCCCCGTCGCGCTGCTGCTCAGCCGCGCCGCTGCTCGCCATCGCGCTGACTCTCGCGCTCGTCGGCGCCGCCCCGCAGACCGCGCTGGGGCAGCCACGCGTGGCCGTCCTGCCGCTCGACGTCAATGGACAGCTTGCCTCCCGCGCGCTGCAGGTGCTCGACCAGCGCCTCTCGTTGGGCGTCACCGCCGCGGGCATGACGGTCGTCGGCGGCAGCCTGGCGAAGATGCCTTTGCCCTCTTCCGGGGGCTGCGGCCCCGCCTGCCGCCAGGGGCTGGCGAGCCAGCTCAGCGCCCGCTTCGTCGCCGGCGGGCGCGTGGCGGTGCGCTACGACGACTATCAGATCAGCCTCTGGCTGGCCGACGGCCGGACCGGGCGCACGGTCAGTGAGCTGGAGCGTCGCTGCGACGTCTGCGGCATCAGCGCCGCCGCCGAGACGATGGACTTGGCAGCCTCTGAGCTCGTCGCCCGCCAACGTGTCGAGCGTGAGGCGCCGGCGACCCTGGTCATCACGACCCAGCCGGCTGCAGCCGAGCTCGTCGTCGACGATCGCCCGGTCGGGCGCGCGCCACAGACGCTCTCGCTCGCGGCGGGCCCGCATCGCCTCGAGGCGCGGGCCGCGGGCCATCTCTCGGAGCGGCGCACGATCACGAGCACCGCCGGCGAGCGCCTCGCGCTCTCGCTGGTCCTCTTGCCCTCGGCCGCCGCCAGCAGCGCCGACGCGGCCGACGCCGCCCCCGGTGTCCTGCCGCCTTGGAGACGCACCAGCGGCTGGAGCGCCGTCGTCACCGGCGTCGCCGCCATCGTCGGTGGGGTGGCCCTGCTGCTGGTCGACGGCAACGCGGTGGACTGCAGCGCGGGTCGCACCTTCGGCGAGGTCTGCCGCGGCGAACGCCGCACCGCGACGCTGGGCTGGACCCTGCTCGGCACGGGCGTCGCCGCTGCCGCGACGGGGAGCCTGCTGCTGACCCTACGCTAGCGCGCGCCTCGCGCGTCGTTCAGGGTGCAGCCGCGCCGCGGGCCGCGTCGAAGCGCGCGAAGCGCATGTTGAAGCTGGCCCGACCCTGCGTCAGCGATCGCACATCCGTGGAATATCCGAACATCCGTCGCATCGGCACCTGCGCCCGTACCAGGCGCTTGCCGCCGCGAAAGCCGACGTCCTCGATCTGGCCACCGCGACCGTTCAGGTCCCCGATGACCTCGCCCATGAAGTCCTCGGGGACCACGACCTCGACGGCCATCACCGGCTCGAGCAGCAGGGGCGAGGCCTCGTGGCAGGCACGGCGAAAGGCCTCCGCTGCCGCCACGCGATAGGCCATCTCGTGCGGGCTACCCTCACGCGTTTGGGCCCCCAGCAGGCTGACACGGAGATCGACGAGCGGGTAACCACCGCCCACCCCCGCCACCGACGCGTCGCGCAAGCCGTCCATCGCCGCGGCCACGAGGGCAGCGGGCAGCGGTGGGTCGCGCGGCGGCAGCTCGTTGGCGAAGGAGACGCCGGCACCCCGCGGCTGCGGCTCGACGCGCACGCGCGCGTGGCCAAAGACGGGCGCATCGTCGACGCGGCGCTCGAACGCATGCTCGGCCTCGGCCGCGCGCTGCACGGTCTCCCGATACACGACCTGCGGTTTGCCGAGCCGCGCCTCGACGTTGTACTCGCGCACCAGGCGGTCGATGATGATGTCGAGGTGCAGCTCGCCCATGCCGCTGATCAAGGTCTGGCCGGTTTCGGGGTCCTCCGCCGCGTTGAAGGTCGGATCCTCGTCCGCGAGCTTGGTCAAGGCGAAGTCGAGCCGCTCCTTCTCCGCGAGCGTGCGCGCCTCGATCGCGCGCGAGATCACGGGCTCGTAGGTGTCGATGCGCTCGAGCAGGATCGGCTGCTGCGGATCACAGAGCGTGTCGCCCGTGCCGGTCAGCTTGAGCCCCATCGCCGCGACGATGCTGCCGGGCCCGGCCTCGTCGATGCGCTCACGCCGGTTGGCGTGCAGCTGAAACAAGCGCGCGACCTTCTCCTTCTTACCCAGGCGCGCGTTGAGCACGTCGTCACCGGCGCGCAGCACGCCCGAGTAGACGCGCAGATAGACCGACTTGCGGCCCTGCTCCATCTGCACCTTGAAGGCCAGCGCGGCGAAGGGCGCCTTGCGTTCGGCGGGGCGCTCGATGACCTCCTCAGCGCCGGGGCGCACCCCGAGCGCCGCGGGCCGGTCGAGCGGCGAGGGCAAGTAGTGCACGACCGCGTCGAGCAGCGGCTGGATGCCGCGGTTGCGCAGCGCCGCCCCATAGAGCACCGGCACCAGGGCGTTGGCGAGGCAACCGCGACGCAACGCCTCGCGCAGCCGATCAGCGGCGATCGGCAGACCCTCGACGTAGCTCTCGGCCAGCACCTCATCGAAGTCCGCCGCCGCCTCAATCAGCAGCTCACGCGCCTCGGCCACCGCCGGCAGCAGCTCGGCCGGCACCGGCGCCTCCTCGGGCTCTTGATCCTCCGTGCGCGCCCGCCACAACAGCGCCTTCTCGCTGATCAGATCGACGACGCCCGTGAAGCTGTCCTCGGCGCCGATCGGCAGCTGCAGGGGCACCGGGCGCGCCCCCAAGCGCTCACGCATCTCGCGCAGCACCGCCTCGAAGTCGGCCCCCACGCGATCCAGCTTATTGATGAAGGCGATGCGCGGAACGTGGAACTTCTCGGCCTGCATCCAGACCGTCTCCGACTGCGGCTCGACGCCACCGACGGCGCAGAACACGACGACCACGCCGTCGAGCACGCGGAGGCTACGCTCGACCTCGATCGTGAAGTCGACATGCCCCGGCGTGTCGATCAGGTGCAGCTCGTGCCCCTGCCACTGCAGCACCGTCGCCGCGGCCGTGATCGTGATCCCGCGCTCTTGCTCTTGCGGCATCCAGTCCATCTGGGCCGCGCCGTCGTGCACCTCGCCGATCTTATGGATCCGACCCGAGTAGTAGAGGAACCGCTCGGTAACCGTCGTCTTGCCCGCGTCAATGTGGGCGACGACACCGATGTTGCGCACGTGCTGTAGCTTCGCCATGGTCATCATCACGCGCCAACGGTTGGCTCGGCGGCACGCGCGCCGCGGAGTATACTGATCCGCGGGCGCGAGCGCGACACCAGACCGCAACAGACTAGACCGCGCCTTCCGACCTTCGCCCTCAGCCGCGCGCCAGGAGTCACCGATGCTACCCGTCCGCGTGTTCCGCCATCATCCCAACGAGGGTCCGGGCTTCCTCGCCGAGGTGCTGGCAGCCCAAGGCCTCCCCCTCGAGCTGATCTGCGTCGATGCAGGCGCGGAGGTCCCCGCCCGCTGGGACGACGTCGCCGGCCTGGTCTTCATGGGCGGCCCGATGAGCGCCAACGATCGACTGCCCTGGATCGCGGCCGAGCTGCGGCTGATCCGCGAGGCCGTCGGCGCCGGGGTACCCGTGCTCGGTCACTGCCTCGGGGGACAACTGATCAGCCTCGCGCTCGGCGGTCGCGTCACGCGTCACGACGCGCCCGAGATCGGCTGGTTCGAGGTCGAGCGCGTCGACAGCGCCGAGACCAGCGCCTGGCGCGACACGGTGCCCGCGCGCTTCGTCGCGTTTCATTGGCATGGCGAGACCTTTTCCCTGCCGGTAGGCGCGGCGCTGCTGCTGCGCGGCGCCCACTGCACCCATCAGGGCTTCGCGATCGGCAGCACGACTCTCGGACTGCAATGCCATGTCGAGATGACGACCGCGATGGTCGAGCAGTGGGCCGCGGGGAGCGACGCCCCCGCGAGCGCGACCAGCACGGTGCAGACGCCCGAAGCGATGACGATCGACCTGCCCCGTCGCGTGGCCACGCTGCAGGACGCGGCCGCCCGCCTCTACGCCCCCTGGGTCGCTGCCGTCGCCGCACGGCGCGCCGCGCTCGCGCCGCGCTATTGACCGCTTTGCGCCTCCGGGGGCACACTGCCGCCGACCGAGACCGGTAGAGGCGCCCTTTCGCCCGACGCGAGCAATGACACCGTGCTGAAATCCCTCTTCAATCGCGACGAACGACGGGCGCGCTCGCTGCAGCGCGCGATCGCCAAGGCTGGCAACCCACGCATCAAGCCCGACGATCGTCAGCCGGCGCTGCAGCGGCTCTTCGATGACGGCAGCGATCAGGCCATCGAGGGCCTGCTGCGCCGCTTCAGTTTCAACTACGACACCAACCTCGTCAGCGACGAGGACGAAAAGGATTACGTCTTCGAGGGGCTGCTCTCGCTCGGCGAGCGCGTGCTTCCCGCGCTGCGGCTCCACCTGAGCAGCTCGCCCTCGCTCTCTTGGGGGCTGCGCCTGCTCGGCGAGGCCTGCTCGCCTCAGCAGAAGTGGGAGGTCCTGGCCGAGGTGCTCGCGCGCTACGAGCCCGGCTATGAGCGTGATCCCTCGCGCAAGGTTCAGCTGATCGCGTGTCTCGGTGCCTTCGACGACCCCCGCGTGCCTGCCGCGATCGTCCCCTTCCTGCAAGATCACGACGAGACCGTTCGCTTCGTCACCGTCGAGGGGCTGATCGCGCGCGGCAACGAGGCGGTCGCCCGCGAGCCCCTGCTCGCGCTCTTGATCGATCCCGAGGAGGAGAGCCGTCGGCTGAAGAACCGCATCCTCCAGGGCTTCGTGGCTACCGAGTGGACCGTCAAGGGTCATCGGGGCACGATCGAGCAGCAGCTCCCCGACGACTACGTCATCGACGGCAAGGGCCGCATTCGGCCGAAGAAGGAGCCGACGCGATGAAGGTGCCCATGACCCCCCGCGGCTACGCGCGCCTCAAGGAAGACCTGCGCCAGTGCAAGGCCGAGCGGCCGCGCCTCTCGGAGATCATCCTGGTCGCGCGCGAGCTCGGCGATCTCTCGGAGAACGCCGAGTACCACGCCGCCAAGGAGCGCCAGGGGTTCCTCGAAGGGCGCATCCGCGATCTCGAATCGAAGCTCGCGCTCTCGAACGTGATCGATCCGGCCAAGCTCTCGGGCGAACGCGTCGTCTTCGGCGCCACGGTCAAGGTCGAGGACTCGGAGAGCGGCGAGCAGGCCGTCTACACCATCGTCGGCGAGGACGAATCGGATGCCAAGCAGGGCCTGATCTCGATCAGCTCGCCCCTGGCTCGCGCGCTGATCAACCACACCATCGGCGATGAGGTCACGGTCCGGGCGCCCGGCGGTCCGCGCGACTACGAAATCGTCGATGTCTCGTTCAGCGCGCTGACCAGCGAGGGCGCGAGCGAGCCCAAGTAACGACCACAAGAACGACCACAAGAACGACCACAAGAACGACCACAAGAACGACCACAAGTAGCGAAGGATGGGCATTATGGCGATGCGGCACGGAACTCGTCGGCGCGGAACACTGCTTGCGGTCGTCGCGCTGAGCGCCCTGGCGTCCCTGGGCTGCAAGCAAGGCGAAAACGATCGCTGCCAGGTCGACGACGACTGCGGCGACGCGCTGCGCTGCTGCCGCCGCGACGACCCGGAGAGCCTGATCATCGGCGGCATCTGCACCCGTCCTGAGAGCTGCGAGCTGACGCGCGACGCCAGCGTGTCGGATGGCGCTGGCGCCGTCCGCGACGCCGGCAGCGACCTGGGCGCCGGGCTGCGGGTCGACGGCGCCGCCGAAACGACGCGCGATGCGGGGCGCGCCGATGGCAGCGTCGCTGATCGCGGCCGCGCCGACGCGCAGCCGATCGACGCCGCCGTCGCCAGCGATGCGGGTGCATCCGACGCCCTTCCCGCCAACGACGGCCACTGAGCCCCTGCCTTCCAGGCCGTGCCCCGGCGCCTCCTCGATCGGTCTTCCCGGCGGCTGCTCTTGCGGTGCTGCCTGATCGGGCTGCTTAGCGCTCCGACCAGCACGGCGGCGCAACCTGAGCCGACACGCGCGACCCGCCCTTCAGCACCTCGGCCAGCGCCCGCGGCCGCCCCGGCGCCCGAGATCCCGCATTGGCAGCAGCGCGGCATCGCCCTCGGCCTCTTCGCCGAGGAGCCGGACTACGACTACGGCCCCTTGCTCGCCGAGATCGCCGCGACCGGTGCGACCCACGTCGCCATCGTGCTGCCCTACTACCAGCATGACTGGCACAGCGTGACGATCGCGCCGCACCCGCGCTTCACGCCGAGCGACGCGGCGATCCTGCGCTCGATCGCCCAGGCCCATCGGCACGGCTTGGCCGTGCTGCTCTTTCCGATCCTTCGCCTGAGCTACCAGGCGACGATCGACGAATGGCGCGGAACGCTGGCGCCCCGCGACCCTCGGCGCTGGTGGCAGAGCTACACGCGGCTACTGCTGCGACTGGCCCGAGTCGCCGCGCGCCAGCGGGTGGCCGGCCTGGCGATCGGCAGCGAGCTGCACTCCCTCGATCAGGACGCGCGACCCTGGATCCCCCTGGTGGCCGCCCTGCGGCGCGCCTATCGCGGGCAGCTCGTCTATTCCGCCAACTGGCTCGGCTACGACCGCGTCGCCCTCTGGCCCCTGGTCGATGTGATGGGCATCTCGGCCTACTTCCCGCTCGTCGGCGAGAGCGAGCCCCCACCGAACCACGAGCGCCTGGTTCACGCTTGGCGCGAGGAGCGCGTCCGACTCGAGCGCTGGTGGACCCGGATGCGCAAACCGCTGATCTTCACCGAGCTCGGCTATCACAGCAGCACGGCCTGCGCCGCGCGCCCCTGGGAGGAGGCCGTCCAGGGCCAGGCCGATCTGGGCGCGCAAGCGGCGGCCTTCGCCGCCTTTGGTCAGGTCTGGCGCGACGCCACCTTCCTGCGCGGCCTCTATGTTTGGAACTGGTTCGGCTGGGGCGGCCCGCGCAGTCGCGAGTACACGCCGCGGGGCAAACCCGCCGTCGACCTGATCTGCCGCTGGTTCGGCGCCACCAAGGGCCGCTGCCCCCATCGCTACGGCCTGCCCCGGGTGGAGGCGGCGCGGCCGGAGGCGCCCGCGCCCTAGCTCAGCGCTGCAAGCAAACGCCGGGCAGGGTCGCGCAGAACTCGCTAAGCTCGAAGCAAAACTGACCACGCGGAGATTGCTTGCGACAGCGCTTGAAGAGCGCCGGGCAGAGCGCGTCGCAGGCCTGACGGCGCCCCTGCAGCACGGCAGCCAGGCGGGCAGCACGCAGGGCGGCCGAGGAGCCCTCCGCGCCGCGGCCAGACGCGCCCCGCTGCGGGGATGGCGACGCCGGACAGGCCGGACAGGCAGGGCAGGCCGGGCACGCCGGCGGCGGCGGGCAGGCGGCCAAGTCCGGCTCGCAGCTCGACCTGGGACACGGCGCGCAGCGTGCCGACCGCGGCGCTGGCGCCTCGCGCGGCGGCACGGTGGGCGCCGGCGGTGCGGCCGGCTGCGCCGCCGCGGCAGGCGTCGCGGGGCCACCGCCCGGCGCCCCGCCCGGCTGCCCGACCTGCAGCGTCTTGCGACCGCCGTCCGCGAAGCGCAGCACGACCGTGCCGTCGCAATCGACGACCACGCTCGTGCCGCTCGGATGGGTCGTCGAGAAGAGCTCGCCGCGCGCCCCGGGCTGGCAGCCCCCGCGCTCGCGACCCGCGCGCCGCTCGATCCCGTCGAGCCAGGCGCTGAGCTGCTGCTCACCCGCGCGGCTCATCGCCCGGACGGCGTCCCGCTGGTTGCAGAGGAAGTAGTAATGCCACTCGGCGCCGAGCACGACCTGGAGGAAGACGACCGGCGCGGCATCGCCCGCACACAGTCGATCGCGCTCCTGGGCCAGCCGCTGAGCCGAGGGAAAACTCCCGTCACGGATGATCACCGCGTTCGGGAGGCGCTGGTTCTCGATCAGCAGCGCGGGCGGCGGACTGGGCAGGGCTGCAGGCTTGCGGTCAGCGCCGCCGCCGTGACCGCAAGCGGCGAGCGCGCCGAAGAGCACCAGCGAGCCGAGCAGGACCTGTCTGCGCCGAGGGTTCCCCACGGCGCAGATTCTAATCGCAGCGGCGGTCCTTGGCGACTCGACGACCCACTCGACGACCCAGCAGCACCCTAAAAGGGGTAGCAGCTGCCGCAGTCGGTGGCGCAGAGCTGGCAATTCTCGGTCGCGTCGCATTTGCCGTTGCCGCAGGTGCCGGGCGTGCAGGTATTGCCCGCCACGCAGTCGGCCGGGCAGCTATCGGCGTCCTCGAGCACGCCATCACACACACAATCGCCGCAGGTCGCCGCGCAGTCCGCGGCGCAGCCCCCGCTCTGCCGCTCGGGCAGCGAGCAGATGCCGTCGCCGCAGCGCGCCAAGGGCAGCGGCGCGGAGGACGTGGGGGCAAACGTCGCGTCGGTGCCGAGCTGCGCGTTGCCGTTATCACCCCAGCACCACACGCTGCCGTCCACACGGCGAGCACAGGCGTGGAACCAGCCAACGCCGACGTCGATCACAGAGGTGCCGAGCGCGGCGAGGTGCACCGGCGTAGCGCTATAGTAGTTGGTGGCGCCGTCACCGAGCAGACCGCCGGGGTTGTAGCCCCAGCACCAGAGACTGCCGTCGGTACGGCGCGCGCAGACGCTTTGCCAATAGCCGGCCGCGAGCTGGGCCACGGAGGTGCCCAGCGCCGTCACGCGCGTGGGAATGATGCGCCCGGTCGTTGTGCCGTCGCCAAGCTGCCCGACGCCATTTTGCCCCCAGCACCAGGCAGTGCCGTCCGTGCGACGAGCGCAGGTGTACTCGAAGCCGGCGACGACCCCCGCCACCGAGGTCCCGAGCGCGGTGACCGGCATGGGCACGTAGCGCGTGGTCAGCGTGCCATCGCCGAGCGCGCCATTGCCATTTGTCCCCCAGCACCAAAGGCTGCCGTCCACGCGCCGCGCGCAAGTATGACTCGCCCCAACCGCAACCTCGGCAACAGTCGTACCCAGCGCCGCCACTTGACTCACTTTCCATCCGCTGGCCGCCGGCCCCTCCGGTGCGTTGTCGTCCCAGCACCAGAGGCTCTTATCGGTGCGGCGCGCACAGTAACCGTAGTTTCCTACGGCGACCTCAGCCACCGTCGTGCCGAGGGCCGTGATGGCGACCGGCATGGTGCGGGCCAGCGACGTCCCATCGCCCACCTGTGTCGCCCCAGTGCCGCTCAACGCGCCGCGCCCCCAGCACCAGAGGGTACCATTCGCGCGCCGCGCACAACCCCGGTTGCCACCCTCCTGCAACGCCACGGCGCCCGTACCAAAGCTCGTGACCAGCACGGGACTGGCGCGCCCCTCCGTCGCAGTGCCACCGAGGGAGCCGCTTCCCCAGCACCAGAGGCTGCCATCATTGCGGTTGGCGCAGGTATGCATCAATCCCACCGACAGTCCCGTGTAGCTGGGGGCCGCGGCACAGTCCCGCGAGCAGACCGAGGGCGTCTCGCCGCCCGTGCACTGACCGTCGCCGCAGCTCTCTTGCCGGCAGTCCACCGAGCAGGTCGCCTTGGTTTCGCTGCGACTACAGACCCCATCGCCGCATTCGCACTGAAGGCCGAGCGCGGGGCGCGGGGTGCTCGTGCTCAGGTAGTTCCCAAGTTGGCCCGCACCGTTGGATCCCCAGCACCAGAGCTTGCCGTCACTGCGGCGCGCACAGCTCGAGGACGACCCCGCGGCGAGCGCCGCCGTCGTGGTCCCCAGCGCAGTGACCTGCTTGGGAAGGGTACGTTGCGTCCAAGTGCCATCGCCGAGCTGGCCCTGGGCATTGTAGCCCCAGCACCAGACGGTGCCATCGCTCTTCCGGGCGCAGCCATGAAACATCCCAGCCACAACATCGGTCACGCTCGTGCCGAGCGCGGTGACGAGCACGGGGTTGGGCCCCCCTGAGGCCGAGCCGATGCCCAGCGCGCCAAGGAAGTGGGACCCGGACGCCCAGAGCGTCCCGTCCTTACGCCGCACGAAGGTCCCATACATCCCCAAGGCAACCCCGGCAGCATCGGTACCGTGGGCCGTGATCTGCGTCGGCAGCGAGCGCGAGACGGTCGTCCCGTCGCCGAGCTGGCCGTAGTAATTCTCACCCCAGCACCAAAGCGTCCCGTCGGCCAGCCGCGCGCAGGCACGACCACCTCCTGCGACCAGCTCGACCGCCGCCGTGCCCAGCGCTTGCACGCGCTGGGCGACCGTCGAGTTGCTGGTCGAGCCGTTCCCGAGCTGACCGTAGAGATTGCTGCCCCAACAGTAGACGCTGCCGTCCGTGCGCCGGGCGCAGCTGTGGCTGTCGCCCACGCCAAGCTCTTCCACAGCGGATCCGTCGAGGCCAACGACGCGCACGGGGCTCGCGCTGGAGCTCAGTGAGCCATGGCCAAGCTGGCCGCCCACGCCCGAGCCCCAGCACCACACGCTGCCGTCACTGCGGCGGGCGCAGCTATGCTCAACGCCGACAGCGACGTCGATCGCACCACTCAACGAGGCTCCGCCCGGGCCGACCAGGACCGGGGTCGCGACCGGAACACCGTCGGCCGCGCTGCCTGGTCCTAGCTGTCCCTTCGAGTTGCCGCCCCAGCACCAGACGGTAGCGTCGGTGCGGATCGCGCAGGAATGCGCCCAGCCCATTGCGAACTTGCCGATGCAGCAGCTCTGGCCGGGCTCGCAGGTGGCGAAGCTGGGGCAGCGGCGCGGGGTGGTGTCGCCGATGTTGAGGCCGAGCAGGGCCTGGTTGCTGGCGCTGCCGATCGGGAAGACCGAGGCGCCGGCGACCGACTGCGGCGTCAGCTCGGGCAGGCCCCAGTCCGAGGCCCATTTGCAGTTCTGCGTGTACCAGGGGGAGACCTTGAGGTCGATGGCGATGCCGTTGAGGGTGCCCTTCGAGGCCAGGTCGGGATAGGTCCGGTAGCCCGTCTCGCCCTGGTTCAGCTCATTGGCGCTGAAGCTCTGGCCGCCCGTCAGGTTGGCGCGGTTGTAGGGGCTGACGGCCACGCCGCTGCGGCTCGTCGCCGTCTTCAGCGCCACGGCGGCCAGGTAGTCGGCCTCCTTCTTGGTCGAGGTGCCCGCGTGGACATCGCGCGGGTTGAGGTTCCAGGCGTAGTCGAGCGCGTAGCCCGAAACCGGCACCGTGCCCTGCTTGCTCTCGACGATCGAGGCCAGGTGCGCGTTGAGGAACTGGAAGTGCTTATCCCAGACGTTGCCGCCCCAGGTCAGGCTCGACAGGTAGACCGGTCGCGGGGAGTTGGTGCCCGCCTTCACCGCGTAGCCGCTGATGCCATCGGCCACCCGGCCCTTGCCGCAGCGGTAGACGGCCTTGTGCTGCGTCTCATCCCAGCTCTGGATGCACATATAGCGGAAGTAGGTCGTGAAGGTCGGGATCTTGCCCGCCGCGTCCAGCGCCTGCACCTCGGGGCCGCTGATCGGATGGAGCAGGAAGGGCCGGTAGGCCTTGTCCGCGCACGCCAGCGCGATGCCGCTGAAGACCTCGTAGGTCACCGTCTGGTCCACGCCCCCCGCCGGGTTGAAGCTGCCGTTGGCGTCCAGGTCCTCGTCGATCGCCACCGTCAGCGGCGCGCAGCTCGTGCCGCAGGGCGGGCTCGCGCAGCAGGCCTCGCGCACGCGCTCGAACTGGCTCTTGAGCACCAACCAGCGCGGCAGCACCACGTTGGCGCTCTGCCCCGCCACCGTCAGCGGCCCCAGCCGCGTCGCCGGGCAGAGCACCTCGGCCTGGTTGAAGGTGTACTTCGAGAGGTCCGTCAGCGTCGTCGAGGGGATGCGCAGGTCGCCGACGTTGAGCGCGTTCATCGCGTTCATCGCGTTCATCGCGTTCATCGCGTTCATCGCGTTCATCGCGTTCATCGCGTTCATCGCGTTCATCGCGTTCATCGCGTTCATCGCGTTCATCGCGTTCATCGCGTTCATCGCGTTCATCGCGTTCATCGCGTTCATCGCGTTCATCGCGTTCATCGCGTTCATCGCGTTCATCGCGTTCATCGCGTTCATCGCGTTCATCGCGTTGCTGCTCGCCGCCTGCGACCGCACCGCCGGCGGCGGCGTCAGGCTGCTGTCATCCGCCAGCGTCTCGCACCCCGCCAGCCCCGCCAGCCCCACCAACGCCACCAACGCCCCCACCACCCCCAACGCCCCCAAAGCCCCCCCCCGCCCCACCCCCAACCGGCCACGCCCTTTCCCTACCGAGCCGAAGTGACGCGCTGACATGAGGCACCTCCTGCGTTATAGGCCGTAGAACGAGAGTATTCGAGAATGCAGCTTTTGCAAAGCATAAAGTTACAGGCGTCGCGTCGATGTCGCAACCACTCGCATGCAATGCTCTTTTCGACTTGTTCTCGTGGCAGGCGAGGTCAAGCGCCGACGCTGCGGCGAGCGACGTGGGCCAACGGGGGCACCCCTTCGGACTGCCCGACCCGAGGCCTGAGGCCGCCCGCACCCCTCAGGGATAGAGCAAGTAGCGCTGGCGCAGTCGCGCGAAGCGCTCGAGCGCCGGCTGCCAGCCAGCAGCGATCGCCACGGGATCATCCCCACGCAGCAGGGCAGCGAGGGTTGGCGCGTCCCGAACCATGCGCGACAGCCGGGTAGAATCCCACTGCCCCCGGTGGGCGCGGTAGAGCCCCGCCATCAGGGTCACGGCCGTCAGCGTCGGCCGAAAGGCGTCGAGGTCGGTCAACAGCAGGCGCACACCCTGGCACACTCGCCCGCGATGCTCTCCGACCGCGGGCCTGAACTGCCTGGGAACGAAAGCCACACCGGGGAGCCGACGCGCATTGAGCCAGCGAGCCAAGGCGCCGGCCTCGATCCAGGGCGCACCCAGGAGCGCAAAGGGGCTTTGCGTACCGCGCCCCACCGACAGATTCGTGCCCTCGAGCAAACCCGTCGCGGCATAGAGCAGCGCGTGGCGCCAGCTCGGCAAGTTCGGCGAGGGCGCCCGCCAGGGCCCGCCCCAGGCATCGTGACGCCACTCGCGCGACCAGCCGACCACCGGCACGACCGTCAGCTCCACCTCGATCCGTCCCTCAGCACGGAAGAGCATCGCCACCTCGCCGGTCGTGAGCGCGTAACGCACCGGCAGGGGAAGATAGTGCGTCGCGCTAGGCGCTCCCTCCTCCGCCACCGGACCGTCCATTGCTGCGCCACCGAGCGGATTGGGGCGGTCCAGCACGAAGACGCGCAAGCGCTGCCGCACCGCCGCTTCGAGGGCCCCGGCGAGCGTGGTGAGATAGGTGTAGTAGCGCACGCCGACCGTCGGCAGATCGAAGACCAGGGCATCGAGCCCCTTCAGTACGGCGGCGGGAAGGCGCCGTCGCGCTCCCCACAGACTGTGCACGGGCACGCGATTACCGGCGGCACCGCTGTAATGGCCATCGGCGATCGGTCCCTCGCGATTCACCGCGAGACCATGCTCGGCGGCGAAGATCGCGACCAGTCGCACGCCCTTCGCGCCGAGCAAGAGCTGAACCGCACTGCGACCCCGCGCATCGATCGCCGCGTCGTTGGTGATCAGCCCGATGCGAAGACCGCGCAACGCCGCGAAGCCACTGTCCACGAGCTGGTCCAGCCCCGTGCGCACGGCCCGCGCCGGCCGCTGCAAGAGCGCCGTCTTCACCACGCCATGGACGCGCCGGCGCAGCTCCACCAGCGACGAGGGCGGCGCGCGGCGGGTGCGGTCGGAGAGCAGGACGACCGCCGTGCGCGTCATCGGGTCGATCCAGAGCGAGGTCCCGGTGAAGCCGAACTGGTGGACGGAGAGGTCGCCGGCCGGCGCGGCACCGCCTGGCCGACCGCCGCCGTAGGGCAGGCCTGCGCGCCAACCGAGCTCGAAGGCTGGCGCCGCCATCCGACCCTGCGCCGCGGCCTCGAGCTGCGCCTGGGCGAAGCGGGCGAGATCGTCAGCCGTGCTGTAGAGGCCCGCGTGCCCGGCGACGCCGCGCAGGCGCACGGCCATCGGGTCATAGACCACGCCCGCATAGGAGCCATCGGGCCAGGGGTTGATCACGCGAGCCAGCCGCGCCCCCGCCACAACGAAGCCCGTATCGCAGAGGCCAATCGGCGCGAAGATCCGATCGTGGGCCAGGCGCGCCAAGGAGCGCCCACCACCAAGCTGCTCGACCAGCATGCCGAGCAGGACGTAGCCCAGGTCGCTGTAGCGAAAGCGCCCGCGCCAGCGCGGCGACCAAGACGCCTTCTGCAGCCGCTCGCGGAGCGTGGCGCGCTCGTCGCGCAGGCGCGGAGCCTCGCCGGGCCCGCGCCGTGGAAAGCGCAACACCGAGGGCAGGCCACCGCGATGGCTGGCCAGCTCACGGACGGTCAGGGCGCCGAGCGATCGCCCGCGAAGCCACGGCAGGTGCAGAGAAAGGCGATCGTCGAAACCCAGGCGACCGGCCGCGACGAGCTGCCGAACCAGCGGCAGGGTCGCCACCACCTTGGTCAGCGAGGCGAGGTCGAAGATCGCCTCGGGTCGGGCACGACCCCAGGCGCGACGGTAGATCACGCGGCCGGCGCGCAGCACCACCAAGGCCACCGCGTCGACCGCTCCGCCCGCCCGGGCGTCGTCGACCACGGCGTCGAGATCGGCGACGAGTTCCGGCAGCACGCCGACCGCCTCCGGCAGCGCCTGCGGCAGCCGGGCCGCCTGACAGGCAGGCCAGGGCGCGTCGACGCCCACGCCAGCGTGCGTCGCGCCCCGAGCGAGCGGGCTGACGGTCAGTAAGAGGAGCGCGGCGGCTCCGCCCAGCGCCACGAACCAGCGCCACGAACCACCGATCGTGCGAGCCGCGTCGCGGAGCAGGGCGCGCGCCAGCGTTGGACTACGACTTCTTGACGCTACGGGCGTGCATTCCTTTGGGGCCAGCCTCGATGTCGAAGATCACCTTCTCGCCCTGCTTGAGCGTACGAAAGCCCTCACCTTCGATTACCGAGTAATGCACGAAGACGTCTGAATCGCTGCCCTCCGGCAGGATGAAACCGAAGCCCTTGGCGTTATTGAACCACTTGACTGTCCCCTGCTGCATCGCTCCGACTTCCTCTCCTCGGCACCGCTCAGCAGCGGCCGAGTCGTCCCCTCTGAAGCAGCCTCATCGCAGAGACACCGCTTCGTCTCACCGAGAATCAACGCGCGGATGCTACCTTGCGCGCGGCTAGCCTCGCTCCGCTCGCGTTCCACTGTCAAGACGAAATCTGCACCAGCCGAGGCTGCGAACGCCAGCAATAACGAGGTGTTGGGCTTGACGCGCCCGAGCTGACGGAGCGCCATCCTACCCGCCGTCGCGGAGGCCAAGGTCTGCCCGTTGCCCGGCGCGAGAAGCGCGAAGGAAGGCAGCTAGAACGAAATGCTGTCGCCGCAGCCGCAGGTCGACTTGACGTTCGGATTCTTAAATTGGAAACGGCGGCCCATCAGCTCATCGACGAAGTCGAGCTCGGAGCCGTTGAGGTAGAAATAAGACTTGTTGTCGACGTAGAGGCGCACTTCGCCGAAGTCGAAGACCTTGTCCTGCTCCTGCGCCTCCGCGCTCTCGAGCTCGAACTGATAGGAGAAGCCGGAACAGCCGCCGCCACGCACGCCGATGCGCAGGGCCTTCGCCTCCGGATGTTTGGCGAAGAGCTCGAGCAGCCGCTGCCGCGCGGCCTCGGAGACCTGGATTGCCATGATTCATCCCTCCGCTGCGCCGCCAGACCAAAAAGGCAGCGCCACGCGCCTACGATAGCAGCTCGGCCTCGCCGGGCCACTCGGACGGCGGCCCGCACACGCTCTCGGCCTCAACCGAGGTCCCCGCGCTTCGTCAGCGAGCCTCGGCAACCGCGCGGAACTCGCGGATCACCGTGACGCGAATCTGGCCGGGGAAGACCACCTCATCCGAGATCTTCTGCGCGATCGCCTGACAGAGGTTCGGCAGGTCCGCGTCGCCGACGCGCTGCTCCTCGACGTGGACGCGCAACTCGCGCCCCGCCTGCACGGCGTGCACGAACTGCACCCCTTTGAAGCTGGCGGCGATCTGCTCCAGATCACCGATGCGCTCGTCATAGCTCTCCACCACCTCGCGCCGCGCCCCCGGGCGCCCGCCGCTCATCGCGTCGGCAGCCGTCGCCAGCCAGGCATAGGGCGAGCCCATCGGCTCCTCACCATGGTGCGCGCCGATCGCGTTCGCCACCGCCTCCGGCTCACCGCAGCGCCGCGCGATCGCGGCCCCGATCAGCGCGTGCGAGCCCTCGATGAGCGGCGTCAGCGACTTACCCACGTCGTGTAGCAGCGTGGCCCGTCGTGCGAGCGCCACGTCCAACCCCAGCTCCGCCGCGATCATGCCGGCGAGATGCGCGGCCTCGATCGAGTGGCGGTATTGGTTCTGCGTGTAGCTCGTGCGCCACTGCAGCCTGCCGACCAGCTCGACGATCTCCGCGGCCGCCGGGCGCAGGCCGAGCGCACGAAAGGCCTGCGTTCCGTACTCCGCCACCTCGCGCTCGAGCTCGCGCTTGATCGCTTCGACCAAGCGCTGCGGATCGCGCACCGTGTCTTCCGCGAGCAGGCGCGCGACCGACCGCCGGCATAGCTCTCGCACGAAGCCGTCGCCGGTATCCATGCGCAGCGCGTCAGCGCTGTCGGACATCAAGAGCTCGATGCCCGCGACGGCGCGCAGCGCCTGCAGCGCGGCGCCGTCCGCGCCACCGAGCTTGACGGCTTCCCCCTCCGCCAGCGCGATCGTCGCCGAGCCGCGCTCGCGCGGGTAATAGCCGACGTAGCGTTGGGTGACGATGCCCATCAACCGCTGGGCCTGGCGCGTCAGCTCGGCGCTTTGGCCAGCGTCGAGATTGCGCAGTCGGTCCGCGCAGCGCGAACGGGCCTCCTCGGCCAGAGCGTCGACGATCTTTCCGCGCAGGAAAGCCCGGGTCTCACCCGCCTGGCGCTCGAGGACGCCTGCCTGGCTGGCCTCGAGCTCACGCGCCTGGGCTCGGCAGCGCCGCAGCTCCGCGTCGCGCGCGGCCACCGCCGCGTCGCGGGCCCGCAGCGCGTCCTGCTGGAGCCGAAGCGCGTCCCGGCGCCGCTCTGTTCGCAGCTCCCGCTTGTGCAACCGATCGTCGATCAGCTCGCAGTCCTGACGGTAGGTCGCCGCCTCAGCGAGCGCGCTGCGCTCGAGCTCGAGCGTGCTCTCCCGTACGGTCGCCGCGCTCTCGCGGGCGGACAAGGCCGCCGCGCGCTGCGCCTCCTCGACGATGGCGCGCCCGCGGGCCTCGGTCTCGGCGAGACGCGCCCAGGCGCGCCGCCGCACGAGCGCAAAACCCAGCCCAGCGCCCGAGCAGAGCGCGAACCCGACCAGGACCAGCTGTACAGCAGCCATGCTCAACCCGCCTCGGCCACCAGGCGCAGCCCAACGACCCCGTCACTGGCCCCGACACCCGCAGCCGCGCCAAAGGCAAGCTCGTGCACGGCGACGGAGGCGGTCAGCTCCGGGTGGAAGCATGCGCCGATGATCCGTCCCTGGCGCACGAGGATCGCGTCGCCCTCGAGGGTATCCAGCACCTCGACCGCCGCTCCGTACGCGACGATGCGCGGCGCGCGAATGAACATCAGCGGCAGCCCCCGATCGGAGCGACCCTCGAAGCTGTCGAGCTGTCGACCGTGCGCGTTGCGCCGAAGGGTGAGATCGAGCCAACCGAAGCTCTCCTGCTGCGGCGCCTGAACCTCGCGCGCGGCGAGGATGAGGCCCGCGCAGGTCGCGAGGACCGGAGCGCCCGCGCTGACCAGCTCGCATAACCCGGGAAGCAGCCCGGAGCTCGCGATCAACTTGAGCTGCGTGGTGCTCTCGCCGCCCGGAAGGATCAGGCCCTCGAGGCGCGCGAGCTGCGCCGGCCGCCGGACCTCGACACAGACGTGCCCAAGCGCCGCCAGGCTAGGCGCATGCGCCGCGAAACCACCCTGCAGCGCGAGCACGCCGATCCTTGCCATCGGCTTACCAGCCTCGCCGCGCCAGACGCTGCTCCGCGCCCAGCGTCTCGAGCTCGATCCCCGGCATCGCGCTGCCCAATCCCGCGCTGATCTCGGCCAGCCTCCCGGCGTCCTCCCAATGCGTCACTGCCTCGACCACGGCCCGCGCCCGCCGAGCGGGATCTTCGCTGAGGAAGATCCCGCTGCCGACGAAGACCGCCTCGGCCCCGAGGGCCATGCAGAGCGCCGCGTCGGCCGGCGTGGCCACCCCGCCCGCCGCGAAATTGGGCACCGGCAGGCGACCCTCGCTGGCGACGAAGCGCACGAGATCGTAGGGCGCTCCGAGCTGCTTGGCGCGATCCATCAGCTGTTCGGGGCCGAGGATCGTCAGCTCACGGACCTGATCGCGCACGGATCGCAGGTGCCGCACGGCCTCGACGATATTGCCCGTGCCGGCCTCGCCCTTCGTGCGGATCATCGCCGCGCCCTCGCCGATGCGACGCAGCGCCTCGCCCAGGTCGCGGCAGCCGCAGACGAAGGGGACCTTAAACTCCTGTTTGTCGATGTGATACTGCTCGTCCGCGGGCGTCAGGACCTCGCTCTCGTCGATGAAGTCGACCTCGAGCGCCTCGAGGATGCGTGCCTCCATGAAGTGGCCAATGCGGCATTTGGCCATCACGGGAATGCTCACGGCCTCCTGAATCGCCTTGATCATCGCCGGATCGCTCGCGCGCGCCACGCCACCATCCTTACGGATCTGCGCCGGCACCCGCTCGAGCGCCATCACCGCAGCGGCGCCAGCGTCCTCCGCCAGACGGGCCTGCTCGGCGTTGACGACATCCATGATCACGCCGCCCTTGAGCATCTCGGCGAGACCCACCTTGGTGCGAAACGTCGACTTCGCGATCTCCATCTCCCCGACTCCTGGCGCTGCGCACCGCGCGGTGGATCAGCCCCCACCCGGTGGCTTAAATTGCACGATGCAGACCGAACTATGGCCTGCTCTCCCGTCTCCGTCGAGGGGACCCTGCTTCACATCGCGAGCGCACGCAAGTACCATGTGGCGGCACATGAACAAGGCGGCCTGCGGCCACGCCGGACGACGCCCTTTTTCGCGCGGTCGGGGCCGCGGTCGCGCTCGCGCTCGGGGCCAGGGTCGGCGTCGCGCTCGCGGTCGACAGCGGGGCCCTGTGCGGCGCGGTCCGAGGCGTCCGCGAGGCGCTCTTCCGGCGGGGTCCCGCGAGCGATGAAGCCCGAAACCAGCGCTGCCAGCACGATCGAAGAGCGCCTCCGCGCGCAGGCCCTGGGCCTCGGCTTCAGCGCCTGTGGCTTCACCGGTGTCGACCGTCTGCCCCACGATGCCGAGTTTCAACGCTGGCTCGACGCCGGGATGGCGGGCTCGATGCTCTACCTCCAGCGCACGCGGGCGCAGCGGGCCGAGCCACGCGCGCTGCTGCCCGCTGCGCGCTCGGCGATCGTGGTCGCGGCGAGCTACAGCCGCGCCGACCCGCCACGGCTAAGCGAGGGCCGGCCCCAGGGGGCCGTCGCCCGCTTCGCCCACGGCGAGGACTACCACCGAGTCCTGAGGCGACGCCTCGCGCGCCTCGCCGCTTGGGTGCACGCGCACGTCGACGCGAGCGCCGAGCTGCGCGCGGCGGTGGACACGGCCCCGCTGCTCGAACGCGAGCTGGCGATGGCGGCCGGCCTCGGCTTCATCGGCAAGAACACGCTGCTGATCGCGCCGGGCGTCGGATCGTTCACGGTCCTCGGCGTGCTACTGACCTCACTGGAGCTCGTGCCGGACGCGCCCGGCACCCCGCGCTGCGGCCGCTGCACGCTCTGCCTGCGCGCCTGCCCGACGGCCGCGCTCGTCGCGCCCTTCCAGCTCGACGCTCGCCGCTGCATCGCCCACCTGACGATCGAGCAGCGCGAGCCGATCGATCCGGCACTGCGGCGCGCGCTCGGCACCTGGGCCTTTGGCTGCGACATCTGCCAGGAGGTCTGCCCCTATAACCGCCCGACGGCGCGCAGCCGCGCGCGGACGGCCGATCCTGACCTCGCGCCCGTGGCTCCCTTGGCTACCCTCGATCTCGCCGCGACCCTGGCGCTCACCAGCAGCGGTTATCGCCGCCTCGTCGCCGGGCGCGCGCTCGCGCGGGCCCCACGCCGCAGCCTCCAGCGCAATGCCGCCCTCAACGCCGGGAATCATCCGACAAGGAGCGCGGGCGTCGATGCCGCGCTGACGGCGCTCTGCCAAGGCGAGGGCGCTGCGCTGCCGCGCGAGGCAGCAGCCTGGGCGCTCCGCGCGCGATCGGAGGCCGGCCTCCGATCGGCCCTGGATCCAGCCTCAGGGATCGCCGCGGCGGGGCTGACGATCCCGCACGAATCGGCTGAGCACGGCGCGGCCCGATCCGGCGACCCGTCAATGATCCCACCTGGATCGGCGCCCTCCTCCGCGGAAAGTTGATCGGCCCCGATCCCGCCGCGTATACTCCTGATCGCTCGCTGGATCCTTGCGATCCGGCTTTACCTCACGTTCTCAGGCGCTTGGGGACTCAGGCGCGCTATCGGATGGGCCATGGCTCCGAGCAATCCGCTTTCGGCCGCCCTCGCTTCCTTACGCCCCGCGCGCCCCAACACGGCGGTGGTCACCACCTGGGATCCGCGCACGGATCCACCGGTCGCCCCCGTCTCGCGCCTGCCGCTCAGCCCGGCCGTGCGTGCCCAACAGGCCGTCGAGCTGCGCCAGCGGCTCTCGGTGCACTTGGCGGGGCAGGTCGACGTGCTGGTCACCGACAACCGCCGCGTCATGCTCTCGGTCAAGCGCGATCCGCGCCACCGCCGCTACAGCCTGCGCGCGCACCACATCTTCACCGACGCGCCGACAACGACGATCCATGCGCTGGCCGCCTACGTCACCGACAACGACCGCAGCGCCTCGCGTGCCCTCAGCCGCTTCATCGAGGAGAACGAACACCGCCTACCCCGGCGCCGGGGCGAGCGGCGCTCTGCCCCGCGGACCTCCGGCGCCGTCCATGACCTGGCGTTGATCTTCGCTGACCTCAACCGCGAGTACTTCGACGCGGCGTTGAGCTGCACGATCACCTGGGGCCGTGACGCAGCGCGCGCGCGTGCCCGCCGCAGCATCCGCCTGGGCTCCTATACGCACGAGGATAACCTGATCCGCATTCACCCTGGGCTGGACCAGTCCTGGGTGCCGGACTTCTATCTGCGCTGGGTCGTCTTCCACGAGATGCTTCACACCCAGCACCCGGTGACGACCAGCAACGGACGGCGCTGCTTTCACGGCCCGGCCTTCGCCGACGACGAGCGCCGTTTCGCGCACTACGAGCTGGCCCGTGCCTGGGAGCGACGCAACCTGCCCGCGCTCTTCTGCGTTTGATCGATGGGGTCCTCCGACAGCGCACGCCCCGCCTTCGACGACCAGGTCCGGCGCCTGCTCGCCGCGCGCTACGCCCTGGTGGCCGTCGAGACCTGGGAGGAGACCCGCCTCGAGCGCCTGCTCGCCGCGCTGGCCGGTAGTGCCTTCTCCCAGCCGATCGGCTTCTTCACCTGGTCCGTCACCGAGGGTCTGGTCGCCGCCGGCGAGGATCCTATCCCCGGCACCAGCGACCCCACGGTGGCGCTGCAGACGGTCATCGCCCACCCGCGACCTGCGCTCTTTCTCTTCCGTGATCTGCACCGCTTCTACGACCAACCGGTGGTCGTGCGGCGACTGCGTGACACCTACCGAGCGCTGCGCAGCAACTACAAGACGGTCTTTCTCTGCAGCCCGGACCTCACGGTGCCCCCCGAGCTGCGCAAGGAGATCGCCGTCGTCGAGCTTCCGCTGCCGGCGCTCGCTGAGCTCGACGAGATCTTCAAGGAGGTCTGCGAGCAGTCCAAGCAGACCACGATCGACCTCGGCGACCAGCGCGACGCGCTGCTGCGCGGTGCGTTGGGCCTGACGGAGGACGAGGCGCGCGCGGCCTTCACCAAGCTCTTGATCGGTCGCCGCAGCGCCGGCGCGGAGATCATCGAGCAACTCTATCAAGAGAAGCGCGAGCTGGTGCGCAAGGAGGGGATCCTCGACTACGTCCCGCCACGCGTCCGGCTCGAGGACATCGGCGGCCTCCGGGCGCTGAAGGAGTGGCTCCAGCAGCGTCAGCGCTTCTTCACCCGGGAGGCGGCCGCCTTCGGCCTCGAGGCGCCCAAGGGCCTGCTCGTCACCGGCATCAGCGGCTGCGGCAAGTCGATGGCGGTCCAGGCAGTCAGCAGCTTCTGGCGTATGCCGCTGGTGCGGCTCGACATGAACCGGATCTACGGCGCGGTCGCTGGCACGCCCGAGCGCACGCTCGAGCGCGCCATCCGCACCGCCGAGGCCATCGCGCCCTGCGTGCTGTGGATCGACGAGATCGAGACCGCGCTCGTCGGCACCCACGGCACCGAGGGGGGAAACCTCAGCACGCGCATCTTCTCCTCCTTCCTGACCTGGATGCAGGAGAAAGAGCAGATGGTCTTCGTCGCCGCGACCGCCAACGAGATCGACAAGCTGCCGCCCGAGCTGCTGCGCAAGGGTCGCTTCGACGAGATCTTCTTCGTCGACTTACCCGGTGAGCCGGAGCGAATCGAGATCCTCGGCGTGCACCTGACCAAGCGCGGCAAGCAGCCCGCCGAGTTCGACCTGATCAGCCTGGCCAAGTCGACCGTCAACTTCAACGGCGCCGAGCTCGAGCAGGTGGTGCTCTCGGCGCTCTTCACGGCCTTCGACGAGCAGCGCGAGCTGTCGATGAAGGACCTCTACCGCTCGATTGGCCGGATGGTGCCGCTGGCCACGACGATGGCGGAGCGCATCAAAGACATCAAGCGCTGGGCCGATACCCGCGCGGCCAAGGCCAACCGCTAACCGTCCGTTCATTTATTGCCTCGCGACGGGAGCGATCGATCAACGGGCTGCTAAGACGACCGGAGCGGACGCCCCAACGGCCGACGATCCGGTGCGAAAGACAGCCGCAGCGCTCACTCGATGTCCATCGCCCGGAGCTGGTCTGAGAAGGTGGACCGAGCGATGCCGAGCGCCGCGGCGGCCGCCGCGCGCTTGCCGCCGTGTTGGCGCAGCACTCGCATGTAGATTTCGCGCCGCACGGCGGCGAAGCTGCGACCCTCGTAGCGCACGTGCCCTTCGCGTGCGGTCTGCGCCATGGCCGGATGCACCGCGGTCACCTCGAAGTCCTGCCGCTGCAACACCCGCCCGCCGCTGATCAGCGCGCGATCGATCGCGTTGCGCAGCGCGCGCACGTTGCCCTTCCACTCGCGGCGCTGCAGGTAGCCCAGCACGTCGGGCGCCAGCGCTGGCGGCGGACGCTGCTCACGTGCGCTGGCCCGGGCGAGGAAGTGCTCGACGAGCAGGGGAATGTCCTGCGCGCGTTCACGGAGCGCCGGCAAGGGAATCACGGCGACCGCCAGGCGATGATAGAGGTCGAGGCGAAAACGCCCCTGGTCGGCGTCGCGATCTAGCGCGCGGTTGGTCGCCGCCACGACCCGCACGTCGATCGGCTGCGACAGCTCGGCGCCCACCGGGCGAACCCTGCCCTCCTCCAGGGCGCGCAGCAGCTTCGGCTGCATCGCTCGCGGCATCTCGCCGATTTCGTCGAGGAAGAGCGTGCCCCCGTCGGCGCGGCGCAGCGCCCCTGCGTAGCTCCCGAGGGCCCCGGTGAAGGCCCCGCGCGCGTGGCCGAAGAGCTCGCTCTCCGCCAGCTCGTGCGGAATCGCAGCGCAGTTGACGGCCTCGAAGGGACCCTCGCGTCGCGCGCTCGCGTCGTGGAGGGCTCGGGCGACGAGCTCCTTGCCGGTGCCCGTCTCGCCGACGATCACGACCGGAAGCTGCGTCGGCCCAAAGCGCGCGATACGCTCGCGCACGCGCTGCAGCGCCGGGTCGTTTCCGACCAACGCACGGCAGCCTTCACCCGGCTCGCGCACAGCACCACAGCTCGTGCGCGCCCTCCCTCGCTCCGACGCCAGCGGCATGACCGATCCTCCCGGCCACCAGGCGGTTGGCAGCAGGCCCCCGGCGGCGCTGCGTTATCGGCGCGACGCATTGATGGTTGCCAGAGCCCGAGCCGAGCGTTCGCCACCTCCACCGCGCCAATGCTGGCGAGGCTGCGCCACGCCGCTTGGCCAGGACCCGCGGCAGCGAGCCTACAGGCTTCCCTCCCTCGCCCCTCAGTCGATCGGGATGGCGCAGCCCTTGCGACCGGCGCCAGCCGCGACGCGGCGCGGGGCGGTCATCAGCAGCCGCCCTGCGAGCTCGATCCCGCGGTCGACGAGCTCGCAGGCCGCCGCCTTGAGCTGGGCGCTCCCCTGGACGGCCGCGACGTTGCGCTCCATGTCCTCGGCGGTCCAGCCGCGCGAATGGGCGATGTAGGGGAACTGAGGGAACTGGCAGCCGAGCTCGGCGAAGAAGCCAAGCATCTGACCGGCGACGGCTTGCACGTTATCCTGGCCGCCCGTGATGATCGCGGCGACGACCTTGTTCTGCAGCAGCACCTTGCGCGCGATCGTGACCTGATTCTGGATGCAGTTCATGCGCTCTACCATCTTGAAGTAGAGGCTGCTCGGCGCGCCCCAGCGGATCGGCGTGGCGACGAGGAAGACATCGCCCCAGTGGACCAGCGCCTCGTAGACCTGATCGAGCTGATCCGCCGGATCCATCTGCGTGATCGAGCACGGCCAGGTGCAGGCGCGCGCCGCCTTGGAGTAGAAGCCCTCGCAGCTGCGAAAGCTCAGTTGCCTCAGGCGGACGAGGCGCGTCGGATGGCCCTGGCCGGCCGCATGCGCCAGCGCCGTCTCGAGCAAGGCCTCGGAGGTCGAATAGCGCGGGTAGTCCGGCTGCATCACCGTGGTCGAGATCCCGACGACGCGCGGCTTGCCCGGCTCGCGCCGCACGGGCCGCGCGAGCGGATGTGGCGCGTGGGGCTTCTTGGCGCGCTTGGTATGCGGCGCGCGGCTGACCTCGACGCGCCCGTCCCGCACGCGCGTGCGATAGGCCGGCACGGCGTCCTCCTCGAAGCCGGGCTCGCCGTGACCCTCGATCCGATGGAAGCGCCATTGATGCCAGGGGCAAACGACGAACTCCCCCTCGAGCGTGCCGTTGCCGAGCGGGCCGCCCGCATGGTTGCAGCTCCCCTGGATGGCCCCAAAGACCCCGTCCCTGTGGGTCAGGGCGAGGCGCACGTGGCCGACGCTGACCTGCTGAACGGCCGCCTGCGCGAGCACCTCGACGGCTCCCACATCCTCCCAGCCGATCTCGTGCTCGCCTGCCATCAGTGGCCCCCTTCCGTCCTTCCCGGCGGCTTCGCCGCCAGCGCGCGCTCACCGAGGCCATCGCCTCGCGCCGCCCGCCGCGGCTGATCGCCCCTCAGGCGCCGCGGGCGGGCTGCTGGCTCGGAATCACGAGCGGCGCGCGCAGCGCCCCAGAGATCCGCAGGCCGAAGAAGCCGTCGGGCCGCCGCGCCGCGCCCAGCGCCAGGTCGAGCGGGGCAAAGAGCGTGGACTCGCGGCGCATCAGATCCGCGCCGATGCGAAACTGCGCAAAGGCCTCGACGACCGAGAAGAGCAGCGGATCGCGCAGCTGAATCGTGCCATCGACCCGCAGCTCGAGGTCCGGGCTGCGCAGTGAGAGCGAACCGAGCTGCACCAGCCCCTTCTCGACGCGCACGCGCCCGCTGAGCCGACCCAGCCGCAGGCGCGGGAAGGTCAGACCGAGCGCCAAGAGCGGATTGCTCGGGACGATGAGCTTCGCCTTGCCGTCGCCCATCGCCAGGCCGTTGCACTGCAGGTCAATCGATCCGGCGGCCTCCGCCCAGCGCCCGCCGGGCGCGCGGAGGTCGATCGCCGCGCCCAGCCGTCCGCTGACGGGCGGACCGAGCGACTGGAGCTGAGGCACCTGGCTCGCGTCGATCCCCTCGGCCTCGAGCCGCAGGCGCGCGCCCTCCCGCGGCGTCGCGCGGTAGCTCAGCTCGGCGCTGCCTCCGAGCCCGCGCAGCGTCACGTCGACGTCGGCCTGGGCCAGGAGCCCCGCCACCGTGCTCCGCTGCAGCACGGCACGCACCGTCGACAAGCCGAGCGCGACCCCCAGCTCGTCGATCACCACGAGCTGCGTCCGCGGCCCGGCAGCGGCCGTTGGCGCCGCCGGTGCGAGCAAGGCGTTGGTGGCACCGCCGTAGCCCGCGCGCCGCGCGCGGCCTGGGAGCTGGTGCACCCGCAGCTTCAGCCCCTCGACCCGCAACGCGAAGGGCGGCCGAGCGCTCATGCCGCCGATCGCGGCCACCTCGACGCTCCACTCGCCGAGCACGAAGGTCTGACCCTCGACCAACGCCTGCACGCGGTGCAGCGGCAGGGTCTGGTAGAGGAAGAGGACGAAGAGCAAGAGCGCCCAGCTGACGTAGCCGGTCAGTTTGAGCGCCCTATGCGTCCGCTGGCCGAGTCGCATCCGCTCTACCCTCCCTCGCGTGGTTCACGGCCGGCAGCCTTCAGCGGCTGCCGACTGTAGGTGGCGATGACCAGCTCGACATCGAGCTCGTCAGGCCGACCCCAGCGCGTGCTGACGCTCAGCTCCCGCACCTGGACCAGATGCTGCGTCGTCGCGGCGATGCGCCCCAGGAGCTTGCCGAGCTCCCCGACCTTCACCTTCCGCACCTTGACCTCGAGCCCGCTGCGCAGGTAGGGCCCGACAGCGGCCGAGGCGGTCTCGTTCGACTCGTCGATCTTCACGCCCGCGGCCGAAGCGGCGCCCTCGAGGAACTCGTTGAGCTCGAGCGCCACGGGTGGCACGCGCTGGGCGAGCGCGAGCTGCTGCTGCTGCGCCTGCCGATAGGGCTCACGATAGTGCTCGAGCTCGATCAGCGCCTTTCGCATCGCGCGACTCTCCTCGCCGAGCTCGGAGATCTCCGCGAAGAGCAGGTAGGCGCCGCCGCCGACCACGAGCAGACAGAAGGTCGCGGCCAGCGCCAACACGAGCAGCCGATCGCGCGCCGCGAGCCGCTGAAAGGCCCCGCGTGCATCGTCGAAGAGCGCCTCGACCCAACCCATTCCCCGCATGGCCATGATCCTCTCCTGCGCCCGCCGCGTCAGAAGCAGCTCGTCGTCAAGGTCAACGCAAACTGCTTCTTGCCTTCCGCCACCTCTGAGATTCGCCCCGAACTGACCTCGGCGAAGCACGGCTCCTGCTGCAACGCCTCGACCACCTCGCCGACTGCCTTGCGCGTCTCGGCCGTGCCCCGCAGGACTGTCTTCCCTGGTTTGATCTCGAGCCGCGTGACATCGAGCTGCACCTGACCACGCGCGGGTAGACGGTCGGCGATCAGCCCGTAGACCTCGGCTGCAGTGGTCATGCGGATCGCCTGCTTGTTCGGGCGCGCGCCCACGCGCACCCGGCGCGTCGCCAGCTCCGGATCCCGGACTGCCTCGCCCAAGACCCGACGCGTGCTCCGCTGCAGCTCGGCGCTCAGCGCCGCGTGTTCGGTGCGCACGGCGTTGAGCGAGGCACCCACGCTCAGCGCCGCGAGCAATAGCACCACCCCCAGCCCGATGCCGAGTGGCAGCGCCTTCTCACGGGCGAGCGAGCGACTGGTCTGAAAGGCCAGCTCGTCGCGGCGCAGATCGAGCGCCTGCCGGCGCCCGTGCTCGAGCGCCAACGCCAGCGGAAGCGCCCCGACGAGCTGCGCCTCCGGCGTCAGGTCGGCGCGACCCAGGTCCGGGTCGGCGGCCAGGCTCAGCAGCTCCACCGGGCGCTCGAGCTCGATCGCCAGGTACCGGCTCAAGCCCTGGAGCTGCGCCGTACCCCCGCAGAGCAGCACGCGATCGGGCTGCAGCCCGAGTCGACTCGCCGCCAGCTCGAGCGTCCGGCGCACCTCGCCCACCACGGGGGCGATGGCCTGCGCCGTCATCTGCGCCACCCGCCGCTCACTGGCGCCGAGCGGTTGGGGATCATCGACCACGCGCGCATGCGCATGCTTGAACTGCTCGGCCTCGTGGTAGTCGAGCTGGAAGGTGCTGCGCAGCGCCTCCGTGATCTGGTGGCCACCGCGCGAGATCGAGCGAGCGAGCATCGTCTGGCCGGCGACGAGCAAGGCGAGGTTGGTGTGGAGATGCCCGAGGTCGACGATCAGCACGGTTTGATCTTCGCCGAGGCGGCGCAAGAGGCTGCCGTAGCTCGACGCCGCAACGATCAGGCCCTGCGGCGCGAGGCCGGCTTGAGCGAGCTGAGCCACCAACTCGCTCAGCTCATCTCGTCGCGCCGCGCCGACGAGCGCCTGCCCGGCCAGGCCCTTGCCGCCCGCTCGCACGACACGCTGGTCGAAGACCAGCTCGTCCAGCTCCCAGGGCAGATCGTCCGCCAGCTCGCTGCCCACCAACGCATGCACCCGGCGCGCATCGGTGAAGGGCACATCGAGCAGGCGCATCAGCACACGATCCCCCGGCAGGCCCACGCTCAGCAGGTCGCCGGGACCGACGCTGACCGCGTCCCCAAGCACCTGCAGCCCGCGCGTCAGCGCGCTGCCTGCGCCGGGAGGCAGCTCCAGCGTCTGCAAGCGCGCCAGGTGCACCGTGCGAAAGCCCACCTCCAGCTCCGCAACCTTGACGCTGTGTGCACCGAGATCGATGCCGAACACGCGCTGACTCATCGCCCTAATCCTCTCGCCAATAGACGAACCCGCCCGGTCCGCTGTTGGCCCGGCTCGCCTGCATCGAAATCAGGCCCTGATCCCAGACCGCCGTCAGCCGCTTCTGCACGCGGCCAACGGTGGACTCCGCCACCATACGCCAGACTCGGCGCGGCTGGCCGGCCACCACAGCTTCCTCGACCTTCGGTGAGAGCTTGACGCCAGTCACGGGCGGCAGTCCCTCCGGCGGCTCCGACTTCCCCTGCCCGAGCAGGCCGGCTATCGCGCTGCCCAGACTGAGCTGCCCCATCGGATCCTCGACCGCATCGATCAGGTCTTTGACCTTGCTGAAGCCGCGGAGCTGACCGATCTCGTAGACGTAGCGCGCGAGCAAGGCCAGGTTGCGGTACTCGAGCCCGGGATCGGTCGGAACAGCCGCGAACTGCGTGATCAGCGCCATGATCGTCGGCATGCCCATCAGCGCGATATTGGGCCGGCACCCACCATATACGGTCAGCTGATCGGCGAACGCCGCCATGAAATCCTCGTCGACGCCCCGGACCAGCCGCAGCTCCTCGAGGGTGTCGAAGTACTGGTTCTTCGTCCGATAGCCGTCCTTGCCCTCCTCATAGCGGTAGTCCTCGGCCGCGCTGCTACCGAAGAGCTGCTGATCCTGGTCGGCCCAATCGATGATCGCGCGCAGCACGGTCAAGCGGTCGTTGTACTGGCCGCGATCGTCCATGCGCTCGAAGAGGCGATCGTAACGCCGCGGGGCCAAGAGCGCGGCCACGCCCGCCGCCAGGCGCAGGACCGCAGGCGCACCCGGATTCGGCCCCCCCGCGCAGTTGAGGTTGAGGCGGCCATCGAGGCTCTGCATCTGCAAATCGAAGCTCCCGGCGCCAAGCCCGAGGCCGCGGATGTCCCCCGGCGCGACCCCGAAGAGCCCCCCGAGCAGCTCAGCGCCCTCGCGCCCCTGAAAGGCCGCCAGCAGCGTCGACGCGTAGTCGGGGAGCTGCAGGTCGAAGCCACCGAGCAATTGTCGATTGGGCTCGATCATCTGCGTCTGGACCCGCAAGAGCAGCCGCCCCAGGTTGATCGCCGATCGGTTGAGATAATGGGCGCGCAGCTCGTCACGGGCGTTCGCCGCCGCCGCGTAATCGACGCGCACGCCGAAGGCGAAGTCGGCGCTCAGCGCGCCGATCACGGCGACCATCACGACCACCGCCACCAGCGCGACGCCCTGATCGTGCTTGCTCAATCGACGGCGGATGATACCCACAGCGGATCCCTCAAGAACGTTCGTGCTGCGGTGCGAAAGGTCCGCTCGCGTTCGCGCTCATCGACCACGGTGAGCACGACGCGGACGATCTCGGGCAGCCGGTCGGGCTGACCGTCGGCCGCCATGGTGCTCCACTCCTCGCGCCACTCCTTGGCCTGCGCATCGTAGTACTCGAAGCGCAGCGTGCGGACGTCCTCGAGCACGACATAGGCCGCGCCATCCTCCTCGGGCTCGCGTTCGCTGCCCAGCCGCGGGCTCTCCCGCCGCAACAAGCGCTGGCGACCCGCGCGCCCCGCGGGGCCCGGCGCCACCGTGTAACGGATCACGCTCTGGTCGCATTCGCGCGCGTTCTCACGCAGTCGCACGTGCGCCAGCGTCGAGAAGGTCAGCTCGTCGACCTTGCTGCCGCGCTTGCCAACGAAGCGGGTCCGCGGGTGCAGCGCTCCACTCTGGTCATTCTTCGAGAGATAGGCCATCGCCAGCTCGCGCGCGATCCGGTTGAGCGCCGTGCGCACCTGCTGATAGCGCCCGATCGAGCGCTCAGCCAGCGTCTTGCTGCGCGCCGTCGCCGAGAACGATCCCCAGGCCAGCGCCGCCATCATCGCCATGATCGCCATGCTCAGCAGCACCTCGATCAGCGTGAAGCCCTCCGCGGACCTCGTCCGCGCCGCGGCCGTGCCCGCGAGGCGTCTCGGGCGCCGCTGCTGCGCATCGCCCAGCTTCATCGCGCTACCCCAGGCCCACGCGCCGCGCTGTCCGCAGGCGCCGCGAGGCCCCCCATCGCGCCTCCGCCGACGAGCGACGGATCTGTGAAGTAGGCGTCGACCTGCACCTGCTGCTCACTGCGCCCCTCGCGCCACAGCACCTGCAGGGAGACGCGCCGGATCGACTGCTCCAGCACCGTACGGAAGAGCTCGAGCTGGCCTCCGAGAAGCTGGCCTCCGATCGCCGTCGCCCCGCCAGCGCCGCCGGCCGAGCCCTCGCTGCCCTCCCTCCCGCCGAGGGCCCCCGCCAATGCCTGCGCATCGAGGCCGCTCGGCAGCTCGACCTTGTCGATCGTGACGCGATAGCGAAAGCGCTCCAGTCCTTCGCCCTCGAAGTCACCCTCTTGCTCCTCTTCGAACTGGGAGAAGCCCTTCTCGTAGAGTCGCTCCTCGACGTCGATCATCTTCTCGCGCGCCAGCATCGTCGCGGTGGTGACGAATTGGGCGCGCAGCGTGCGCCGCATGCCCGCCTGCTGCGCCTCAGCGACTACCGTCAGCGCGAGCGCCAGGATCGCCAGCGCGACCATCACCTCGACCAAGGTGAAGCCCGAGCTTTCGGCCGACGTGGCCCGCGCTCCGCGCGATCGGCGCGACTGCCGCTCGGGACGTGACATCAACTCCCCTCACAGGGCTGCTGTCCGTCGAGCAGCGCAGCAGCTTCCTCATCCCCAAAATCGTGGGGCAGCGGCACGCGGCAGGCATGGACCCGAGCACGACCGCTGAGCGGGTGAAGCGTCACCGAATAGAAGCTGTCCTCGCCGCTGCGCAGCACGATCACCGCTGGCTCCGCCAGCCCCTGAGCGAAGCAATGGATGTACGCGATCCCCTTGGTCTGCGGCTCCACCATGCGGGGGGTCAGCACGGCCTCGATCCGCACACCGCGGCCGAGCGGTTGCCGAGCACCAGCGGCACCCTTGACCGCGCGAAACCGGGGCTTCGGCCGCCGCAGGGGCTCGAGGTCGCGCTCATGGGCCGCCAACAGCGCTGCGGGGTCGATCCCAGCCGGGGCCTCGTCCTCTGCTGCCCCGCCGAGCCCGAGGGGCAGCTTTGCGGCACCGGCGCTCGCCCCGCCTTCCGCCTGCTCCTGCTCAGCGTCGGCTTCCGCCTCCGCCTCCGCCTCCGCCTCCGCCTCCGCCTCCGCTGGGTCCGTGGAGGCTTCCGCGGACGCCTCACGCCCGCCGGCAGCGCCCGGCGACGCCCCGAGAGCCACCCCGCGGCCGGCCGTCTCCAGCCATAGCCTCCCCTGGTCCAGATCGATCGCCACGCGCACCGTCCGTCCACTCATCGCCGCGCGGTCGAAGGCCGCCGCCAGCGCGCCGGCCGTCCGCGCGGCCGCGCTGCGCAGCTCGCTCTGCAGCACCGAGCGCAACGACACGGTCGCCGCCCCCGTCACCAACGCCACGACCGCGAGCACGACCATCAGCTCGATCAGCGTGAACCCAGCGGCCGCGACGGGTCGCCGCGCCGGCGCAAGGTCTGCGCGCGCAGAGCCTTGGGCGGCCGCGCCAGGCGCGCCCGGCGACGCGACCCCGCGCGCGCCGGGCACCGGCGATCTCCGCTGGGCAGACATGCGCTGCGCCTACTCTTCCCAGTTCTTCAGGTCGTCCTCCGTCCCCTCCTTCTTGTCGGGCCCCTTCGAGAAGACGTCGGCGCCATCGCTGTTCTTCTCGCCTGGACAACGAAAGATGATCACTTCATTCCACGGATCCTTGGGCTCTTTGCTGAGGATGCGCTGCGACCGGAGCTCCCCGACGTTCTTCGGGCACTCGCCGTTGTGGTCCATCATGTACATCTCGATCGCGCCCTCGACGGTCTTGACGATCGCCTGGGCGCTCTTGATCTGGGCGGTCTTGAAGCGGTTGAAGGCGACGAAACCGACTGAACCGACGATCAATCCGATGATCATCACCACCACCATGATCTCGATCAGGGTGAACCCCTCGCTGGCGGCGCCCCGCACGCGCTGCGCCCGTGCCGCGCGCCAAAGCTGCGCCCGGCGCCACCCACCACCGATCCCCAACACGTGCAGTGTCCGTTCCATGAGCTCCTCCACGGCGCGCCTGACGCCTACTCCCCGCCAATCAGGTCATTCATCTGGAAGATCGGCATGAAGATCGCGAAAACGATGAAGCCGATCACTGCGCCCATCACCACGATCATCAGCGGTCCAAGGACCGTGGTCAGGCGGCCAAGCTTGAGGTCGATCTCGGTCTCATAGGCATCGGCGACGGTTGCGAGCATGCTCTCGAGCTGTCCGGATCGCTCGCCGACCGCGATCATCCGCGTCACCACCGGTGGGAACTCTCGACTGCGGGCCAGCGGCTCGGCGATGCTCTCGCCCTCGCGAATCGCCTCCCGCGCCTGGTCCACGACGTCCATCAACACGCGATTGCCGAGGATCGCCTTGACGATCTCCAGGGATTGCAGCAAGGGCACGCCCGCGCCGAGCATCGTGCCGAGCGTGCGCGAGAAGCGGCTGATCGCCACCATCCGCGCCAAGGGCCCGACCAGCCAGAAGCCGAGCACCCAGCGGTCCCAGCGCGCGCGACCCTTGGGCGTACGGCGCCAGCGCGCAAAGAGCCGCCAGGCGACCACCCCGAGCGCCGCGAGCAACCACCAGTAGCCGCTGATCAGGTTGCTGCTCGCCACCAGCAAGCGCGTGTACCAAGGGAGCGCCTGCCCGACATCGGCGAAGATCGCCGTCACCTTCGGAACCACGACCTTCATCAGCATGAAGATCGCCATCGACGCGACGCCCAGCAGCACCGCGGGGTAGGTCAGGGCGCCGGCGACCTTGCCGCGCAGGCGCACCTGCGCGTCCATGAAATCAGCCAGGCGCAGCAGCACCTGCTCGAGATTCCCCGCGGCCTCGCCCGCCCGCACCATGCTGACGTAGAGTTCGGGGAAGACCTCGCCGTGCACCGAGAGCGCCTCCGCCAGCGACGTGCCCTCGTTGACGCGCGTCCGCACGACGGCCAGCACGCGTCCCAACAAGGCCGAGGTGTTCTGCTCGAGCAGCGCCTGTAGCGCCTCCGCCAGCGGTATGCCCGCACGTAGCAGCGTCGCCAGCTGGCGCGTCAGCACCGCCACGTCGCGCGGCTGCACGCGATCGAAGAAGCGCTTCCAGTCCACCTCGCGCTTGAGCGCGCTGCCGCTCGCCACCGGCTCGAGATGTGTCTCGTGTAGCTCGGTGACGAAGATGCTCTCCTTGCGCAGCAGCGCGCGCAGCCCGCGCGGGCTCTCCGCGTCGCGCGTGCCGCTGCAGCTCCTCCCGCGCGCATCGAGCGCCTTGTAGGCATAGGCCGGCATCGCGTCAGACCGAGTCTTCCTGCGTGACCCGCATCACCTCTTCGATCGTCGTCAGCCCGCAGATCACCTTGCGCGCCCCGTCCATCCGCAAGGTCCGCATGCCCTGACCGACCGCCACCCGCTTGATCGCGTTGGCGTCGGCCTGCTTCAAGACCAGCGCGCGCACCTCCTCGCCGAGGAGCATCAACTCGTAGATGCCGACGCGACCCGCGTAGCCGGTGTCGAGGCAGGCCGGGCAGCCGACCGCCTGATAGACCATCCCCGCTGGCGGCGCCGGGCGCTTCGCGTCCTTGAACGCGTGATCGGCCACGGCCTCGGCATGGAACTGGTCGGCGCTCAATCCAAGCCCCGCGATCTCGTCGGCCGTCGCGGCGCGCAAGCGCTTGCACTCCGGGCAGACCTTGCGCACCAGGCGCTGGGCGACCAGCCCGATCACCGACGAAGCGACGAGGAAGGGCTCGACGTCCATGTCGACCAGGCGCGTGATCGCGCTCGGCGCGTCATTGGTGTGCAGCGTCGAGAAGACGAGGTGACCGGTCAGCGAGGCCTGGATCGCGATCTCGGCGGTGGCGAGATCACGGATCTCACCGACCATGATCACGTCGGGGTCGTGCCGCAAGAACGAGCGCAGGCCGTTGGCGAAGGTCAGGTCGATCTTCGGGTTGACCTGCGTCTGGCTGATGCCCTCGAGCTGGTACTCGACGGGATCCTCGATCGTCAGGATGTTCTTGTCCGGGGTATTGATCGCCGAGAGCGCGGCGTAGAGCGTCGTCGTCTTGCCGCTACCGGTCGGGCCGGTCACCAACAAGATGCCGTTGGGGCGCCGAATCAACTCGCCGAGCTGCGCCAGATGCGCCGGGTCGAGTCCGATCTCCGCCAGATTCAAGACGACGGTCGACTTGTCGAGCAGACGGATCGTGACCCGTTCGCCGCGCGCCGTTGGCGCCGTCGCCACGCGCATGTCGATGTCCTTGCCGGCGATGCGTCGTCGGATGCGACCGTCCTGCGGCAGGCGCTTCTCGGCGATATTCAGCCCTGCCATGATCTTCACCCGCGCGACGATGCTCGGCAGGTAGTTGCGGTTGGCGCGCCGCACCTCGTAGAGCACGCCATCGATGCGGTAGCGCACCACCACCTCACGCTCACCCGGCTCGATATGGATGTCCGAGGCTCGCTCCTTGATGGCCTGGAAGATCAGCGAATTGACCCAACGGATGATCGGCGCCTCATCCGTGACGTCGATGATGTCGACCAGCTCCTCGGCGTTGCCTTGGAACTCCTCGCTCTGCTCGAGCTCGACCGTGCCCGTGCGCTTGGCGTAGACGCGGTTGATCAGGTCGAGCACGCGCTCGCTGGTCGCCAGCACCGGAACGATCTCGGCGCCGAGCAGCGTGCGCAGGTCGTCCCCGGCGAAGACCGCATGTGGGTTGGCGAGCGCGACGCGAACGCGACCATCCTCCCGATGCAGGGGCAGCACCAAGTGCGTCTTGGCGAAGTTGATCGGCAGGTCGACGAGCAACCCGGCGTCGACCACCTCGGGGTCGAGCTGGCTGGTGAACTCGAGCGCCAGGTGCTGCGCCAGCGCCCGCAGCACCTGTTCCTCCGGCAAGATGCGCAGTCGCAGCAAGGTCTCGGCGAGCGTCCCACCCTCCAGCCGCTGGGCCTCCATCGCCTGCTCGAGCTGCTCGCGCGTCAGCGGGCTGTCGCGCAGCAGGATCGCGGCAAAGGCCTGCTCCTGCGTCATGGGCCAGGCACCGGTGGCGGCGGCAGACCATCGGGGCTGGGCCCATCAGGGGGAGGGGGTGCCCGGAAGCGCGGATCCTCGGGCGGTGCCGGCGCCTCGCCCGCCTGAGCAGCCGGCTCTGAGCTGGTCGCGCCCTCCGCATCGCTCTCCGCCGAACTCACGCCAGCGGGCAGGTCCACCGGCTCCACCTGCTGATCGGTGGCCTTCCGTGCCTGTTCGAGCAAGGCCGCGTCCTCCTCGGCCTGCAGCCCGACGCGATGCATCTCCGCCAGCAGCCCGTGCTTATGACGGTAGTCGACGGCATGCGTGACCTCCGGCGCGCTGAAGCTGGTGAAGCGCTCGATGAACTCGCGCCGTTCCTCCATCTTCTGGGTGAAGATCCGTCGCAGGTCGTTCTGGTCGCGAATCACGTAAGGCGTTAGCACGATGATCAGGTTGGTCTTCTGCACTGAGCGCTGGGTCTGACGAAAGAGCGCGCCGATGACCGGAATGTCACCCAGGATCGGCACCTTGCTCTCGGTCTCGCGCACTGTATCCGCCATCAATCCGCCGATTACGACCGTCTGCTGATCACGCACCACGACCGTCGTCTTGACCTCGCGCTTCGAGGTCGCGGGGCCGAGCTGGTTGTAGTTTGCGCTGATGACGTCCGAGACCTCCTGTTCGATCTCCATCCGCACGACGTCGCTCTCGTTGACGTGCGGCGTGAGCCGGAGCTTGAGCGCGACGTCCTGCCGCTGCACCGAAATCGACGGAAGCAGTGAGCTGGCCAAGCCGGCGGCGCCCGCGGCCTGTCCGGCGAGCTGACCCAAGCCCCCGAGCACCCCGCCGGGGAAGGGAAGGTTCTGGCCGACGACGATCTCGGCCTGCTGGTTGTCAGTGGTCAGCAGGTGTGGCGAGGAAAGCACATTGACGTTGCCGTTGGTCTGCAGCGCCTGGAGCACCAGCCCGAAGGCGGGGATATTCGCCGATAGCCCCAGCAGCTTGCTGGAGCCCTCGATCTCCGGGCCGCGCGCCCCGGCCGCGAGGCCGCTGAGGGCAGCGGGGCTGAGCAGGACCGAATTGAGCTCTTGGGTCAGCAGGCCGCCAAAGAGCAGGGTCTTGTCGGTCGAGCCAATCAGCTTGCCGCCATGGAACCCAAGACCGAGCTTGCGATCCTTATTCAGCGAGACCTCCATGATCACCGCCTCGACGAAGACCTGGCGGCGCGGCACGTCGAGCTGCTGAATCACGCGTCGCGTGCTGAGGTAATCCTTGGTCGAGGCGACGATGACCAGCGAATTGGTCGCTTTGTCGGCGGTGACCTTGACCTCTCCCTCGAAGAGGGTGGCCGCACCAGCCTTCGCGCCGCTCGGCCGCGCGGCGCCACCCGCCGTCAGGCTCGAGAGCGTCGTCGCGACCTCCTCGGCCGCGGCGTTCTCCAGGTAGTAGACGTGGATGCGTTGATTGACGCCTTCGCTCTCCACGTCGAGCCGCTTGATCAGCGCGGCGATCTGCAGATAGGAGCCCGGCGCGGCGACGATGATCAGCGAGTTCGTCAACGGGTCCGCGACCATCTTCGAGACACTGACCGCGCTCAGCTCGTCGACCTCGGCACCTTCGACGGGCGAGGGCCGCGGCTGCTGCTCGCGCGGACGCTTGACCCGCATGGCGGGCGGCGGCGCCTGGCCCCCCCCGCCGGTGAAGACCTGCTGCAGGATCTTGAGCACCTCGCTCGCGTCGGCGGTGCGCATCGGCACGACCCAGATCTTTTCGCCGCCGACCTCGACATCGAGCTCCTTCAGCACCTTCAGCATCCGCAGGATGTTGTTGCCGCTGTCGGTGATGATCAGCGAGTTGGTCGCCTTGTAGGCCGTCACATCGCCGTTGCGCGACTTCAGCTTGCTCAGCACCACGAGCAGCTCGTTGACGTCGACGTGTTGCGCTCGCACGATCTGGGTCACGATCTCGTCGCTGTTGGGCGGCCGCCGAGTGTCGCCGTCGGTGTAGGTGGCGATCGGCGACTGCAGCGCCCAATTGCTCTGCACGACCTTGAGATAGCGCCCAGACGGCACCACCGTCAGACCCATCACCTCCAGCGCGCTGATGAACGCATGATAGGCGGTGCCGGCGGTGACTGGCAGGGGTGAGACCAGCGTCACCTTCTGGCCACGAAGTGCCGCGGCGACGATGAACTGCTTGCAGGTCATCGCGCTGATCCAGCCGACCAGGTCAGCCAGATCAGACTCCGGCTTGAGCGTGACCTTGATCCGACGCCCCGCCGGTACACGCAAACACTCGTTGAACTCGCGCTCGCCCGGCGCGGTGGCAGCGTCGTTCGCGGCCGCGGGCGGCAGCGCGCTGGCGGCAGGCGCAGTGCTGGCCGGGGGCTGCGGGGGCGCGGCGGCGCGGTCCTGCGCGCCTCCGGCGGTGGTGAGCCCACGCTCGGCGCGGCGCAGGGCGCGCGCCTGGCGCCGCCGCGCCTGGTCAGCGTCGGCCGCCAAGCGCCGCTCGCGGCGTGCGACGCGGTCGAGCACCTTGGGTGCCGCATTATCCGGGCCCGGCGGCGGGACGGGCTGCGCCAAGCTGCGCGGCCCGAGCGCCAGCACGACGAGCAGCGCGGAGAGGGTTAGCCCCCCGAGGCGCGAGGGAGGGAAGGTCGTCCGAATCGTCATGGAATCACCGAATCACGTAGTCATGGGTCAGTGGCTTGCCCAGGCGGTTGAAGCTGATCGAAAGGTGCGAGGCGCTGCGCACCTTGGTGTAGACCTCGAGCGCGGCCTCGGGGGTCGTCATCGGCAGGCCGTTGATCGCCTGGATCAGGTCGCCGTTCTGAATCCCGATCAGGGCATAGAGGCTGCCCGGGCGAATACCGACGATGCGGAAGCCATCGGGCTTTCCATTGCGAATGCTCGGGATGATGCGGGCTGAGCGGGCCAGCAAGGTCGTGTTGGTCAGCACGCGGTTGAGCGCGCTGCGCTGGATCTCCCAGCTCGTGCCCCCCGTCGCCCGCACGCCCGAAGCGATCTGCGAGCCGAGCTCATCCGTCCCGCCCCCCGCCATCGCCGGGGGAGGCATCGACGACGCGACCGGCGTCGGGCCCCCCGAGCCGCCAGTCTGCTCGAGCTCGATGTACTCGTGCCGACTTCCCTCTAACAGGACGATTCGCCGCGTGCGAATCTCGGTGACGGTCAGGCCCTCGAGCGCAGAGCCGACGCCAGCAACGCGGGTGCGCCCCGCCGTTGGATCGTAGAGCGCGGCCAGCGACCAGGCCGGATCGCGGTTGCTGACGAGCGTCGCCAGGAGCTGGAGGTTGAGCGCGCTCTTGGTGGGCTCGCTTGGCGCCACCCCTCCGCCCGCGCCATCGCCGGCCTCATGGCCCGTCGACGCCTCGATGACCGGCGGCGCACAGGCCGAGCAGAAGACATTGCGCGCCGCGACGGCGTCCCAGTCGACGGCGCGCGGGAGCTGGGGTGCGGCGGCCTGACCCACGAGCTGGGTGGGGCGCGACCGAGGCACGGCAATCTGCGCCGCGATCACCTGGGAGAGCGTGCGAGCGGCGAAATAGGCGCCCAGCGCGATCAGCGCCAGGTAGACGACCCAGAAGTGCTTGCGCAGAATAGCTTCCATCGGCCCCGCCCGGATTGAGCCTCCGGCGCGCTGCCGGCATCATCCACCCACGCTCCGCAGTAGCAAGCGGAGTGCCACGGCCTCTCCGATTCAAGCGATGATAACCAGGATGGTTTTTTCCGGCAGGCGAGGCGCCCCGCCGGAGGCTCCGCCAATTTGGCACAGCCCCGGAGCGCAGCCCGCCAGGTTGTCACGCCTCCGAGGGGTCGGGTGGCTCCGCGTCAGCGCCCTCGGGGCTCGGCGTCCGCGCGCTTTCGAGACGCCGGTAGATTGTGCGGGTCGCGATGCCGAGCAGCTGGGCGGCCAGCCGCTTGTCCCCCTTGGTGTGGCCGAGGGTCTCGATGATCAGGCGACGCTCGACCTCATCGATCGGGGTCCCGATCGGAATCGTGATGCAGCCGGCCGCACCCCCGCCGAGCCCCCCGCGGACATCGGCGGGAAGATCCTCCGGCCCGATCACGTCGCCCTTGCAGAGCACCACGGCGCGCTCGATCGCGTTCTCCAGCTCGCGCACGTTGCCGGGCCAGTCGTGCCCCGCCAGGCGCTCGCTGGCGGCGCTGGCGATGCCATGGAGCTGCTTACCGTTCTTATCCGCGTAGCGGCGCAGGAAGAAATCGGCGAGCAGCGCGATGTCCTCGCGCCGCTCGCGCAGCGGTGGCAGGTGCACGGCGATGACGTTGAGCCGGTAGAAGAGGTCCTCGCGGAAGCGCCCGACCCGCACCTCCGCCGCTAGATCGCGGTTCGTCGCCACGACGAGGCGGATGTCGACCTTCTCCGTCCGCCCACCGAGGCGGTCGATCTCGCCCTCTTGCAGCACCCGCAGCAGCTTGACCTGCACCTGCGGGCTGACCTCGCAGATCTCGTCCAAGAAGAGCGTGCCGCCATGGGCCAGGCTGAAGCGCCCGTCCTTGCGCGCCACGGCGCCGGTAAACGCGCCCCGCTCGTAGCCGAAGAGCTCGGCCTCGAGGATCGAATCGGGCAAGGCCGCGCAATTGACCGCGATAAAGGGGCTGCCTCGCCGCGGGCTGCCGTCGTGGATCGCTCTTGCCAAGAGCTCCTTGCCGGTACCGCTCTCGCCCAAGAGCAGCACGGTCGCCGAGCTCGGGGCGGCCTGGGCCACGAGCTCCATCGTGCGGCGCCAGATTAAGCCATGGCCGACGATCGCCCGCCGCTGGGTCGCCTCGAGCTGAGCACGCAGCGTCCGGTTCTCGGCGACCAGGGACTGCTTCTCCAGCGCGCGTCGCACGACCGCGACGATCTGCGCCCGCTTCAGCGGTTTGGTCACGAAGTCGTAGGCACCCTGCTTCATCGCCTCGACGGCGTTCTCGACCGTGCCGTAGGCGGTCATCAGCACCACCTCGGTCTCGGAGGCGAGCGCTCGCACCGCCTTGAGCAGATCGACGCCGCTCAGCTGCGGCATCACGAGGTCGGTGAGAATCACGTTGATCGGTCGCTGTCGCAGCAGCTCGAGCGCAGCGCCTGCATCGGCCGCGGTCTCGACGGCGAGTCCCTCGCGCCGGAAGATGCGCTCGAGCGACTCACGATTGCTCGGCTCATCGTCGACGACAAGGATAGTCGGTGGTGTCATGGTCGCGCGCGGGCATCATGACACGCCCCAATTCGCCCTGACAAACTGACACGCCCCGCCCGCTCCCGGGTCCAGTCGCCGCGCCGCGCCCGGCCGCGGCGTCACCGCCTGCAGGACAAACGTGACCGCGCGATCGCGAAGGGATATACCGAACGCTGCCGAGGTGGACCGATGGTTTCTCCTCCCTTGAATGAGCGCCTGGCGCTGGACGATCTACGCGAGATCTGGCCGATCCTCGCCCCGACGGATCGCGTGCTCGGCTTTCGCATGCTCGACTCGGAAGGCGCGGACGACTTCTTCCTGGCGCTCGCGCCGCTCGATCAGGCGGCCATCCTGATGGGGCTCCCTCCTGGCGAGCGCCGGCTCTGGATGCGTATGCTCGCCCCCGACGACAGCGCCGACGTGCTGCAGGAGGTTCCGCCGGAGGATCGCCACACGCTGATGGAGCTGCTCGACGATCCGACGCGGCGCGAGGTCACGGCCCTGCTGGCCTACGCCGAGGACGCGGCGGGCGGCCTGATGAGTCCGCGCTTTGCCCGGATGCGGCCCGAAATGACGGCCGACGAGGCGATCAGCTACCTGCGGCGACAGGCGCGGACGCGGCTCGAGACGCTCTACTACGCCTATGTCCTCGACTCGGAGCAACACCTGCTCGGCGTCGTGTCGTTTCGCGATCTCTTCACCGCCGCCCCGTCAGCGCTGGTGCGCGACGTGATGGAGACGGCGGTCGTCACCGTCCCGGAGGATATGGACCAGGAGCAGGTCGCCCGCATCATCGCGCAGCAGGACCTGGTGGCCGTCCCGGTCCTCGACGGCGAGCGGCGGATGCGCGGCATCGTGACCATCGACGACATCGTCGACGTCGTCCAGGAGGAGGCCACCGAGGACGTCCACAAGTTCGGCGGCCTCGCCGCGCTCGATCAGCCCTACATGCAAACCAGCCTTTGGACGATGATTCGCGCGCGGGCGGTCTGGCTCAGCGTGCTCTTCGTCGGCGAGATGCTGACCGCCAGCGCGATGGCGCACTTCGAGCAGGCGGTCGCGCGCGCGGTGGTGCTCGCGCTCTTCGTGCCGCTGATCATCTCGAGCGGAGGCAACTCCGGTTCGCAGGCAGCGACGCTGGTCATTCGAGCGATGGCCCTCGGCGAGGTCAAGCTGCGTGACTGGTGGCGGATCATGCGCCGCGAGTTGACGGCGGGCTTCACGCTCGGCAGCGTGCTCGCGCTCTTCGGCCTGCTGCGCATCATCCTTTGGCAGCTCCTCTTCCAGAGCTACGGAAGGCACTACCTGCTGCTGGCGGCCACCGTGAGCGGCAGTTTGATCGGCATCGTCACCTTTGGCACGCTCTCCGGCTCGATGCTGCCCTTCCTGCTGCGCCGCCTCGGCTTCGATCCCGCGAGCGCCTCCGCCCCTCTCGTCGCCACGCTCGTCGACGTCACCGGACTGGTGCTCTATTTCTCGCTGGCCAACGTCCTCCTCCGCGGCACGCTGCTCTGACCATGACCTCCCCGCCGACGAGACCGACGCTCGGGTCGCTCTTCTCGACCTCCCTCCGCGCCTTCCTCGCGCCGATCGCCGACTTCATCGACGACCCGCAGGTCACGGAGATCTTGATCAACGGCCCCGACGCGATCTGGGTCGAGCGCGCCGGTAGGCTCGAGCCTACCGGCCGTCGCTTCACGGCCGATGGCCTCCTCGCCGCCGCACGCAACATGGCGCAGTTCGTCGGCCGAACCCTCAACGAGCAGCAGCCGCGGCTCGACGCGCGCCTCCCCGACGGCTCGCGCATTCACGTCGTGCTGCCACCCTTAGCCCGCGGCGGTCCGGTGGTCGCCATCCGCAAGTTTCACCCTGGCGGGCTGCGAATCGAGGACCTCGTCCGCCTCGACGCCTTATCCGGCGAGGCCGCGCGCTGGCTCGAGGTCTGCATCCTCGCGCAGAAGAACCTGCTGCTGGCCGGTGGCACCGGCAGCGGGAAGACGACCTTGCTCAACGCGCTGGCGGCCTTCATTCCAGCCCACGAGCGTGTGGTCACGATCGAGGACTCCGCCGAGCTCCAGCTCGGCTCGCGCCACCTCGTCTCGCTCGAGAGTCGCCCCCCCGACGCTCAGGGGCGCGGGGCGATTTCGCTCCGCGACCTGCTGAACTCGGCGTTGCGGCTGCGCCCAGACCGCATCGTCATCGGCGAGGTCCGCGGCGGCGAATGCTTCGATCTGCTGCAGGCGATGAACACCGGCCACGGCGGAACGATCAGCACCTGCCACGCGAACAGCTCGCTGGAGACGCTGACCCGCCTCGAAAGCCTGGCGCTGCTGGCGGAGGTCGGACTGCCGCTGCGCGCCCTCCGCGCCCAGGTCGCGTCGGCGGTCGATCTGGTGGTCTGCGTGGCGCGACTGCGCGACGGCTCGCGGCGCGTTACCGCGATCAGTGAGGTGCTGCCGCTCGACGACCGCGGTGATTACCGCGTTCAGGACCTCTTCGCGTTCCAGCAGCGGCGCGGGGCTCGCAGCGACCGTGTGGTTGGGCAACTGACGCCGACCGGCGTGCTGCCGACCTTCCGCGAGCGGCTGGTCCTCGACGGCTTTGAAGACCTCGTGCCGGCCTTCTTCGATCCCACGACCTATGGCTATCCGGCGCTCGATCGCCCTGCGCGGCGCGCGACGAATCAGTCCTCGCCGTAGTCGGATTCGTCCTCAGCGTCGGGCTCGGCGTAGTAGTGCCAGCTGCGGCGGCGCGGCTCATAGTACTCCCAATGGCCATCGTAGTAGTAGACCCAATGCCCGCGGTGCCAGCGCCGGTGGTGGCCGCAGTCGTGGAAGTGCATGTGCGCGTCGTGGTGGGCCATCACATGGGCCGTACCGACGATCACTGCGGTAAGCACCGCAGCATTGGCGAGGCTGCGCACCAGGTAAGGCGAGCAGCCATTTCCCGCCGCCAGCGCGCCAACCAGCAGCCCGATCGAAACCCGCCGTCCAACCATCACTGCACCCCCGCGCTCGCGTGCCCCAGATGGGCGCCTGAAACCCCGACCAGCTTAGAGCAGCCCGGCCCCGGAAGCCTCAGCGGCCGCTCCACGACCCACCGACGATCCGATCGATTCCGCCCAGGTCGCGCCGGACGGACACCTGCTCGCAGCCCGAGGCCTCCAGGAGCCCCGCGACCTCCCGCGCCTGGCCAGCACCGACCTCGAGGAGCACCTGCCCGCCCGCCCGCAGGCGTGATCCGAGCTGGCAGACGAGCGCGCGGATCGCGTCGAGGCCGTCGCCACCACCGTCCAGCGCGGATCGCGGCTCCCAGTCCCGAACCTCGGGGGCCAAGCGCGCCAGTTCATCGCTTGGGATATAGGGCAAATTCGCCAGGACGAGATCGAAGGTCGGTCGCGGCGCAAACACGCTCAGGAGATCAGCGCAACACCAGCGCACGGGCGCGCCATGCGCCAGCGCGTTGCCCCGCGCCACGGTCACTGCAGCACGCGCTCGATCGACCGCCCAAACGCGCGCCGCGGGAAGCTCGAGCGCGACGGCCACGGCGATCGCGCCGGAACCCGTGCCGACGTCGATCACGCAGGGCTGCGCTGTGGTGGCCAGCCGCGCGCGCAGCCAGTCGAGCGCCTCCTCGACCAGCAGCTCGGTCTCGGGCCGAGGGACGAGCACCGCGGGAGAGACCGCGAAGCGCCGGGACCAGAACTCGCGCGCGCCGAGGATATACGCCACCGGCTCGCGCGCCAGGCGGCGCCGAACCAGCTCGCGATAGATGCGCAGCTCCGCTGCCGTCAGTGGCTTGTCGAAATCGAGATAGAGCTGGAGTCGATCGACGCCGAGACCATGCGCCAACAACAGCTCCGCCTCGAGCCGAGCTGACGCGCTGAGCGCGGCGAAGCGCTCCGCCGTCCAGCTCAGCAGCTCGCGGACCGTCCAGCGGCCATTGACGCGCTCATGGCGCTGAGGAGACTCGCTCGCAGTCAAGCGGCTCAGGTCTCGCGGTCGCCGGTGACGGGATTCAATCGGCCCAACTGGGCAAAGTGATCTTGTGGGGCTGGCTCCCGGCGCGCGCGCGGCGGCCGGCGGGTCGCAGCCCGCGCACGCGCTGGAGGTTGGCTGCGCCGGCTCGGCTTGCGCACCACCGGCGTGGGGATCGGCGTGGGTGCCGCGGGCGGCGTCGCCGGCGCAACGGGGGCCTCAAGGCGCGCCAAGCTCACCGCCTCGCGCGCGACACCGCTGGTCTCGTCGAACTGCGCCTCGGAGAGGCTGACGAAAGCGACCTCATAGCCGCTGCGCATCACCTTGAAGTAGTAGCGCGCCACGGGCACGTCGGAGAGCTCAGCCCCTCCGCGACCCACGGCCAGCCAAACCGTCGCGCCGGGCGGATCCGAGCTCACCGTCACGGTGGCGCGACGACCCACGCTCGCGCCCTCGGGAAAGGCACCCACCGTCGTCGCCTGCTCCGCACCCGCGCCGGTCGGCTGCAACGCGACCTCGACGCGTTGCGCCGCGGCGAGCTCCGCCGGCGAGAGGGTGCGCTCGACGGCAGCATAACCCTCGCGCTCGAGGCGCAGCAGGTGCGGCCGACCCAGGTCGAGGTTTCCGACCGTCGCGGGCGTGTCGCCGACATGGAGCAACACCACGGCATCGGCCGGGTCGACGCTGACCGCGATCGTCCCGCGCCGCGGCGCCGTCGGGGCCGGCCGCCCCGCTGCCCCGCTGCCCCGTAGGTCGTCGGGCGAGAGCAAGGCGGTCCCGTCGTCCAGGTCGCTCTGAGTCAGGCGCGTCTTGCGATAGACGAGAAAGGACACCGCCGTCGCGACGATCAGGCCGATCAGGACCCAGCTCAGCAGCGTCAGCTTGACCACGTGCGAGGCGCGAGCCGCCTGCGCGCGCCCGACGGCGTCCGAGTCGATCTCGCCGAAGTCCCGCACGAAGAGCTGCATGGTCGCCGAAAGCAGATTGCGCCGAGCGAGCGGGCTCTCGCCCGCGTGGCCGCCTCCCCCCAACGGCGCGAAGGCGGCCGCCGGCTCCGCCGTGGCCTCTGGCGGGGGAAAGGGCAGCGAGTTCCAGGACGCTGAGGGCGAGTCCGCGCTGAACTCCGACGACGCGAAGGTCACGGAGGCCGGCGCCGCTACCGCGGGCTTCGAGGTGGCGACCGGCTGCATCAGCAGCGCCATCACGGAGGCGTCGCTGCGCGGCGGGCGCGGCCCCTCGCTGCGCGGCGCGGCGGTGGGCAGCGGATGGGCATCGGTGCCGGCTGGCGCGGCTCCCCCCTCGGGCCCGGCCCACTCGCCACGTCCCGGCGCGGCGCCGAGCCGACGGCCACCCTGTGCGGCAGGCAGCTCGGAGGGGGTGAATGACGCCGTCCGCCGCCGCCGAGACGCCTCGCCGCCCTCGGCAGGCTCGCGCTCTGGCCACGACGCGACGCCGCCCACCGCCGGCGCGATGCCGCCCACCGCGGGCGCGCCAGGGCCGCCGCCGGCAGCCTCGCGCTCGGCGCTGACCAGCGCCGCGGCGAAGGCCGCCGCTGGGGCGAGCTGCGCGGCCGTCGGCGCGACGCCGAGAGCCCCAACGCGGGCGTCGGCCAGCGAGGGAAGCGCCAGGGTCTCCTCCGCTCGAGCGCCCTTCACCGCCACCACCGCGCGCACCGTTCCATGCGCCCCGGGGCTCTCGCCCGCCGCCGCCGACGCCTGCACGAGCTCGGCGCGAAGCGCGTAGGACTGCGTGCCCGTCGGGCTCAGCCCGCGGCCGCCAGCGCGCCCGTCGGGCGGCGCAGCGGCCTGCGCCGGACTCCGTTCAGGAGCCTCCACTGAGGTCGCTGCCGCCCGCGTCTCATGCTCGTCCTCCGCGGGAAAGAGCTCCCGCATGTAGGCGCCGAGCGTCGTCGAGCTGGCACCGCGCCCGCTGGTGAAGAGGAAGCGCGAGAGCGCGAGCTGCATCGCGTTGGCGTCGGGATAACGATCGTCCATCTCGCGCTCGAGCGCGCGCAGCACGATCATGTCGAGCCCCGGCGGAACGCGATCGGAGACCAGCGAGGGCGGGGTGACCCGCGCCTGGCGCGCGCGCTCGACCGCCTCGAGGTCCGTACTTCCCGGAAAGAGCTGCTGCCCGGTCAGCAGCTCGAAGAGCAGGATGCCCGTGCTGAAGATGTCCGTGCGGTTGTCGACCGGGTAGCCCGCGAGCTGCTCGGGCGACATGTAGCCGTAGGTTCCCTTGACCGCGCCAACCGCTGTCTTGCCGAGCTTATGCCGCGCCTTGGCGATGCCGAAGTCTGTGATCTTGACGGCACCGTCGAAGGAGACCATCACGTTGCCGGGACTCAGGTCGCGGTGCACCACGCCGAGCGGGCGGCCCTGCTGATCGGAGCGGCGATGAGCGTAGTCGAGCCCTTTGCAGATCTCGATGCCGATCAGCACGGCGTGATCCACCGAGAGCGGCAGCGCCCGCCTGCTCGCGGCGCTGATGATCTCGGTCAGATTGTGGCCGTGCACGTACTCCATCGCGATGAAGTAGATCTCACCGATGCGCCCGAGCTCATGCACGCCGACGATGTTGCCGTGCTGCAGGTTGACCGCGATCTTCGCCTCATCGATGAACATCTCGATGAAGTCAGGGTCGGAGGCGTACTGCGGCAGGATTTGCTTGACGGCCATCGGCCGCTCGAAGCCGCCGAGGCCGAGCAGCTTGCCCTTGAAGATCTCAGCCATCCCGCCCACGCCAATGCGCTCACTAAGCAGGTATTGACCGAATTGCGTGGGATTGAACATCGCCCGTCAGCAGTCAGGCCGGCATGGGCCGTTGAGCAGGGAAGTTTGCCGTCTCGGCGCGAATTGTCAACAATCGACGCGACCCGCTGAAAGGCCGACGATGAACTCATATGCGCTTTGGGAGCAGGTCCTCGGCGGACCCTGGGGCACCGCCATCGCAGCCCTCTGGGGCGCGATCTGGGGCAGCTTCTGCAATGTCGTGGTGGTCCGCCTACCGCGGGGCGAATCTGTCGTCCGCCCACCCTCGCATTGTCGCAGCTGCCATCGCGCGGTGGCTTGGTACGACAACCTGCCGGTGCTGAGCTACCTCTTGCTGCGCGGGCGCTGCCGGCACTGCGACGCCGGCTTCTCGCCGCGCTATGCGCTCGTCGAGCTCGGCCTGGCGGGGCTGTCGATCGCGCTGCACCGCGTCTATTTCGTCGACGCGTCCGGGCCGCCGGGGCTGCGCACCGCGCAATTCGCCATCACCTCCTTGTTCGCCGTCGCGATGGTCGCCGTGGCGCTGATCGATCTGGCGACGATGCGCATCCCCAACGCGATCACCTACCCCGGCATCCCGCTCGCCGTGGCCCTGTCGCCCTGGATGTCCCTGCCGCACCTTTGGGACGGCGTGATCGGTGCGGCGGGAGGCTATCTGCTCGTGCGCCTGATCGCCGACGGCTGGGAGCTGCTGACCGGCCGGCAGGGCATGGGCTACGGTGATGGGAAGCAGCTCGCGATGATCGCGGGCCTGCTCGGCTGGCAGGCCCTGCTGCCCACGCTATTTCTCGCCTCGCTGCAGGGCACGCTGATCGGCGTGACCGCCCTGCTCTGGCTGCGCCGCAGCGCGCGCCGGCGCCGCGACCTCGCCGCTGCGAAGCCTCTCGCCACCGGCCCGCTGAGCGCGGCGACGGACGCGGTGCCGCCCGACCCCGACGCGGCGCCGACCTCGAGTCCCGGCGACGACGACGCAGCCGAAGAGACGCGGCTCGGCGCGGCTCGCTTGCCCTTTGGACCCTTCCTGAGCCTGGCCGCGCTCGAATTGCTCTTGCTGCACGACCTGCTGCCGCAGTTCTTCCCCGTCTTCTGAGGCGCTCAAGCCTTGACATCTGTCGGACGTTCACCTACAATCCGCGCTCTTTGGCGGCTTTCGTCCGTCGGAGCCCCTAAATGGCGGCCTTTCTCGCCATCATTCTCACCACAGCGGTCAACGGCGCTTCGGCCGATCTCGTCGAACCCAGCACGCCCGTGGGCGTTGAAGCCCGCGCCCTGGCCCCACGCCCCGCGCCCAGCACGAAGCGCTTCGACGTGCCCAATCGAGAGGCCTCATCGCCCTTGGCAAGGCCGCGCTTGGAGCAGGACCGGCGCTGGGAGTTCTCGCTGCCGCGCGGCGCAGATCACGAAAGCTTGTCCCCCAGCATTTTCCCCGGCAGGGGCCCGGCGGATCGCGCGCGGACCGACCGGCGTGCACAGGCGAGGCCGGCCGGCAGGACTAGCCACCAAGAGCGCCCGTGGACCGCAGCCGGCGGGCCCAGCACCGGCCGAGTGAGCAACGCGAGCGCGATCGCGCCCTGGGCCGCGCCCGACCTCGAGGGCACGCGCGCGGGTGGGCAACCGAGCTCGAGCGTCGCAGCGGCGGGCGACGCCGCAGGCGAACCCGCGGCGCCCACCAAGCACCCGAGCCGCGACCAGAACCTGAAACAAGAGCTGCCCGGCTACACCCACACGAGCCCCTACAGCAGCCCCTACAGCAGCCCCTACAGCCCAGGCGCCTACGGCCTCCCGGGCAGCCGTAGCTATTAGCGGATTAGCGGGCAGTCGGCAGCCCGGGCGGCGGCGACTCCGGCGGCGGGGCCTTGCACCAGCGGGTTTGCAGGGCAGGGGGCCTCAGCGCAGCGGGCCTCGACGCGCGCTGGACCGCGGGTCGCTTCGACGAGCGAGCGGCGCCTTCAACTCACGCCCGGCAAGGGCCGTGCGAGCACGTCGAGCACGCAGCGTCGGACCTTTTCGAAGCTCAAGGGCCCACGAATCACGGTCGCCGCGTCATCGAGCTCCGCTGCTGCGACAGCCTCCGGATGGTCGGCGACGACGACAGCAGGGATCTTCGGCGTCATCGATCGCGCCCAACTCAGGGCGCCCACACCCGCCGGTCCCGTCGAGTCGAGGTCGACGGCCAAGAGGTCGATCGACTGAGCGCCGACCGTCGCATCGATCTCACCGAGCGCATCGCTAGCCACCTGCACGACGGTGCAGGCCAGTGCGCTGCGCAGATAGCGGCTCAAGCGCTCCAGCGGGGCGCCCCGTGCGGCGACGGCGACCAAGGTCAACCCCTCGAAGCGCCTGACCAGGCCATCGATCAACACGCCCATCTGCTGCTCGAGCCCCTCGAACTGCAGGCCCAAACTGCGCCGCGCACCGACGTCGGTCGGCTCCCTGACCCAGACGACCCGCGCCTGGGTCTCAATCGCTTCGACCGCCCCTGGCACCGTAAAGCGCACCAGCAGCGCCGTACCGACCGGCGGCGCCGCCTCGTTTGTCTCGAGGAGCAAGCCGCCAACCGAGAGGTTCAGCGAGTAGCTGACGAGGAAGGATCCGGTCGTGCGGTAGCGGACCTCCAGCGTCACGGGGGCGCGGAGATGGCGGCGCAGCTCGTCCTCGGGTTGACCGTTGGCGCTCACCGCAGCAGGACCTCGATCAACCGCTCGAGCTCGTCGAGGGATCCGTACTCGATCTCGATCCGCCCGCGCCCGCCCGCCGCCGGATGGAGCGCCACCCGCGTGCCCAGCGCGCGCGCCATACGGTCCTGCAGGTCGCGAGCGTTGGGCGATAGGGCGACGGGCGTCGCTCGCGCCGAGGTCGCGGCGGCGCCAGCGCCCCCCTCCGCGACGACGCGCCGCACCAGCAGCTCGGTCTGTCGCACGGACAAGCCCTTGGCGACGACCTCGCGCAGCGCCTGCTCGTAGCGCCGCAGCCGCTCGCCGGCGCCGACCTCCACCGGCGGCGTCCCGCCCGCGCGCCCTTCGAGACTGAGCAGGGCGCGCGCGTGACCGCCGCTCAGGGCCCCCGAGATCACGGCGCGCCGCACGCTCTCGGGCAGCCTGAGCAGGCGCAGACTGTTGGCCACCGTCGAGCGATCTTTCCAACCCGCTCGGCCAACTGCTCCTGGGTGTAGTCGTGCTCGCCAAGCAGGCGCGCGAAGGCCTCTGCCTCCTCAATCGGATTGAGGTCCTCCCGTTGCAGGTTCTCGACCAAGGCCAGCTCGAAGGCCACCAGGTCGTCAGCCTGCCGCACCACCACGGGCACCTCGTGGAGCCCTGCCCGCTGCGCGGCCCGCCAGCGCCGCTCGCCAGCGATCAACGTGAACATGCCGTCGGCGTCAGGGCGCACGAGCAGGGGCTGAACCAGGCCCTGCAGCTTGATCGACGCCGCCAGCTCGACCAGCCGCGCCTCGTCGAAGAAGCGGCGCGGCTGCCCCTTGAGCGGCCGCACGCGCTCGATCGGGCACACGAAGAACTCCGGTCCGCGCCTCGGCGCGGCCGCCGCCGCCGGGTCCGGAATCAGCGCCGAGAGTCCCCGCCCCAGCGCGCGCCGTTTTCCCGTCATCGTCGCGTCCTACACACCCGCGGCCCGAGCCGCCGGCCGTCAGCGCCCGCTAACCGACGGCTGATCGAGTCCCGTCTGGCGCGCGTCATTCGGTCCCGTCACTCGCGGCGAGGGCGCGCCGCGCCGCCACCACCCGTGGTGCGGCCGGGCGCGGCGGCTGCGGCGCCACCTGCATCGCCCGCCGCCGAATCAACTCCTGCGCGAGCTGAAGATACGCGCGCGCGCCGGCGGATTCGACGTCGTAGAGCAGCACCGGCTTGCCGAAGGAGGTCGACTCGCCGAGCCGCACGTTGCGCGGAATGACGGTGTCGAAGACCTGGGCGGCAAAGTGCCCCCGCACCTCGTTTGCCACCTGCTGGGTCAGGTTCATCCGCCGATCGTACATGCAGAGCAGCACGCCCTCGAGCGCGAGCGCCGGCTTGTAAATCGCGCGCACACGCTCGATCGTCGCCAGCAGGTGACTCAAGCCCTCGAGCGCAAAGTACTCGCACTGCAGCGGCACCAGCACCGAGTCGGCCGCCACCAGCGCGTTCAGCGTCAGCAGGCCGAGCGAGGGCGGGCAGTCGATCAAGACGTAGTTGAAGCGCGGCGTGACCTGCTCGAGCGCGGCGGCCAGGCGCCCGTGCCGCGCCTCGTCGCCGACCAGCTCGATCTCGGCCCCGATCAGCTCCGTATGGGTCGGCACGAGCTTGAGGTACTCGAGGTCGGTGTCGACCATCACCTCGTCGATGGTGCGCTCGCCGCTCAGCACCTGATAGACGTGCTGCTGGACGCGCGCCCGCGGGTAGCCGAGCCCCGAGCTCAGGTTGCCCTGAGGATCCAAATCGACGAGCAGCACGCGCTGTTCCGCCGCCGCGAGTGAGGCGCCGAGGTTGATCGCGGTCGTGGTCTTGCCGACCCCGCCCTTCTGATTCGCCACGGCAATGATCTGCCCCATGCTCACCACTCCTGCGCGCGCCACGCCCGCTGGCGCGACGGCATCTTCCGGGCGACAGCTTCCCCGGCGACGGCTGAGGTCCGCGCATAGCACGAAATGACCTGCGCGGCCCAGACAGCGGCTGTGGCAGCGCCCGCGAGCGGCTTTTTTGCGTTCTTCCTACATGTCGGATAATCACCTTTATGTAGCCTTTATCCATCCCTCCACGAGCGCGTGGGGTGCTGACTTTCCTGCCGCCGCGGCGGCGGTGCCGTGCGGAATCAGGTGCCGAGCGGAATCAAATGCAAGCCTGGGCCCTTAGCGACCCCGGCGAGGAAAAAGAGAGAGGGAGGGCAGCATGCAGAGCACGTTCCCGCGCGTCTATCGGTCGTTCGAAGACTTCGAGCGCAACGAGTTGCGTAAGCTCGACAGCCTCTACGGCTCGGTCGACGACATGGTCGACGAGCTCGTGCTCGCCGAGCTCGATGACGATGGCGGCCGCGGCGACGAGGACGGCATCCTCTTTGATCGCGTCGACGACTAGGCCTCCCTCCCCTTCCCGTCGCGGCCTCCCCGCCAGGCGCGGGGTCTCGCCCCCCTTTCCCCCCCGGCGGGGTCGCGCAGCGCGCCCGCAGGCGCCCGTCCGCCGCTGCAACGAGCCTTTCTCTTTGCGCTGCCGCTTGGCGCATTCTATCGTGCTGGGACGGCCCGCTGTCCTGGCCGGCGTGCTTAACCCTGTGATCGCGCGGCCCCCGAGGGTCCTGACCTGAGAGCCAGGAGCTTGCTATGACCACCAACAAGGGCTCACCGGCCAACGACGGGCCGGTGGACCTCCCCGACCAGCTCGCCATTCTACCGCTGCGCAACTCGGTGCTTTTTCCCGGCAGCATCATCCCGATCGACGTGGGCCGACGGAAATCCGTCCGCCTGATCGAGGATGCGATCAGCAAGGAGCGCCCGATCATCGGCATCCTCACCCAGCGCGACGCGCGCACCGAGGATCCCTCGGACGGTGACCTCTTCGCGGTCGGCTGCGCCGCGCGCATCCTCAAGGTCATCAAGCTGGCCAAGGACAACTTCAGCGTCATCCTTCAGGGCGTTAGCCGCGTGCAGGTGCTGAGCTTCGCGCAGCGCGACCCCTTCATCCTCGCCCGGGTCCAGCCGCTGCCGGACCAGAGCCGAGCCGATGTCGAGCTCGACGCGCTGGTGCTCAACCTCAAGGACATGGCCAAGCGCGTGATCAAGCTGATGCCCGAGCTGCCCAAAGAGGCCGCCGCGCATATCGACGGCGTGACCGACGCGGGCATGCTCGCCGACCTCACGACCGCCAACCTCGACCTCTCGGTCGAGGAGAAGCAGGAGGTGCTGGAGACCTTCGACGTCAAGGCGCGCCTGCGCAAGGTGCTCGCCTTTCTCTCGCGCCAGCTCGAGGTGCTCAAGGTCCGCGAGAAGATCAATACGCAGGTCCAGGAGGAGATGGGGCGCAACCAGCGCGAGTACGTCCTGCGGCAACAGCTCAAGGCGATCAAGGAGGAGCTCGGCGAGCTCGACGATTCGTCGGGCGACATCGACGACTTCAAGGACAAGGTCGCCAAGGCGGAGATGCCCGAGGAGGTCGCGAAGGTCGCCCTGAAGCAGCTCGATCGGCTCAAGGTGATGCAGCCCTCGTCGGCCGAGTACACGGTGACGAGGACCTACCTCGAGTGGCTCGTCGAGCTGCCGTGGAACCGCGCGACCGAGGACAACCTCGACATCATCAATGTGCGCCGCGTGCTCGACGAGGACCACTACGACCTCGATAAGGTCAAGAAGCGCATCGTCGAGTACATCGCAGTCCGCAAGCTGAAGCCCGACAAGAAGGGCCCGATCCTCTGCCTCGTCGGCCCACCCGGCGTCGGCAAGACGAGCCTCGGGCGGAGCATCGCGCGCGCGATGGGCCGCAAGTTCGTCCGGGTATCACTGGGCGGCGTGCGTGACGAGGCCGAGATTCGCGGTCACCGCCGCACCTACGTCGGCTCGCTGCCGGGCCGCGTGATTCAGAGCATGAAGAAGGCGAGCACCAACAACCCCGTCTTCATGCTCGACGAGATCGACAAGCTCGGTCACGACTTCCGCGGCGATCCCGCGGCTGCGCTGCTCGAGGTCCTCGACCCCGAGCAGAATAACGCCTTCTCGGACCACTACCTCGAGGTCCACTTCGACCTCTCGCGCGTGATGTTCATCGCCACCGCCAACATCCTCGATCCCGTACCGCCGGCGCTGCGCGACCGACTCGAGATCCTCGAGCTGCCCGGCTATACGCGCGCGGACAAGCTGGCGATCGCGCGCAGCTTCCTCGTGCCCAAGCAGCTCGAGGAGCATGGTCTGAGCGACGCGCAGCTCAAGCTGACACCCGAGGCCGTGGGCGACATCATCGACTCCTACACGCGCGAGGCGGGCGTCCGTAACCTCGAGCGCGAGATCGCTAACGTCGTGCGCGGCTGCGCCGTCAAGGTCGCGGAAGGCAAAGTCGAGGGGGTCCTGCCGGCGATCACGCCGGAGGGGCTCCCCGAGTATCTCGGCCCGCAAAAGTTCATCAGCGAAGTGGCGATGCGCACGGCCGACCCGGGCGTCTCCACCGGACTGGCCTGGACCCCTGTCGGGGGCGACATCATCTTCGTCGAGGCGACCCGGATGCCCGGCAAGGGCAACCTCGTGCTGACCGGTCAGCTCGGGGAGGTGATGAAGGAGTCAGCCCAGGCGGCGCTGAGCTACATCCGCTCGCGGACCAAGGAGCTCGGCGTCGACGAGAACTTCTTCGAGAAGCACGACATTCACGTCCACATCCCGGCAGGCGCGATTCCCAAGGATGGTCCCTCCGCGGGCGTGACGCTCTTCCTCGCCCTGGCGTCGCTGCTGAAGGGCGTCGGCGCCCCGCCGGACGTCGCGCTGACCGGCGAGATCACCCTGCGCGGCACCGTGCTGCCCGTCGGCGGCATCAAAGAGAAGATCCTCGCCGCCCACCGCGCCGGCATCAAGACGGTCTACCTGCCCGAGCGTAACGAGAAGGACCTCGCCGACGTACCGGAGCAGGCGCTGAAGGAGCTCGACATCCGGCTGATCAAGCGGGTCGACGAGATCCTGCCGCTGCTGCAGGGCGGCGGCGCCAAGAAGGCCGGGGGCAGCAGCACGCGCCGACGCGGCGAGGGCAGCGGCGGACGTGAGGCCGAGGCCGAGCCGGCGCCGCCAGCGAGCACCCCGCCCAGCACGACCTGAGCCTCCGTCGCTTTCTTGCGACCCGCGCCGGAATACCACACCTTGACAGCCTCGCCTCGCGGCTTAAGTTGCCGCCTGCGTCTGGGATAACCACGCTTTGTAGTTCTCCGGAACTCCGTTCTCACTGCTCGCGGGAGGCTGACGTCATGGGAAGAATGATCGGAATCGACCTCGGCACCACCAACTCAGTGGTGGCCGTGATGGAAGGCAACGAGCCCAAGGTCATCACCAACGAAGAGGGCGGCCGACTGACCCCCTCGGTCGTCGCCTGGGACGACAAGGGCGACGTCCTGGTCGGGCAGATCGCCCGCCGCCAGGCGATCACCAACCCAGAGAACACCGTCTCGTCGATCAAGCGCTTCATGGGCATGCGCTTCACCGAGATGGAGAACGAGATCAAGCGCGTCCCCTACCAGGTCGTGCGCGCCAGCAATGGTGACCCCCAGGTCGAGATCAAGGGCAAGCACCTCTCGCCGCCGGAGGTCTCGGCCAAGGTGCTCCAGAAGCTGAAGCGCGCGGCCGAGGACTACCTCGGGCACGAGGTCACGGAGGCCGTGATCACGGTCCCGGCCTACTTCAACGACTCCCAGCGGCAGGCCACCAAGGACGCCGGACGAATCGCCGGGCTCGAGGTCAAGCGCATCGTCAATGAGCCGACGGCGGCGGCGCTGGCCTACGGCCTCGACAAGAAGAAGGATGAGCTGATCGCCGTCTACGACTTCGGCGGTGGCACCTTCGACATCTCGGTGCTCGAGGTCGGCGAGAACGTCGTGCAGGTGGTCAGCACCAACGGCGACACGCACCTTGGCGGCGACGACATCGACAGCCTGGTGATGGAGTGGCTGATCGACGAGTTCCGCAAGGAGCAGGGCATCGACCTCTCGAAGGATAAGATGGTCCTGCAGCGGCTGAAGGAGGCGGCGGAGAAGGCCAAGATCGAGCTCAGCTCCGTTCAGGAGACGGAGATCAACCTGCCCTTCCTCACCGCCGACGCCACCGGGCCGAAGCATCTGCTGAAGAAGCTCTCACGCGCGCAATTCGAGCGCATGATCGCCGCGATCGTCGATCGCACGATCGAACCCTCGCGCAAGGCGCTCGCCGACGCCAACAAGACCCCGAAGGATATCGACGAGGTCGTGCTCGTCGGCGGCTCGACGCGCATCCCGCTGGTGCAGCAGCGCGTCCGCGAGTTCTTCGGCAAGGAGCCGCATAAGGGCGTCAATCCCGACGAGGTGGTTGCCCTCGGCGCAGCCGTTCAGGCTGGTGTGCTGGCCGGGGACGTCAAGGACATCCTGCTGCTCGACGTGACCCCGCTCAGTCTCGGTATCGAGACGCTGGGCGGCGTCCATACGGTGCTGATCCCGCGTAACACGACGATCCCGACCAAGAAGAGCGAGGTCTTCTCCACGGCCGCCGACAGCCAACCCTCGGTCGAGGTGCACGTCACCCAGGGTGAACGACCGATGAGCCGCGACAACAAGTCGCTCGGTCGCTTCCACCTCGACGGGCTCCCGCCGGCACCGCGCGGTACCCCGCAGATCGAGGTCGCGTTCGACATCGATGCCAACGGGATTCTGCATGTCTCCGCGGCGGACAAGGCTACCGGCAAGAAGAACCAGATCCGCATCGAGGCGTCGAGCGGGCTCAACGAGGACGAAATCAAGCGGATGGTCAATGAGGCCGAGTCGCACGAGTCGGAGGATCGCCGCAAGAAGGAGACGATCGAGACGCGCAACAGGCTCGATAGCATGGTCTACAGCACCGAGAAGCTGATCAGCGAGAGCCGCGAGAAGATCCCGGCCGAGCAGCGCAGCACGGTCGAGGGCGCCATCGAGCGCGGCCGCAAGGCGCTGGCGGGAGACGATGCCGAGGCGATGAAGGCGGCGCTGGCCGAGCTCGAGCAGGCGTCCCATAAGATGGCCGAGGCGATGTACCAGGCCGCCAGCGCGGCCGGTGGCGCCGGCGGCGCCCCGCCAAGCGCCGGCAACGGAGCCTCGGCCGACGCCGGACCTCATGCGGCGAAGGAGAGCGGCGTCATCGACGCGGAGTTCGAGGAGAAGTAAGCGCCTGAGGCCGCGCCGAGACGCTCGCTCGGCGCGGTCAGCGGCCCTGCCTGCCGCTCAGAAGTCGTACTGCAGGATCTCGCTGCCGCGCCGGCAGATCTCGCGCGCGTAGTCGGTCCAGATCCCCTGGCCCCAATAGCGATAGCAGCTCGTCTGCGAGATCAGCAGATGAAAGAGCGCGTTGCGGTAGCGGTACTCGTCCGTCGGCACGCGCTTGGCCAAGACCTTCTCGCTGAAGGCCGCGCTGAGCTGCTCCATCGGACCGAGCACGTTCTCATAGCCGCGCACCCAGGAGCGGTCGTTGGTCCAGCTCCCGCCGTCCACATGAAAATGCGCGTCCTCGCGGCGCAGGTCGTCGAGGGCCAGCGCCAGGCGCTCCGGACCACCCCCCGCGGTGAAGCGCTCCCAGATGCGCGCCTGGCGCACTGGCTGTACCGGCGGAAAGTCGGCAGCCGTCAGGCCGAGCGAGAAGAGGTACTCGAGGTACTCCGTCACGTTGAGGGCCGGCACCTCGGAGGCCGAGCACTCGCGCATCACCTCGAAATACTTACCTGGGAACTCATTCATCATCACGCCGCCGTTCTCGCCGTCGGCGATCTGCGTCACCAGCGGCGGAACGTGGGCCGCGCCGAGCGGCCGGCGGCCCAGCCCCTTGGCCTCGTAGTAGGGCTGCATCTGGCCGATCAGCTTGGTGTCGCTGCCCTGCGTCTTGATGATGGCGATGATCTCTGCCGTCTCACCGGCGGAATTGCGACAGACGAGCCGGTGGGGCAGGTGTCGATCCTCGGGCATCCCCCCCTGCTCGGGCCGCTCGATCGCGTGCTCATGCACCAGCACCCACTGGTAGCCATGGTCGAGCAGGGTCCGGACGAAGGCGTAGGCCGTGTCCGGATGGTTGGGGAGCGCCATTTCGGAGGGCGAGAAGCCCCGCAGCCGCCCGAGCGCCTCAGCGCCGAAGAGCGCGAGGAAGTGCTGCTGCCACGCCTGCACGTGCAGGCGGAAGTCCTGCACCGGCGTCGACGGCGCGACCGCATGCCCCCAGGGCGCACCGAGCCACTCGACGCAGCGGCGATAGCGTGGGTTGCAGGTGATCGTCTTGAGCGCGTCGAGGATGTCGTGGCGACCCATCTGCCGCAGGCCATGCAGCAGCTCCCCCGAATACTCCAGCATCACTCGCGGCTGCTGACCCTCGTGCACCAGCTGCGGCACGAACTCGCCCATGCGACGGTAGCACCAGGCGAAGACGCCCTCGTTGTGGTTGTCGCCGAGCTGTGGGTGGTCGCGCATGTACTGCAGGTTGCCAATCATCGCCGCGCTTCGCAGCTCAGCACCGCCCGCGGGGACCAAGGGCTGGTGCATGTGCAGCGCGACCGCGAAGGCGCTTCGCACCTGCCGGAAGTCGATCCCGCTCTCAGGCAGGAAGACGGGTCGCCCGGCGTGCTCGTCGATGATGCGCTGCACCTCCGACTCGGCTCCACAGAGGTTTGGCAGTCCGTCGACGTATTCGGGCAGGTCGGTCATGACGCTCGATCTCCAGTGCAGTGGGCGCGAAAGAAGCGACGCTACTTGGCGCGAATATGCTCGTAGATGTTGACGTAGTGCTGGCCAGGGTAGTTCCAGGAGTAGTCGTAGCACATGCCCTGGACCATCAACTGCCGGAAGTCGGCCGGGTAGTCGAACCAGAGCCCGATCGCGCGCCGCATCGCCGACTCGAGCCCCGCGGCGTCGGGATGGTCGAAGACGTAGCCGTTGCGCTCCCCGGGCGGCTTCCTGCCGAAGTCGCGGTCGAAGACCGTGTCGGCCAGCCCGCCCACCGCGCGCACGATCGGCACGGCCCCGTAGCGCAGGGCCATCATCTGCGTCAGTCCACAGGGCTCGTAGATGCTCGGCACGAGCACCAGGTCGGCGCCAGCGTAGATCATATGGGCCAGCTGATCGCTGTAGGCCAACTCGAGATGCACGTCGGGGTTGCTGTCGAGCTGGCGCTTGAGCTCCCAGAACTCGCGATTGATCGCCGCGTCGGGACTCGAGCCGAGCAGCACGAACTGCGCGCCGAGCTGCAGCGCGAAGTGGATGCCGTGGCGAATCAGCGCCACGCCCTTCTGCGCGTCCAGCCGCCCGACGTAGGCGACGATCGGCCGCCAGCCCTTGCGCAACCAGAGCCGCTCACGCAGCGCCTCCTTGTTGAGATACTTATCCTCGATCGAGGCCGCGCCGTAGTGCCGCGCGAGGTGCCAGTCCTTCTCCGGATTCCAGACGTCGTAGTCGCAGCCGTTGAGCACCCCGCCGAACTTGGCCTGATGGACATTGAGGCTCGCCTGCAGACCGTAGCCCTGCTCCGTATGGCGCACCTCCCAGGCGTGATGCGGTGAGACCGTGGTCGCGAAGTTGGCGTAGACCAGGCCGCCCTTCATCAGATTGAGCGCATTGACGTGCGTATTATCGCGCAGGCGGTCGTGGTGGAAGTAGTACTCTGGACGACCGAGGCGCGTGGCCCACAACAGCTCGCCGCCACCCACGCCCTGGTGGCGGAGGTTATGCATCGTGTAGCAGACGCGCTGATTCGGCATGCCGATCGACTGGTAGATCTCGAAGAGCAGCACCGGCACGAGGCCCGTCTGCCAGTCGTGGCAATGGATCACGTCGGGCCGCTTGCCGGACTTGTAGAGGAACTCGAGGGCGGCCCGGCTGAAGAAGACAAAGCGCAGCAGGTCGTCCTTGCAGCCGTAGAAGGTCCCGCGGTTGAAGAAGTTATCCGCCGAGTGGGGCTCGATGAAGAAGCACTTGCGACCGTGGACCCAGCCAAAATACACCGACGCGTGGATCGCGCCGCCGTACCAGGGCACCCATAAATCGTCGAAGACGCGGTGCAAGCCCCAGATCTGGTCGTACCACATGCAGTCGTACTTCGGCAGGATGACCTCGACGTCGTGGCCCCTGGCCTCGAGCTCCCGCGTCAGGCCGAAGACGACGTCGGCGAGCCCCCCCACCTTGGCCACCGGGGCGATCTCGGCGGCGACCTGGATCACGTACATGCCAGCTCCTACTCCCAGGTGCGCTCTGTGCGCCCTTACTGCCAGGCGGCCTGGACGCTACCACGCCGACCGACCGGGGTGCAGCAGGCCGCCCGAGGCTTGCTCCGTCGCGCGATTTCTGGCATGCCCATCGCGCGGCGCACCAGCGGCGCCACACAGCCACCGACCGCCCGGCTACCGAGGACCGCAACGATGAGCAGCGCCCCCTTAGACACCATCATCTCGCTCTGCAAGCGGCGGGGCTTCATTGTCCAGTCCTCGGAGATCTACGGCGGGCTGGGCGCCGTCTACGACTACGGGCCGCTGGGTGTCGAACTGAAGCGCAATGTGCGCGAGCGCTGGTGGCAGGCGATGACGCGCGGCCACGACAACATCGAGGGGCTCGACGCGGCGATCCTGATGCACCCGACGGTCTGGAAGGCGTCGGGGCACGTCGACGCCTTCAACGATCCGCTGATCGACGACAAGGTCTCCAAGGCGCGTTACCGCGCCGACCAGCTGATCGAGGAGTACATCGCGGCGCTGCGCCACAAGGGGCAGAGCGAGCGCGCCGAGGCCGTGCATCAGCGCTTCGTCGCCGCCTTGCACGACGCGGAGCCCTGCGCCGCGCTGCACCGGTTGATCCTCGACGAGCAGATCCGCTCACCGTCCTCCGGCAGCTGTGACTGGACCGAGGTCCGTCAGTTCAATCTGATGTTCTCGACGCGGGTGGGCGCCGTCGGCGCCGACGCCACCGAGATCTTCCTGCGCCCGGAGACGGCGCAGGGCATCTTCGTCAACTTCAACTACGTGCGCGAGGTCGCGCGCCAGAGCATCCCCTTCGGTATCGCGCAGGTCGGCAAGGCCTTCCGCAACGAGATCGTCGCCCGTCAGTTCGTCTTTCGCATGCGCGAGTTCGAGCAGATGGAGCTGCAGTACTTCCTCAAGCCCGGGACGCATATGGCGGCCTACGAGCGCTGGCGCGACGAGCGGCGGCAGTGGCATATCGACAACGGCGTCCGCCCGCAGCGGCTGCGCTTCCACGTCCACGAGAAGCTCGCGCATTACGCGGACGCCGCGGTCGACGTCCAATACGAGTTCCCCATGGGATGGCAGGAGATCGAAGGCATCCACTCGCGGACCGACTTCGACCTGCGCAATCACGCGAAGTACTCGGGCAAGAAGCTCGAGTACTTCGACCCCGAGACCAAGGAGAGCTACATCCCCTATGTCGTCGAGACCTCCGCCGGCCTCGACCGCACGATCCTGATGCTGCTCTGCGAGGCCTATCGCGAGGAGCAGGTCGAGGGCGAAGAGCGCGTGGTGCTCGCCCTCAGCCCGCGGCTGGCGCCCCTCACGGTCGGGATCTTCCCGCTCGTCAAGAAGGAGGGCATGCCCGAGATCGCCCAGCGCATCAACCAGGCGCTGCGCGAGCGCTACCACTGCTCCTATGACGACAAGGGCGCGATCGGTCGCCGCTACCGCCGCATGGACGAGGTCGGCACGCCCTTCTGCTTGACGGTCGACGGGCAGACCCTGACCGACGGCACGGTCACGGTTCGCGAGCGCGACTCGATGCGGCAGCAGAGGGTCGCCCAGGATCAGCTGCCAGCCTTCCTCGACGACCAGCTGCGCGCCTGGCAGCCGCCCGCTTGAGCGCAGGCGCGGGACGATAGCGATGACCCGAGACGACAGCCCCCCGACAGAACCGACCCCCGGCGCCAGCGCGCAGCCGCCGACCCCAGCCGTACGCATCGCGCCCGGCTCCGGCCACCGCAAGGTCGAGGCCTGGTTCGATCTGCCCGCGCTCGAGCGCGAGGTCTTGACGCTCTGGCGCGAGTCCGACGCCTTTGGTCAGCTCGTCGTGCAGCAGCGCGGCCGACCGCCCTACTCCTTCCTCGACGGCCCGATCACCGCGAATAACCCGATGGGCGTGCACCACGCCTGGGGCCGCACGCTGAAGGACGTCTACCAGCGCTACTGGGCGATGAACGGGCGTCGCCTGCGCTACCAGAACGGCTTCGACTGCCAGGGCCTCTGGGTCGAGATCGAGGTCGAGAAGGAGCATGGCCTGAGCTCGAAGCATGACGTCGAGGCCTTCGGCGTCGCGCGCTTCGTCGAGGCCTGCCAGGCCCGCGTGCGCAAGTACTCGGCGGTCCAGACCGAGCAGTCGATTCGCCTCGGCATGTGGATGGACTGGGAGCAGTCCTACTTCACGATGTCGGAGGACAACAACTTCGCGATCTGGTCGTTTCTCAAGCGCTGCCACGCCCGCGGCAAGATCTATCGCGGCAGCGACGTGATGCCGTGGTCGGGTCGCTCGGGTTCGGCCTACTCGCAGATGGAGGTGATCGAGGGGCGCAAGCTCGTGGCGCATACGGCGCTCTTCGTCCGCTTTCCGCTGCGCGACCGCCCGGGCGAGAACCTGCTGATCTGGACCACGACGCCCTGGACGCTGACCTGCAACGTCGCCGCCGCGGTCAACGCCGAGCTGGACTACGCCAAGCTGCGCGATCAGCGTAGCGGCGAGCTCTACTACTGCGCCGCCGAGAACCTGACCTTCGCCCGCCTCGACCGGCAGTTCCGCGAGCAGAAGGAGTGGGTCGCCGGCGTCCCCAAGCTGAAGACCCTCGCGCAGCTCTTCAACGAGCGCGGCGGCTACACGCTCGAGGGCACGGTAAAGGGGGCCGAGCTGGTCGGCCTGGCCTACGACGGCCCCTTCGACGAGCTGCCGGCGCAGAGCCTGGCGGGGGGCTTCCCCTTCGCCGCCCGGGGCGTGACGCAGAGCGCGCGCGAGGCGCATCGCGTGATCGACGGCGGTCGGGACTCGCACGGCCAGCCGGTCGTCGTCGCCGGCGAGGGCACGGGGATCGTCCACACCGCGCCGGGTTGCGGTGACGTCGACCACGCGCTGGGCAAGCAGCTGTGCCTGCCGATGTTGGCGCCGCTCGACGAGGCCGCCTGCTTCCTCGAGGGCTTCGGCTGGCTCACCGGCAAGCATGCGACGGCGGCCGAGACGGTCGAGTGGATCGTCGAGGACCTGCGGCGCAAGGGCCTGTTGCTCGCCACGGAGCGCTACCCCCATGTCTATCCGCATTGCTGGCGCACGGGTGATGAGCTGGTCTTTCGCCTCGTCGACGAGTGGTACATCGACATGGGCTGGCGCGACGAGATCAAGGCCGTCGTCGAGCAGGTGAAGTGGGTGCCGAGTTGGGGCCGCGAGCGGGAGCTCGAGTGGCTCTCGAACATGCGCGACTGGATGATCTCGAAGAAGCGCTTCTGGGGCCTCGCGCTGCCGATCTGGGTCTGCGAGCAGTGCCAGCGCTTCGAGGTGATCGGCGGGCGTGAGGAGTTGAAGCAGCGCGCCATCGCCGGCTGGGACGCGTTCGAGGGTCACACGCCGCACCGGCCCTGGATCGACGGCGTCAAGATCGCCTGCCCGCATTGCGGGGGCACGGCGCAGCGCGTGGCGGACGTCGGCAACCCCTGGCTCGACGCCGGGATCGTGCCCTACTCGACCCTGGGCTACGACCGCGACCGCGACTACTGGCGCGAGTGGTTTCCTGCCGACCTGGTCCTCGAGTCGTTCCCGGGCCAGTTTCGCAACTGGTTCTACGCGATGCTGGCGATGAGCGCGATGATCGAGGGCGTGGCCCCCTTCCGCACCCTGCTCGGCCACGCGCTGATGCGCGACGAGCACGGCGAGGAGATGCATAAGTCGAAGGGCAACGCGATCTGGTTCGACGAGGCGGCCGACCAGGCTGGCGCCGAGGCGATGCGCTGGCTCTTCGCCCAGCACGAGCCGACGGCCAACCTCAACTTCGGCTACGGCGCCTTGCGCGAGGTGCGCGGCGGCTTCCTCAACACGCTGTGGAACACCTACGGCTTCTACGTCAACTACGCGCGCCTCGAGGCCGAACCGGCCACCGTCGAGGCGATCGCCTTCGCTGCGCTGCCGGATTTCGATCGCTGGATCTTGAGCGAGCTGCAAACGACGATCACGAGCTGCCGCCTGGCCCTCGAGGCCTACGATCATCGCACTGCGGCGCGCGCGATCGCCGCCTTCGTCGACGACCTCTCGGGCTGGTACATTCGCCACAACCGCCGCCGCTTCTGGAAGTCGGACGACCGGGCGGACCTGCGCGCGGCGCTGCAGACGCTCGGCGAGTGCCTGCGCGGCGTCACCGGCCTGGTGGCCCCGCTGCTGCCCTTCCTGAGCGAGGCGATCTACCAGAACCTCGTGCGCGCCATCGACGAGGACGCCCCCGCCAGCATCCACCACACCGCCTACCCGACAGCCGATGCGACCCGCGTGGACCAGCCGCTGACCGACGCGATGCGGGCGATCAAGCGCCTCAACAGCCTGGCGCTGGCCGCGCGCGAGGCGAAGAAGCTCAAGGTGCGGCAGCCCCTGGCGCTGCTGCGCATCGGCCCCAAGGACGCGGGTGAGCAGCAGGCCGCCGAACGCTTCGCGGCGATGCTGCGCGACGATCTCAACGTCAAGCGGGTCGAGATCCTGGCGCCCGGCAGTCCGAGCCCCCTGCTCTACCGCATCAAGCCGAACTTCAAGCTGCTGGGCAGCCGGCTCGGCCCGAAGATGAAGGCGGTGGCGGCGGCGATCGCGGCCGACGCGGAGCGCCTGATCGCCGCCTGGCGCGCTGGGAGCGAGAGCCTCGAGCTCGTGGTCGGTGGCGAGCGCGTCGAGCTGGCTCGCGCCGAGGTCGAGCTGCAGACCGAGGCCCCGCCGGAGCTGAGCGTGCTCGAGGAGCACGGCAGCTGGGTCGCCTTCGAGACGACGATCAGCGAGGCGCTGCGACGCGAGGGCCTGATGCGTGACCTGCTGCGACGCCTCCAGCTGCTGCGCAAGGAGAGCGGCCTCGAGATCGAGGACCGGATCCACCTGCGCTGGAACGCGAGCGGGCCCGAGCTGACGGCCGTGTTGAGGGAGTGGAGCGGCTTTCTCGCCGCCGAGCTACTATGCCTCAGCCTGCAGCACGATCCGCTGCTCACCGAGGGTGCCGCCGAGCCGGCGGCCGCGGGCGCCGCGATCGAGGCCGCGATCGAGGCGGGCGGCGAGCGGGTCTGTTTCAGCGTGACCAAGGCCGCCACGACCACGCTCACCGCTTGAGCGCGACGAGAGGAGTCCCATGGCTGAACAGAGCACCGATGCCCCGGTTGACGCCGCCTTGCTCGAGATCCTGCGCTGCCCGGTCGCCGTGCACTACACCGACAAGGGTGACGACCCCGGCCGGCTCGAGCTGGTCCACGGCTGCTGGCTGGTCTGCGCCGACTCGGGGATGAAGTATCCCATCTGCGACGGGATCCCGATCATGCTCGTCGAAGAGGGACAGAAGTGGCAGACCACGGCGGTGGCAGAGCTGCCGGTACCTCCGCCAAGCGAGGCGTGAACGCGAGGGGGTCGTCGACGGCCCCCTGATCGCGCCGGGTGCCGCTCCAGCCAGGCGCTGCCTGGGGGCTCTTGTCCCGGCACCTCCACCTCCTGCTGGTGACCGTCGACCCGAGGAGCGCTCCGCCCGCGGGCGATGGGAGACTGCTCGCGCGGCTTGCCGTCTGGCGCGTCTGGCGCAGCGCTGCGCCCCAAGGGACACAGTCGTATAACGCCATTTCAGGCACTTGAGAGGCGAGCGCGGCGAGCGATCCCAGCCCGGAAGGACCGTCTCTGATCCCCCGAGGCGGCGCCCATCGGGACGGCCCGATCCATGCAGCGCCTCCGTCGAAGCAGCCCGTGGGGTCGCCAGTAACAACCTCGACGGCAACGACCGCTACACAACGACCCCGACGGGGGTCCTACGCACTCACAGACCAAGGAGGACTAGCATGATGAGGCTTCGCTGGGTCTGCCCATCGACGCTGTCGGCGCTCGGCGCCGTGGCCCTACTCTCCATCGCCGCCTGCGGCGACCCCGCCGACGGCAGGGACCCGGAGGTCTTCAACCAGGAAATCTCGCCGCCCGAGACCTCCCCTCTGCGCCGAATCGCAGCCCACGAGGATGCCGATCGCGGCCGCGATAGCGAGGGTCGCCCGATCCCAGCTTGCCAGCAGCAGGCCCGCTGCGACGATCATGGCCCCATCGACTGCGTGATGGATGGCGCGTGCCAGCTCGAGGTGGCCTGCGTGGTCACCGCCGGAAGGGAAGGGGCCACGCCCTTCGCCAATATGGCGCTCGCTCTGCGGGAGCAACCGGAGCAGCGGGAGCTGATCGCCGCCATGGCGAGCCGCGACCGACTCGCCGAGCTCTCGGCGCGACTCGGTGGCCAGTGTACGATCACCTGCGCCAACCGTGAGCCGGCGCCACGCCCCGCGCCCGGCCCAATTCCAGTGCCTGACCCAGCTCCAGTGCCCGTACCGGGGCCGACGCCCAGACCCGCCCCGCGCTGCGAGACGCGCGATGCGCGGGCCTGCGCGCTCGATCCGGCCTGTGAGCTGAGCCCAGCGCCGCTCTGCGAGGTCATGTGTATCCGCGCGCCCTGCCCGCCGATGCCCTGCGGCGAGCCGCGCTGCGTCCGGCGCCAGCCCGACCTCTGCCCGGCGGTCTGGCAGCCGGTCTGTGGCAGCGACGGCAAGACCTACGGCAACGCCTGCGAGGCAGGGAGCGCCGACGTTCGCATCGCCAGCATTGGCGAGTGCGCGCCCCCGCCCCCAACGAAGTGCTATGTCGGCGGCTGCGGCGGGCAGCTCTGCTCCGACCGACCCGACCTCGTCAGCACCTGCGAGTGGATGCCGGACACCCGCTGCAGGCGACTGGCCGAGTGCGGCCCCTTCGGCGAGGGCGGCTCCTGCGCCTGGAGCGACGCCCCGGCGTTCAGTCGCTGTATCCGCGCGACGAACGACCTGACGGTGTACTGAGCACACGCGCGCGCCCCGCGGTTGCGCGCCGCTCGGCGTGCCGTGGCTGGCGCCGATCTGGCGCCGATCTGGCGCCGGTTGGTCTCCCTTCGGTGAGATCGTTTGACTCCCGTCACTGGACCCTGATGGGCGACGACGCGCGGCTGGCTGCGACCTGGGAGAATCCAAAGGCTAGACCGCCGAGGGGCAAGGACGAGGCGGCAACGCCGACGCGCGCCATCGGCACGGCGGTCGTCTGCAGCCTCCTCGTCGTCCTGGTCGGCGCCATCGACTATGCGACCGGCTTCGAAGCGCGGGTCTTTCCGCTCTACTACCTTCCGATCGCCCTCGGCGCGTTGAAGGTGTCGCGCGCGGCCGGTCTGGTCCTCGCGGGGCTCAGCACCGTGCTGTGGGCGGCGGCGATGTCGCTCTCCGGAGCGGGCTGGGGGGCCCGACCTCTTCCTCTTCAACTCACTCACCCAGTCCCTCTCCTTCGGCCTCATCGCGCTGCTGGTTGCGGACCTTGGAGGCCGCGCGACCCGTGCTCGGGCAAATCGAGGCGCTGCTCAGCGAGGCGATGAAGGAGCACCAGTGGCCGATCACGGCGAGCATCGGCGCGATCGCCTTCCTGGCGGCCCCTGCCACGCTAGAGCTCGCCCTGCATGCGGCGGATTCCCTCATGTATCGCGTCAAGCAGGCAGGCAAGGGCCACGCGCTGCTAGAGACCCACGGCGCGACGGACCCGGCCCCAGCGCCTCTAGATCCTTCGCCCTAGCGACCAAGGGGCGACTCCGTCACGTGATCCCGCACGCTCAGCGCAAAGGCCTTGGCGGCGACGCCCGGCTCTGGCTGTCAGTCACCCCCGCGGCGTGGGTCATCCAGATCCAGCCGTCTTCGAGAATCGAAGAGCGCTCCCTTTCCAGCCACCCTGAGTTCCCTGATGTGTCCTTAACCTGGTCGTGGAATCAATCACTTAAGGGGCCTGCGACTCCGGCACTTGAATTGCTTGTACATGCCACTTCGCGAACCAACCTCCGCCGCCTGGGTGGCGCGGAACGCTTGGCCAAAGGGGCTGCGGGAAGATGAATGGCTGCGGGCAGTAGATGTCCAGCGGTCCGGTTCAAGGAGTGCTTTCATGATGTTCAGGTGCAAGACGGGATTGATTGCCTCGCTGCTCGCCACCACCGCGCTTGCCGGTAGCCAGCAGGCCTCGGCCGCCCAGTTCGATCTCCTCCAAGCGCCGACGGTCGTCGGGGATGCGGTGCGCCAGCGGACGGATTCGGCCGATCTCACTGCCGATGCCACCGATGCTCTCGCGAGAACCCTGGGTTCGCAGGAAGCGCCGGCTTCGACAACAGCGCGGACGCGGCTGGCAACCCTGGACGTGTTCTTGAGGAACCCAGAGGTCGCGGGAATCCTCAAGCGTGTGCTTTTCGACCCAAAATCCGAGGGGACTGAGCATCCAAAATCCGACGGGACTGAGCATCGTGTCCTCGCTCTGTTCGCGTACGGCCCGAACCTCATCGTGCATGAGTACCCCCTCGAAGACCCCCTCAAAGGCATCGGAAGTGACCGGCCGTCCGTTTCGCCAGCGCGCGTCGTCCACTTGCAGTATGAGCGGCGCGTAGCTTCTGCCGGCCGACGGTCTGAGCCAGCGCCGCCCCCCGACCTCGCGGCTCTCTGGTGCGCAGGGGCTGAGGGATTCCACCTGGCTGCCACCAGCGAAAAACCCGTCAGCCCGGCCACCGGCGCCCTCCGTGAGTTATTCCGCATGGTTGAAACGGGCGTGGAAATCGCCCGGCCCACGCCCGGCGCTGTAGCCCTGCTTCGATTGTATCCTCAGCAGCCCACACGCCTCCAACGGCGGAAACGAGGGGGGACCTCCCGGCCGTCGGCCCTGAACTTGTTTGCACGCAGAGCAAGATAGCGATGGCAGACACAAAGCTGAACGAAGCCCCCCGATGACCTCAGACTCCGTGCACAAGTCCCGGCGCCCTTCGCGGCTGAAAGCCTTCATCTCGGCGACGACCTTGGTCGGCGTCGCCACTATCGTCGTGCTGCCCGTGGCTCGGACGGCGGCTGCGCGACGAGGCAGTGCGGCCCATTCGCCTGCTGACCGCAACGCCCGAAATGCGACGGTCGCCTCGGGCAGCGCAGCGCGGGCGAGATCAGGCCCCCCGCGCGTGCCTGCAGCAGCGCAATCGATCGCTCTCCAGCCGCCCTCTAACGGTGAGGCATCGGCGGCCCTTCGGCCGCGCCATGCGCCTAAAGACGGGCCTCGCCGCGCTGCCCCTCGGCCACGCTCAGCGCACCGCAAAGGGCATGGCGAAGCTGCCAAGCGCTCGGGCGGGAAGTTCCCCCGCCGCCGGCGCGACGAAAGCCAGCTTTCCCGCCTGGTCCATCAACTTCGAGGCGAGGGCGACCATGCCCATGCTGCGACCCTCCAGGCAGCATGGGCGCATGAGGCGAAGAAGCCCAGCGGCCGTCAGCGGGTGGCGGCGCTGGTCTTGCAGCAAGCGCTAGCGAGACAGCTGCCGGTTCAGTAGGAGCGGGTGTGGCGGGGCGGGGGCTGGAGCTTCGCTGGCGGATGAATTATCGGTCGCTGCTTCGTGGCGGCGGGCGCCGCCGCCCTCTCGGCGGGGGCTGCGCGGCCCTTGGGCTAGCCGTGGCTTGTCTTGTGCTGGTCTCTGAGGCCCGCGCGGCTCCCTTCTTTCCACTCCCCTCAAGAGCCGTAAAGACCGGGCTGCAGGCGCTGGGCCTCGTGGCCGCGCTCACCGGCACCGAGCCACCCCACGTGCTTGCCGCCCGGCAGGTGCTCGACCAGGTCTTCCCGCCGCGAGCGTTCGCCGGTCGAGGGCGGGCCGCGCTGGAGACCCGCGATGTCGTGATCGAGTTTTGCCTGCGACGGGTGCGCGCCTTCGACGGCGACGCGATCGACCGCGTCGCTGCCGAGGCGACGCGCGGCGCGGGGCTGGACCTGCCCCTGCGTGCGTTGGTCGCCGGGCTCCAGTCGCCGGTGCTGGCCAAGGTGCTCCAGGCAGCGGCCGAAAGGCGCCGCGGTACGGATCCGCTGCTCCGAACGCTGCTCCGCGACTACCGCCATAACGCCCCGGCCCTCGGGCGCCCGCACAACCTCGGCGAGCTTCGGGCCCTGCTCGCCGAGCACGGCGTCGACAGCTCCGCAGCAGTTGAACGCCACGCCACGGCCTCGATCGCCACGGTCTACAAGATCACGCCAGCTGAGGGACCACCGCTCGCGCTGAAGCTGCGGCACGCCGAGATGGCACGCCTGATCGCGCGCGATCGCGCCGACTTCGCGGTGGCGATGCACACCCTCGGCTCGTCGGCGAAGACGCGCTGGGTGATCGAGCAGAGCATCGGCTTCCTCGAGGGCGAGGCGCGGGGAAGCGAGGACCAGCGCGCCATGCAGCTCGCGCGCGAGGCCTATGCGGCGGCGAAGCTCCCGTGGGCGAAGGTGCCCGAGCTCTTTGCGTCCTGGGACGGCGGGCAGCTGATGAGCTGGGCGCCCGGCGTGCATCTGACGGACCTTCCCGTGGCACGGCGCTCCGCGACGGCCTCGCGCCTCCTTCAGGTCTTCTTTGCGCCCTGGGGCCACGCCAGCGCCAGCGGCGACTCGTCGATTCATTGCGACCTGCATCCCTCCAACCTCCTCGGCGAGCTCAGCCCCGGCGCCGACCTCCCGATTCAGGTCCTGGACCATGGCCTCGCGGTCACGCTCTCGAGCCAGGAGCGCGAGGACTTCGCCCAGTTCTCACGAGCGATGTTTGGCCTCAGCCTCAACGACGCCGCGCGAGCGGCGGCCAGGGCGCTGGCGCCCTTTGTCGGTGGCGTCGCCGCCGAGGGGACGATCCTTCGCGGCGAGGGCACCCACTGCGAGCTCGCGAGCGCAATCGAGCCGATCCTTGCCGCGACCCTGCGCGCGCATCCGCTCGATCGCCCGAGCGCCATCAAGGAGGCGCTCATGGCCATCGGCAGCGCCGACGCGCTCCTGCTCGACCCTCGCGTGAGCGCCATCGGGCGGGGTGTTTCGGTGGCCCTCAAGGCCTTCCAGGAGCTCGGCGGAAACTCGCTGCAGGTGCTCTTGGACGGCGAAACCCGCAGGGTCCTCGCGCCGCTGACCCAATAGCACGCGGCGCGCTTCCGGGGCGCGCATGGCGGCCCAACCCAGGCGCGTGCTAACAGTGCAAGGCTTCGATTTTAGGCCTAGCGACAGCCGCTATCAGCCCGGTCCTCGAGGGCCCGCCCCGCGGCGCCTCGCGAGCCTTGGAGGAGCGATGGTCCGCCTGCGTTTGCTCGCGCCGCTGCTGACGCTGACCGGCGCCGCGTCGTTGATCTATCAGGTGGTCTGGTCGCGCCAGCTCACGCTGGTGCTCGGCAGTACGTCGCGGGCGATCGCGCTCGTCCTCGGCACCTTCATGCTCGGGCTGGCGTTGGGTGCTTGGCTGATCGGGCGCATCGGAGACCGCGTGGCGCGGCCGCTGCGGCTCTTCGGCTGGCTCGAGCTCGGGGCGGCAGCGACGGCCTTGGGTGTGACGGCCGCGGCCCCCTGGCTGCCCCGCCTGCACGAGCGGCTGCCCTACGGCGCCGTCGCCACGCTTGCGCTGCTGCTGCTCTTGCTGCCCACCGCGTTGATGGGCGCCACGCTGCCGACGATCTTGGCCTATGTCGATCGCGCCCAGCGCGACCCCGAGCGCACGCGCCAGGCCGTCAGCCCACTCTATGCGGCCAATACGCTCGGGGCCGTCCTCGGGGCTCTGGCCGCCGGGTTTCTGCTGATCGGGGCGCTCGGCTTCTGGGCCAGCGCCTGCGTCGCTGCGGCCCTCGAGCTGCTGGTCGGGCTCACAGCGATCGCGCTCGACCGTCCCGTCGCCGCGCTGCCGCGCGAGGCCCGCGCTTGGCCCGCCGCGCCGGCCGCGCTGGCGCTCTTCGTCTCGGGCTTCGCCACGTTGAGCTACGAGATCGTCTTCACGCGGCTACTGCTGCAGGGCTTTCTCGGCACCGCGTTCGCGTTCACGATCATCCTCGCCGCGTTTCTGGCCGGTCTCGCGCTCGGCGCCGCCCTGACGCCGAAGACGGCTTCGGCCACCACCACCCCGCTCGGCGTCGCAACCGCGCTCTCGGCCCTGCTCGCGATGGTGCTGGTGCCGCTTGTCGTGCTGACCCCAGAGCTGGTCGAGCTGATCCGCGGGCGCGACGTTCGCTTCGGCATGCGCCTCCTGACCTTCAGCGGCCTCGCGAGCGCGCTTCTGGGCGCACCGGCCGTGGTCTGGGGCATGGTGTTTCCGCTGGCGGCGCGCAGCCTCGTTTGCTCGGGTCGCGCTGCCGCGACCTTCGGCGGCGCCTACTGGATCAACACCCTCGGCGGGCTGGGCGGATCGCTGGTCACAGGCTTTCTGCTCTTGCCGCTGGTCGGCGCGCGCGGGGCGTTGCTGGCCGTCGCCGCGGTCCAGGGCCTCGTCGGCGCCTGGCTCGTCGCGCGCGAGCGGCGTTGGCCAGTCGCCGCGGTCGCCCTCGGCATCACGCTGGTCGGCGTCGTGCTCGCCTGGCCGCCGCGCGTCGGAGCCCAGCTCGGCGTCGGCACGCCGGTGCCGTCGCATCTTGTGGGGCGGGAGCAACAGCAACGGGTGCTCTGCTACCGCGAGGGCGAGGCTGCCACCACCATGGTGCTGCAGCATGTCGTGACCAGGCAGCGCGCGCTGGTGCTCGACGGCTTCGGCACCGCCGCTGATGGTCCCGGCACGGGCTACATGCGAATGATGGGGCACCTTCCGCTGCTGCTCCATCCGCGCCCGCGGCGGGCGCTGGTGATCTGCCTCGGCACGGGGGCGACGGCGCGCGCGGCCGCGAGCTGGCGCGGCGTCGCGCTCGACGTGGCGGAGATCAATCCCGACGTGCTGGCCTGCAGCCCGCATTTCACCCCAGCCAACGCGACCCTGATGCCGCGGGTGCACCTCGCGGACGGGCGCACCTTTCTGCAGCGCAGCAGGCAGCGCTACGACGTGATCACCCTCGAGCCGATGCCGCCGCACTTCGCCGGCGCCGTGAATCTCTACAGCCGCGAATACTACGAGCTAGCAGCACGGCGCCTGAGCGCCAAGGGGCTGATCGCGCAGTGGGTGCCGCTGCACCTGCTGGCACCGCAGGATGGGCGGCAGATCCTCGCCACCCTGCAGGCCGTCTTCCCGGCGACCTACCTCTTCATCATGCCGGGAGACTGGACCGGCATCGCCCTCGGGGCGCGCCAGCCCCTCGAGCTGGCGCGCTTGGACGCCCGTCTGCCCCACGCACCCCAGGCCTTGCTCGAGCTGGGGCTGAGCGCCGAGCGTTTGCGGGCCGCGATCGTGTTGGACCCCGAGGGCGTGCGCCGCTACGCGCGCGGCGCCGCGCTGATCACCGACGACCGCCCGCGGCTGGAGTACTCGGGCATCGACCGCGTGCTCGGCCGCTTCGGCAGCGCGCGGGGGCTCCTGCGCTTCAACCTCTCAGAGGTCTTCGCGGCCGCACGGCCTGCGGCGCGCCGGCCTTGAACGAAGGGGGCCCCTGGGCGGCCGCAGCCAGCACGCCACGACCGGCCTCCCTCGAGCGACTCCGAGACGACGCGGCGCGCATCATCGCCGAGGCGATCCAGGCTGCGCTTCCGGGCCCGGCGGTCGAACGCGCCCTGGCGCTGCTGCCGAGCGCGAGCAAGGTGCGCCTGGTCGCTTGTGGCAAGGCGGCCTGGACGATGGCCGCGGCGGCGCGCGCCGCGCTCGGCCCGCGCCTGCATGCCGGACTCGTGATTGCGCCGCCCGGCCATGCCCGCGGCGCGCTACCGCCCCTCGGGCTCCACGAGGCCGCCCATCCGCTGCCGGATGCCAGCAGCCTCGCTGCTGCCGACGCCCTGCTACGCCTGCTCGCCGAGCGCGCGGACGACGAGCTGCTGCTCTTCTTGCTCTCGGGCGGAAGCTCCGCGTTGCTCGAGCGGCCCCTGCCAGGCGTCTCGCTAGACGAGCTGGTAGAGATCCAACGGCGCCTCTTGCACTGCGCTGCGGACATCGTCGCGATCAACACCGTGCGCAAGCACCTCTCTGCGCTGAAGGGCGGCCGCCTCGCCGCATGCTTCGCCCCGCAGCCGGCGCTGGCGCTGATCCTCTCCGACGTGGTCGGCGATCGGCTGGATACGATCGGCGGCGGACCGCTCGCCGCGGATGCCACGACCAGCGCCGACGCGCAGCGGATCGTCGCCCATTACGGCATCGCGCTCTCGCCCTCTGCCCGCGAGGCGCTCGCGACAGAGACGCCCAAACAAGTCGACCATGTAGCGCTGCAGGTGATCGGCAGCGTCGGCCTGCTTTGCGAGGCGGCGGCGCGCGCTGCAGCGCGGCTCGGCTATCGGGCCGAGGTGCTGACCACGACGCTGGGCGGCGAGGCGCGCAGCGCGGGCGCCGCATGGGCGGCAACTGCGCGCGCCCGCATGGGCGAGGGGAAGGCCGAGCGGCAGCCCTTGGCCCTGATCGCCGGCGGGGAGACGATCGTGCTGGTGCGCGGCCGAGGACGTGGCGGGCGCAATCAGGAGCTGGCCCTCGCCGCGGCGCTGGGCCTCTCGGGCGTGCAGGGGGTGGTGATCGCCGCAGCGGCGAGTGACGGCGTCGATGGGCCGACCGACGCCGCTGGAGCGATCGTCGACGGCATGACGCTAGCGGAGCTGAGCGCGCGCGGCCTCGACGCCCCCGCCTGCCTCGATGATAACGACAGCTACCGAGCGCTCGACGCCGCCGGGGCGCTGCTGCGCGGCGGCGCCACCGGGACCAACGTCAACGACCTCGCGCTAGCGTTGCTCTCCGCCTAGCCGGCCAGCGACCGCGCGCGACTCGCACTGAGCAACGCTAACGCCCTAGGGCCGGCTGGAACCCAAGGTCGCGACCACGGGCAGGTGGTCGGAGAAGGCCCCCGTGTGGACCATTTCGTAGTCGACGATCGGCAGGCGGAGATCGACGAAGAGGTAGTCGAGCCGTCGCGTGGGCGCGAGGGTGGGAAAGGTGAAGTGGCGCGGCTCGTCCGCGACGTAGGCTTCGGGGGGTGCCACCTCGACGAGCCCCGGCAGCCGGCGCAGCGTGACGAGGGTGTCATCACGCGTGTAGTCGTCTTCGGGGGCGTCGGGGAAGCCCGCACGCCGCCGGGCCTCGGGCGGCACGCTGTTGAGGTCACCGCCGACCAGCAGCAGTCGCTCGTCGGCGACGTCGCGCAGGCGGTCGGCCAGCTCGGTGACGACCCGCAAGACGAGCTGTGCCTGCGCCCCACGGTTCGCGGGGTCGAAGGCCTCGAGGTGATTGTTGACCACCCACAGGCGCTGCTGGCCGTCGCGCAGCTGCACGAGCTGCGTGTAGCGTGAGAGGTAGAAGGGTCGATACCACCAGGGTTGAGCCGCGGGCTTGGCGTGCAGCAGCACGCGATTGGTGACGATCGGAAAGCGACTGAGCACAGCGCCGCCCGAGAGCATGCGGCCGTAGTGCTCACGCAAGGGCCAGTAGGGATAGGGGACGTAGCGCGCGCGCCAGCTCAGGGCGCGCGCCCCGTAGCGCAGGCCGCTGGCCCGGGCCAGCGCGGCGAGCTCATCGAGGCCGTGGCTGCGTCCGGATCCGAAGTCGACCTCCTGCAGCAGCACGATATCGGCGCCGCGGGCGCGAATCAGCGCCCCCATCCGCCGCAGGTGGTCCTCGTAGGTCGCGCGCGCGACGGGCGGATTGTGGCCCGGGTCGGGGTCGGTGCCGCGGGCCCAGGCGAGGTTCCAGGTCAGCACCCTCAGCGCTCCGTCCCGCGCGGCCGCCTCGCCCGCCCGCGTGGACGCGTCGCCGGGGCCGCCGAAGTCGACGACCTCCCCCTCCCTTTCACCGGCCGCCAGCGTGCCCGCGCTGGCCCAATAGAAGAGCCCCGCGGCCAAGATCAGCAGCCCCGCAAGCACACCCAGGAGGCCCAGCACAGCTCTCCTCGCGCAACGACACCGCATCGTCTTGTCCTTCGTCGCCCCGCCCTCGAGAGCAGGCCTGAGCCTGCTCCCTGGTCCAGCCACTTCGCGCCGGGGGCCGGCAACGATACCATGCGGCCGATGCCGCCTGGCTCCGCCCGCACCACTGCTCTTGCCGCCGTGCTGGTCATCGCGGCCGTCGTGCTCAGTGCCCCATGGGATCTGAGCGATCGCGACACCTATGCCCGCCTCGCCATCGGCCGCCTGATCGCGACGACCGCCCAGGTGCCCACCACCGATCCCTTCACCTTCACGCGCCCGCAGCATCCCTGGAGCAACCCGGAGTGGCTCGGCGATCTCGGCTGGTACGCGGCCGAGCGCGCCGGCGGCGAGCGCGCCGTGGTCGCCTTGGCGCTGACGCTCGCCAGCCTCGGCTGGACCCTCGCGCTCTTCGCGACCGTCGCGCGCGGCGCGCACCCGCTGCTCGCGGCGACGCTGCTGCTGCTCGCCCTGCCCGCGGCTGCCGAGACGCTCACCGCGCGCAATGCGCTCCATGCGCACTGGCTGATTCCGCTCGCCCTGCTCTTGCTGCAAGGCGCCGGACGCAGCCGCCGACGACTGGCCGCGCTGGGGCTCCTGGCGCTGCTCTGGGCCAATCTCCATAGCTCCTTCATTCTCGGCTGGCTGCTCACCGGCGCCGCCTGGCTCGAGGCCAGGTGGGGCGAGCAGCGCGATCGCCCCGCAGCCCAACGCCTCGGCTGGCTCTTGGCCGCTCAGCCGCTGCTGGCGCTGCTCGGGCCCCAGGGCCCGCGCGTCTACGCCCAGCTCCTCGAGCACCTGACGGGCGCGTCGATCTACCGCGGCGCGCTGCTCGAGTGGCGCCCACCGGCTGAGGTCGCCTCGGGACTGCGCCTCCTGCCCCTGCACCTGCTGGGGCTCCTCGCCCTTCTCAGCTTTTTGCCGCGCACGAATCGCCGCGGGCTCGGGGGCCTGCTGCGCGTCGGCTGCGGCCTGGCCCTGGCCCACGCCTCACAGCGCTTCGTGGCGCTGCTCGGTCTGCTCGTCGTCCCGGACCTCGCTGCCAACGTGCAGCGCGCCTTCAGCGCGCGCTGGCCCGCGAACCCGTCGCGCGCGCTCCGCCGGGTCAGCCTCGCCCTCGCGGCGCTGGCGCTTGGAATCCTCCTGCCAACCACAGTGGAGCGCCGCCGCAACCCGGCCCCGCCCATCCGCGCGCGCAGCGACACCCCGCGCGCGGCCGCGCGCTACCTCGCCACCCATGCGCCAACAGGCGCGCGGCTCTTCAACCCCTACAACGCCGGCGCGTATCTGCTCTGGACCGTGGGGCCGCGCGTGCAGCTCTACATCGATCCGCGCAACAACCTTGGAGCGCCGCTGCTGCGCCGCTACCTTTACAGCTTGCTGCCCAGGCCCGACGCCTTCGAGGCCGAGGCCGCGCGGCTCGCCTTCGACCTGGTCCTGCTCGATCTCGGCGACGGCCGCTTCGGCCCGCTTGGAGGGCACCTCCGCGGGCTCGGCGGCTGGCTTCCGGTCTTCTTCGATGGGCGCTTCGCCCTCTACGCGCGGGACGCCGGGCGGACGGCCCCGCTCGCCGAGCGCGAGGCGCTCCGGGGTGTCGCCGCCGCGCTCGACTTCGACGACCTGCTGGCGCCCGAGGCCCCGCTCCCCGACCTGGCCACACGCGCCCGTCTGCGGCAGGACGCGCCGGCCTTCGCGCGAGCCCTCGAGGGCTTCCTGCTGCTACGTGCGCACGGCGGGCCACCGCCGCTGCTGCGGCCGCTCGCGCCGATCGATCGCGTCGCGACCCTTCGCGCCCGGACGCTGCTCGCAGGCGCCCTGCCCCGGCTGCCGGCCTCGGCGGCGCTGCTGAGCTATCTTGCCACCACCCACGCTCGGCTCGGCGAGGAGCGCGCGACGCGCGAGGTGCTGGGTGTCGCCAGGACGCTCTTCGGCGACGACCTCCACCTCCTCGCGCTACGGGTCGAGCTCGCCCGCCGCGAGGGGCGCCCGGCCGCAGCGCGATCGCTGCTGGCGCAGCTGGCCGAGTTGGGCTACCAGGGACATCCACTGTGGGAGCTGCTGCGCCAGGCGGCGCCTGCGACCAGCTCAAGGGAGTAGCGCGTGCGCCTCGTCATTGGCTCCGATCACGCCGGCTATCCGCTGAAGACCGATCTCTTGCGCTTCCTGCGCGAGCAGGGCCACGCGCTGATCGACGTCGGCACGCATGGCGCCGAAGCGGTGGATTATCCCGACTACGCGGCGCTGGTGGCCGCGCGGATCAAGGATGGCTCCGCCGAGCGCGGGCTGATGATCTGCGGCAGCGGCGTGGGCGGGGCGGTGGCGGCGAACAAGATCGCGGGCATCCGCGCCGGGCTCTGCCACGACATCTACTCGGCGCACCAGGGCGTCGAGCACGACGACATGAACATGCTCGTGCTGGGCGGTCTGGTGATCGGCCAGCTCCTCGCGCGCGAGCTGGCGCAGGCCTTCATCGGCGCGCGCTACATCGACGAGGAACGCTACCACCGGCGACTGGAAAAGATCCGCGCGCTGGAGCAGCGCTATCGTCTCCCGCCGGCCTAGCGCGGCGAAGCGCGGCGCCGAGCCCGACGCTCAGACCGCCTTGCACCAGAGATGGCCCGTGCGGATCTCGTCGATCTGCAGCAGCGCCTGCTGATACCAGGGCGGGTCCCAGGGGCTGTCCTCGGCGTATTGGATCACCCGCAGCCCAGCGTCGCGCAGCAGATGCTTCCACTGGCGCGAGGACTGGAAGCAAACCCCGACCCCAGCGGTGTTGGCGCCCAAGCGGCCCGCCAGCGGGGCGAAGCGCCGCGAGGACGTGAGCAGGAAGATCGCGCGGCTGGGGAGGCTGTCGATCCAGCGCCCGTTATAGATGTTCTCGAAGATCGAGACCCGTCCCCGCGGACTGAGCCAGCCGCGGCAGAGGCGCAGCGTCGTCCGCATATTGGCCTGGGTGCCGCGGTAGGTTCGCGTCACGAGGTGGTGCAGCAGCAGGTTGAGGCAGATCAGGTCGAAGGGGCCGTCGAGCTGGCCGGCTGCGCCTTCGACCGCGGCGCAGACCAGGCGCTTGCGCTCGTGCGCCTGATTCTTGCCGAGCAGCAGCTCCGAGGGCTCGAGCACCGTCCCGCTGCAGCGCGGGTATTGGGCCAGCAGTCGGTCGGCGAACTTGCCGTTGCCGCCGCCGACATCGAGGAAGCGGAAGTCGCCGGCGGGGAAGTCGCGATCGACGTTGACCCGCACGTAGCCCCAGGTCTCAGCGTCCATGTAGTCCTGATCGAAGGCCGCGAGCTGCGCATCGTCGAGCTTCTTGGCGTCAAACACGGCGTCCACGACGATGATGCCTCCCCTTGCGCCATGCTGGGCCACGGAGCGTAACGAGCCGGCAGCACGCTGTCCATGATCCCGGCGCGCGCGACGATCGCGCGCACACGATCGCGCAGACCTCTGTCGCCGGACCTCTCGACGGACGGCGCGCGGATGACTATGCTGCCCCTCCCTTGCAAGTGAGGTAGCGTCCCGTGCCTAGACCGACCGCTCTGCCCGCCTGGCAGGCCCTGCGAGCACACCACGACGAGCTGCGCGACGTGCATCTGCGCACCCTCTTCTCCGACGACCCCGGTCGGGCAGCACGCTTTTCGCGCCAGCTCGACGACCTGCTCTTCGACTTCTCGAAGCACCGCATCACGGCGCGGACGCTGGAGCTGCTCGTTCAGCTCGCGGAGCAGGCGGAGCTCGCTTCGGCGATCGAGGCGATGTTCGCCGGCGCGAAGATCAACCGCACCGAGGACCGCGCCGTGCTGCACGTCGCGCTGCGCAACCGCAGCAATCGGCCGATCCGGGTCGACGGCGAGGATGTGATGCCTGGCGTCAACGCGGTGCTGGCGGCGATGCGCGCCTTCAGCGACCAGGTGCGCGACGGCAGTTGGCGCGGTCACGGGGGCGAGGCGATCACCGACGTCGTCAACCTCGGCATCGGCGGCTCCGACCTCGGGCCGCTGATGGTCTGCGAGGCGCTGCGCCCCTACGGGCATCCGCGCCTGCGCGCACACTTCGTCTCCAACGTCGACGGCACGCACATCGCCGAGACGCTGCGGCGCCTCGACCCGCAGACCACCCTCTTCATCGTCGCCTCGAAGACCTTCACGACCCAGGAGACGCTCGCCAACGCCCGCAGCGCGCGCGCGTGGCTGGTCGAGCGGCTCGGCAGCGCGGCCGCCGTGGCGCGGCATTTCGTCGCGATCTCCACCAACGCCCGCGAGGTCGCAGCCTTCGGCATCGATCCGGCCAACATGTTCACCTTTTGGGACTGGGTCGGCGGGCGCTATTCGCTGTGGTCGGCGATTGGCCTGTCGATCGCGGTCTATGTCGGGATGGACCACTTCGAAGCGCTGCTCGCCGGGGCCCACGACATCGACGAGCACTTCCGCGGCGCGCCCTTCGCCGACAACCTCCCGGTGCTGATGGCCCTGCTGGGCGTCTGGTACCACAACTTCTTCGGCGCGGAGACGCACGCCGTCCTGCCCTACGACCAGTCCCTGCACCGCTTCCCGGCCTACCTGCAGCAGGGCGACATGGAGAGCAACGGCAAGAGCGTCGACCGTGAGGGCCTGCCGATCAACGACTACACGAGCGGCCCGGTGATCTGGGGCGAGCCAGGGACCAACGGCCAGCACGCCTTCTATCAGCTCCTGCACCAGGGCACGCGCCTCGTCCCGGCCGACTTCATCATGCCCGCGCTATCACAGCATCCGCTCGGCGAGCACCACGCCATGCTGCTCGCCAACGGCCTGGCGCAGGCCGAGGCGCTGATGCGGGGCAAGACGGCGGAGGAGGCGCGCAGGGAGCTGACCAGCTCGGGCCTCGACGAGGCGGAAATCGCGCGGCTGCTGCCGCATAAGGTCTTCGCCGGCAACCGGCCGACCAGCACGCTGATCTTCCCCCGCCTGACGCCACGGACACTTGGGCGGCTGATCGCCCTCTACGAGCACAAGATCTTCGCGCAGGGGGTGATCTGGAACGTCTTCAGCTTCGACCAGTGGGGGGTCGAGCTGGGCAAGCAGCTCGCGAGCGCGATTCTACCCGAGCTGCAGGGAGCGGCGGCAGCGAGCGCGCACGATGGCTCGACCCGCGCATTGATCGACCACCTTCGGCAGCTTCGCGCGGCCGCAGAGAATGGGGCGGCCGACGGCGCTGCGACGACAGGGAGGTGATGGTGATGGCTCCGACGCTCCTCGAGCAACTCCGTCAGCTCTCGGTCGTCGTCGCCGACACCGGCGACCTCCGCGCGATCGAGCAGCATCAGCCACGCGATGCGACCACCAACCCGACGTTGATCGGACAGGCCGCGCGCATGCCCGCCTACGCCGAGGTCGTCGATGAGGCGCTACGCTGGGCGCGCCGTGAGGCGGGGCAGCCGCCCCAGCCACGGCCCTCGTCGCGTGGGCGATCGATCGCCTGGCGGTAGAGTTCGGCGTGCGGATTCTCGGGTTGATACCCGGTCGCGTCTCGACCGAGGTCGACGCGCGCCTCTCGTTCGACGCCGCGGCAACAGCGCACCGAGCCCGCGGGTTGATCGCCCAATACGAGGCCGCGGGCATCGGCCGCGAGCGGGTGCTGATCAAGATCGCGGCGACCTGGGAGGGCATTCGCGCCGCCGAAGCGCTCGAGCGCGAGGGCATCCACTGCAACCTGACGCTGCTCTTCGGGCTGCACCAGGCGATCGCCTGCGCCGAGGCGGGGGTGACCCTGATCTCGCCCTTTGTCGGCCGGATTCTCGACTGGCATAAGCAGGAGACCGGACGCGAGAGCTACCCGCCCGAGGAAGATCCCGGCGTGCTCTCGGTCTCTCGCATTTTCGGATACCTCAAGCACTTCGAGTACGAAACCGAGATTATGGGCGCGAGCTTTCGTAACAGCGGCGAGATCTGCGAGCTCGCCGGCTGCGACCTGCTGACGATCGCGCCCAGCCTGCTGAAGGAGCTGGCGAGCCGCAGCGGTGAGCTGCCCCGCAAGCTCGATCCGGCCCAGGCTCGCAGCACGCCTGTCGAGAAGATTCCCATGGATCACGGGATGTTCAACAAGATGCACGAGGCCGATCGGATGGCCACGACCAAGCTCGCCGAGGGAATAGAGAGCTTCACCCGCGCGCTGGTCGAGGTCGAGACGCTGCTCGCGGAGCGCTTGACGACCCATTGACGGGCGGCAATGATTTTCCGCGCATATGTGAAGAAGAACACACTCGCAGGACATCCATATATTGGTGCGGGTCTTGCCAGATGCGCGGCTGCGTGGTCACGCTGGCCGCGTCCTTCGGTCGCCCGTGAAGAACCCTCGAGTCGCCCTTGATCGCTGATGAGACAATCGACGTCAGCCTTGGCCGCCATGGCCCAGGGGACGCGCGCGACCCATCGATGAGCGCCCGTTGGCGCCCGGTGCGCCCCATGGGCATCGCTGTCGGGATGCTCCTCGTCGTCTGCTGCCCACCACCGTCCGCGACGGCTGCCGACCGGGCGCACCTGCCGGCCGTGAGCACAGGCGCCGACCAACACCCCTATTACCCGCTCCTCCCCGGCAGAGAACTCAGGTACACGGTTCGACGCTTCGGGCGTGACGGCTCCGAGCAGCCGGCCGAAGCGCGGGAGGTTCTCCTCCGGGTCGAGCAGCTCATCCCAGGCGCGAAGAGCGGGACCATGGTTGCCTCAGTGTTGCAGTCGGCGCAGTCGCTCCGGCCTCGAGCGAACCGAATTCTCCAACAGCTCGAGACGGTTCCTCCACACATCACGCTCACTCCGATTTCGGCCGCCGGAATCCACCAAGATGCGGTTGACTGCAGCGCCGAGCTCGGCCCGGTGACCCTTCCGCGCAGGCTGTCGCGGACAGCCAGTTGGAGCTTCGAGGTACCGGATCCCGCCGATCCTGCCAGGCTCAGCCTCCTCTCGGAGTGTCGCGTCACCAAGCACCGGCAGCCGGTCGCAATCCCGGCAAGTGCGTTGCGCGCGGGCAGGAATCGCGGGCGGCAGGGAGCCCCGCCGACGGCACCTGCGATCGTCGTCGAGGAGCTGAGGCGCTGTGTGGCCACTTGCCCGCCGCGGTCTCGTGGTGGACTCAATGGCAACCGGGAATTGCCCGCAGAACGCAGAGACAAGGCGCCGACCCTGCGCATTCTCTGGTATTACGTCGCGGGCCTCGGGCCGGCGCGGTGGGAGGTCTCGGAGCGCGCAGCGGCGCGACGAAAGCAAGGCCCACCCTCCTGGCACCTCCTGGCCGAAGGCACCTTGACGGACTTCACTGAGACAGCTGGCGGGGACCATGGGCTGCAAAAGCCGGTAGCAGCCGCGCCGAAACCGACTGGAGACGCTACCTAGTGCTTCGATACTTCACCAAGCTCGTGCTGTGCACCACCGTCGTCCTGCTGTCGACGCGCGGCACGTCGACCGCACATCCGCTGCTGACGGCCGCCACGGGCGGGGAGGCGACCCGTTGGGGTGGAAAGGTCCTCCCACGGAGCCGCATCGTCCGCCCTGCAAGGGGCCGCGGCCTCTACCGCCTTGGACGTCCGTCGAGCGCTGCCGACGTGGAAGCAGTCCACAGCCTCCATCAGTCGCTCTTCAAGGGCCAACCCGAGTGGGGCGCACGCGTCGAAGCTGACACCTCAAGCGCGCGTGTGCTTCGGCATCTGGCGGGCCACCCAGCTCGAGGGATCCGAGTCGAGCAGATCATCGGTGAGATGCTCCTGCTGCACACGTTAGCGCGCGGCACCGTTCCGCCCTTCTCCTACCTGGCCTCTGTTTCCGTCCACCCAGCGCTGCAGCGTAGAGGCCTCGGCGAGCTGCTGGTCGAAAGCGGAATACGCGAGGCTCAGAAGCTCGGAGCTGAGAGCCTCTACCTCCATGTCCGGGGCACGAATGAGGCCGCACTTGGACTGTATCGCAAGCTTGGCTTCGGGCAATTCGCGCCCGCTAGCGCGCACGCGGACCAAGCCACAAGTACCCCGGCCCCCTTCCCCATCGATCCCGAGAGTCCTCTGCTGCTGATGCGGCTGGCACTCCAGGAACCGCAGTTGGCCCCTTCCCCGGCGAATCGGTCGCCCGCCAGCCACGCGGAGACCCGAGCGTCGGCCCCGCAATAGAGAACCGAGCGGATAGATCAAGCGGGTCCTTCTTGCCTGTCATTGGCCCTGCAGGTCGGTGATCTGAAGACCGACGACGGCGGCCACCGACGAAGGTCGCAGGTCGTTTTCCCGGGCACGGCAATAGCGCGCGCGATGGTCTTGGACGCGGTCGACGCGGCCGAGCGGAGGCTCGACCCATCGTGCTGGGGCTTGGCTCCAGCTCTTGAGCCAGGCCGTAGCGCAGGGCAGTTAGCGCAGCGTGCAGGGGTGCCTCGTCCGCCTCCTCGCCGGTGTGTTGAAAATCAGAGGGGCGGCCCTGGGGGCCGCGAGCTGGGCGCCCGGGAACCGTGGAGCGCAGCGCCGACGAGCCGGCGGTCCGCTCGCCGTCACCCACCACAAGGTCGGGCTGAGCACACCGTCCCCCAGAAATGAGGCGCGAGCACCGCGAAAGGCACGGGCTGCTCGCTGCCCCCTTCGAGGGCCGCGGCACCGCCCGCGCGTGGCCGACCTGCTTCGCCGATCGCCACCCTCAAACCACTCCCAGCACGCGACCTGATCGGTCCGCTGGGGCGGCCCTGACGGTGCCACCTCGCTGGTTGTTCCGCGGTCGCCGCTCGCCCGCTGCGCCAAGATGTTTTACCAACACGTGCCTCTGCCGCGGCGCCCCGCCGACCGCTGGCCGCGGCCCAATGAAGCTCCTCTGCCACGACAGGATCGCAGTTGCCGCGAACCGGCTCGGAGGTGGTTCGTTCCGCGCTGGTCAGCGGGCGTGCCGGCCAAGGCCGTCGTTCGGGCTCCCGGATTAGGGGCGGCTTCAGGAGGCGAGGGGCGTAGCCCTTGCGATCCGCTAGCTCAGGAGGAGGCGCGGCGCGTCAGCGGGTGACGTACCTCAGCGGGTGCTGCATCAGGGGTTGACGCACTCGCCATTCGTGCAGGCCTGGCCCGTGTCGCAGGGCGTGTCGCAGTCGCCGCAGAAGCGCGGGTCGCTGTTGACGTTGACGCAGCGGCCGGAGTCGGCCGGGCACTCGCTGAGCCCCTCGCCGCAGACACAGAGGCTAGCCACGCACGCCTGCTTGGCCGTGCACTGCGTGGTCTCACCGCAGCTCGGACCGCAATGCAGCGGGCTCGTATCACCGTCGTAGCAGGCATCGAGGCAGAAGAAGCTGTTGCGGGTCTCCTCACAACGCAGCACGCACTCTCCCCCGAGGCAGCGCTCATCGGGGCCACAGGTCGTGCCGCAGGCGCCGCAATGCCGCGCGTCCGCCTGCGGGTCGACGCAGCGCCCGCCGCACATCCGCCCGCCCGACCCGCAGTCCGCCCGGCACTGGCCGTCGACGCAAACCTGCCCGGCCTGGCAGGCCGTGCTGCAGGCACCGCAGTGCTGCGCATCGCTCTGCAGGTCCAGGCAGCCGGCCGCACCCGCGCAGCGCGCCTTGCCTTCGGCACAGCTGCACTGGCCCCCCTGGCAGACCTCCCGCGGCGCGCAGCGCGTGCCGCAGGTTCCGCAATTGGTCGGGTTCGTCTGCAGCTGGACGCAGCCCCCCGGACACGGCGACGTATCGCAGGTGCCCGGACAAAACTGCGGGCCATCGACGCAGAGCGCCCCACCACCCAGCAGGCAGCTTCCGCCGACACAGACCGAGCCGGGCGCGCAGGGTGCGCCGCAGCGCCCGCAATGCGCCCCATCGCTATTGATGTCGATGCAGCGCCCGTCGCAGGCCTCGAGGCCTGAAGGGCAACGACAGGTGCCCCGAGGCATTGCGTGTTGTTGGGGCAGACAGCGCCGGGCTCGCCGCAGTTGGCGTCGTCGGCGCTGCGGTCGACGCAGCTCCCGTCGGGGTTGGCGTCGAGGCCCGCCGGACACACGCAGTTGCTGTTGCTACAGACCTTGCCGCCGATACAGACACGGCCACACTGGCCACAGTTGGCCTCGTCCTCGGCGCGCGAGACACAGCGCCCGTTGCAGGTATTGGGCGCCTCAGCGGGACAGGCGCATTGCCCCGTCGTGCAGACCTGGTCGGCCGCGCACTTGTTCGCGCAGGCGCCGCAGTTGTTGCGATCGCTGGCCAGCTCGACGCAGCTCCCGCTGCAGCTCTGCAGCCCTGCGGCGCATTGGTTCGAGCAGACCGAGGCGCCGGCCTCGGCAGGCGTGCACAGCGGCGTGCCGCCCTGGCAAGCCGTATTGCACGCGCCGCAGTGCGCGGGATTGCGGCTCAGGTCGACGCAGAGCGGGCTCTCACCGCTGCCGCAATTGGTCGTGCCCTCAGGACAGCCACAGGCGGATCCCGAGGTTCCCACCAGGCAGGCCTGCGTCGCCGCGCAGACCGCGCCGCAAGCGCCGCAGTTCTTGGGATCGTTGGCTAGGTCGAGGCAACGCCCGCCGCAGAAGCTCAGCTCGGGCGGGCAGCGGTCCTGGCAAAGGCCGCCGACACAGGCCTTGCCGCCCGCGCAGGGCCGGCCACACCCACCGCAGTGGCTGGGATCGCCAGCGCTGTCGACGCAGCTCTCGCCGCAGCGAACGCCCTGCCGGCGCGGATCGAGCGCGCAGGCCACGACGACCGGAGCGGCATCGCCGCCGGCGTCCCGTCGCACCACCTGCGCGTCTGCCGCCCGGCTGTCGCGCGCGACCACGGCGCTGTCGCGCCCCCGCGCCGCGTCCATGCCCCCGTCGCGCCGCCGGCCGCCGTCCTGGCTGCTGTCGCTGCTATCCGAGCAGCCCGCGACGGAGAGCGAAGCCAGCGCGAGCAGCGCCCCGCCTCCAAGCAGTCGCCTCCCCAAGGTCAGTGAGCAACGGGTCTGCAACACGGCAGCCTCCTCGGGCGGCCAGGGAGCCGCCGACAATTGGCACCAGCGTTCGGACTGGGAGCGGTGACCCTATGGCATTCGCCCGGCGCTTGCCACGGAAATTGCTCCGCGCGCGCTGGACCGCGGGCGAGGGTCGAGGCCGGCGTGGGGCGTGCAGACTCAGCGACCCACGCCCCGCAGCATCACCAGCGGCGTGCGCAGGAGAATCAGCAGCTCCAGCGCCGCCCAGCTGCTGAAGCGCTCCATGGCGGCGACATAGGGCAGGTCGTAGAGCAGCTTGACGCGCATGTCGTCGGCCTCGACCTCGACCTCGTCGCCGCCGTAATCGAGACCGTAGGGATTGACGAGCTGCTGGAGCTGCCCGAGCAGGGCGCTGTCGCGCAGCGGTCGGCCGCTGTAGCCGAGCGACACCTGTGCATAGCCCGTGATCCCCGGCTTGATGTCACGCATCCGCTCCTCGAAGAAAGGAATGGCGAGCGCGAGGTTGACGACGAGCTCGGGTCTCTCCGGACGCGGTCCCACCAGGCTCATCTCACCGCGCAGGACGTTCCAGAACTGCGGTAGCTCGTCGAGGCGATAGCGGCGGAGCAGGCGACCAACGCGCGTGATGCGCGCATCATCGGCAGTGGCGAGGATCGCCCCCGTCTTCCGCTCAGCATCCACGACCATGCTGCGGAACTTGAACATGTCGAATTCTTCGAAGCTTGGGTCCGAGCCAGGCGGGCGCGAAGCGTCAAGGTCGTCCCGCAGGCGCCCGGCGCGACGCTGGCGGTAAAACACGGGACCCGGACTGTCGAGGCGGATCGCCAGGGCCAGGAGCGGGAAGAGCGGCGCCGTGAGCAGCAGGCCGGCGCCCGCCCCGACGACGTCGAGCACACGCTTGACGATCCTCACACTCCTGAGCATTCAAATCTCGCCGTTCAGCGGGCCCGGCGGCCAGTTGCATGGCCACCGCAAGGACAGTAGCATCACCGGCGCAGGTTGAGGGAAGGATGAGCCAAGCCGATCAGGATCGCATCCATGGTGCCGGCGATCAGCTCTACCAGCTGGCGTTGCTGCTGCGCCGCAGCAGCCGGCACCTCGGGAAGGGCTTAGTGCTGAGCCTGGTCGGGATCGGCGTTGCGGCGGCGATCGCGTTGCTCAAACCCCGCATCTACGTCTCCGAGACGGTCATCCTCTACCGCCAGATCATTCGGGCCAGCTACCTCGGTGGGCCCGAGGCCACGGTCGATGGGCCGTCAAACGACGTCGGCCTGCGCATGCGCGAGCTGCTGATTGCCCGGCCGCGGCTCGAGCGCCTAATCAAGCGCCATGGGCTCTACCCGACGGTCGTGCAGCGCCGCGGCTACGTCGAGGCTGTCGACCGGTTCCGGAGGGCGATCGAGTATCGCGTCGGCGGCGGCGACACCTTTCACATCGCCTTTAAGGGACCGAGCGCGGCGCTCACTCAGCGCGTCACGCGCGACCTGGCCGAGTCGCTGATCGAGGAGGAGCTGCGGCTGCGCAGCGAGCAGGTCAACGCGACCCAGAGCTTCCTCGAGGTCGAGACCAACCGACTTCAGCGCGAGCTCCAAGAGCGCGAGCACTCGCTCGCGCAGTTTTTGGCGGACCATCCCGAGTTCGCGCAGGAGCAAGTCTCGGGCAGGACAGCGCTTGATCCCGGCGCGTCTGTCCGGGCCGCCCAGGTGCGGCAGCAGGCCGCGGCGCGCCGCGGTGACGCCTCGGTGCTCGCCCTCAGGCGCCAGGCCGATCGCCTGCGCAGTCAGCTCGACCTCGGCAGCAAGGTCGTCCGCCTGCCGCCCGACCCCGAGCTGCTCGCCGCCAAGGACGGCGCTGACGAAGAGCTCCGCGAGGCGCGCAGCAACCTGGCCCGCGCGCAGTCCGAGTTCACCGAGCGCCATCCCGATGTCGTCGCGGCCAAACAGCGGCTTCGCGCCGCCGAAGGGCGCGTCGACCGCGTGCGCCGAACGCTGGCAGCCTCAGCCGCCGTGCGCAGGCCCACCACCTCCGTCGATCGCGAGACGCTGAGGACGGAGTTGGCGAGCATCGAGCGCCAATCGGCAGGCAGAGCGGCGCGCGGCGCCCCCTCCGCCGCTGATCTGGGTGCGGCCCACAGCGGCGAGAGCAAGGCCGATCGCATCGTCGCGCTGGAGACCGAGTGGAACGGCCTCAATCGCCAGGTGCGCGACGCGCGCGAGCGCTACCTGCGCCTCGAGGGGCAGCAGTTTCGGGCCTCGATCGAGGCGACCTCCGAGCTGACCGGGCAGGCCTCGCAGCTTCGCATCATCGACCCGCCCTTCCTGCCGGCCAACCCATCCGGCGTCGGGAGATCGGCCGTGCTCGCGGGTGGCGCGGCGGTGGCGCTGCTGCTGGGCCTCCTGCTGATGTTGGCGCTCGGCTCGATCGACGAGCGCATCTACGATCGGACGGACGTCGAGCGCGGCGGGGCACTGGCGGTGTTGGTCGAGGTTCCGCGGTTCTCGGGCCGCGCGCTGCGCGAAGAGTAGACACTGTGGATGACCCATTGAATAAGGGCGCCGTCGGCGCTGGGGGCAGGCGGCCGCTGCCCACGCGGCCAACCGAGCGCGTCGCGGCGCCGACCGGCGCGCGCCCGACGCCGCGGCCACCAGGGGCCCCCTTGACCAGCGCTCCCTTCGACTTCGAGAGCATGATTCTCCCCGCCCAGGCCTCCGGCGCCCGCGCGCCGGATCCCTTTGGCCGCCCCCCAGGCGGTCGGCCGACGCCAGCCGTGGGCAGCGCGCTGCCGCCAGCGAGCGCCGCGGCCCTGACGTCGCCCGCGCATGCCGCGCTCGCACCCGTCGTGGCAGCGCCGAGCACCACCGCCCAGGCCATCGCGCCCTTCACGCCCACCGAGCCCGAGCACTTCAGGCGCACGCTGATGGCCGCCGCGCGCGGCACCCCCGAGCGAAGAGGCGAAGCGAGCGCCGTCGGCCGCGCGCTCGTCACCTCGATCGTCGCGACCCCGACCGAGCTGCGGCGCCGCGACCCCTTGCTCTGCGTGGCGACCGACCCTGAGTCGCCGCAGGCGGCGAGCTTCCGCGTCCTTCGCTATCGCCTAGCGGAGCGGGGCGACCCGCGGGTGATCGTGGTCACCAGCGCCGAGGCGCGCGAGGGCAAGACCACCTGCGCGATCAACCTGGCGCTCTCGCTCGCCGAATGCGGTCGGGCGCGGGTGTTGCTGCTGGAGGCGAACCTCCGACGACCTGGACTGGCTCGCAGGCTCGGCATCACGCCGCCGCGCTGCGTCGCACAGCAGATCAGCGACCACCAGCAGCATCCCTACGGGGAGCCCTGGCAAGTGGCGGAGGTGACCTCCCCCTGGCTCCACGTGCTGGCCGTCGACCACACGAACTTCACGCAGCCGAGGACCATCGACGAGCCCGCCCTGGCGCAGGCGATCGGCGAGCTGAAGCAAGTCGGCTACGACTATCTGGTGCTCGATGCCCCACCGGTGCTCGGGACCGCCGACGTGAACCTCCTGCAGGAGCTTGCCGACGGGGTGCTCTTCACGCTGCTCGCGCGCCGCTCGAACGCGCGGGCCCTCGGGCGCGCCCTCGAGCAGCTCGCCGGTGCGAAGGTGCTAGGCAGCGTGTTGCTGGGGCGCTAGCGCCTCAGCCGGTCAGCACGACGCCGAGGTTGAGGTGCGGCGGCAGCTCGTCGCGCATCCGGATCAGCTCGGCCTCGCTGGAGCGGCCGGCCCGCGCCACCAGCGCCACGCCGTCGAGCAACGCGGCCGCATTCAGGTGATCACCGAAGCGATCGAAGCCGCTGAGGTCAACCAGCAGATAGGTGAAGCTGCGCCACTGCGCGTTGAGCAAAAGCTGAAGCTGCCGCACCCCGGCGCCCGGTTCGCCCGCATGCGGCGGTATCAAGAGCGCCAGCGACGGCCCGATCCAGCGCTCGACAAAGATAGCGCGCTGGGCCTCCCCCGCGTCGTCCGGCTCGGAAGGGGCAGCCGGTCCCCCGGCGCCCTCGGCAGCGAAGGCGGGATAGCGAACGTTGGCGTCGATCACCGCGACGTTGGCCCGCGTCAGGTGCACCAGCGCCGCACCCAAGCGCAGCGCCAAGGGCGGCACGGCCACGGTTCCGTCACAGGGCCAGAGGCCGATCGCGTGCCTGCCGCTGCGCTTCAACCGGCGTGCGATGCTGAGGCAGGCTGCGGCAACCTCGGGTTCCGCGTCGATCGGCAACGCCAGCGAGCCGAGCGATAAGAGCCTCTCAAACAGTCCGGGCAGGGCCATGGCGCCATCGTATCAGCGATTCGGCAGCGCGCTGCAGCCGCCGCGATCTTGCTGCGGGCGTCGACAGTGGAAGCTGACGCGGCGAACCGGGGCTGGGTCACGCGACCGCAGCGACTATGCTATCGTGCCCGCGTGAACCGGGCGGGATCACTGCTACTCTCGCTGCTCCTCGGGGCGATGGCGCTGGGCCGCGCGCCGGCCGTGGACGCGCGAGCGCGCCTGCTCTCGACCGGGCGTGTCGGCATCGGGATGACCGATAACGTCGACCTCAGCCCGCGTTCGAGCGACGATCCGGGAGCGCGCACCGCCCAGGGTGACGGATTTGCCGAGGTCGAGCCGGGGCTGCTGCTGGCGCTCGGCGACGCTCGCATGGCGCACCAGCTCGGCTACCACTTCCTGGCCATGCTCTTTTTCAACGAGAGCGTCGTAAACGCCTATGCGCACCGCGCCGATTGGCTCTCGTTCTTCGAGCTCGGCGAGCGTCAGCGCCTGCTGCTCAATGCCAATGTCTCCTACGGGCGGCAGAACACGCTGACGCTGCTCAGCGCCGCCTCGGCCGGCGTCCCCGCGGCCTATCGGTCGGGCCGTGATCAGTTCTTGAGCTTCGAGGCCGCGCAGGCCTGGTTCGTCGATTTTGCCGCGCCCTGGACGCTGGAGCAGAGCCTGCGCGCGAACGCCTTTCTGCCGCAGGACACCCCGACCCAGCCCGCGACCCTGACGGCCGAGGCAGGACTCGCCCTGACCCGTAGCTGGGACAGGGTCCAGCTCGGCGCCAGGTTGGCGCAGGAGTACACGGCCACCTTGGCCTACGACCCGGCGCCAGCCGATCCCGATCAGCCGGCTGAGGAAACCCCGCCGCAGATCCCGGCGACGCACCTGATGGTCACGCTCCTCTTCGCCACCGGCGCCTACGAGTTCGACCCCGACTGGCGAGGTGAGCTACGCCTCGGCGTCTTGCGGGCGGCCGCGGCCGACGACGCGAGCGCTCAGCTCTTTCATCCCGCGGCGTTTGCCGCGCTGCGCTACGCCACCAACGAGAGCGAGGCCGAGCTGAGCGTCGGCCACACCGTGCGGCAGAACCTGTTCCTCGCCGACACCTTTCTGATCGAGGATGCGCGCCTCCGCGGCCGGATACCGCTGGCCGCCTCGAGCACCGAGGCCCCGCGTTGGCTGCTCGAGGCGAGCGTCGGCTACGAGCACGGTCAGGTCGTCGATCTGGCGCGGGGGACGATCGGCTCGACCCGCGTCGAGCTGCTGCTCGCCGACGCAGCGCTGCTCTGGCGCATGGACACCTGGATGGAGTGGTCGCTGCGCTATCAGTTCAGCTACCAGAGCCCGCTGGGCGGAGCGTTGGCGTTGCCGGCGATCAGCCGACACCTCGCGTTGGTCTCCGCCACCTTCCGCTACCCAGCCGAGCGAACGCCGACGCTGCAGCCGCGCGAGCGGCTCAATCCGAGCGACCCAGCGCCGTGGCAGAGCGTGCTCCCGGGCGAGCGTCCGACCCCACCTCCCGAGGGCGGTGCCGCTGACCCGCTGGACCGCCGCCAGTAGGCGCCGCAGGCCTGCGGGTGCCACGGCCGCACCGAGGTGGCGCGGTCGCCAACGCAGGGGAAGGCCGAGACCTGCGGGAGACCGCAGCAAGAGGAGAAACGATGTTCAAGACGCCCGCCTATGCGGCCCACCTGGCCCGCAGCCCCCTCGCGCCCTTCACTGTCGAGCGTCGTGAGCCACGGGCGCACGATGTGCTGATCGACGTCCTCTTCTGCGGCGTCTGCCACTCCGACATCCATCAGGCCCGCGACGAATGGAGCGGCGCCCGCTTCCCGATGGTGCCGGGCCACGAGATCATCGGACGCGTCCGGCAGGTCGGCGCGGAGGTCAAGGACTTCGCCGCGGGCGACCTGGCGGGCGTCGGCTGCATGGTCGATTCGTGCCGGAGCTGCGAGCCGTGCAGCCACGACCTCGAGCAGTTCTGCCAGCAAGGCCCCGCCTTCACCTACAACAGCACGGAGATGGATCGCCGCACGCCCACCTACGGCGGCTATTCGCGCTCGGTCGTCGTCGACGAGCGCTTCGTGCTGAAGATCCCCGCCGGTCTCGACCCGGCGGGTGCTGCGCCGCTGCTCTGCGCCGGGATCACCACCTACTCGCCCCTGCGGCAATGGAACTGCAAGCCCGGCGACCGCGTCGGCGTGGTCGGCATGGGCGGGCTCGGTCACATGGCGCTCAAGCTCGCGGCGGCGATGGGCGCCGAGGTCACGGTGCTGAGCACCTCGCGGAGCAAGGCCGCCGACGCGCGGCGCCTGGGCGCCCACGCCTTCGAGTCGACCCAGGACGCGACCACTTTCCAGCGGCTCGCCAGCACGCTCGACCTGCTGCTCGATACGGTTTCGGCGCCGCATGACCTCAACCCCTATCTCGGCCTGCTGCGCCCGCACGGGACGATGGTCCTCGTCGGCGTGCCGCCCGAACCGGCTCCCGTGCGCGCCTTTTCGCTGATCGGCGGCAATCGACGCCTGGCGGGCTCGCTGATCGGCGGCGTCGCCGAGACCCAACGCATGCTCGACTTCTGCGCTGAGCACCACCTCGTCTCGGAGGTCGAGGTGATTCCCATCCAGCAGATCAACGAGGCCTATGAGCGCATGCTGCGCGGTGACGTCCGCTACCGCTTCGTGATCGACCTCGCCAGCCTTCCCCCGGCCTGACGCCAGGAGGCGGGGCTGATCGCGAAGGCGCCCGTCAAGGACTCGCCCCGGACAACGCCAGGGTTGAATATCGTGCGTGGACTATGCGAGAGGTAGTCGCGCGATCCGTCACGCCTGCGCTGGCGTCACCGCGCAGTGGGCGCACGCCCGGGCCGCAAGGTACACGGGAAGGTACATTGGCCGATCGCGCCGGGAGCGCTGCAGAGTCATGCTGACAGATCGCACAGACGCCTTGATTGAGTCGTTTTGGCTCTTGCTCGTGGGCATGGGCGGGGTCTTCGCCGCGCTGCTGCTGCTGGCCACCGTCTTCGCCGCGCTCAGCGCCCTCGACCGACGGCTGACGCGCTGGCGCACGCGCCGCGCCGCCGAGCTCGCCGCCGCAGCGAACCCTGCGGCGCACTTAGGCGATCGCGAGCAGCCCGAAGACGAAGAAGAAGAGGCGCTCATCGTGGTGCTGGCTGCCGCGGCAAGCGTCGCGCTGCAGCGGCGGGTGACCGTCCGCGCCGTGCAATTGCTCGGCCCCAGCGCCAGCAATCCCTGGGCGAGCGCGGGCCGACTGACGATCATGGCCTCGCGCGCCATCAACAGAAGGAAGGGGTAGACGTGAAAAGGCTGCACATCACGGTCAACGGCCGACGCTACGAGGTGGAGGTGGAGGTCGTCGAGGACGACGAGGCGGCGGCCCCACCATCATTCGGGGCGATCGGGCCCGCGAGTCGACACACGATCGATAGTTATGTCAGCCCGGTCACCACCCCTTTGCCGACGCGGCCGCGCGTCAACACGCCACAAGACAGGACCGTCACGGCGCCGATCAACGGCATCCTCCTCGAGATCCCCGTGCGCGTCGGGCAGCCAGTTCAGGAAAACGACGTGCTCGCGATCGTCGAGGCGATGAAGATGCGAACCAATATCGCGGCGCCAAGCGCAGGGGTCGTCGCGGCGATCGAGGTCAAGGTCGGCGACCGCGTCGAAACCGGCCAGGTCCTGCTGCGCTTCGAGTAGGAGTAGGGCTGTGTCCACCCACCTCGAGAGATTTCTCGGTGCCATGGGGTTCTGGTCGCTGACCGGCGGCCATGTGGCGATGCTGGCCATCGCCTCGCTCTTGATCTACCTGGCGATTCGCAGGGGCTTCGAGCCTCTGCTGCTGCTGCCAATCGGGCTGGGTGCCTTTCTCGCCAATCTTCCCGGAAGCGGTCTGCTGACGCCGCCGGAGGGCTCGACGCCCGGGGGCCTGTTCTATTACCTCTCCCAGGGCATCGAGCTCGAGCTCTTCCCGCCACTGATCTTTCTCGGCATCGGGGCCATGACGGACTTCGGGCCGCTGCTCTCCAACCCCAAGACCTTCCTGCTCGGCGCCGCCGCCCAGCTCGGGGTCTTCACCGCTCTGACGGCGGCGACCGCCCTCGGCTTCGATCTGCGCGAAGCCGGCGCGATCGGCATCATCGGCGGGGCGGATGGGCCGACCGCCATCTACCTGGCGCTGAAGTTGGCGCCCCATCTCCTCGGACCGATCGCCGTCTCGGCCTACTCGTATATGGCCCTCGTCCCGATGATCCAGCCGCCGATCATGCGCGCCCTCACGAACGCGCGCGAACGCGCGATCGTCATGCCGCCAGGGGAGCCCGTCTCGCGCACCCTGCGCATCGTCTTCCCGCTGCTGGTGACGCTCATTGGCGTGCTGATCGTGCCACCGGCCGCACCGCTGATCGCGATGCTGATGGGCGGTAACCTGCTGCGCGAGAGCGCCGTGGTCGATCGGCTGACCAACATGGCGCAGAACGAGTTGATCAATATCGTGACCTTCTTCCTCGGCACCTGCGTCGGCATGACGATGGGCGCTGAGGTCTTTCTGCGCTGGGATACCCTCAAGATCCTCGCGCTGGGCATTATCGCCTTCGGGGTGGCGACGGCGGGCGGGATGCTCTTCGGCAAGCTGCTCTGCTGGCTGACCGGGGGCCGCGTCAATCCGTTGATCGGCGCCGCCGGCGTCTCCGCGGTGCCGATGGCCGCCCGCGTCGCGCACAATGTCGGCCAGGAATCCAACCCGCAGAACTACCTCTTGATGCACGCCATGGGACCCAATGTGGCCGGCGTGCTCGGTTCGGCAATCGCCGCCGGCGTTCTGCTGGCCGTGCTCGGCCGTTGACGCACGCGCTTCGCGAGCCGCGACGCTCCCGCGCCCACCGGGTCTCCGGGACTTTCGCTTGAGGGCGAGCCGCTCTGCTCCGCGCGCGCTCCCGGCGAAGCGAGTTAGAGCCTCCTGTGGTCGTTTGGCGGACACCTCAGGCGTCTCCTGCGGGACGTCCAGGTTTTGCACGATTCTACCGCGAGCATCGGAGCGAGAGAGCGCGATGCCGGCTTAGCAGCCCGTTCTGGCGACCACGGGTGGCGGCGCGAGCACGTGGTCACGGTAGCGCGCTGGATTGCCTCTGCAGCCCTCCATCGCCGCGCGCGCGAGGTTGAACATCTCGCGGGCGGTGACGTAGTGCAGGCGCCAGGCGCCCCTACCCTGCCCCGCCGCGGACAGCGCCCGGTGCAGCGCATGGCCGCCCTCGCCGAGCAGGGACGCCGACGTATCCTCGGGTGCACCGTGGGTGTGGAGCTTGACGAAGACCCACTCGGGCCGGCCCGCGACGTGGACGTGCTGCGCGACCCAGGTGCGGACGCGCGCCGGTGTCGCGACAAAGGCATGCGTCAAGTCCGCGTTGTCGAGCTGCAGGGGCATGCGCCTGGCCCGCAGCGCGAGCGCCAGCGGCCCCTGAATCAAGAGCGGCCGATCCTCGTGCCAGCGCCCAACGCGCGCGCGCTCGCCGAAGTGATGCGCGCGACGCCGTGTCAGGTCGCCGGTGGGCCAGTAGATCTGATTGCAGATCGGCGGCTGGCACTCATCGGGTGCCGCCGGAAAGGTGAAGTCCGCATAGCAGCCGGTCTCAGCCAGCACCGCGAGCTCGTCGTCGACGCCGCAGCGCCGGCCGTCCTCGCGGGCGTTCGCCAGCGCCCAATCGCCGTGGATGAAGGCGTAGCGCGGGCGACCGTCGGGCGCGCGCGCCAGGTGCCCATGCGTCGCGAAGCGCTTCAAGGCCGCGGCGATCACGCGCCGCAGGCCCGCCGCCGTATCACCGTCGTGATGCAGGTGCAGCTCCACCTCGCCTAGTCCCGCGCGGGCGAGGTCGGCCAGGCTCTGGAGGAACTGCGGCCGATACTGCTCCGCGGGGAAGAAGAAGGTATGCCGCGGGGCCCGGCCCTCGCTGTCGCGATAGCCCGCGGCGAGGCGAGGCAACCCCTCATGCCACGCCTTCACGCGCGCCGCCCCGACCTCGTCGGGCACGGCGGCCCAGGCGTCGTCGGCGGCCCATAGCGGCTCGAAGTGGTCGCAGACCGCCACCAGCAGGTGCCGCTCACCGTGCGCGGGAAGGCGCTCGCGCCAGGCGCAGAGGCGTTGCCGCAGGTAGGCTGCCAGCCAGCGCTCGGGATGCTTGGAGCGGATGTACGCCGCGACCGTGTGCAGGCCCCGCATGGTGCCTCGTTATGCCGCCATCAGCGCGCTTGGGCAAGCCGCCGCGCCGACCGCCCTGCTCTGGGGGCTGGAGGGGGCGGCCCGCCGGCAACGTCGCCGCAGCGACGCTCAGCGGCTGGTCAGCGGCTGGTCAGCGGAGCGCGATCAGGGTATAGGTTGGCTCAGCTTAGGTGCACGCATTCACGCGCCCCGACGTCGGAGGTTCCACGATGGCCGCAAACGACAAGCCCTCAGCCGCTGCCGCCGCTCAATCGGTGTCGTCCCTGCTGCAGGAGTTCAAGAAGTTCGCCCTCAAGGGCAACGTCATCGACCTGGCCGTCGGGGTGATCATCGGCGGCGCGTTCGGCGCCATCGTCAGCTCGCTCGTCAAGCACATCATCATGCCCTTGGTGGGCCTGGTGATGCCCGGCGAGCAGGGCTACCTCGGCTGGAAGCTCGTGATTGGCGCGAAGGAGGTGCCCTACGGGCTCTTCCTCGGCGAGATCGTGAACTTCATCATCGTGGCCTTCGCGCTCTACCTCTTCATCGTCAAGTTCCTTGGCTGGGCGATGCGTACCAAGCAGGAGGAGAAAAGCGCCCCCGCGGGTCCTCCGCCGCTGACCGCAGACCAGCAATTGCTGACCGAGATCCGCGACCTCTTGAAGAGGCCCTAGCGTTGAAGAAGCCCTAGCGCCGAGGATCGGGGCGGCGCCGCGAGCCAGGTCCCGCTCGCGCCACGGACCCCAGCAGCCCGCGCCGATGTTCTCCTTCCCTGGCATTGTCTCGCTGGTCTTCTTTTTCTTCGTGCGACCGCACGAGGTCTTCGAGCTGCTGCAGCAGCTTCCCCTGCTCTATATCTTCACGGCGCTGGCCGTCTTCGGCATGGTCATCGACCTCCGCCTGCGCCTGGTGCGACCCGAACCGACGCCGCAGCTCGCCTGGGCCCTGCTCTTCTTCGCCTGGGCAGCCCTGAGCGCTGCCCTCCGCCACCCCGACCCGCCGGTGGCGCTGCTCGACCTGGCGATCCTCTTCACCTGGTACTTTTTGATCTCGCATGGACTGCAGTCGCTGCGCGCCTTCGATGCGATGGCACGTCTCCTCGTCGGACTGGCCGTGTTCCTGGCCGCGGTTGGCGTGCATCAGCACTTCGCACCCCTCGGCTGCGTCGCTGCGGAGCCCGACGTCAACCTGGCGATCGTCAGCGGCGCACCTGACGGTCGGAGCTGCCGCACTGCCTCCGACTGCCTCCGGCAGGGCGCCGATCCGGGCAAGGAGTACGTCTGCGAGCACGTCGGGCTGCTCGGCACGACGACGATCTCCGATCGCGTGCGCTACCGCGGCACGCTGCAGGATCCCAACGAGCTGGCGAGCGTGATCGCCTCCGTGCTGCCGCTGATCATCGCGCTGATCACCGTGCGACCGAGCGCCGGCCGCTGGCTCGGCGGCCTGATCGGGGGCGCGCTGATCCTGCTCTGCGTGGTTTTAACCCGCTCGCGCGGCGGCCTGATGGGCGTCGGAGCCGCGCTCAGCGTCTACGTCATTCGCCGCTTTCGCCTGAAGGGCGTGGCGGCGCTGGGCCTGCTGACCATCCCGCTGATGTACCTGGTGCTCAGCAACCGCGCGGACGCCGACGCGTCCTCGATCGAGCGCATGGAGTGCTGGTGGGAGGGCATGAACATGTTCCGCTACCACCCCTTCTTCGGCGTCGGCTTCGACCAGTTCACCGAGCACCACTACCTGACCGCGCACAATTCCTTCGTATTGACGGTCGCCGAGCTGGGCATCGTCGGCATGCTCCTCTGGGTCGGGCTGCTCTATGTTTCCTGCAAGATCCCGATCGTCGCTTATCTGCGCTATCCGGATCAGCCCGAGGTGCGCGCCTGGGCGCTCGCGACCTTGGCCGCCTTCGGCTCGACGATGGTCGGCGCGTTCTTTCTCTCGCTGACCTACCGATACATGCCGTGGACCTTCATCGCCCTCTGCGGCAGCCTCTATCGGGCGATCAAGGCGCATGATCCAACCTGGCGCATGCCGCTGGGCGCGCGCGACTGGCTCGCCATCGGCGGCCTGACCCTCGGGCTCACCGGTGGCCTCTTCGTGATCACGCGGATGTGGATGGCCTCGAACTAGCGCTGATGAGCGCCGACGAGCGCTGATGAGCGCTGAAGTCCGCAGCTCCTCGCATGTGCTACACCTGAGCGGCCGCCGCGCCGCCGATCGCGGGACCACGGAGGTGGAGGATGTTCAGGCCGGGCTCCAGCGTCGCCGCGCTCGCGCTGCCCGTGCTCGGCCTGCTCGCGGGGCTGGCGTCGACCGCTGGCGCGGCCGAGCTGAACTTCGGCGTCGTCACCCCCAACCTCAAGGTGCGCCCGACCGAGCGTCCGGCGGTGCAAAGCGGTGCGCAGCTCTTCGCCGGGCGCAATGAATTCGAAGCCTTCCAGGTGGTCTTCACCGCCCGCGGCGGCAGCGTCGATGGCCTCGGCGCGCGGATCTCGAGCCCGCTCACCGGCCCCGGCGGGGCCACGCTACCCAGCGATAGCGTCACGCTCTACCGCGCCGACTACTACGAGGTCGGGACCGCGTCCAACACCGAGGGCGGCGCTGGACGCTGGCCAGATCCGTTGATTCCCGACCTCGACCCCTTGGTCGGCGAGCGCCGCAACGCCTTTCCGTTTCGCCTGCCCGCGGGCGAGAGCCGCAGCGTCTGGGTCGACGTCTTCGTCCCCGCCACCGCCGCGGCTGGACGCTACACCGGCGAGCTGACGGTGACGGTGAAGGGCGCGGCGGTCGGCACGCTGCCGATCGCCCTGCAGGTGGGGGAGTTCACCCTCCCCTCGACGGCCTCGCTGCGCTCCGCCTTCGCGATGGACTTCGATCAGCCGTGCATGGCGCACACCGGCACCGAGTCGTGCGATTCGCGCTGGAACGAGCGCAAGGCCCTCGAGCTGCGCGAGCGCTACGTCCGCTGCGCGCTCGACCATCGCTTCACGATCCACGATCCCTTCTTTCAGCCACCCACCGGCGGCAGCATCGCCCCCTTCGACGAGCTGATGCTGCCCCTGGTGCTGGGCACCGGGCGGACCCGGCTGCGCGGCGCCCGCCTGACGACGATCCGCCTCGGCGGCGACGACTTCGCGACCTGGCTCGGCTACGCCCGCCGCAAGGGCTTCGCCGATCGCCTGTTCTACTATCCGGTCGACGAGCCCCACGGGAAAGGCGAGTGGAGCCGCTTCGCCGCGCGCGCTCGCGCCCTCCATGCCGCAGACCCGGCCGCCAGGACCATTCTCACCGCGACGCTGCGCGAGGCCACCGCCAACGGGGTCGCCCAGCATGTCGACATCTTCGTCCCGGTGATCAACTTCCTCGAGGAGCGACCGAACGCCGGCACGCCCTATGACGGCAACCAGCGCGCGAGCTACGCGGCCTGGCTCGTCGCCGATCCGAAGCATGAGCTCTGGTCCTACCAGTCGTGTCAGTCGCATGGCTGCGGGGAGTGCGGGACACCCTCGCCGAACGAGGGCGAGCGCGGCTGGCCGCTGCGGGTGATCGACGGCTCGGCGATCCAGAATCGCGCCTTCGCCTGGATCGCCTTCACGCACGAGCTTGGCGCCGAGCTCTACTTCGAGACCGTCGAGCAGCTCGGCACGGCCTGGGCGCGCAACGGCCAATGCAAGTACTCTGGGTCGGGCGACGGCACGCTCTTCTATCCGGGCACCCCGGCGCGCATCGGCGGCAAGACCGACATCCCAGTCGAATCGATTCGCCTGAAGCTGCTGCGGGAAGGGATGGAGGACTACGAATACCTGGTGCTCGCGGGGCGGCTGAATCGCCTCGAGGCCCTCAAGGTGGCGCGCACGCTCTTCCCGCACCCCTACGAGACGGCGCAGCCCCCGGCGCGGCTCGAAGCGGCCAGGGCGCAGCTCTACGCGCTGATCGCCGGCATGGCGCCTCCGGCGAGTGGCGGCAGCGGCGGCAGCGGCGGCGCCTCGGTGACGGTCCCCAACGGGCGCGACGGGGGAAGCGCGGGCGAGGATCCGAGCGGCGACGCTGACGATGGGCTCAGCGCGCGCAGCGCCTGCGCCGTCGGCGGTGGGGGCAGCGCTCCGTCCTTGCTGCTCGGCTTGCTGCTCCTGTGGACGCGCCGGGTTCGGCGGCGTCGCGCCCACGCCACGCGACGCGGGCAGCGCTGAGGTGGCCCAACGCAACGACGCTGCCCGCCGGCAGGCCTACGTTCCTCCCCTGGCCCTCGGCCGCATCTCGGCCTGCGCGGCCTTCCGCGCGCTCGTCGGCGCGCTGATCGCTGCGGGCGGCTGCGTGCCACCAGGCGGCATGCCGCGCGCCACCAGCCGCGCGGCGCGCACGGCCAGCTCCGACACGAGCGCCGCGCTCGCACCATCGCTGACGAAGCGGACGACCCAAGGCGCGGCGCCGGCGAGAGCGAGGGCGCGCGCCGCCGCCGCGCAGGGCCTGCCCCCGAGCCGAGGAGGCCACAGCTACGGCGTCGTCTCGGCGACGCTGAAGGTACGCCCCCACGATCGTCCGGCGCTCCAGCCGGGCGCGAGGCTCGAGGCGGGGCGCAACGAGTTCGAGCCGTTCCAGATCGTCGTCATCGCCGGGGACCAGCCCCTGCGCGCGGTCGCGCTGACGCATGGCGCCGCGCTGAAGGGCCCGCGCGGCCACATCATCGATCGGCGACACCTCACCTTCTTTCGCGTCGCCTACTACGACGTCCAAACGCCCTCGAATCGTGAGGGAGCCACGGGGCGGTGGCCCGACGCGCTGATCCCCGATGTCGACGCCTACACGGGCGAACGGCGCAACGCCTTTCCCTTCGAGGTGCCCGCGCACGAGTCACGGGCGATCTGGGTCGACGTCTTCGTGCCACCGAACACGCCGCCTGGCCGCTACCGCGGCAGCTTGCTGCTGCGGCACCTGGGCGGCGGCCCGACCACCGCTGGCGCGAGCGACCCCCTTGCGCTCGAGCTCTCGGTCGGGGCCTTCACGCTTCCGTCGACGGCGACGCTGCGCACGGCCTTCGGCATGGACTTCGCGGAGCCGTGCATGGCGCATACGGGCACGCCCTCGTGTTCGGTCGAGTGGAATGAGACGCCGGCCTGCGAGCTGCGGGCGCGCTACCTGACGGCGGCGCTCGACCACCGCTTCAGCATCTCGGACGTCGCCTTCCAGCCCCCCTTCGGCAGCAGCGCGGGCCCCTTCCAGCGCTGGCTGCAGCCGCTGATCGACGGGCGGGGGCCGACGCGGCTGGCGGGCGCGCGACTGACCGCCATTCGCCTCGACGCCGAGCCGCAGCGGCTCGGGCCCTGGATCGCGCTCGCGCGCGCGCAGGGCTTCCTCGACCGGTTGTTCTACTTCCCCGTCGACGAGCCGGATGCCGAAACGCAGCAGGACTGGGTCGCGTTTCGCCAGGCCGCGCTGCCTCTGCGCCGCTTCGCTCCCCGCGCGCGCCTCGCGCTGACCGCGGCACTTGGCGCCGCGCGGAGGCATGGTGTGGCCGAGCTCGTCGACATCTTTGTTCCTGTCATCAACTACCTCGACCCGCGTCCCGGGAGCGGCGACGCGGCGCACCGCGCCGACTACCGCGCCTGGCTCGCGGCGCAACCGGGCCGCGAGCTATGGAGCTACCAATCCTGCATGTCGCATGGCTGCGGCGAGTGCGGCGAACCCTCGCCCGAGCTCGCCGACAGCGGCTGGCCGACGCGCGTGATCGACAGCTCGGCGGTACAGAACCGCGCCTTTGCCTGGCTCGCCTTCATCGAGGGCCTGAGCGGTGAGCTCTATTTCAGCGCGACGGAGCAGCTCTCCAGCGCGTGGCAGCCTGAGGGGCTCTGCAAGTTCTCGGGCAACGGCGACGGCACCCTCTTCTATCCGGGGACGCCCGCGCGCATTGGCGGGCGGACCCACATCCCGGTGGCGTCCATTCGTGCGAAGATGCTCCGCGAGGGCATCGAGGACCATGAGTATCTGGTGCTCCTCGCCCGCCGCGATCGAAAACAGGCGCTCGAGCTGGCCCGCGGCCTCTTCCCCAATGCCGGCGCCTGCGCACAATCATGGGAGGCGCTCGAGGGGACGCGGCATCGACTCTTCGCGCTGCTCGCTGGGTCGGCGGCGTTGGGCGGCGGAGCGCGCCGTTGAGGGACGTTGAGGGGTGACGACGGGGATGCGCCTACGTTGGGTCGATAAGCAACGACTGCTCGGCGCGCCCCATGCCACGGGGATGCTCGGTCTTTGGCGCCGCGCCGCCGCGCCGGCAGATAGCGCGCTAAAGCAGCTGCGACTGCTGCGTCGGCTGCAGCGCGGCGCGTTGATTCTGCTCTTCCACCGCATCACGGACGACGTGGACTCGTTCCAGCACTGCATGCCGGTCGCGCTCTTCGACCAGCTCTGCGCGCACCTCCGGCGGCACTACGAGGTCGTGCCCCTGGGTGAGCTGGTGAGCACGGTGGCCCGCGGTCGCCTGCCAGCCCGGATGGTCGCCCTGACCTTCGACGACGGCTATGCGGACAGCTACGGCTTGGCGCTGCCCGTCTTGCGCCGACATGGCCTACCCGCCACCGTCTTCATCACCACGGGCGCCATTGGCAAGCACCAACCGCTCTGGTTTTCACGGCTCGCCGCGATCTTGGCGCAGACCCCGCACGAGGCGGTCGCGCCCCTGCGCGGCGTCGCGCTGCGGTTGAGCTCGACGCCCGAGCGGATCGCCACCTACTGCGACCTCAGCGAGCGGCTCAAGCTGCTCGGCGGAGACGAGCGGGAGGCGTGGCTGCACGACCTCGCCAGCACCCTCGAGGTGACCGACTTCAGTGGGCTGCACGACGAGATGGTGACCTGGGACCAGCTGCGCGAGATGGATGCCGCAGGCTTCCACGCCGGCGCGCACACGGTCTCGCATCCGATCCTTTCGCGCTGCACGGAGGCGGAGCTGCAGCAAGAGCTGCGCGGCAGCAAGACCGAGCTCGAAGAGCAGCTCGGCCGCCCCGTGGACCTCTTCGCCTACCCCAATGGGCGGACAGGCGACTTCAACGCCGCGGTCATCAGCGCGGTCGCCTCCGCCGGCTATCGCTCGGCCTGCACCACCGTCTTCGGCGCCAATGGGCCCTACGAGCACCCCTACCGGCTGCGGCGCGCAATCCTCTACGGCGCGACCCTGCCCCCTCTGGCCTTGCAGCTCGAGCGCTTCTTCTACGCCACCGAAAGGCGCTGAGCTGATGCTGACGACGCCGGCCACCTTGATCCCCGCGCTCGTGTTGCTGCTGGCATGCCCGCTGCCGGCGTGCCAGGAGGCGATGGCGCCCGCCACCGACGACGGGGGGCGACGCTGCCTGCCGCGCTGCGACGCCAGCGCCTGCGCTTCGAAGGCCTGCGACGGAGGTTGCGGGGCCTGCGCGGACGGGGGCGCCGTCGCGCTCGACCAAGGCGCCTCCCTCTGCGACGCGCCGATGCTTTGGCAGCAGCCCGCGCCTTTACCCCTGGTCGCGGGGAGCCCCAACGCCAGCGACGTCAGCCTTCGCACGCTCGGCCGGCCCGCCGAGGCGCTGGCCCAGGCTCAGGCCTTCCACGCCACCCGCCTGGAGTGGATCTACAAGAACGCCCCAGACTATCTCGCGGGCGCGCAGGCCGCCGGTCTCTTTGTCGGTGGCAGCGTCAACAGCACCACGGGAACGCAGGGGCGGATGCTCGACCTGAACGGCGCCCCGATCACCGCTCCGTGGATGACCTGGACGCCGACGGCAGCCTGGGGCTGCGCCAATCGTCCGGAGTTTCGCGCCGGGCTCTTCGCCGCCGCAGAGGTCTGGATTTCGCGCGGTGCAGACGGCTTGCAGTTCGACGATCCGGCGCTGAACGTCAGCGCTTTGAGCTGGACGCCCGCCGCTGGCGCCGCCTACGGCAACCCCAACAACGTCAACGCCGGCTGCTTCTGCAAGGAATGCCAGTGGAAGTTCCACCGCCATCTCTGGGAGAGCGGCCAGACGGCGGTGACACGGGCGAGCGTGGCGGCCTCGTTCACCAACGAGCTCGCCCAGGTCTTTCTCGCCGGGTCGGCCTTCACCGTGTTCTACGTCAGCCGATCGCGCTCGGGCTGGTTCGGCGTCGGCGGCAACGCACGCAACGGCGCGGGCAGCTCGAGCGCGCGGCTCTATCTGACCCGCACCGCCTTCTTCTACGACACGGTAGAGGACAAGCTCAGTTGGAGCCTGCCGGCGGAGGCAGCAGAGCAAGCGGGCGTCAGCACCTTCACCCATGACGGACGCGCCAACGGCGGGACCGGCCAAGACGCGGGCACGATCGGCGCCTTCTTCAACGGCGCCAGCGTGGGCCTACGCACGGCGCCCGGCGTGGCCGTGCTCAGCGCCTTCGGCAACGGCGGCCATCTGTCGGTTCCGCTGCAACCTGCGGTAGGGCCGCCCCCCGCTGGCGATCTGGCCGAGCTGATCATCTTCGACCGCGAGCTCGACGCGAGCGAGCGAGGCGCGATCGAGGCCTACCTCGGCGCGCGTTACGGCATCCCGGTGCCCTCGGCAAGCGCGCGCCCGCCGGATCAACTCGCCGACGCCGCGGACCACCTGCGCGTCTGGCTGCGGGCGGACTCGATCACGGCGGCGGAGGGCGCCGCTGTGCCGCTTTGGCCCGCGCGCGTCGGGCCCGACTGGGTGGTGCCAACCGGCGCCGTGCTGCCCAACGGCGAGACCGCCGGGGCGCCGACGTTCTTGGCGCACTGGCAAGGCGCCGCGACCCCGGCGGCGGTGCACTTCGACGGCGGCGACGACCTGCTCGGCCCCTCTTGGTTCAGCTATCGCAGGCGCGCGGTCGCAGCGGGATCGGATCCGGCCAAGATCCCGGCGGTGCTCCGCGGCGAGTTCCGCAATTTCCAGCTCGAGGCCGCGCGCCGACTCCTCGTCGAGCTCAAGGCGCATGTCAATGCCTTCGCCGGACGCCTCGTGCCCTTCTCTGGCAACCTCAGCGACTGGAGTCTCCACTACGCGTCGGCCTTCGACTTCGGCATGGCAGAGCTGACCCTGACCGCCGACCTCGGACCGCACACCTACCGCGAGCGCATCGCCGCCGCGCGGGCGCTGGGCCGACGGCAGCTGTTGACGCTGCCCCTGCCGCGCAAAGATCGACTGTCGGCGCTCTGCGCCGCGCACTGCGCGGCGCAGAGCGCGAGCTGCGCCGCGGCGGGCATGACGGACTGGGATGACTGCCCGGAGCTGGTAGCGCTGGCGCGCAAGGGGATCGCGACCTCCTATGCGACGGGTGGGCTGACCCAGGTGCCGTGGGATATCTTCACCGTCAGCGGGCCACGCTATTACGGCAGGGCGGAGCATTACGCCGACCTCTACGGCTTCGTCCGGGACCACGCGCGCTACTTCGACGGCTACGAGGATCTGGCCGTGGCAGGCTATGACCTCGTCGACGCGCGCTTCAGCGGCAGCGAGCGCCTGCCCGTGGAGGTCGTCGGTGGATCCGGCAAGGTGGCGGCGCTGGTGCGCGGCAAGCCGCAGGATGCCAGGGCCGCGATCGTGATTCACCTCGTCGAGTGGGACGATGCCGCGCCGAAGCCCCTGACCCTGCGGCTGTCGCTGCACCAGTTCTTTGGCGATCCTCCCGCCAGCGTCGAGCTGCTGCTGCCGGCGGGCGCCCCGCGAGACGGCTTCTCCAGCGTCGACCTCGGGGACGGCCTCATGGCGCTCACGGTGCCGGCCCTCGCGCCCCGGGGCCTCGTGGTGGTCAAGCCGCCGACCAGCGGCCGCTGCCGCTAGCCGGCCCCCGTCGCGCTGCGCCACGCCGCGCGCGCTGGGCGGGCTTTGCGCTGCAGGGGTTTGCGCGGGGGCTGTTGCGCGGGGGCTGTTGCATCGGCTCATGAACGTTTACCCTCCGGCGCGCGAGAGTCGAGGGCCTTGCCGCGCCGCGCCAGGGCGCGCACCGCGGGCAGAGGGGATCAAGGTGAGTGGGATGGACTTCGAGCGGGCCCGGGCGGAGATCGCGCGCCGCCGCACCTTTGCGATCATCTCGCATCCGGATGCGGGAAAGACGACGCTGACCGAGAAGCTGCTGCTCTACGGGGGGGCGATTCACCTCGCGGGGTCGGTCAAGCAACGCGGCGGCGGGCGGCAAACGACGAGCGACTGGATGGAGCTCGAACGCCAGCGCGGGATCTCGGTCTCCACCAGCGTCTTGCAGTTCGAGTACCAGGGGCGGCGCCTCAACCTGCTCGACACGCCGGGCCATAACGACTTCTCCGAGGATACCTACCGCACGCTCGCGGCCGCCGATTGCGCCGTGATGCTGATCGACAGCGTCAAGGGCGTGGAGCCGCAGACGATCAAGCTCTTCCGCGTCTGTCGATTGCGCGAGATCCCGATCGTCACGGTGATCAACAAGATGGATCGCAACGGCCGCGAGCCCCTCGATCTGCTGGACGAGATCGAACGTGTGCTCGAGATCCCCTGCCAGCCGCAGAACTGGCCGATCGGCTCGGGCGCCTCGTTTCAGGGCGTCTACGATCGCGTCGCCCGGCAGCTGCTGCGCTTCGAGCGCGCGCAGGGTGGCGGCGCACGACCGGCGCCGATGAAGCTTGCGGAGGTCGATGTGCCCGAGCTGCGAGGCCTGCTCGGCGAGAACGCGCACGCGCGGCTGCTGGAGGAGCTCGCGCTGCTCGACGGCGCGAGCCCGCCCTGGGACCGCGAGCAATTCCTCGCCGGCCAGCTCACGCCGGTATTCTTCACCAGCGCGATGACCAACTTCGGCGTCGAGCCCTTTCTGCAGGCCTTCGTCGACCTGGCGCCGCCGCCGCGCGCCAGGCAGACCAGCGCCGGACGCCTCGAGCCCGACGCGCCGGCCTTCTCGGCCTTCGTGTTCAAGATCCAGGCGAACATGGATCCGCGCCACCGTGACCGCATCGCCTTCGCGCGCATCTGCTCGGGGGTCTACCGGCGCGAGATGCCCGTGCTGCACGCGCGCACCGGCAAGACGCTCGCGCTGACCAAGTCGTTTCAGTTCATGGCGCAGGAGCGGGTGCAGGTCGAGGAGGCCTTCTCCGGCGATGTGATGGGGCTATGGGATCCCGGCCTGCTGCGCATCGGCGACAGCCTTTGCGAGGGCCAGGGCCACGAGTTCGAGGGCATCCCGCGCTTCTCGCCCGAGCACTTCGTGCGCGTGCGCGAGGCCGATCCGATGAAGCGCAAGCAGCTCAAGAAGGGCCTCGATCAGCTCGCCGAGGAGGGCGCGGTCCAGCTCTTCTTCGACCGCTGGCGCCTGGAGCGCGAGCCCTTGCTGGGAGCCGTCGGCGTGCTGCAGTTCGAGGTCACGCAGTACCGCCTGGAAAACGAGTACGGGGCGGCGGCGCGCTTCGAGAAGCTACCCTACCAGCACGCGCGCTGGATCGAGGGCGACGTGACCCTCGATCGCTTCGAGCGCCCCGGCTCCAGCACCTGCGTGCTCGACGTCGAAGGCCGCCCGCTGGTGCTCTTCGAGAGCGACTGGGCGCTGCGCCGGGCCCAGGAGGAGCACCCGACGGTGAAGTTCATCGCCGCCGTCCAGCCTGGCCGCTCGTCACGCGCGGGGGGCCGCGCCGCAGGCTGAGGCCTCCGCGCGAGCTGGGCACCGCGAGGCGGCCGCGATCAGGGGGAGAGCCGCTCGGGCCGCGACCAACTCCCGTCGTCGTCCCGCAGCCACAGCCAACGATCGTGCAAGCGGCTGTCACGACCCTGCCAGGCCTCGACCTGCGTCGGATCAATCACCACCCGGACCTGCGCACCGTCGCTGGGGTCGTCCTGCGTTCGCTTCCACTGCACGCGGTCGGGATCCATCAGCAAGCCTCCCCAATGCTTCGGCCGAGGCGGCCAAGGCCCGTGAAGCAGCCCGTAGAGCAGCGCTCTGGCGATCAAGTCGCCCCTCCAGCTCAAGGGCTCGCTCTGCCGCGAGGCCGCCGATCCGAGCTGCGACGCATAGGGCCGCGTGCGCCAGTAGGCGTCGGCCGTCCCGTCGCTGACCTTTTGCACGGGGCCGGCCACGTCGAGCCGCAGCCCGAGCGTCGGCCAGTCCAGCGCGAAGGCGGCTTGCGGGTTTGCCTCGAGGTCCCTACCCTTGGGGCTGCGGAAGTTCGTGTAGAAGACGGGGCCCGCCTCCTCGCAGCCCTTCAGCAGCACCATGCGGGCCGAAGGCCTGAAGAGCCCGCCCGGCTCCCGCTGGCGCGCTGTAACCACGCACATCGCATTGGGGTCGAGCGCCGCGAGCCCCGGCACCTTGGCCTCGCGGTAGGCCTTGGCCACCTCGAACAGGCTTGCTTCGACCTCCTCGGCCGACCAGCGAGCTGCGCGTCCTTGTGTGTCCCCCGGCAGCGTGAGCTTTTGCCCGCGTTCCGGCGCGCCGGCCTCCGACCCTTCGGTCTTTGCGACGCGGGCCTTGCCCTCGACGCGGAGCTGACGCTGGGTCCCTTGCGAGTGGAAGAGCAGCGCCGCGAGCGGATTCACCTCGAGGTGTCGCAGCGCGGGACTAGTTGCGTCGACCCCCACCACGATCTCGGCCGCGCTACAGGACGCGATCCTCACCGGCGTGGCAGCGGGCCGACCCGTGGCCTGGTCAACCGTACCGAGGATCAAGCGCTTTGCAGGAGCCAGCAGCGAGGGATGCGCGCCTTCAACCCGCGCGTGCAGGCTATCCGCCTGACTGATCGAGTCGGCGAAGACGACCAGCGGATGTCTGCCACGCACGGCTGCCCACGGGAGCTGCCCAGCGTGATAGCTCTCGCGCATGTTCGCGATCGCCACGCGACCTCCTTCCGAACCCCTCTGAAGCGATCGACCCTCGTCGTCTCCCCCTCGCACGCCCCAAGCGACGGAGGACACCACCAAGAACGACACCAGCAAGGCTGCCGCTAGCGATCCCCCCCGGCCCCGACCCACAACCCTCACCCGCCGCATCGACATCCCCCTCGAGAAAACCGCGATCGCCCACCTTCGACCGCAGGACAGTCGCTCGACGGCCTTCACCTCGTCAATGGCCTTCGCCGATGCTCCATGGAAACGGTTCGTGCCCTTCATTTGCGCCCTGCGGCCCGGCGGCGCGCCGGTCTCCCGCCGTGCTTGCGCCCGGCTTGACCCCCTGCCCGCCCGCTGCCTATCGTGGCCCCCGTGTCGCTCGCGCAGAAGACGGCCCGTAGCGCCCTCTGGACGGTGCTTTGCGGGCTCGTCGGCCGAGGCGCCGGGCTCGTCAGCACCTTCGTCATCACGCGGTATATCAGTCCGCTGCAGTACGGCGCCGTTTCGGTGGCCTCGGTGCTGGCGGTTAGCGCCGATGAGCTGACGCGCGGCGGGCTTTACCAGTATCTGGTGGCCAAGCCGGAGGCCGGGCGTGCCACCGCCTTCCACGCGACGCTGCTGCACCTCGTCGCTGGCGTGATCGCGCTGGGCGCCGTCTTGCTGCTGCGCCGACCGCTGGCGCTGCTGCTGCACGCGCCGCTCGCGGCAGACTTCCTGCTCGGCCTGACGCTCTCCTCGTTCTTCGATCGCGTCTCCGCTGGTCCTGAGACCATCCTGCACCGCGACATGCGCTTCGGCGCCGTCGGGCTCAGCCGCGCCGCTGGCGACGTGGTCTTCGCTTCGTCGGTCATCGTGCTCGCCGTCGCCGGCTTTGGCGGCTACGCGATCGTCTACGCCAACATCGCCCAATGGGGGCTGCTGCTGCTGCTCTTCACGGTGCTGACGCATTGGCGCGAGTGGGTCGAGCCGCACCCGCTCGAGCGGCAGCAGGTGCGCGGGCTCCTTGCCTTCGGGCTGCCGCTGGCGCTCGGCCATCTGGCCAACCACGCCTCGCGCCGTTGGGACAATCTGCTCTTCTCGCGCTTCTTCGGCGCCACGGTCGTCGGCCACTACAACCTGGCCTACAACCTCGCCGACATGCCGGCGACCTATATCGGCGAGAGCATCGGCGACGTGCTGCTTCCGTCCTTTGCGCGCATCGAGCGCGAACAACGCCCGGCCGCCCTGCTGCGCGCGCTGCGGCTGCTGATGCTGCTGATGTGCCCGCTCGCCCTCGGGCTCGCGGTCGTCGCCCCCACGGTGATCCACAGCTGCTTCGACGCGCGCTGGGGCGCCGCCGCGCCGATGCTCGCGCTCCTGGCCGCGCTCTCGCTGGCAAGACCGGTGAGCTGGACGGTAGAGGCCTACCTCCAGTCCTGCGGGCAGACGCGAGCGATCGCGCTGCTGCAGCTCGCCAAGGTCGCCGCCGTCTTCGGGTCGATCGCGCTCCTCGCGCCCCTCGGGCCGCTCTGGGCCTGCGCCGCGGTCGCCCCCGCCTTCGCGCTACAGAGCCTCGGCGGCCTCTACGTGATCAAGGAGCGCGAGGGGATTGCGCTGCGGCGGCTCCTCGCCGCGACGCTGACCGGGCTACCGGCCGCCGCCCTGATGGCCGGCGCCGTGCTTGCCCTGCGCCAGTTCGTGCTCGTCCCCGCGGACCTCGACAACTGCTACACCGCGCTCGCCGCCGAGGTCAGCCTGGGCGCCCTCGTCTACCCCGCCGCGGCGCTGCTGCTGGCCCCGCGGAGCTCGCGCGAGCTGCTGGGCGTGGTCGTCGGCGCGCTGCGGCGCGACGTGCCTAGCCCGACGGGTGGGGATGGGCCAGGGCCCCGATAGGGGGCCTGGCAGGGTCAATACGACCTGCGTTTGCCAGGGAGGTGGAGCGATGAACTTCGTGAGTCGACGCGGACGACCCAAGCGAGCGTCGATTCGCTGCGTCGGATCAGGCTAGCCGAGCGAGGCGGCGCGCGCGGTCGCGCCGGCGGCGCCCCGACGCCAAAGGCCCGCCGGTCGGTCCCTCCAGCTGTGGTGGCCGCGCCTAATCTGTGGCGCGAACACCACAGGCGCTGGCGCCGAAAAGCCGTGCACGCCGGTTCCTGGGCGTTCTGTCGGCTGAGGAGGCGCGGCGCGAACCTTGCTGAGCACCTTCAGATCGCCAGCGTGTTACGTAGCAGTCAGGGAGCCAATTGATGCAGAACAAAACGCCCGCTCGCGCCCTTCAAACGCTCGTGCTGCCGAGCACGCTCTTCGTCAGTGGCTGCCTGCCGCACGTCGCCCGTAGGAATGCTCGCATCGAACCTGGCTTCGACCTCGACCTCACCGTCGGCGGCGGTGGCGCCAGCCGCACGGATGACCAACGTCCCGACGACTCCATCCCAGTCGGCGCATGGCTCAATGCCGAGGTCGATCTTCAACTAGGAACGCGCCACGCGAACAACCTCGGCTACGCGATTCAGCTCAAGGTGCCGCTGCTCTTCCTGCTCACGACTCTCGACCTCTACCTGGAGCTACCGAGCACGAGCCCCTGGTTCTACGGGTGGGTGCCGAGCTCGGCCTTCAGCCGGGCGTCTATGCCGTCCTGACCCGCATCAGCCCCAGCGGTTTCTACGTGTCCCTCACCGGCCGCGCGCTCAGCGCGTCCATCGACAGGGTTTGGGCTGACGCTCAACCCGCAGCTCAGCGCGGGCTGGGATGGTCGCCTGGCCGATCTTTCGCTCTTCGCCAGCTACGGACGCGTGCTCGGCGAGCGCGTCCATTGGCGGAAGGTGTGCCCCTTCGACGGCTGCGGGTTTGAGGACCTCGGCAAGGACTTCCTCCTCTTCGGAACCTCCGTACGCTTCTGAGGGGCGCGCTGCGAGGCCGCGGCAGGCCTCAACCGGCGAGGCCCTAGGCTGGCCCGGGGCGGCCCGCGTCAGGCGAAGTGCGTCGCCGCCAGCCGCCGGCGGCCGATCGCCACCACGCCGCCGTGCTGCACCAACTCCACCGGCGTGTCGTGCCCGAGGAAGAGCAGCGGGCTGGCCGAGAAGGTGTAGGCGCCGCAGGCGTGAAAGGCCAAGAGATCGCCCGGCTCGGCTCGCGGCAGCTCGATCGCGCGGGCCAGCGAGTCGAGCGGGGTGCAGAGCGGGCCGACCAGCTCCTGGCGCTGGGGCGCGGCCTCAGGATGCGTCAGGTTCGAGACGGCGTAGTTCTTCTTCACGAGCTGGCCAAAATTGCCGGTGGCCGCGAAGCAGTGGTTCATCCCGCCGTCGAGGATCGCGAAGCGCTTGCCGCGCGTGGTCTTGACCTCGACCACGCGGGCCACATACACGCCGTAGGGGCCGATCAGAAAGCGGCCCAGCTCGAGCACGAAGCGCGTGGCGGCGAAGCGCCGCTCAGCGGCCTGCGCGCGGGTCAGCAGCTCGCCGAGCTGGGGCGCCAGCGTCTCGACCTCCAGCGGCTGCTGCCCCGCGAAATAGGGGATGCCGAAGCCGCCGCCGAGGTTGAGGACGCGCGGCGCGAAATCGTGCTCGCCCGCGACGCGCGCCGCCAGCGTCAGCGTCGCGCGCGCGTTCTCCAGGATCGCCGCGGCGTCGAGGCATTGCGTGCCGGCATAGACGTGCAGCCCGTGCAGCTCGAGCGCAGGGTCGGCCAGGGCCGCACGCAGAGGCCCCTCCAGCTCCTCCTCGGCGATGCCGAACTGCGAGGCCTGCCCGCCCATCTTCATCATGAAGGCGTTCGGGATCTGCGCCGGGTTGATCCGCAAGGTGATCGCCGCGCGGCGACCGAGCTGCCGGGCCACGGCGCTCAGGCGCTGAAGCTCGCCCGGCGACTCGACGCTGATCAGCCCGACGCCCAGCTCCAGGGCCTCGCGCAGCGCCTCGTCGGTCTTGCCCGGACCCGCGAAGCTCATCGCCGCCGGTGCATAGCCGACCGCGCACGCCAGGCGCACCTCGCCGATCGAGGAAACATCGAGGCCCCCCACGCGAGCGCGAAGCAGCTCGAGCACGCGCGCGTTGGCATTGGCCTTCATCGCATAGAACACGGCGGCCGCCGGCGGAAGGCCTGCCACCAGACGCGCGAGCTGCGCCAGCGCTGCATCCAGGTCATAGAGGAAGAGGGGCGTGCCGTGGCGGGCGGCCAATGCGGCCAGCTGCGCGCCCTCCCACACCGGGCCGGCCGACGCCTGCGATGCTGCCTGAGCTTCACGGTCCAGCGTCATCGGCACACTATAGGGCGGCGTCGCCGAGGTCGTAAGGGGCCTGTCGCGCGCGCGCACGGGGGCCCCGCGCTCGCTCAGCGTGGGAGCACGCGGGCGGGGCCGCGGCGCTCGGTGGCAGGCGCGCCCGCTGCGGGCGTCGCACGCTCGCCGGCGAGGTCGGCGTAGCGGCTGCGGGCCAGCTCGAGGTACTCGGGCTCGAGATCGACGCCAAGGTAGCGCCGGCCGAGGCGCGCAGCGGCAACCCCGGTGGTGCCGCTGCCCGAGAAGGGATCGACGACCAGCTGGCCGGAATCGCTGGCGGCGAGCACGATGCGCTCGAGCAGCGAGAGCGGCTTCTGCGTCGGATGCTTGCCAAAGCGCTTCTCGGCCTTGAGCGGCGGCAGGATCGACCACAAGCTCTGCATCTGCTTGCCGCCGTTGTCCTGCTTCATCCGCTGATAGGCGAAGTGGTGGCGGCTGCGGCTGTCGCGCGCGGCCCAAAGGATCGTCTCAGTCGCGTGCGTGAAGTAGCGGCAGCTCAGGTTGGGCGGCGGTGTGACCTTGTACCAGACGATGTCGTTGAGCACCTTGAAGCCGAGCTGCTGCAGCGCGAAGCCGACGCTGAAGATGACGTGACGGGTGCCGGAGACGAAGATCGTGCCGTTGGGTGAGAGGACGCGCTGGCAGGCCGCCAGCCATTCACGATTGAAGGCGTGGTTCTCCTCGATGCCGCGCGAGACGTCCCAGGCGCCCTTGTCCACGCTGACCATCTTGCCCGATTGGCAGGTCACGCCACCGTTGCTGAGAAAATAGGGCGGGTCGGCGAAGATCAGATCGACGCTGCCCGCCGGCAGCTCACTGAGCACCTCACGGCAATCACCATGAAAGAGCGTAAAATCGCCGGTTTCGCTCTGAAAGTGGGGCTGACGCTCGACGCTGCGAGGTGCTCTGAGAATGTACATGCACCTACATTAGGATACCCAAAAGCGGCGGGGCAACTTCCCGGTCGGAGCCGACGCGCCGACGCGGCGGGGGCTGCGCTAGGGCGTGACGCAGACCAGCGGCGCGCTCTCACAGAGGGCCACCATCTGCGTGGCCAGGCTCAGCTCGAGCACCTGACCCGCCTGAGCCTCGGCGTGCAGCTCCACGATCACCCGGCCGCTCTCCGGCAGGGTCAGGTTCCCGGGCACGACCAGCGCCGTGCTGCACTGCGCCACGCTCGTCGTTCCCGGGCTCTCCAACCCCACGCCGAAGGCGCCCGCATCGACGATGCGCCACTCGCAGCCCATCGCGCCCTCGGGAGCGATCAACGCGTGGGCCGCGCCCGGGCAGGCCACGCCCGTATCCGTAACCTGCACTGTGCAAGTCAGGCGCGTGGGATGAACACGCTGCTCAATACAGGCCTGCGCTTCGGCCGTGATTCCGCATTGCTCGGACGCATCGCAGTATTGCTGCGCGACCAGCGGGCTCGTCCCGTCCGCGACGCAGGGCCCCGCCGGCGCTTCGCCCTCGGCGCCTTCGCAGCTCCGTGTTCCCGCTCGGCACTCGGTCTCTGCACCCGCGTCGCCGCGCGCGAAGCAGGGCACGCGCGCCGGTCCGGGCTGGCCATCGCAATCCGTGTCGCGGCCGTCGCAGAGCTCTGGGGCCCCAGGGTAGACCCGCTGGTCGCCATCGTTGCAGTCGGGCGGCGTGTCGCCACGGCGCACGCCATCACAGTCCAGATTGTCGGACGGGGCCAAGGCCAGTCGGCGCGCGCCGATCACCGCGATCTGGCAGCCGGCGCTGCTCTGGAGCTGCGCGGGCGTCCCCTGCAGGCGCAAGGCGCGACGCAGGACAGCCCCGCGCACGAAGCGCTGCGGCTCGGAGAACCCGAAGCTCGCCAGCACCTCGCCGCCGGCGGTGGCGGCGCGCCAGCCGAGCACGAGCACACGCACGGGCGGCGGCGCCTCGACCCCCGCAGGCGGGCGCAGCAGCAGCTCGTAGGGGCGCGCCTGCAGCGAGCGGCCAGAGACCTCGACGCGCAGCCCGGAGACGAGGCTGTCGCGCACATAGAGCCCGTTGCGCTCGACGCCGACGCCAACCTCCAGCGTCTGCATCGGGTCGCCGGTGATCGCGAAGAGCAGCCCCGTCTCTCCCCCGCAGGCGCCGAGCGCTAACGCCACGCCCACCAGCGCGCGGCGCCAGGCGGCGGCCAGGCGCGCGGGCGACGAGTCGGCGGTCAGCTTTCCACGCATGCCTATCTCCGCTCTCGGGGCGCCGGGGCAGGTCGCCGAGCGCGCGGCGACCGCGGCTCCTAACCCAAACGATCATCGCATTGCGTCGCCCTGGCAACGCAATTCACCGGCCCGCGCCCGTCGTTGACCCTATCTCCGCGCGGTGGCTATAGTGCCGCCGCCCCAGACTTCGAGGCGCTCGGCGAGGATGCTTCCCCGCGGGCGGCGCGAGGGCGATCGGTGGCGACGCTGGAGGGTTCGATGCGGCTACTGCTCGGCGGGCTCGCCGTGCTGCTCGGCACGGTTTGTTGGATACCGGGTGCGGCGACCCAGGGGATGATGCCGCAACCGCGCGGCGGCATGGGTGCGCCCGATCCCAAGGCCGAAACCAAGGATGGTCCGGCCGAGGCCGCGCCCGCGGAGGAAACAGCGGAGGAGGAGTTGCCTCCGCTGCCTGCCTGGCCCAACGTCGTCAAGAAGCGCATCGAGTTCTTCGAGCTCGATGGCTACTTCCGCGTGCGCGCCGACCTGCGCCATAACCTCAACCTCAGCCAAGGTGACATCCGCGTCGGCACCCCCGCGGCGACCTACGCGCCTTATTGGATGCCGCTCGCGGAGCGGTCGGAGACCAATCGCTGCGCGCTCCGGCGGACCAGGACGGTCGTCGGCACGGGCGACACGCGCGACCTCCCGGCGAGCGATTGCCCCCAGCGGACCCTCACCGGCGCCAATCTGCGCCTGCGCCTCGATCCGCGACTGAACGTCTCCGAGAGCGTGCGCGTCTTCACGCAGGTCGACATCCTCGACAATCTCTCGCTCGGCAGCACGCCCGACAACCTCAGCGCGACCGGCTATGCCCCCGCGGCGCCGCTGGCCTTCATGGCCGACTCCCAGGCCGCACCGGTCGCGGGACAGAACAGCGCGACGGCGGCGATCGTCGTCAAGCGTGCCTGGGGCGAGGTCGACACGCCTCTCGGCCAACTGCGTTTCGGCCGCATGCCCTGGCATTGGGGCCTTGGCATGATGCAGAACGACGGTCAGTGCTGGGACTGCAACGTCGGCAACAACCTCGACCGCATCGCCTTCGTCACCGCGCCGATCGCTGGACATCGCATCGGTCTGGCCTACGACTTCGCCGCCAGCGGGCCGAGCTCGGCGACAGTGTTGGCCGGCCGGCCGGCCTATGCGGGGCGCTGGGGCAACGGCTCGGTGATCGACCTCGAACAGCTCGACGACGTCGATCAGCTCGCCCTGATGATCACGCGCAGCACCGACGAAGCCGAGCGGACCGACCGCCTGACGCGCGGTCAGCCCGTGCTCGACTACGGCGCCTACCTGCTCTGGCGCCAGCAGGCCTTCGACTACCTCGCGCAATCGACCGACAACAGCGGCACGGGCACGCTCGACCGCACCCAGGACCAGCTCGGCGCTCAGCTCGTGGAACGCCACGCCTGGTCCTGGACGGCCGACGGCTGGGCCCGCCTGGCCTGGCGCAAGCTGCGGCTCGAGGCCGAGGCCATCTTCGTCGGTGGAAAGATCGAGAACGTCTCCGACGATCCGAACACGATCAGCTCGCGCCGCCTCGTGCAGTACGGCTTGGTCGCCCGCTCGCGCTACCTCTTCTTCGGCGAGAAGCTGAAGCTCGACTTCGAGCTCGGCAGCGCCTCCGGCGACGACAGCGAGCTCTTCGACCTCAATCGGCGCCGCCAGCGCGTCATCGACCCCAACCTGCGCGACGCTTCGCTCAATGAGCTGCGCTTCAATCCGGATTTCCTCGTCGACCTGATCCTCTTTCGCGAGATCCTCGGCACCGTCGCCAACGCGACCTATCTCAAGCCCTCGCTCCAGTTCGACTTCCTCGGGGCCTTGGGCAGTCGCCTCGACCTGATCTACAGCTTCGCCAACAACCCGACGGCCTACCCGGGCAACGCGCGCAGTCTGGGGCTTGAGATGGACCTCGACCTCTACTACCAGAACGTCGACGATGGCTTCAGCGCCGGGGTGCAGTACGGGCTCTTGATCCCCTTCAGTGCGCTCGACCGCCCGGCGAGCATCTACCTCAGCGACGCCAAGGACGCCGGTCTGGCGCAGACGCTGCGGGCGCGCATGGTCATCAAGTTTTGAAGTTCCTGATGGGCCGCCGTCCTGGACGACGCCGCTGAACCAGACGCAACGCCCGCCGCCGATCGAGCACCGCGCGTCGGACGTCAGATCTTGAACGCCAGGCGGTGATCGCCACGTTCGGCGTCGCTGAACGCGGGCCGGCGCGGCCCTCGAGGACCTGATGCCGCGGCGACGATCGATCGTGGCCGCGATCGGCCTGCTGATAACGCTCGGGAACGCCGCCGAGGCCGCGCCCACGCGCTTTGAGACGGTCGTGCACGGCGAGGCCAACGACGCCGGCGAGGCTGATCCGACGGCCCTCGTCAGCCGCGTCGACACGGCCGAGGCCGCGCCGGGCACCGAGCTCGCCGACCACCTGCGCGGGGTGCCGAGCCTCCAGGTGCGCGACTACGGCAGCGGGCAAGCGAAGCTCGTCACGCTGCGCGGCGTCGAGCCCCATCAGGTCGCGGTGTTTCTCGACGGCGTTCGCCTGACGGACCCCGGGCAGCCGACGATCGACCTCTCGCTCTTCGATCCACTTCAGCTCGCGTCCGTCGAGGTCTACCGCTCGGGCGGCTCGAGTCGCTTCGGCGCCGGGGCGGTGGGCGGAGCGGTGCTCTTGCACTCGGCGACGGCTGCGCGCGGGCCGCGCACGCGCCTCGGCGCCAGCTATGGATCGTGGCAGACACTGACCGCGCACGCCGGCCAGCGCGCCAGGATCGGCCGGGCGCGCCTGGCGCTGAGCGCCGCCTATCGGCGCAGCGCCGGCGACTTCCCCTTCATCGACCACAACCGACAGACGACGCGCCGGCGCAACAACGACGGCCAGCTCGGCGAGCTGCTGCTGCGCCTCGACAACGCCAGCGCGGCCCCCTGGCGCGTGGGTCTGCTCGCCTCCCTTGGGGGCGCCTGGCGCGGCGCGCCGGGGATGATGCAACGACCGAGTGAGCGCGCGCGCCAAACGAATCTCCGTGCGCTGCTGGCCCTTCACGTCAGCCGACACGCGCTGCTCGGCGCGCGGGGCGGACGGCTCGACCTGCGGCTCTTTCAGCGCTTCGGTCACTTTCGCTTCAGCGAGCCCGCGCCGCCGCCGGTGGAGAGCGAGAGCAATAGCGCCGGCCTCGGAGGGATCGCGGAGGCCACGCTGCCGCTGCGGCCCTGGCTGCGCCTGCGACCGGGGGTCGAGCTCCGCTCCGACCTCTTCTTCGGCGCCGATGCCGGCGCGCGCGAACGCCTCTCTACCGAGGGCTGGCTGGCTGCGGAGCTCTCACCGCTCGGTCGCCAGCTCGTGCTGACGCCAACGCTGCGCTGGACCCGCAGCAGCGATTTCGGCGGGCGCTGGGTGCCGGCGCTCGGGCTGCTCCTGCAGCCCTGGGTCGACCGGCACGCGGAGCTACAGGCGACCGACGACCGCCTGAGCAGCCTGCAGCTGCGCGCGAGCTTCGGCCGCAGCCTGCGCTTCCCCTCCTACCAAGAGCAGTTTCTGCGCGTCGACGGCTTCGGCCCCAACCCGGACCTCCAGCCGGAGGATGCGCTGGCCTTCGACGCGGCGCTGAGCTGGGCGCCGCTCCCGCGCATCGCGCTCGAGCTCGGGGTATTCCGCCGGTGGATCGACAACGTGATTCTCGTCGCGCCGGTCAGCAGCTTTCTGATTCGGCCCGACAACTTCAGCGGAGCCGACACCACGGGCGCCGAGCTCAGCCTGCAGGCGACGCTGCCGGCGGGACTGCGCGTCGGCGCCACCTACTGCCTGCTGCAGACCCGCCTGGCTCAGACCGGCCTGGCCCTGCCGGCCCATCCCCGGCACCAGGGTAGCCTCGAGCTGAGCTGGGCGTTCAGCGGCCTATCAGGCTCGCCGCAGTGGCTGGGGCCACTCCGCCTGGCGAGCTCGCTCGCGGTGCAAAGCGGAATCGGGCTCGATCGCTTCGGCAACGCGCGCGAGGAGGGTCGCGTGTTGGCGGCCGCGAGCGCGCGCTACACCCTGCGCGGCTTCACGCTGAGCCTCGAGGGCCGCAATCTCCTCGACAAGCGCGACGCCGTCGACAGCGTCGGCTTCCCGCTGCCGCCCGCACGCGTCTTCTTGGCGTTGGCCTGGGAGCGTTGAACCCATCTTGACCACCACGGGCCGCGGCGCGCGTGCGCCGGTTCGCAGCGCAGCGTTGGCTTAGCTGCAGGCGCCGGCAGGATCCCAGCTCGGCGGCCCGCAAAGGGTGGCGCAACTGCCACCCACCGTCAGCCGAGGCAAGCACTCCTGGCCGCCCTCGCAGTCCGAGACGCTTCCCGCCGCGCCGCATACGCGCGCGCAAAACCCACCTCCGCGCGAACAGACCGAGCCAGGCATGCAGTCCTGGTCGCCGACGCAGCTCCGCGTGCAGTAGCCGCTGGGGAAGTCGGGTTGCTGCAAGACGCAGCGATCGAGGGTGCGCTCGCAGTCAGTCGGTTGCTGGCAGGGTGCGCCCGTGCTCGCCCGCACATCGACGGCGAGCGTGTTGCTGGCGCTGCCCGCCGCGAAGCCGTCATGCGCCACGCAACCGCGGCCCACCACATGCGTGGTCGTCGTGGCGCCCTGCGTATAGGGCGCGAGGGCCTCGATCACGAAGACCAGCGCTTGCCCTGCGGTGACCCGAAGACCCGCGCTCCCCTCCTGCTCCTGCCCCTGCCACTCGACCTGCAGGCGCGCCTTGGGCCCCGCCAGCCGCAGGCGCGCATCGCCGAGCCGGTATTGGCTTGGAAACTCGGCACAGGCGACGGCCGCGCCCGTGGTCGTGCCCGCCTGCAGGGCGGCCACGTTGAAGAGCCGCACAAAGCGAAAGACCGTACGATCGACGAGGATCGCAGCCTCGAGGCGCGCGATCGGCGCGGGCGTGCCGGCGCCACAGGCGGTGGCCAGCAGCAGCGCCGCGATCGCGCCGAGCGGCGCCCGGCCTGCCGCCTGACGAAGCGCAGGCCCGCCCGCCCGCGCAGCCTGCTCGTCACTGTATCGTGAGCGTGACGTCCGCATTCGCTCCCGGTCCTCCTCCGCCGCCGCCCGCCAGCACGACCGCCGCAATCACGCCCCCGGCCAGCGCCACCACACCCCCCGCTCCCGCCGCCCACCAGAGCCAGCGCCGGCTCGTGCGGGCGCTGCCCGCGGCAGCCGCAGGGCCACCGCTAGCGCCGACATCGACGCCACGCGGCTGCTCGTCGTCGCCGTCACGCGCGAGCACATTCCCATCGGCGTCGCGCGCCTCGACATAGTAGAGGATCCGACCGGCCTCCGTGCCGAGGTCCTGGGCCGGAATCGTCGCCTCCAGGCGTTCCTGACCGGGGCGCGCGCGCAGATGGATCGTCGAGTAATCGGGGCCCTTATAGCGTCGCCAGCGAACGACGACCTCGCGCAATTGCTGGCGCGGATCGTCGATCGCGAGGGCGATCGTGACTGGCCGACCGGCCGTCACCCTGCGCGGCGACTTGGCGACGATCTCCACCGCCGAGCCCGCCACGGGTTGGCCCGTGCCCTCACCACCGCCGCCACCCGCCTCCGCGCCGGCTGGGGCCCCAGCCGCCCCCGCCGCAGCGCTCGGATCCGGGATCCCCTGCCGCTTGAGCGCCTGCGAAAACATCGCGCGAATGCTCGGGGAAACGCCGTCGGGCAGGCGGAAGTCCGAGCGGATCTTCAGCACCTCGACGAAGGCCTGAACGGCGTTCTCGGCGCGCCCCAGCGCGGTAAACGCCACGCCCATATAGAGGTAAGCCCGCGCGCGCTGAATCGGCGTCAGCTCCTTGAGCTGCTGCACGGTGATCAAGACGCGAAGCGCGGACTCGTACTCGAGGTTTTCGTAGAAGCGCTCGGCCTCGCGCAACATCGCCTCGGGGTCGTCCGGCGCGGCGTGGGTCAAAGCGGGCTGAAGTAACACGAGGGCCGCCAGCAGGACGCCGGCGGCTCGAGCGAGATGACGCACCACGCTGCGCAATGTAGTCGCCAGTCCAAAGCCGGTCAAGCGGCGGCGGGCACGCGGGGGGATTTCTCGTCCAAATCGGGCGGCTGGCCGTTGCTGAGGCCGCAGGTGCTCAGTACACTCTCGGGCAGTGGCTGAATCTGTGCTCACCGATCGTCGCGGCTCGCCCGCAATATATAAGACGCTGCGCCGCCTCGGCACCGGGGGAATGGCCGAGGTCTTCCTCGCGCGCCAAGAAGGCGTGGCGGGTTTTCGTCGGCTCGCGGTGGTCAAGCGGCTGCTGCCGCAGTTCTCCAGCATGAGCAGCGTAGCCGAGATGCTGCTCGACGAGGCGCGCATCGCCGCGCAGCTCTCGCATCCGAACATCGTTCAGATCTACGAGCTGGGGCAGGAGGAGGACCAGTACTTCATCGCGATGGAGTACGTGGACGGCTGCGACCTCGCCACGCTGGCCCGCATCGAGCGCCGCCGCAAGAGTCGCGTGCCGATGCGGCTGGTGTTGCGAGTCGTCTCCGAGGCGGCGCAGGGCCTCGATTACGCCCATCGCCAGGCGGGGCTCGACGGGCGGCCGCTGAGCCTCGTCCATCGCGACGTCAGCCCGCACAACATCCTTTGCAGCCGCGAGGGTGCCGTCAAGGTCACCGACTTCGGGATCGCGAAGGCCGTCGGCAAGGTCCAGGTGACCGAGGTCGGCGTCGTCAAGGGCAAAGTCCATTACATGTCGCCCGAGCAGTACACGGGCGACGAGGTCGATAAGCGCTCGGACGTGTTCTCGCTCGGAGTCGTGCTCTACCAGCTCACCACCGGCCGCTTGCCGCGCGTCACCCGCAGCGGCCAGGTCAACATGCGGCAGGTGGCCGAGGGCATCATCCCGCCCCCCAGCGAGCTGCGTCCGGACTATCCAGCGGAGCTCGAGAAGATCGTCATGTGCGCGCTGGCGAACGCGCCAGGCGACCGCTATCAGGACTGCGCCGGGTTGCGCGACGATCTGCTCAATTTCGGCCGCGACCACGATTTGATCGCCTTTCCGAAGGAGCTCGGGGACTACGTCAGCGCCCTCGTACCACCGCTGACCTTGACCGAAGAGGCGGCCAAGGAGGGGGGCGCCCCGAGCGCCAGCGCCGCTCCCGTCAGCCTTCAGAGCGTCGCGCGGGGTACCGAGAGGGTGGCCACGGGGCAGTCAGCCACCTCGCCCGGACATCGCAACATCTCGGCCCTACGCTCGCTCAGCTCGCTCTCGGAGGATCGCGACACCGAGATTCCCATTCAGTCGGAGGAGCCACGACCGGCCCCATCGACCGACCCCTCGATCGTCTACCTCGGCTCCGAGCTGCGCCGTCCCGTGGTCGGGCTCGAGGAGCGCCTGCGCGAGCGCCAACCAGCCAAGGCTAGCCCCGACAGCGGTAACCCGGCGAGCGGCCTCAGCGCGCTGCGTCCCGCCCCAGGGCCTGGTGAGGCCTTCGAGGAGCACGTGACGACGGGCGTCGGCCCGCCGTCGAGCTCGCAGCTCCGTGGCGCAGGCCCGGGCCGCGGCGGCGCGGCCGAACGGCCGAGGATCGGGCCGCCGCCGCGTCGCGAGGAGCGCACCGCGCTCGAACGGCCGCAGCCGCGCCACAGCGCCGAGCGCGGCGTCAATCCGGCACCGTGGGTCGCCGTGACGCTCTTGCTGGTCGTCATCGCCGTCGCGGCGGTGCTGATGGTCTTTCTGCGCCGAGAGGATCGCCTCCTCGCGGGCAGCGGCCTGGCCCAGGGATCGCTTCAGCAACCGAGCGCCGGCGGGCTCGATGTCTGGTCGAAGCCGGAGGCCGCGGTCTTCGTCGATGGCGCCCAGCGCTGCGCCCGCACGCCATGCAGCATCTCGGGCCTCCCGCTCGGCCGCGAGCTGCTGGTGACGGTGCGCGGCGGCGCTGGCTATAGCCTCTGGGTCCAACGCGCGGTGCTCACGCCGCAGCAGCCGCGGCTGCTGCTCGAGGCGGTGTTGATGCCAGAGGCGCCGGGCACGCGCTCCTCCGCGGGCAAGGCGGCGGCCCGGGACAGCAGCGTCGCGGCCGGCTCTAGCGCCAGCGGCAAAGCCTCCGCGGGTAAGGGCACGGGCGGTGAGCACCCAGCGCGGGCGGCCACCGAGCCGCAGCCCGGCTCAGCGGAGAGCGCCAAGCGCGGATCGCGTGGCAAAGGGAAGGTCTCAGTCGGCAAGGCGGAGGGAGCCGACGCGATCCTGGCCTCGGACGTCCGCCCCGGCTGGGCCGAGGTCTTCGTCGACGACAAGAGCGTCGGACATACGCCGCTGCAGGTGACGATCGAAGCGGGGCGCCACGTCATCGAGCTGAAGAACCAGCAATTCGGCTTTCACGCGGTCTATCGCATCAACGCACGGCCGGGCACGAAGACGAAGATCACCGATCAGATCGCTCAGCCCCAGTCGAGCGACAAGACCGGTGACAAGACCGGTGACAAGACCAGTGACAAGACCAGTGACAGGTCCAGTGAGCCGAGCGCTCCGCCTAGTCAGTGATCCCCGCGCGCAGGGTGAGCTCCGTGATCTCGGCGATCGTTCCGAGGCGCATCGGCGGCCCCCAGTAACCTGTACCCTGGCTGATATAGAGCCAGCTACCCTCGTGCCGCACCAGACCCTGGACGTAGGGCTGCTGCAACCGGACGAGGTAGGTCATCGGCCAGATCTGACCGCCGTGGGTATGTCCCGAGAGCTGCAGGCCGACGCCCAGGCGCGCCGCCTCGAAGATCGCCCGCGGTTGGTGAGCCAGCAGCACCAGCGCGCGCTGCGGGTCGCGCCCGTCGAGGGCGCGCGGCAGGTCGGGGCCGTGGCCCGGCGCCATGCCCGCCGAGCTGTAGTCGTCGATCCCCGCCAGGTCGAAGCCCTCCGCGCCGGCGCCGATCGCGACGCGCTCGTTGCGCAACACCCGCACCCCAAGCGCCTCGATGGCCGCGCACCAGGCCACGGCTCCCGAGTAGTACTCATGGTTGCCGGTGCAGAAGAAGCTGCCATGCGCCGCGCGCAGCGTGGCCAAGGGCGCGACCTCATCGCGCAGCTCTTGCACGCTGCCATCGACGAGATCACCCGTGATCGCGATCAGGTCCGGGGCCAGCGCGTTGACGCGCGCGACCACCTCTTCGAGCCAGGCGCGGCGCAGCGACCAGCCAATATGCAGGTCGGTCAAGAGCACGATGCGAAAGCCGTCGAGGGCCGCCGGGAGCCCAGCGAGCGGCACCTCGACACGCCGGGTGACGAGACGCGCCCCATCGCGCGCGGCTCGCGCGCCGAAGATGCCAGCGCCGCCGGCCCAGGCCACTGCAGCGCCGCCAAGCAGGCGTGAGAGCGCAACGCGGCGCTGCGGGTCGACCGGCCCACCCTGCCCGCTCAAGCGCCGCGTCAGCCAGGCCAGCACGCTGAGCGCATCGCCGGCGACCAGCGCTGTCAGCAAGAGCAGCAACAACCCGAGCCAAAGGTAGACCGGCTGCGCGATCCAGCGCATCAGCTCCGGCGCCAACACGCGCCGCAAAACAATCGCCGCGACCAACGCGAGCACCAGAAAGACCAGCAGTCCAAGCGCGGCCAGCCGCCAAGGCGGCGGCAGGGCAGTATCGCGCACCAGGCGGCGCCAGAGATAAGCGTGCAGCCCGACGGCGACGCCGATCACCGAGACCGCGAAGATCAGCAGACGTAATTTCAAGCGCTCTCCACCTCCAGCAGCGCAGCCGATCCGAGTGCGCCGCCCCGGTATGCCGCGCCAGCCGCGCCTGCGCAAGCACGTGCCGCGGCCGGAATACGGATCGCCCGGACCGGATTTCGCACCGCGACGGTCGAGCGCGGCCTAAGCCCTTGAATGCCCGTGGCGCCGAGCTGGCGCGTCGCGTGCTTAACGCTCGTCCATGCTCTGTAGACTCCATACGGCGGCCGTGGTCGGCGTCGAGGCCCTACCGGTCGAGGTCGAGGTCGACGCCGGGCGCGGCCTGCCCGGCTTTCACCTCGTGGGTCTTCCCGACAATGCGGTGCGCGAGGGCGCCGTACGCATCCGCACGGCCCTGGCGCATAGCGGCTTCGACCTCGGCAGCGTCCGCCTGACGGTGAACCTCGCACCAGCGGAGCTGCGCAAGGACGGTTCGAGCTTCGATCTGCCGATCGCGCTGGGCGGGCTGCTGGCGCGCGGGCTGACCTCCTTCGACCCAGCCGCAACGCTGCTCGCCGGTGAGCTGGCGCTGGACGGCCGCCTACGCCCGATTCGCGGCGCTCTGACCGTGGCCGAGGGCGCGCGGCGCTGGGGCTTTGCGGCGCTGCTGCTGCCGCGGGCAAACGCGGCGGAGGCAGCGCTCGTGCCGGGGCTCAGGGTGCTCGGGGCCGACTCCCTCAGCGAGGCGGTGGCGCTGCTCAGCGGCGCGTTGGCCGCGGTCGCCACACCGCCGCCGCCGCTCGACGAGCTGCCCCGGTCCAACGAGCCGGACTTCGCCGAGGTCTGCGGTCAACCGGCGGCACGGCGCGCCGCCGAGGTCGCGGCTGCGGGTGGCCACAACCTCCTCCTGATCGGACCGCCCGGTGCGGGGAAGACGATGATCGCGCGCCGGATCGCGGGCGTGCTCCCCTCGATGTCCGCCGACGAGGCGATTGAGACGACGCGCGTGCATAGCGTCGCCGGCCACCTCAAGGACGTCGGGCTGATTCGTCGGCGACCCTTCCGCGCGCCTCACCATACCTGCAGCAGCGCCGGGCTGATCGGCGGTGGGTCGCATCCGCGCCCGGGCGAGGTCAGCCTGGCGCATAACGGCGTGCTCTTCCTCGACGAGCTTCCCGAGTTTCAGCGGTCGACGCTCGAGGCGCTGCGTCAGCCGCTCGAAGGCGGCCACGTCACCATCGTCCGGGCTCGTCTGGCGCTGACCTTTCCGGCGCGCTTCATGCTCGTCGCGGCGATGAACCCCTGCCCCTGCGGCTACCGCGGCTCCGAGAGCCGCTGCTGCACCTGTGGCGAACGCGAGGCCCAGCGCTACGCCAACCGCATCTCAGGTCCGCTCCTCGATCGCTTCGACATCTTCGTGCGAGTCGCGCCGGTGCCGACGGCGCAGGTGCTCAGTCCCGGCGACAACGAGCCCTCCGCTTCCGTCGCCCTCCGGGTCGCCGCGGCCCGCGAGCGCCAGCGGCAGCGCTACGTCCGCAGCGCCATCCACTGCAACGCCCAGCTCAGCGCACGCGCGCTGCAGCGGCACGTCCCGCTCTCCCCCCTCTCGCGCCGACTAATCGAAGAGCATGCCCAGCGCCACAGCCTGAGCGCGCGGGCCGTCCACCGCTGCTGCCGCGTCGCGCGCACCCTCGCTGATCTCGAGGCCATCGATCAGGTGAGTGACGGGCATGTCGCGCTGGCGCTGGCGCTGCAGCAAGAACGCTGGGTCGGATGAACCACCTCATTCATGGCCTCAGTCCGCTGAGAACCTGATTTTCAACGAAGGAGCAAGCGATGAACAGAGACAGCGTCGTCAGCAAGGAGACCGTCGTCAGCAAGGTGGCCGCCCGATTGAAGGCCATCGCGCAGACCGTCGCCGCGATCGAGAAGCAGTTTGGCGCGGGTGCGATCATGGCCCTCGGCAGTGGCACCAAGCCAGCGCCGATCGAGGTCTTCTCGAGCGGCTCGCTGCAGCTCGACCGCGCGCTCGGCGTCGGCGGGTTGCCACGCGGCCGCCTGATTGAGGTCTACGGCCCGGAGTCGTCGGGCAAGACCACGGTGGCGCTGCACGCGATCGCCGAGGTCCAGCGCAAGGGGCGCCTCTGCGCCTTCATCGACGCCGAACATGCGCTCGACCCGGCCTACGCCGCCGCGCTCGGCGTCCGCATCGACGAGCTGCTGATCGCCCAGCCCGACTGCGGCGAGCAAGCGCTGGAGATCGCCGACCACCTGGTGCGCAGCGCGGCGGTCGACCTGATCGTCGTCGACTCGGTGGCGGCGCTGGTCCCGCGCGCCGAGCTCGAGGGGGAGATGGGTGACGCGCACGTCGGACTGCAGGCGCGGCTGATGAGCCAGGCGATGCGCAAGCTGACCGGCGCCACCTATCGCCAGGGCACGGCGATCCTCTTCATCAACCAGACGCGGCAAAAGATCGGCGTGACCTACGGCAGCAATCAGACGACCACCGGCGGCACGGCGCTGAAGTTCTACGCCAGCGTCAGGATCGAGGTGCGCCGCATCGGGCAGCTCAAGGAGGGCGAGCAGGTCGTCGGCAGTCGCACCCAGGTCAAGGTGGTGAAGAATAAGGTCGCGCCGCCCTTCCGCTCCGCCGAATTCGAGATCCTCTACGGGCGCGGGATCAACCGCGACGGCGAGCTGCTCGATTTCGCCACCGAGCAAGGCGTGGTGAAGAAGTCGGGCTCGTGGTTCGCCTGGAACGATCAGCAGCTCGGCCAGGGCCGCCCCGCCGCCTGCCAATGGCTCGCTGAGCATCCCGAGGCGCGGGCCCAGATCGCGGCGCGCTGTCTGACCCCCGCCGAGCCTCAGCGCACCGCCGCCTGAGCGCGGAGGGGCCGTGGCTGCGCGCGGAAGCCCTCAGTTGTCGCGCTCGAAGCGGATGCAGTAGCAGCACATGTTCTCGAGCAGCACCTGCTCGATCAGGCGTCGGTCGAAGCCCGTATGTTGAATCCAGTGCTCGGCGAGCCCGCTCTTTCCGTCGGCCGTGCGGCAAGCGAGCTGATAGATATTCAGCGCGCGCCCCGCCACCCGAATGCGCTCGCCCAAGGCGCTGCGCAGCGGCTGATGCAGGGCACAGAAGGGGCTGACGACGGCGCCGCGACCGACACGAATTTGGTCACTGAGCGCGGTCGGCTTGTTCATCTCAGCGGTGATGTCCCGGTAGGGGTCCGAGAGCGCGGTCTCGGCCGTGCCCTGCGCCTCGATCGCCGCGGCGAAGGGACACTCGGGCAGGCCAAAGAGCCCGTTGCCGTAATGGCGCGCCGCGCCCTCGAGCTGGGCAATCGGGTTGTCGAGCTTGTCGATCGATTCGATGAACTCCTCGATCGTCGCGAACTCACGCTCGGCCGCATTGCGGGCCGCGCTGATGCCGCTCTTGATCAGCGCGCCGGTGACGAACTCGGCGCCCGCGGTGCGGTGGAGCGCCGTGAGGATCTCGAGGAAGGAGACGTGCCCCGCCTCGAAGCGTTGCTCACTCATCGGCCGGTCTCCTCGGGCGCGCGCATCGTGGGGGAATTATATCGCAGGGCGCTCAGCCCGCAAAAGGGGCACTCCACCAGTCTGGCAGATTCCCGGGGCCGGTCGCCGGCAACCCGAGCGCAAAGTTTGCCGGCTGCGCTACACTTCTCCAAGGGGCTGGACCGCCCGGCGGAGGGGCGGCCGAGCCCGGCGGCGCATCCCGCCAGCCTCAGGAGGTTAAGATGCCGGCCGATCGTGTGTTGCTTCTCGGCGCCGCTGGGCGCGACTTCCACAACTTCAATACCTGCTTTCGCGACAACCCACGCTATCAGGTCGTGGCCTTCACGGCGGCGCAGATCCCCGGCATCGCCGACCGACGCTATCCGGCCGAGCTTGCCGGCGCCGGCTACCCAGCGGGGATCCCGATCTTCCCCGAAGATGAGCTCGCGACCTTGATTGCTCGCCTCGGGGTCGACGTCGTCGTCTTCTCCTACTCGGACGTCGCCCACCGCCAGGTGATGCACCTCGCCGCCGAGGTGTTGGCGGCGGGGGCCGAGTTTCGCCTGCTCAGCGCCGCATCGACGATGCTGCCCGCCCGCGTGCCCGTCGTCGCCGTCTGCGCCGTGCGCACCGGCTGCGGAAAGAGCCAGACCGCGCGCTACGTCGTCGAGACGCTGCGCCGCCGCGGCTACCACCCGGTGGTCTTGCGCCACCCAATGCCCTACGGCGAGCTCTCCGCGCGGCGCGCCGTGCAGCGCTTCGCCAGCTACGAAGACCTCGACCACCACGGCTGCACGATCGAGGAGCGTGAGGAGTACGAACCCCACCTCGAGCGTCAGACGGTCGTCTTCGCTGGCATCGACTATGCGGCGATCGTCGAGCGGGCCCAGCAGGAGTGCGACCTCCTGGTTTGGGACGGGGGCAATAACGACACGCCCTTCGTGCGACCCGATCTCTGGATCACGCTCGCGGACCCGCTGCGCGCCGGGCAGGAGCTCGACTCACATCCCGGCGAGGTCAACCTGCGCGCGGCCGACATCGTGGTGATCGGCAAGATCTCCGTCGCCTCGCCGGCGGAGATCGAGGCGGTAGCCGCCAACGTCGCGCGGGTCAACGCGCGGGCCATCGTCGTGCGCGCCGACAGCGCGCTGACGCTCGACCCGCCGCGGCCGACCTTGGCCGGCCAGCGCGTGCTCGTGGTGGAAGATGGCCCGACGCTGACGCACGGCTCGATGCCCTTCGGCGCTGCCACCGTCGCGGCGGAGCGCTATGGCGCTGCGGAGCAGGTGGACCCACGACCGATCGCGGTCGGGTCGGTGCGCGAGGTCTACCGAGCGTACCCGCACCTTGGCCTCGCGCTGCCCGCCATGGGCTACTCGCCAGAGCAGGTCGCGGCCTTGGCCGCGACGATCAACGCCGCCGAGGCCGACCTCGTGCTCTCGGCGACCCCCATCGACCTGGCGCGCCTCGCGCCGCTGAACAAGCCAGTCGTCCAGGTGCGCTACGAGTGGTTGGACGCCGGTACACCCACCCTCGCGAGCTGCCTCGAGCGCAGCTTCTCCGGGCCACCCACCAGGTCGCCTGGTAGGTCGCCTGGGGAGAAGGGGGACTGACCTTCCACGCGCCAGAAGCCCCTCCCCGCTCCCAGGCGCCGCCTGCGCAGCTGAACGTGATCAGGGCCGCCCGGCAGCCACCGATCCATCACCAGAGCGCTACAGTCCCCAGCCACCGCTGACCTGGAGGTTGGCTCCGTTGACGTAGCTCGCCTCCTCCGAGAGTAGGAAGCGCACGACAGCAGTGATGTCCTCCAGCCGGCCGAAGCGCCCGGCCGGAATCTGCGGCGCCATCGCCTCGAGATCCTCTGCCAAAAGCCCACCGGAGGCGATGAAGCCGGGCGAGATCGCGTTCACGGTGATCCCCTCCGAGCCCAGCACCCGGGCCAGCGAGCGTGTCAGCACCAACACCCCGAGCTTGGCGATCGCATGCGCCGTGACGTGGGTTTGCCCGACGGCCTGGTCGGCATTGACCGAGGCGAAGGTGATGATGCGACCCCAGCGTCGCTGGCGCATCAAGGGCGCCACGGCGCGACTGACGTGAAACAACCCGTGTAGGTTGTCGTCGAAGGCTCGCCGCCAATCGGCCGCACTCTGCTCGAGCAAGGGGACCCGCTGGAAGCTGCCTGCACAGTGGATCAGCGCGTCGATACGCTTCCAACGCCCGGCGACCGCCTGGACCAAGGTCGCGGCTGCCTCGGGATCGGCGAGTTGGCAGCCATAGGCCTGCCAGCGGTCGCTGGAGGATGAGAGCGGCGCCTGCGCCGACGCCTCAGCGGCGAGGCCAGGCCGGTGTGCGACCGCGACGGACCAACCCTCTGCGAGCAGGAGCTCCGCAGCCGCGCGCCCAATGCCGCGCGAACCGCCCGTCACCAATGCAACGCGGTCGCTCGCCATTTAGCTGGTCACGCAGCCCGACGCAAGAATCGCGCCGCAGCCAGTCGCGGAGAATATCGCGGAAGAGGTCACTGAGGGAGGGCTCGCTGGGGAGCGAGCCGCGGTGCCGGGCCCATGACCGGCGCTCGGCACCGCGTGGGTGCTAAAGGCCTACTGCCCGCCGTCCATCGCGGCAGCGCCGTCCATCGCGGCAGCGCCGTCCATCGCGGCAGCGCCGTCCATCGCGGCAGCGCCGTCGACCTTGATGACCGCGCCATCCTTGGCGACGACTGCGCCGTCCTTCTTGGCGGCAGCGCCGTCGACCTTGCTGACCGCGCCGTCCTTCTTGGAGACTGCGCCGTCCTTTACGGTGTCGTCGTCGTCGCTGCAGGCGGTGCCAAAGCTCAGCGCGGCGCCCATCAGCAGACCCATTACCAGATGCTTGATCTTCATTTTCCCGTCTCCTCTGTCTTTGCGTCGGCCAAAGGGGCCCGCCGTTCGGGCCACGCGGTCGACATCCTTGCTTAGTTAAGTCCTCGGGGGCCCCCCCCCGGAATGCGACGCCGCCCTCATACTACGTCTCCAGCGCCGCACCAAACAAAAAATGAAGGGCGCTGGCCCGCGCGTCCCGTCCCCGGGGGAGCCTTGCGTCTCGGCTGGCTTTCCGTCTAGACCGGGGAGCGCGGTGAGCACTGCGGCGCGCCGACCATGATCAAGCACGCTGCGCCCGGACAATCAACCATCGGGGCAAGCGATTGGGGGGCAGTCCTGTGGGCGTCAAGCATGTGTTGACGGTGCTCCCCGACGAGGTGCGCTGGACGCTGCCGCAGCTGATCAGCGCGCGCCTGCGCTGGTCGCGCGAGCGCGCGGTGGCCCACATCGTGGCTGGATCGGTCTACGTCGACGGCCGTCGCCAGCGCGACGTCAACCAGCGCCTGCGCCCGGCGCAGAAGCTGACCGTCTTCGCCAGCCCGGACGCGGCACCGCCAGCGGAGGCGCAGCCCTGTGCGTTGGCCTTCCTCGACGAGGATCTGGTGGTCCTGGTCAAGCCCGCGGGGCTGCCCGCGATCGCCACGCGCCGCGGCGGCGAGGCGTCTGTCGCCGACGAGGTGCGGTCGCGCTGGGGCGCGGACGCCCGCTTGCTGCACCGACTCGACCGTGAGGTCTCCGGCCTGCTCCTGGTCAGCCGACGCCAAGTCACCCGCGCAGCGCTCTCAGCCCAGGTGCGCACGCATACGCTGGAGCGCCGGTACCTGGCGCTGGTCAGGGGGCGCCCGGATTGGCAGGAGCGCACGGTCGAGCGGCCCCTGCTCTTCGTCCGTGGCCACGCCCAGCTCGGCACCCAGCCGCCGGCCAAGCCCGCGCAGACGCGGCTGCAGCGCCTAGCGCAGCACGGCGAGCTCGCGCTGCTCGCGGTCACGCTGCGCACGGGGCGACCGCACCAGATCCGCGCGCACCTCGCTGCCGAGGGGTTCCCGCTGCTCGGCGACACACGCTACGGTGGAAGCGAGGCCGAGCGCGTCGCGCTCCACGCCCACGCGCTCGGCCTGCAGCATCCGCGCGGCGGTCATTGGATTGAGCTGCATAGCGCGCTGCCCGCGGCGCTGCGCCAGCTCTGGGCGCTGCCTCACGAGGCTCCGCTCCCCGCCAGCAGACGCCAAGCATGAGCACCTACGCGATCGGTGACCTTCAGGGCTGCTACGACACGCTGCAAGCGCTGCTCGTCCGCATCGACTATCGCCGCGAGCGCGATCGGCTATGGCTGGCGGGCGACCTGGTTAACCGCGGACCGCGCTCGCTCGAGGTCCTGCGCTGGGCCCAGGCCCAGGGCGATGGCCTGGTCTGCGTGCTGGGCAACCACGACCTGCACCTCTTGGCGCGCGCGGCCGGGGTGACCGGCAAGCGCAAGCGTGACACGCTGGACGCGCTGCTCACCGCCCATGATCGCGATTCGCTCGTGACCTGGCTAGGCCAGCGCCCGCTGCTTCATCGCGAGGGCGGCTGGCTCCTGCTCCACGCCGGCCTTCCGCCACAATGGACCCTCGCGCAAGCCGAGGAGGAGGCGCGCGCCGCGGAGAGCGCCCTGCGCGGGCCCGACGCCCGGCGGCTGCTCGAGCAGTGGAGTGAGGGCGCGGCGGCGATCGGACGCGGCTCAAACGCGGGCCGCCCCCCGCTGCGGCGACAGGCCTTGACGCTGCACCTGCTGACGCGCCTACGCATGCTGCGGCCCGACGGCGAGCCCGCCTACGCCTACACCGGCCCGCCCGCCCAGGCGCCACCGGGTCTGGTGCCCTGGTTTTCGCGCTGGCGGGACGCGCGCGTGACGGTGCTCTTTGGTCATTGGGCTGCCCTTGGACGCTACAGCGCGCCGGGCTTCGAGGCCCTCGACACCGGCTGCGTCTGGGGTGGCGCGCTGACCGCGCTGCGACTCGAGGACGGGGCTGTCTTCGCCGAGCCCGCGCGCGAGGCGGCGCCCTGAACACGGGCGCCAGGACGCTGAATCAGGGGGTGGAACCGTCCATCATCACGGTGCCAGGATCGACCTCTTCGGCGGGCGGCGCCATTTCCTGCGGCTCGGTGCCCTGAACGAAGACCTCGTCGAGCGCATCGACCGCGTCCGGCCCCGCCAGCAACCCGGTCTGCGGATCGATCCGCTGCTGCACCACCCCCGGCGGCTGCGGAAAGGGCAGCCGCGGCTGCAGGCGCAGCGCCTCACGCATGACCCGCAACCAGATCGGCAGCGCGGCGCGACCGCCCGTCTCGCCCCGTCCCAAGGGCCGGGGGTTATCGAAGCCGACCCAGACGGCGACCAGGAGCTGCGGCGTGAAGCCGACGAACCAGGCGTCCTTATGGTCATTCGTCGTGCCGGTCTTGCCCGCCACCGGGCGGCCCAGCGCTAAGGCGCCCGTCGCCGTGCCCTCTTTGACGACCGACTGCATCAGGTTCTGCACGACGTACGCCACCTCCGGACGCAGCACGGGCTGCGCCTCGGCGGGAGCGATCGCGCTCGCGCCCAGCCGGCTGATCATCCGCGGCTCGATGCGCCGCCCACCGTTCGCAAACGCCGCGTAGGCCGTGGCGAGCTCGAGCGGGCGTACGCCGTAGCTGCCAAGGGCCAGGCTGAGATCGCCACCGAGGGCCGAGCTGATCCCGAGGCGGCGGGCGAGTTCGCGCACCGGCGCCACCCCGACCTCGTCGAGCAGGCGCACGGCGACACTATTGAGCGAATGCGCCAGGGCGTAACGCAGTCGCACCGGCCCGAGGTAGGCGTCCTCGAAGTTGCGCGGCGCCCAGCTCCCATACACCGCCGGCGCGTCCTCGAGCAGCGAGGCGGCCGTGAAGCGCCCGGATTCGATGGCCGCTGCATAGACGAAGGGCTTGAACGCGCTGCCCGGCTGCCGGAGCGCCGCAATCGCGCGGTTGAAGTCGCCCGGCTGGTTGTCATAGCCGCCGACCAAGGCGAGCACATCGCCACTGCGAGGGTCGAGCGCTACCAGGGCCCCCTGTGGCCCCGGGTCGAAGACGAGCTGCTCCGCGTCGGCGACCCGCAGGCGCACGAGCGCGCCGGGGACGAAGCGCCCCGAGAGCGGCGCACCGGCGGCATCGTAACGTGGATCCTCGACGCTGATCTCGGCGCTCCGCGCGCCGAGATCGACCTTCAGCACCCGTTGCCGATCGTTGACCGCCAGCACCAGCCCCTCGACCTCGGCTCCCGGCGTGCCCGCTGCCGGCTGACGCCCGACGCGCCGCCGCCAGCGTCGCTGCTGCGCCGCGCTAAAGGCGCGTTTCGCCTCATGCCAACGGTGGCGCGCATCGAGCGCCTCTAGCCCCCAGCGGAGAGCCTCGCGGGCGCTCGTTTGCAGCGCACCATCGATCGTCGTCTGCACGCGGAGACCGAGTGAGTCGAAGCGCTCGGCCGGAAAGGCCTCCAGCAAGCGCTGCCGCACGAGGTCCATCATTTCCGGCGCGATCCCGAGATAGGGCCGCTTGCGTCGCACGACGCGGATCGGCTCGGCCACCAGGCGCTGCGCGACCTGCGGCGAAATGAAGCCCAGCTCAGCCATCCGGCGCAGCACATAGGTTTGGCGTCGCTTCGCACGCTGGGGATGGCGCAGCGGGGAGAGCCGCTGCGGTGCCTGTGGCAGGCCGGCGAGCAACGCGCACTCCGCCAGGCCGAGCTGGGCGACCTCCTTGCCGAAGAAGAAGCTGCTCGCCTCCTGAACGCCGTAGCGTCCGTGACCGAAGTAGATCTGGTTGAGGTAGAGCGCCAGGATCTCCGGCTTGCCCAGCTCCTGCTCCAGCCGTTGGGCCAGCAGCACCTCCTGGATCTTGCGGCGGATGGTGCGCTCTGGCGTGAGGAAGAAGGTCTTGACCACCTGCTGCGTGATCGTGCTGCCGCCCTGGACGAAATGGCCGGCGCGGAGATTGGCGCCCAGCGCCCGCAGCATTCCGAGGTAGTCCAGTCCGCGATGCTGAAAGAAGGCGGCGTCTTCAGCGGCGACGACGGCCTTCACGAGCAGGGGCGGCATGCGCTCGAGGGGCACGACGGTGCGCCGTTCCTGACCCAACTCGCCGAGCAGCGCGCCATGGCGATCGACGATCGTGGTCAGCAGGCGCGGCCGATAGTCGCGCAACGAGCTAATGCGTGGCAGCCGGGGATCGGCGCCGTAATAGAGCAGGGCGCCGACCAGCGCCAGGCCGCCGAGCAGGGCGGCGAGAGCGCCGAGGCCGAGCAGCCAAAGGATCGCCCGCAGGGCGACCGAACGACGCGCTGTCGCCCTGGGACGACCGCTGGCCGGCGGGGGCGCGGAGCTGCGGCGGCGACGGGGCGGCGGACTCACGTCGGAACCTTATGCCGGGGACTCGGCTCCAGCAACGCAAGCAGCCGCGACACGCCATGGGTCGTGGCCCGCACGTAGTAGGCGGCGCGCAAGCGCGCGCGCGCGGAGGCCGGCAAGTCGCCGGGGGCACCGATCCACCGCCTGCGCGCTTCGACCGCTGCAGCCACGGCGAGGGCCGCCGCCACCGAGAGGTTGAGGCTCTCGCCAAAGCCGTGCATCGGCAGGTGCACGCGGCGCGCGCAGGCTGCGGCCGCGGAAGCGCTGAGACCCGCATGTTCGTTGCCAAAGACCAACGCCAGGGGGCGCCCGGCCGGCGGGGACCACGCGCTCGTCGGCGCGGAGGCGCCAAGGGGCGGCGGACAGGCCGCGCAACAGATAAACCCCGCTGCCGTTAGCCAGTCGAGGCAGCCTTCGACACTGCGATGCAGGTAGATGTTGAGCCACTTGTCGGCGTGCTGGGTCACCCGCCGGGAGAAGGTGAAGCCGCCGGCCGCTGGGACAATATGCACGTCGAGCAAGCCGAGCGCCTCGCAGCTCCGGAGCACGGCCGCAGCGTTATGCGGATCGTGCGGCGCCTCCAGCACGACCGTGACGCCCCAGAGGCGGTGCGCGACGACCCGATCGATGCGTTGGCGGCGACGCGGAGCCAGCACCGGCCCGAGTGCGCGGATAATCGCGGCAGGCTCGAGCGCGGGGTGCGGCGCCGGCGGCGCGCTACCGGTGGGTGGGTGACGAAGGGGCATCCGTGGGTTCCCGCTAGCTCGCCCACTGCGTGCCGATCGCGAAATTGAAGCCCTGCAGCGGCAGGAAGAGGCCGCTGCTCGCTTCGACCGCCCAGGTGCGCGTGTATTGCCCCAGGGCGTAGAAGTGCCGCCCGAGCTGGTAGCGCACCTCGCTCAAGACGGCAACGCTGGGCGAGGCCGCTGCTCCCTCGGCGCGGCCGAAGCCGCGTAGCAGCACCAGCGCGCCGACCGTCAGCGGCGGCAGGGGATTGGCCACCAGCCGCAGCCAGAGGCGCCGACGATCGGGACCCGGATGGTCGCGATAGCCCACCTGCAGCAACAGGCGCTCGCCCACCTCGACACCACCCTCCACGCTGAAGCCGCCGCCCGCGTAGGCGTGCGCCGCCAGCGACTCGAGCACCGGCGCCCGCTGCGCCGCCGTCGCTCGGGAGGCCCGGCTGAAGGCCAGCCCGGACTGGTAGCGCGTGACATCGTAGAAGGTGTCGAGCAGCGCGGGCGCGTAGCCGCCGGCGACCACAGCGTACTCGCCGAGCGCGCGTAAGAGCAGGCCGCTAGCACCGAGGGCAAGCTCGCCCAGGGCGCCAAAGTGGCCACCCACGCCGCGCCACGACGTATTGCCATCCGCGTAGGGCACGATGCGAAAGTGGCGCCCGTCGCCAAACGAATACTCGACGTCGACGCCGCTGAGGGGCAAGAGCGCGGTGTCGGCGCGCGGGTGGAAGGCGCGATCGTAGAGACGCGCGCCATCGGCGCCCAGCAGCACCCGGCGCGGCGCGCGCGGGTCAAAGGCCACGGAGGCGCCCACGGCCAAGGCCGGCGCCCTCGCCAGCGGACGCCAAGCCAAGCGCCCGGCGAGCACCGCGGGGGCCAACACATTGTCGATCACCAGCTCGAGCGCCAGAGGCTCCGCATCGATCTCTGCCCGCACGCCGGTGTGCATGTGATCGGGGTCGGCGACGTTGCTGTAGTCGCGGAGCAGCGTGCCGTGCCCGAGCGTCGCACCGACCAACTCGCCAGCCGCGAGGCGAAAGCCGACGCCGTCCGCGCGCCCCTGGTAGCGCAGCTGCCGCAGCAAATGCACATAGTCGGCCAGCTCGTCGTAGTCGCGGCGCCGCACGCCACTCGGCTCGTCGCGGCTCTGGTCGAGGACGAGGCGCACGCGTCCGAAGACCGCGAGCGAGTAGCTCGGCCCCCGCAGGTCGAGCCCGGCGCTGAGGGTCGAGGCGACGGCGTCACCGACCGCACCCAGCCCCGCGTCACCGGCGGTGGTCAACGCGCCATCCGCGCCGAGGGCCGGCGGCTCCGGCGCCAGCAACGCCAGCGCCACGAGCACGGGCGTGACGAGGGGGGAACGTGAGGGCCGAACCTGGGACGCCTGGGACGCCTGGGACATGTAGGCCAATATCCTACGCGTCCCCTCGCGAAGCAATGTATAGCGCGTGGCCCGGCCTGCCAACGGCGAGCGAATCGAGCTCAGGGCGCGTAAAGTGGAAGCTTTTCCGGCGCCGCCTGGCGAATCGCCTCGACCAGGCGCCGCCGGCGCGTTTCCTCCCAGTTCCGCTGCCCCTCGTCGATTTGCTGCTCGCATTCGGCCGGGGTGGGCTGGCTCAGGTCGCGCGCGAAGGTGATCGACTGCTCGGCGGAGGCCTCGCAGGCAGGCGCGTCGACGAGGCCCTTGGCGCAGACGCGGCGGAGCACCCGACGGACGTAGCGGTCCCAGCGAGCATCGAGCGCGCCCCGACACCACTGGACATAGCGCCGCCGTGGTGCCGGCAGAATCGAGGCGAAGAACGCGGCCTCGAGCGGCGTGAGCTGCGCCGGGCTCTTGCCGAAGAAGTGCCGAGACGCGGCTCCGATGCCGTAGATCCCCGGACCAAGCTCGATCACATTGAGATAGATCTCCATCAAGCGCTCTTTGCTCAGCTGCTGCTCCAGGTACCAGACCAGGAAGACCTCTTGCAGCTTACGCGCGAGCGTCTTCTCTGGGCTGAGGAGCAGGTTCTTCACCGTTTGCATCGTGATTGTCGAGGCGCCGACCCGAAACGACCCTTGCTCGAGATTGCGGGCCAGCGCGCGCTCGAACTGCGAGGGAATGAAGCCGCGGTGACGGAAGAAGGCCGCATCCTCGGTCGTCAGCAAGGCGTTGACGAGGTGCGGCGAGACAGCGCGATAGGGCACGAAGTCGGGGTTGTCCGGACCCACTGGCAGCGTCAACCACTCGTCGGGTCGCACCTCCACCAGGTGTTCGAAGTCGGCTTCAAAGCGGTCCGCACGCACGCTCGCCGGGGCATCGAGCACCTCGCAGGCGTCCAGACCCAGGCGACCGCTGAGCTTCAGCTCGGCCAGCCGAGCGAAGTCGATATGCGCGGAGAGGTCGACCGCCAGGCTGCCTCCGAGTCGAAAGCCCTGCAGACGCGGCGTCAGCGCCGCTGGCAGGGCGTCGAGCACGGCCTGACACGGCAGCCCCGGCAGCACGAGCCGCGCGTCGAGAACGGGCTTGGGGGCCGAACGGTCGAGCGTGCCGCTGAGCGAGAGCGCGACCCCGCGCGACTCGAGCTCGAGTTTGCTCAGATCGAGCTGCCCGGCCGCGTAGGTTCCCGCCAGCGCGAGGCGCAGGCTCAGGCCAAGCACCGGCACCCGGGCAAGTCCGGGGTGGAAGAGGTTCAGACCTTCGACCGCCATCCGCCCGGCAAAGGCCAATGCCCCGTCGCGAAAACGCAGGAGCAGGCGCCCATCGACCCTCGTCCGCTCGGGCAGGATGACCGGGGTCGCTCGCAGGACCTCGCGAATGCGCCCCAGCTCGAAGCGGGCCGCCTCGAGCAAGAGCTCGCCGCTTCGTCGACGCCATGCGTAGCTCCCGGTCGCGCGCCAGAGGATGGCAGAGGCGCCGCCATAGCTACCGCTCAGGGCGAGGTCGAGGGCCTCACCGCCCGCGCGCGGCGCGATCGTGCCGGAGATCCCCGAGAGCCCGAGCCGCGCGATGATCTCGGCCTCTCCCCCCGCCACGCGCAGCCGGGGCAGCGCGGCCAGCTTCTCGCCCGCAGCACGCTCGGCCGACACCCGCCCAAGCAGCAGACGACCAGGCCAGCCGCGAAGACGCAGCTCGGCATGCTCACCTTGGGCCGACAGCGCGCCGGTCGACCGCAGATGGGCTTCGACGCGATCGACGCGCAGCCTGAAACCCAGTCGTTGATCATCGATTTGGAGTCGACCGTCGTGGACCTCGATCGCGGCAGCGCCGCGCGCCGTCACAGATCGAGCCGCCCCCGGCGCTGACGAGGCTGCGCGGCGCCAACGCGCGCGCAGGTCGGAGACGTTATCGGCCCCCCCCGCACGCCGCCACACGCGCCACCGGGGACGCTGCAGCGTGAGCCGCGTCCCCCTCCACTGGCGCGTCAGGAGCGCCCGCCAGGGGACGTCGAGCTCGACGGCCTCAGCGTCCATCAGCGCGCCTGCCGGGGGGTCGTGGGGTCCCCGCACGACCACGTGCTCGAGGCGCACGCGACCCGATCCCCTTCCAAGACGCAGTCGGATCGCGCCGACCTCCACCGTGCGCCCGAGCCGCGCCGCCACACGCACCAGGAGGCGCCTGCGCAGGTACCAGCGGCCGACGGCCGGCAGACTGGAACCGAAGGCCAGCAGCAGCCCCAGTGCGCCCACGACAAGAAGTGGACGCCGCCAGGCCGGTCGGCGCGCCGGGCCAGGGCGGCCCCCGAGCCCAACGCGCCGGGCCAGCGCCCTCCCTGCCGCACGAGGTCCTTGGAGCACGGGCGATTCATAGCACGGCAGTGGGGGGCGCCCGAGCGACGCGCTCGGATGCTATATTCGCGGCGGAAGAATCGTGGACCCAAGGAGCGACATCGACCATTTCGTCGCGCGCCTGCGCCGGCGCGTACGACGCGCCGAGACGGCGGCCTTGCTCGCGCTCTTTGCCGCTGCAGCGGCGCTCGCTGCCCTGCCGCTGCTGGCCGCCACGTCCCTCGCGAACGACGCGCGCGGCCCACGACTGGTAGCCCTCCTGTCCGCCGCCGGATGGCTCCTCAGCCTGGTCTGGTGCTGGTGGCGTGTGCGCCGCCGCTGGCGGGATCCGACGCGCCTCGTCGCCCTGCTCGGCCCTGAGCACGCGGCGCTACGAAGCGACCTGCTTTCCACGATCCAGCTCTCGGTCGCCGGGCCCGCGAGCGGCTCGCCAGCCCTCGTCGCGGCCCTCCTGCGACAGACCTGGGCGGCGCTGCGCCAGCTCCCAGCGGGCGCGCTCGCGCGGCCCCAACGCTGGCAGCAGGCGGCCGTGCTCGGGGGCCTCGCGGTCGTGACCTGGGCGACGGCGCTCGCCTGGCAGCCCGGCTATTGGGCGACGGCCGCGCACCAACTGGTCGACGCCGTGCGGGCGGTACCTCGCCTGGCGCGACAGCCCGTGGTCGGCGGGGTGGTGCTCGAGTACCGATACCCGACCTACATGAGGCGTGAGAGCGTGCGCGTGCCCGACACCACGGGAGACATCACGGCGCCCCCCGGCACGCGGGTCCTCGTCAGCGCCAAGAGCGGCATCCCGACCATCGACGCGGCGTTGGTGGTCACGAGCGGCGACGGCGCGCGGCCGCTGCGGCGACCGCTGAGCCTCGGCGCCCACGGCGCGCTGGCCGGCGTCATCACGGTCCGCGACGCGGCCCGTTACCACTTCGAGCTGCGGGCCAACGGCACGCACGCCCTACGCGACCCGGTCGAGCGCCGTATCGAGATCGAGCCCGACCTCAGCCCCAAGGTCGCGCTCCGCGGCCCACCCGAGGCCATGGCCGTCAGCGCACGTCAGCAGCTTGAGCTCGGCTATAGCGCCGAGGACGACTGGGGCCTGACCAAGGTGCGCCTCGTCTACCGCGTCGGCAGCCAAGCGCCGGCCTCGCGCCCGCTCTGGCTGCACCGAGGCGCCACTGCGCCGGTCCGTAACACCGCAGGAACGCACAGCTGGGACCTCGGCGATCTCGACGTGGCCAGCGCCACGGAGCTGCGCTTCTGGCTTGAGGCCACGGACAATGACCCAGTACACGGTCCGAAGACGACGCGGTCGAGCGTCCTGCGGCTGACGATCTTCGACCGCGAGCAGCAGCACGGGCAAACCCTCGCGCAGCAGCGCCAGCTCCTCGAACAGGCCCTGGTCGGTCTCGCCGCACGGCTGACGTCTGCCGAGAGCGGCGCCCAGGCTCGCCCGCAGCGCGGGCAGGCGACGACCCGTGGCGCCCCCCCTGCATTGCTGAAGGTCGAGTCCCTGGATCGGGAGCAAAGGCTTTGGACGACCGCGTTGCGCGCGCTGTACCAGCAGATGGGGCGCGACAGCCTCGTCTCGGCCGCCGTACTCCGCAGCGTCGCCGCGATGGTGGCGCGCTGGGATGCTCTGCTGCGCTCGGCGCCGACCCGTGGCGGTCCGACGCTGCAAGCCCACCACCGCCGCAGCATCGCCGCGCTCGAGCGCGATAGCCTGCTCCTCGCCGATCTGCTCGACGAGCAGGAGCTGCAGGCGCTCGGCCTGGCCGCACGCGAGCTCCAGGCGGACCGCGCCCGACTGGCCGCGCTGATCGCTCGGTGGCGCGTCGCACCAAGCGCTGCCCTGCGCGACCGGATGCTTCGCGAGTTCAAACGCCTCGAGCGACGAGCGGCGCAGCTCCTACGAACGACGAACCGGCTGCGGGCGAGGCTGCCCGACGAGTATCTCAACGCCGCGGCCGTCGAACGGCTCGCCGTCGTGCGCGACGTCGAGCAGCTCCGGCGGCTCTTCGAGGCGCGGCAGCTCGCTGGGCTCGACGCGCAGATGACCGCGCTCGAGGGCAAGCTCGAGCAGCTCCAGCGCCTGCTCGACGGTGATGTCGAGCAGCTCCGCGCCGCTCGCCTCGACGAACGTGAGCAGGCGTGGCACGCGACGCTCGGTCAGCTTCACGAGCTTCGCCTGCAGCAGGAAAGACTCGCCGGCGCCACCAAGTCGATCGTGCTCAGCTACCGCCAGCGCGGGGCCCAGAGCCTGGGGGATCAGGCAGCAGCGCTGATCACGCGCCAGCAGGTCCGCGCCGAACAGCTGCGCCGCCACCTGCGCAGCGCCACGCCGCAACGCCTCTCGTCCTTCCATCGCGAAGAGCTCGATCGCACGCTGCGCTGGGCGGACTGGCTGCGCGAGCGCCTCGCTGCGCGCGACCTCGACCAGGCGGCTCAACTCGCCGAACGGCTGGCGGCTGGCCTGGAGCAGATCGGCACCGACCTCCGCGAGGATGCGCTGGGCGACGAGGTCCCTGGCTGGCGCGACCCACAGGATCACACGGTCGCGCAGGTCGAGCGCGCGCTCGACCTTGCCCAACAAATCGCCCAGGACCTCGAGCAAGCGCTACCGCGGCCAGCTACGCTGCTCCAGGAGCCGGAGCGCCGACGCCTGCGCGCGCTGGCGCAGCAACAGCGCGGCCTCGCCAAGGCGGCGAGCGGCCTCGAGCGCCCAGGGGCGGCGGAGGTCGCCGGCGATCTGCTGAGTGGGCGCGGGCGCGAGCTCCTCGGAGCGGCTCAGCGCCTGATGCGCGACGCCACCACCCAGCTCGGCAAGCTCGAGCCGCAACGCGCGCATGGCGCGCAACAGGGAGCCCTGCAGCAGCTCGCCGAGCTGCGGCAGCTGCTGGAGGAGGCACGTCGGCCCGGCGAAGCCCCAAGCGCCGGCGACGAGCGCGAACGCGTGGCGATACCCGGGGCCGAGGCCTTCGCGCCGCCGCCGGCCTTTCGGCGCGAGTTGCTCGAGGCGATGCAGGAACCGGCACCCAACAGCTACAGCCAACAGGTCAAACAGTACTACCGTGAGCTGATCCGATGAACCGCCGCCCCCATGCCGCTTTGCGCTGGATCGCTGCGCTGGCGCTGCTGCTCCAGGCCGCCGTCTTCGACCCCTCAGCGAGCGCCGGCGTGGTCAGCGGCACCCTGGCGCGCCGCGCCCTCGAGATCGAGCGGCTGCTGGCCGAGTGGCAGGTTGATCGCGCCGAAGCCGCCCTCGCCCCCTTGCTAACGAGCGCGGGGCAGCTTCCCGAGGTGCTCGCCGCCGCCGCCAGTGTCCGTTTCTATCGCGGCGATCATCAGGCAGCCGTGCGTCTCTTCGACCGCGCGCTGGCGGCCGACCCGCGGCAGAGGCTCCCGGCGTCGCTGCGCGAGCTGGCCCTCGTTGCCCGCTCCACGGCGGCGCTCGTGGGCACCTTCGTCGCCCAGCCGAGCGCGGCAGGGCACTTTCTAATCCGCTCGTCCCCTGGTCGAGACGAGCTGCTCGCCCCCTTCGCCGGCGAGACGCTCGAAGCGCTGCGCGATCGACTTGAGCGCGATCTCGGCTACGCGCCCCGGGAGCCGATCGTCGTCGAGTTCTACGCCGCCCCGGAAGACCTCGCCCGCGCCTCACCGCTGACCGTCGACGAGATTCGCCGCTCGGGCACGATCGCCATCTGCAAATACAACCGGCTGATGATCGTCAGCCCGGCGGCCATGCCACGCGGCTACCCCTGGCGCGACACGCTGGCCCACGAGTACGTTCACCTGGTGCTGAGCCGCATGGCGCGCAATCAGGTGCCGATCTGGCTGCAGGAGGGGCTGGCGAAGCTCTTCGAGACGCGCTGGCGCAGCGACGGCGCCACCCCGCCGCCCTTGTCGGCGAGCCAGGAGCATCTGCTCGGGCAGGCGCTAACCCAACGAGCGCTGCTCGGCTGGAACCAGATGCACCCGTCGATGGCCAAGCTTCCAAGCCAACAAGCCACGGCGCTGGCCTTCGCGCAGGTGCAGACGGCGATGAGCTTCCTCGTCGCTCGCGAGGGCGCTGCCGCGCCGCGCCGCCTGGTCGAGGCGATCGCCGAGGGCGCGGAGGCCTGGGAGGCCATCGGGCGGGTGGCTGGCCTCGACCGCCGCGGCTTCGACCGGGCCTGGCGTCACTACCTCAGGCGCCTGGGTCTGCGCCGATACCCAGGGCTGGTGCCGGCCGCGCTCAGCTTTGGCCCCGCACCCAGCCACGAGGCGCAGATTCGTGCCTTGCGCGCACGTCGCGCCCAGGACTTCTTTCGCCTCGCCGATATGCTGCGCCAGCGCGGCCTGCGCCCCGCTGCGCTCGTTGAGTACCGCAAGGCCCTCGGGCTGCTCGGCGGACGCGATCCCTTGGTCGCCAACGCCCTCGCCCGCACCTATCTCGAGACGGACGCCCCCGAGCGGGCGGTCGACGTTCTCGTCCCGCTGCTGGCGTATTATCCGGAGCTCGCCGGCCCCCAAACCACGATGGGGGTGGCCTACCTGCGTCTCGGAAAACGACAAGACGCCGCCGCGCACCTCGAGATCGCGCTGCGCATCAACCCCTTCGCGCCCGAGCTCCACTGCAGCCTGGCGAAGGCGCTGCCCAGCGGCGCCCAGCGCGAGCGTCACGCACGTTTCTGTCAGCAGCGCAGCCAGCTAGCGCCCTCGGGTAGCGCCATCGTCCCGCGAACGCTCAGCCCCGGCGCGTGAGCCACGACTCCACCAGCAAGAGCAGCAGCACGAGCAACCCCAGGGCGGGCCAGAGCTCGAGCTGTTGCCGCGTGCGTCGCATGCCCGCGCCCCCTGCGGCGCTGCGCGCCAGCAGCGTGCCCGCCCGGAGTTGCGACTCGGCCAGGTCGACGTTGGCAACGAAGGTCTCTTGCTTCAGCGCTCGCACCTCGTCGCCGACCACGGCGCTCAGCCGATAGAACCCGGGCAGATCCGCCAGCAGCTCGATCGGCTGGCGCCGGCGCAGCTTGGCGCTACCCCAACGCCGCGTCACGCCTTCGGGCGCCACCAGCAGCCGTAGCTCGGTGCTCCCCGGCCCGAGCTTCACCTCGCGACGCATGCCCACGACGACCTCGCGCCGCGCTCCCGCCAGCGGGGCCCGGCCGAGGTAGCGGGCGAGCTGCTGCATCAGCGGTAGAAAGCCCGGCCGGATCGGCAGATCGGTCCAATCGCGATCGATCGTCGTGGTCCAGAGCAGCACGCGACCGGCTCCGACCTGCGCCTCGACCAACGCCGGCGAGCCATCGTCATAGCGCAGGATCGCGCGGCGACCCGCGCGCGTGATCGGCTCCAAACGAAAGGCGCGCTGCACCCGCACACGCGCCAGGCCGGGGCCCCCTGCCTCGCGCGCGAGCGAGGCCACCAAGGGGTGGTCGGCGTCCAGCGCGCCCAGTCTCAGCTCGCTCGCGCGCTCGCCGCTCGCGCTGATCACGGCTCGCAGGGGCTGGGGCAACAACGCACCGAAGATCGCGTTGTAGCGCTCAGCCTCGACGCCGTCCCCGACGGCGATCAAGAGCCCTCCTCCCTCGGCAACGTAGCGCTGCAGCCCGCCGACCTGCTCCGCCGGGAGCGCGCGCACGTTGCAGAGGGCCACCGCGTCAAAGGCCGCGAGCTGACGCCGGTCGAAGTCGTCCGCGCGCACCGCATGCGTCACGATCCGCTGCCGGTCACCGCCCTCGGCGCCCAGGGCGGTGGTCAGATAGAAGAGCTCGTCGCGCTGCCGAACCGGCGACGGATCCCCGTTGACGAGGAGCATCCGCACCTCGCTCGCCACCTCCGCCAGCAAATAGCGCACGTCGTCGAAGGGCAGCGCGTCCGGCGCCAAAGCGACAGCCACCTCGTGCGCGCCTCCCTCGCTGAAGCTGTGCTGGAAGTGCTGGTACGCGCAGCCACCCGCGGCCAGCGCGAGCGCTGCTTGGGCCAGGCGGCGGCCATCGATCGAGAGAAAGACGGGCGTGCTCGTCGGCAGCGCTCCGAAGTTGCAGATGCGCGCGGAGAGCCGCATCGAACGGCGTCCGGGCGCACCCGAGGGCGCGGCGCTGAGCTCGACGACGGCACGGTTCTCGCGCGGCAGCCCCGCCGCGACGTCGATCGGCTGCAACGCCACCGCGGCAGGCCAGGCCGGCAGCGCCGCCGGCAAACCATGCGCGGCGAGGTCCGAGAGCACCAGCACCAGCCCGGCCACCGGCGTCTCCTCCTGGAGCAGGCGGAGCGCCTGCTCCAGCGCCGGCCCCAAGGTGGCATGGACGTAGCCGGCCTCCAGCCGCCCAAGAGCGCTCCAGGCGCGCCGGCGGTCACGCGAGAGGACGGCCAGCGGACCGCTCGGATCGCTGACTGAGAGCAGCGCGACCTCGCTCCCCGCGGGGATGGTCCGAAGCAACTGCCGCGCCCGATCCTTGGCGCGTTGCAGCAGCGTGCCGCCGCTCGTGACGCGCCGCATGCTCGGCGTGTCATCGATGATCAAGACGACGCTCTGCTGGCCGAGCTGCGGCACGGGCGCGCTCGACAGCAGGTTCCACACCGGCTTGGCCATCATCAGGGCGAGCGCGACCACCAGCGCCGTACGAAGCAAGAGCAGCAGGCGCTGTCTGAAGCGTAGTCGCCGCGCCAGGCGCTTGTTTGCGCGCAGCAGGAAATCGAGGGCGGCGAAGGGCAAGCGCACAGCCCGATGCCGACCAACGAGGTGCACGATCAAAGGGACCGCCGCCATCGCGGTGCCGAAGAGCAGCGCCGGGGCCAACCAGCTCATCGGTCGCCTGCTCCCCGTTCAGGCGGCCAGCCGGCCGCGCAACACTTCCGCCAGCACGCGATCGAGCCGGTCGGCCGTGCTGACACGCCGGTAGGCCACCTGAGCCTCGCGGCAAGCGCCGCGCACCTGCTCGCAGAAGCGCTCAAGCTCTCGAAGATAGGCCTGGCGCACGCCCGCTGGGTCGACGAGCACGTGCCGCGTCTCCTCCATCGACTCGAAGCAGGTCAGCTGTGAGAAAGGCAGCGTCAGCTCGTCCTCGTGCAGCAGATGAAAGAGCACGACCTGGTGCCCACGCGCACGCAGGCGCTGGAGCAAGGGCAGCCCCCGACCGCTGGGGTCGAACATGTCGGAGATCACCGTGACCACGGCCCGCCGCCCGCAGAGCTCGACCAGGCGTTCGATCGCACGTCCGACGTCGGTGGCCCCAGCCGGACGCAGCGCTTCCAGCGTGCGCAGCAGCACGGCGAGCTGCGTCGCCCGCCCCCGCGGCGGCACATAGCTGACCACATCGTCGGCGAAGGCCACGAGCGCCGGGCTGTCGCGCTGCCGACTGAGCAAGTACGCCAGCGCGCCGGCAAGCACGGCCGCGTACTGCAGCTTGGTCAGCGGCTGGCCGTAGCCCATCGAACCGCTGCAATCGACGAGCAAGTAGGCGCGCAGCTCGGTCTCGTCCTCATACTCCCGCACGTAATAACGATCGAACTTACCGAGCGCCTTCCAGTCGAGGCGTCGCAGATCGTCCCCGGGGGCGTACTCCTTATGCTCGGCGAACTCGACGCTGGCGCCGTGATGGCGCGACCGGTGGAGGCCCGCGAGCGCGCCGTCCACCACGCGTCGCACGCGCAGCCGCAGGCTGGCCAGCCGCGCCAAGGTAGCGGCGTCGAGCTGGCGATCGAGGGCCGCTGCGGCGACCTCTGCCGCAGGCGTCGCCGCAGGCGTCGCCGCAGCGCCGCCCGGCGCGGAGGTCATTCGGGCACGCGGCGCAGCAGGTCGTCGATGATCTGCGCCGTGCTGACGCCGTCGGCCTCGGCGTGGAAGTTTCGCACCAGCCGATGCTGCAGCGCCGGCCGACTCAAGCCCTGGACATCTGAGGTGCGTACGGCGTAGCGCCCGTCGAGCAAGGCCTTCGCCTTGGCCGCGAGCACCAGGTGCTGCGCGGCGCGCGGCCCGGCACCCCACGCCAGGTATTCACGCACCAGCGACGAGGCGGCATCCGCCGTCGGCCGCGTCGCGCGGCAGAGGCGCACGGCGTAGCGCAGCACGTGATCCGCCGCCGGCACGCGCAGGACGAGCTCCTGCAGCGCGCGGAGGTGCTCGGGGCTGAGGACCTTGGCCAGCGGCGCATGGTGCGCGCTGGTGGTGCGCCCGACAATCATCACCTCCTCGTCCTCGTTGGGATAGGTCAGGTCGAGCTGGAACATGAAGCGGTCGAGCTGCGCCTCCGGCAAGGGATAGGTCCCCTCGTGCTCGATCGGGTTCTGTGTCGCCAGCACGAGGAAGGGCAGCGCCAGCTCATGCGTCGCGCCACCCGCGCTCACGCGGTACTCCTGCATCGCCTGCAGCAGCGCGGCCTGGGTCTTGGGCGGCGTGCGGTTGATCTCATCGGCAAGCACCAGGTTGGCGAACACCGGACCACGGATGAAGCGAAACGACCGCTCGCCGCTACGCTGGTCCTCCTGCAATACGTCGGTGCCCGTGATATCGGAGGGCATCAGGTCTGGCGTGAACTGGATGCGTGAGAAGCTCAGGTTGAGGAGCTCGGCGAGGCTCGAAATCAGCAGGGTCTTGGCCAACCCTGGGACGCCCACGAGGAGGCAGTGACCGCGGGCCAGGAGCGCGATCAGGAGCTGGTCGATGACCTCGCGCTGGCCGACGATGCGCCGATCCAGCTCGCCCATGATCTGAGCGCGCGCCTCGGCGACCTCCGCCACCGCGCGCAGATCGGCTTCCTGCGGCTCCGTCTCGGCCTCGCTCTCCCTCGCTGCCTGCGTCGCTTGCTGCATCGTCGCTCGCGTCGTCCCCTGCATCGCGCGCCACCCCCGTCGCTGCGTGCGCACCATACACCAGCCGAGACTGCCGGAGCAGCGGACCTTTGCGCCCGCTCGCCAGCCCGTGGCCGCGGGCGGGGACGGGCGCCACCCGCGCAGCCAGCGGTTGAAATACGGCCCTCTTTGCCTCGATACTGCCGCCACTCAGCGCCGCTCGTTGCGGCCTGTTCACCCTGGCGATGTGCCCCAATGAATGATGTGCGTCAAACCCTCCGCAGCTTCGTCATCGAGCAGTTCCTCGACGGCGCCGCGCCGGAGCAACTCGCGGATGACACCTCCCTCGAGCGCGCCCAGATCGTCGACTCCGCGCGCATGATGGAGCTGATCCTCTTCCTCGAAGAGCGCTTCGCGCTGCAGGTCGAGAACGAGGAGGCGCTGCCCGAGAACTTCGACACCATCGACCGGCTCGTGGCCTACGTCGAACGCAAGCTGGGCGGCCAGTGAGGGTCGACCAATGAGGGGCGGCCAGTGAGGGTCGGCCAGGTCACCCTGCTGCACGAGTACCTGGAGCGTGCGGCACGCCTCGCCCCAGAGAAGACCGCGTTGATCTGCGGCGAGCGGCGGCTGAGCTGGGCGGCGATCGACGAGCAGAGCACACGACTCGCACAAGCATTGCATCGCGTCGGCGTGGCACGCGGCGATCGTGTGCTGGTCTACCTCGACAACTCCGTCGAGAGCTGTCTGGCGGTCTTCGGTATCCTCAAGGCCGGCGCTGTCTTCTCCCCCGTCAACCCTCAGACCAAGCGCGACAAGCTCGCCTATCTGCTCAACGACAGCCGGGCAACGGCGATCATCGCAGACGCGCTGCTCGCGCGCAGCTACACGCCGGCCTTCGCCGAGGCCGCCCACCTACGCCACGCCTTGATCGTCCAGGACGACGCCAAGCCCCTGCCTGCGGGCCCAGCCGCTGATGGGGCTGCGACGACCGCACTACACCGCTTCAGCGCGGTCCTGGCGGCGGCCGAGACCTGCCCGCCCCCCTGTCCCACGATCCCCTACGATCTGGCCGCGATCATCTACACCTCGGGCACCACGGGCGACCCGAAGGGCGTGATGCTGACCCATCACAATATGGTCTCGGCGACCGAGTCGATCACCACCTATCTCGGTAACGTCGCCGAGGATGTGGTGATCAACGTGCTGCCGATGTCCTTCGACTATGGGCTCTACCAATGGCTGATGGTGGCGCAGTTTGCCGGCACCCTCGTGCTGGAACGTTCTTTCAACTACCCGGCCCAAGTGCTGCAGCGCATCGAAGCGCAGGGCGTGACCGGCTTGCCGGTGGTGCCAACCATCGTCTCTCTGCTCCGACCGATGATCGAGGCGGGGCTGACGCTGCCGGGCGTGCGCTACGCCACCAATACCGCCGCCGCCCTCTCGCCGACCCACGTCGAGCTACTGCAGCGCCTTTGCCCTAACGCTCGGATCTTCTCGATGTACGGCCTCACAGAGTGCAAACGCGTGGCCTATTTACCCCCGGAGCAGCTCGACGCACGGCGCGCATCGGTCGGCCAGGCGATGCCCAACATGGAGGTGATGATCGTCGACGACGCCGGCCAGCGCCTGCCGCCCGGAACGGTGGGCGAGCTGGTCGTCCGTGGCCCCCAGGTGATGCGCGGCTACTGGGAAAAGCCAGCCGCCAGCGCCGAGCGGCTCAAGCCCGGCGACATCCCCGGCGAAATGCACCTCTACACGGGCGACTACTTCCGGATGGATCAGGCCGGATACCTCTATTTCGTCGGTCGGCGCGATGACATGATCAAATGCCGCGGCGAGAAGGTCAGCCCGCAGGAAGTCGAGCATGTGCTCTATGCGCTGCCCGGCGTGCGCGAGGCCGCAGCCATCGGAGTGCCCGACGAGGTCTACGGCCAGGCGATTCAGGCCTACCTGGTGCTGGCCAAGGAGACCGCCTACACCCCGCAGCAGGTCATTCGGCACTGCGCCCAGCGCGTCGAGCCCTTCATGGTGCCGAAGTACGTCACGTTCCTGTCGTCGCTGCCGAAGACGGCCTCGAACAAGATCAGCAAGACGAACCTCGTCGCCTGGGCCCGCGACCATCGGAGCGGCGACGACAGCTCAGGCTGAACCTCAGCGCGGGGTGCTCTGCTCGGCCGAGGCCGCCAGGCGGAGCGCAGGTCGCTGCTAGGGCACGTAGAGCGTGTCGCCGGGCAGGATCACCAGATCCTGCAAGGGGGCGCGGCCCGCGGCGATCGCCGGGTAATCGACGGGGACGCGGCGGACATGCCCATGGTCGTCGCGGCGCAAGATCAGCGTTTGCTCCGCCGCAGCGAAGCGCGTCGGCCCGCCCGCCATCGCGATCGCCTCCGACGCCGTGACGTAATGCCGGGCGGAGTACATGCCGACGCGACTCACCTTGCCCGCCACGGTAAAGCGATAGCTGTTGACGCGCATCAGCGCCACCGACACCACCGCACCGTCCTTGACGTAGGCCCGCAGGCGCTGGGCGATTTCCTGGCGCAGCGCGCGAGCCGTCAAGCCCGCCGCCGGCATGTCCCCGATCAGCGGCATCGTCACGGTGCCGTCGGGCCGCACAGTCGCGTCGCTGGAGAGCTCCGGATTGCGCCAGACAGTAATGCGCAGCTCGTCCGCCGGACCGAGCACGAACTCGCCTCGCCGAGGATCGGGCTCGCGCTGGTAGTTGTAGCGGCGCTGCGGCGTCGAACAGCCCAGACCAAGGCACACGCAGACAAGCGCCGCCCAGAAGGGCACTGGCCTGCCGCGCCTGGGGCGCTGCACCGTTTTCAGGATCGCTAGCTCGGTCACGTGATCTCCCCGTCCTGCGCCAGACCCGCGAGGCAAGCGCCGCCGCGGTCAGCCACAACGGAAAACACCTTGCCTTACCCTAGGATAGAGCCCCAGACTGACCGTGAAACGATGCCGGCGCCAACGGGCTTTGTCAAGCTGCGACCCGGGGCTGCGCGCTGCTGGACATCCGCCTCGGAGGCACGATCGATGAACGCGGCGAGCTGGCGCGACCAGGAACGCGGCCTCCGCGCCCTCGGCTTCGAGCTGCGGCGCCTGCGCCGCAGGGCGGTCCTGCGCCCCTGGACGATCGTGCTGCTCTCGATTGGCGCGACCGGCGGTGCCGTCGTCCGCCAGGCTCTCGAGCGCGGCCGCTACCAGGCGAGCCTGACCTACCGCGTCATCGAGCATACGCAGGGACCCGAGGGCGAAGCACGCCCGGTCACCAAGCGGCGCCTGCGCGACTACGTGAGCGACGGCATCTTCACCCGAGGCCGCTGCCGACAGGTCGTCGAGCAGTTCGGGCTCTTTCCGGAGCTGCAGCAGCTCAGCGTGCACCGCGCCGTCGACGCGCTGCGCGACGAGCTCGTCGTCGAGGTCTTTCAGAATTACTTCCTCAAGGAGGACCTCGACACCAGCGCCCCGCGCTCGGCCCGCCTCCGCATCACCTTCAGCTACTTCGATATTGGTCAGGCCGAAAAGGTCGTGCGCGCGCTCGGCACGATCATCGTCGCCCACGAGGCGCAGGCTCGCGCCGAGATTGCAGAGCAGCTCGACCGCACCTCGGCCCTGGCCGAGCGGCGCGCGGCGGCCAAGCTCGACGCCTTGCGCCACCAACGCGCGGCCGTCCAGTACGAGCTGACACAAGGCGACAGTGCAGGCAGCGGAGCGCGGCGCATCGCCCTGGCGCAGCTCGACCAGGCGATCGCCCGCGCGGACATGCGTCTCGAACGGCTGCGTGATGATTCTAGCGTCGGCGACCTGCGCACGCGCCTCGAGCGGCGCGGGATGCTGCTGCACTTCGATCTGGTCGACTGGAGTCGCAGCGCGGAGGACGAGCTGCCACGAAATGCCCGCCTGGCGCTGATCGGCGTCTTCTGCTTCCTCTTCTTGCTGCCGGTGGTCGGCCTGGCCGTGGCCGCCTTCGATGCTCGCGTCTACGGCGAGGAAGATATCCGCCGCCTGGGGCTCGAGCCGCTCGGTCACGTGCCGAGCTTCGCCGCCGATGAGCTCGGCACGCTCAGCGAGCGCCTCCCCGGGCGCTGACCCCAGCGCTCAGGCGCGATAGACCGCCGCGTAGGCCTCGGCCATCGCGGCGAGCGAGTACCGCGCCACGACGGTCGCGCGCCCGGCCGCGCCCATCCCTCGTGCAGCCTCGGGATCATCGACGAGCTGCGCCAGCGCGCGCCGCAGCCCGAGCTCATCACCGGCGCTGACGAGCAGCCCGGTCCGCCCGGCCTCCACCGCCGACGCCACGCCCCCCACGCGGGTCGCCACCACCGGAAGGCCAGTCGCCATGGCCTCGAGCAGCGCCAGCGGCAGCCCTTCCGTACGCGACGAGAGCGCGAAGATATCCCCCGCCGCCAACCAAAGCGCCACGTCGCGCCGCCATCCCACGAGCTGCAGCCGCCCCTCAGGCGAGAGCGCGGCGGCCAACGTCCGCAGCGGCTGCTCCAGCGCTCCCCCGCCGATCCACACCAAGCGCAAGCGGGCTCCGAGCAGCGGCGCCGCCGCGCGCAAGAGCAGCTCGGGATCCTTCTCGGGCTCGAGGCGGCCCACGGCCACAACCAGGCAGCCCTCGGCCGGGAGGCCGAGCTCACGCCGCGCGCTCGCGCGGTCCACCTTGGCCGGACCATAGCGCCGGGTGTCGATGCCATTGGGGACGACGAGCAGCTTCTCGGGCGCGACCTCGTGGCGGCGGCGGGCGGTGGCGGCCGTGCTTGCCGAGACCGCGACGAAGCGATGGAGCGCGTTCGCGGCCAGCCGCTGCAAGGCAAGCCGCCGCAAGCTCTCCACCGTATCGCCATGCTTGGTATGGATCACCCGCGCCCCCGCGCAGCGCGCCGCCGGCGCCGCGTAGATCAGCGACTGCGGGTCATGCGTGTGGACGACGTCCGGCCGCGCGCCGGCGAAGAAGGCGCCCAGCCGCAGCAGCAGGCGCGGATCGAAGCCCCGGCGCTTGTCGAACAGCTGGAGCTCGATCGCGCTCCGCTCGAACTCGCTCGCCAAGGGCCCGCCGGCGAACGCGACCACGCCGACGCGATGGCCGCTCGCCCGCTGGCAGCGGGCGAGGTCGAGCGCCACAGACTCACCGCCACCGAGCTCGAGCCACTGGAGCACATGAACGATGGACTGCGCCCCGGCCGACGTCGCGGAGCCGCCCAGCCCACCGCTCGCGGCGGGATCGCCTTCAAGCATCGGCGATCCCCAGCGCTGAACGGTAGACGCTCAGATGCCGCTCCGCCCAATGCGCGGCCGAGAAGGCCGCGATTGCTCGCCGCCACCCCGCCTGCCCCAGCCGGGCGCGCAGGTCCGCATCCCTCACCAGTCGCTCGAGCTGCGTCGTCAGGCCGGCAGCGTCACCGCCATCCACCAGCAGCGCCGTCTCGCCGTCCACCACCTGGTCGACGATCCCACCCACGCGCGTCGCCACCACCGGACGCGCGAAGGCCATCGCCTCCGCGATCGCCATCGGGGTCCCTTCATCGCGTGAGACCAGCGCCAGCACGTCGCTGCCGCCGTAGACCGCCTCCATCTCGTCGACTTGACCGCTGAAGGCCACCCGGCGATCGATCCCGAGGCGACGCGCCTCCGCGGCAAGCTCGTCACGCAGCGGGCCAGCCCCCACCACGAGCAGCGCCACCGGCGTCGCCCAATCGAGGCGCCCCTCGAGCGCAGCCAGCGCCCGTAGCAGCAAAGCGTGGTTCTTGACGGCCACCAAGCGACCGACGATCGCGATCCAGCAGGCGCGCTCGTCGAGACCAAAGCGGGCGGCCAGCGCTGCGCGCCAGGCCGCTCGGTTGCGGCTCAGCGTTTCCAGCGGCATCGGCCACTCGGGGCGCAGCCCGTTGGGCACGAGCAGCGTCTTGCCCTGGAGCAGGGGCCAGCGCCGGTAACTTCGTTCGAGCGGGCGGCTGCAAGCGAGCACCCTATCGGCGAACAACGCTCCGCCCGCGGTCAGGCTACCGACGAAGAGGCGCCCTACGGAGGGCGGGAGATCGACGCCGTGGAGCGTAAAGACGAGCGCCCGCGGCCGGTCGCGCTGCACCGAGCGCAAGAGGGGCATCAAGACCGCAGCCTTGTAGGAATGGCTGTGCACCACATCGATGCGATCGGCGGCGAGCGCCGCGGCGAGCTGGCGCAACAGGCGCCAGGACCACCGGCTTGCGGTCGTGAAGCAACGCACTTCGACGCCGAAGCCGCGCACCCGGGCCTCGAGCGCCGCACAAGCGGCGGCCCCCGCCCGCAGCTCCAAGATCAGGTAGATCAGCGATCGCCCGACGCGCCCGCGCAGCGCCCGCGCCAACGAGCACGCGACGGCCTCGGCCCCCGCGAACGAGGCGGAACAAAGCACCTGAGCCACGCTGAGGCTGCAATCGCTCACGCGGCCAGCATAGGCGCATTTCGCCAGCGAAGGTAGGCGACGGCCAGGCCCGCGCGAAGCTTCGCCGCTTGGGCCTCGATGCTTGGGGCTCGCCTTGTCGCCGCCGCCAGCCACAAGGCATACTCTTGCTGGCGGGAGGCCAGCGTGCGCAATCCACCGAAGAGCGTCTGCGTCCTCGCTCCCGTTCATCCCTACGATGACATCCGCGTCTTCCGCAAAGAGGCCAAGTCGCTGGCACGCGCTGGGTTTCGCGTGCAGCTCATCGCGCGCGCGGACGAGGCTCTCACCGAGGATGGCGTGGAGGTCCTGCCGCTCCAATACCGCCATCGCTGGCAGCGCTTTCCCCTGCAGCCATGGATCCTCTGGCGCGTGCTGCAAACGGGCGCGCCGATCGTCCACCTGCACAACCCCGACACGCTACCGATCGGCTTCGCGCTCAAGCTGCTGGGGCGGCGCGTCGTTTACGATACCCACGAGAACTACCGGCTGCTGCTCCTCGACAAGGAGTGGCTGCCGCGTCTTGCACGCCGCCCGCTGGCGCTCGCGGTGGACGCCTTGGAGCGGCTCGCGGCCCGCGTCTTCGATGACTTCATCGTGACGCAGGCAGCCCAGGTCGTGCATTTCGGACCACGCACCACGCTGATCGAGAATCCCCCGATCACGACGGGACCCTTGGTCGCGGAGGCGCGGCGGCTGGCGGAGGCTGCCACCAAGGAGGCGTTCCTGCGGGTCTGCTACGTCGGCTTGATCAAGGAGGACCGCGGCCTGTTTCAGATGGTCGAGGCGATGGAGCGCTTGAACCAGCGCCATGCCGCGCGCCTCTGGCTGATCGGCCGCGCGGCGAGCGACGATCTGATCCCGCGCGCCCGGGCCCTCGCTGGCTGGCGCTACGTCGACTACCTCGGCTTCTTGCCGAGCCAGGCCCAGGCCTACGCGCACATCCTCGCGGCCGACGCTTGTCTCGCGACCTTCCTTCCCTGGGGCGACAACGAGCGCGTCAACATCAACAAGTTCTTCGAGGCCGGGCTCTTCGCGAAACCTGTCGTCGCCAGCGACTTCCCGATCTGGCGCTCGTACGTCGAGGGCGTCGACTGCGCGCTCTTCGTCGATCCGCAGCGGCCCGAGGCCATCGCCGAGGCCTTGGCCTGGATCGCCGAGCATCCGGTCGAGGCCTGCAGTCTCGGCGTCAATGGCCAGCGCTTCGTCCAAGAGCGCTACAACTGGGAGCTGGAGTCAGGCAAGCTGCTGGCGATCTATCAGCGCCTGTGGCGGTCGCTCGGCGCTGAGGGCGTGTGACAGGCAGGTGTTTCCCGACCTCCCCTTCATCGTCTGCGGTCTGGTCTACTGGGCAGCGCTGCTGCTGGTCGGCTACACCTACGTTGGCTACCCCGCGCTCCTGCTCCTTTGGGCGCGACTGCGACCACGACCGCCACGCAGAGGTCCCTACCAGCCCTCGGTCTCGATCGTGCTCGCCGCCTATAACGAAGAGCGCCAGCTCGCCACCAAGCTCGAGAACCTGCTGGCCCTCGACTATCCGGTCGACAAGCGCGAGCTGATCGTGGTCAGCGACGGCTCGACTGACGCGACCGCCGCAATCGCCGCCGCTTACGCTGACCGCGGTGTGCTGCTGACCGCGCTCGCCGCACGGGAGGGAAAGCCGTCGGCGCTCAACCAGGGCGTCGCCCGCGCGCGGGGCGAGATCGTCGTCTTCTGCGATGTCCGCCAGCGCCTCGCCGCACCCGCGCTGCGTGCGCTCCTGTTGGCTTTTGCCGATCCGCGCGTCGGGGCGGTCAGCGGCGACCTCGCCCTGCCCAGCACGCAGGGCCCGGGGCTCTACTGGCGCTATGAACGCGCCTTGCGGCGCGCGGAAAGCGCAGTGGACTCGACGGTCGGCGCCACCGGGGCCTTCTACGGCATCCGCCGTGCGCTCTTTCGCCGACTGCCCGCGAGCTGCCTGCTCGATGATGTCTTCACGCCGCTGCAGATCGCCCTTCGCGGCTATCGCGTCGTGCTCGAGCCAGCGGCCCAGGTCAGCGATGACGAGGCGCCCCTGGCCGGGGAGTTCGCGCGCAAGGCGCGCACGCTCGCCGGAAACTACCAGTTGCTGTGGCAGCTCCCGGGGCTGCTCAACCCGCGACGCAATCGTCTGCTCTTTCAGTTGCTCTCCCACAAGCTCTTGCGCCTGGTCTGCCCCTTCGCCCTGCTGCTGCTCCTGCTCACCAACACGGCGATGCTCGGCTCGAGCGGCGGAGGTCGCGCATGGTATGCGCTGACGCTGCTCGCGCAGCTCGCGATCTACGCTCTGGCGACGTGGGCGCAGTGGCGCCGCTCCAGCGGCGGACGGCTCACCCGCCTCTGCCACACCTTTGTCGTGCTCAACGCCGCGGCCATCGCGGGACTCTGGCGCTTCTTGACGAGTCAGCTCGACTGGACCACACACCGCGGTGCGACAACGCCACCCATCGACGCCCCCATCGACGCCCCCATCGACGCCCCCATCGAGCCCCCTAACGAGCGCTCGGTCGAGACGGCGCCCCGGGGTTGATGCGATGCCAGCGCTTCGCCTACTGAGCAACACGAGCTGGTTCCACGGCAGGCTCGATCAGGGGCGGCCCATCGTCACGCAGTCGCTCTCGGACGGTCGACCCGGCGGGCTGCTCCGTGATCTCGCCGCCCTGCGACAGGCAGACGTGGTCGTCGTCAATGTCGCCCCGCGGCAGCTCCTGCTCGCCGCCGCCGCCAAGCGCAGCCTTCCGGGCGTAAACCCCTACCTCGTCGCCGTGGACCTGATCTTGCGACGCCCCCTCAACCTCAAGGCCCGGCTGCGCCATCCAGCGATTCGCAGCCTGCTCGCCGCGGTCGATCTCTTCATCTTCTACTTCAAGGAGACCGCCGAGCTCTGCGCGCTCTTCGGCATCCCGCCGGAGCGCGTCTGCTACGTGCCCTTCAAGGTCAACGACCTCGAGGCCCTGCGCCGCACAGCGACGGGCGATGAGGGCTACTTCCTCGCCTGCGGCCGATCGAACCGCGACTACGCGACGCTCTGCCAAGCGGTCGACGGCCTGCCCTTCCGCACGGTCATTCTGGCGCCCCTCGGTCCCACCGCGCTGCGCCACGGCACCACCTTCGCGCCCGATTCGGTGCGCCTTCCCGCGAACGTCGAGGCGATCCACGATGACGGGAGCTCGGCCTCATGGCTGCGCTGGATCGCCAACGCCCGGGCGGTCGTGCTGCCGATCGAGCGCGGCATGCTCTCGCCCTCGGGGATCGGCACCTACCTCGTGGCGATGGCGCTCGGGAAGTGTGTGGTGATCACCGAGAGCCCCGCGACCCGCGGCCTGCTCAACGCAAAGACGGCAGTGATCGTGCCACCAGTCGACCCGACAGCGCTGCGACGAGCGATCGTGCGGGTCGCGACCGACGACGCCTACCGCGAGGCGATCGCCGCCGCCGGTCAGCGCTATGCGCTGGCCCTCGGCGACGAACGGCGCCTGGCCGAGAGCATCTATCGTGAGGTGCTCGGGCGAGTGGGTTGCAGACCGCGGCGCTGCTGACGTCGTCCCGCCAGCGCCAAGCCTGCGACCGCGATCCACGCGCTATCGATCGTCGCGTCGTCGCCGGCCCCAGCACCAGCCGAGCCGCCGCCGGGGCCGATCGCGCAGCCTCGGCGCGACGCCCTCGGCTCGTCGGATCTGGGAGCTTCCCCGGCGTCGTGCGTCACACGGGCATCCTCACGGGCATCACCCCATAAACCGCCCGGCCCGCTGCCGCCGTCGCGCAGCGCCCCCACGGAGCCGTCGGCGTCGGCCGTTGAGCCGTCGTCGCTCAGGCTCGCCTGCTCGGTGTTGCCCATCGCGCCCAGATTGGCGCGCCCGCCGTTCGGCGCCGGCTCGCGCCCAAAGGGCGAGGCTGCCGCCGCGGCGTCGATGCACGCGCTCTGCTGCGCGTCCCGCACCCAGGCTCCGGCCTTGCCTGCTGCCTGCTGCCAGCGTCCGCGCTTCGATCGCAGATGGTAATCACCGCCAGCGGCGTCAGCGAAGGCGCAATCCGCGCTGGTATTGCCGCTACCCCTCTGCGGCGCAGAGCTCCGGGTGCTGCTGATCTCCAGCGTCGACGACGCGTCGACGAAGAAGTCCTTTCCCTGGCCGGCGAAGATCGAGTCGCGGACGACGACGCTAGAGCGATGCTCGACGTACAGGCCATCACCGAGCTTGAGGTTGCAGCGGTGGTCCGCGACCGTCACGTGGACGATCGTGACGCGCGATCCCTTCGACGCCTCGTCCAGGCCATCGACATAGATCGCCGCGCCACCGTCCGTCGGGCAACGGTTGCGATAGATCAGCTCGTTCTCGATCAGCGCCTCGGCCCCGTCGTCGATGAATTCGCCGCTGCCCGCGGATGGCGCGTAGTTCTCGCTGACGACGTTGCCGGCGAGATGCGCCGTCGTCCCCGCGGAATGAACGATCACCCCCCCACCCCAGCCGTAACCGGCGCTGCGCCCGACCTCATTCTTGAGGAAGTGGTTGCCGATGATCTCGAGGTTGGGGCCCGAGGCGATCAGCCCGCCACCGTGGTCGCCCAGACCCACGTTCTCGCGAATCACGTTGCCCCGCAGGGTCACGTTGCCACCATCGATCGAGACGCCGCCGCCCGTCTCGGCCGACTGATTGTTGCGAACAACGTTATCCGACACGACCGCGCGCGTATTCGTCAGATGGATGCCACCGCCGGCGGTTCTTGCCCCATTACGCTCGACGAGGTTGTCGCGCAGCGTCGGCGCGCCGCCGTCGACGTAGACGCCTCCCCCGTAGGAATACTCCCCCGAGGTCCAGCCGCGCCCGCCCGAGATCACGAACCCCTCGAGCACGCTCGCCCCCGCCTCGCTGAGCGTCACCGCCGCCCTCGCCGCACCCGACCCGTCGATGCGCGTGACGTTGACCTGGGCGTTGCGCGCCGAGAAGTCCCCGGCGCTCCCTGACTTGTAGCTGGCCGCGGTGCCGCCGGCGAAGCCGCCGAGCAGCAACACCACCTTCCCAGCGACCGCGACATTCTCCCTGTAGACGCCTGCAGCTACCCGAACCGTATCGCCAGTCGTCGCCGCAGCGACGGCCGCGCCAATCCGCCTGTAGGGCCGTGCCGCCGTGCCGGTCTCTTGGCCGGTGCCGTTGTCGTCATCGACGTAGAGCACGCGCGGCGCCGCCCGTTCCGCCGCCCGCGCCGCCGCCCCATGGCTCGCGAGCACCAGCACCAATGGCAATGACGCCCACCCGGATTGCCCTCGCATCATTCTCCGCCTTGGGGGCGGTCTGCCCCGCGCCTCGGGCCCTTGACCGAACCCCGCCCCGGAAGCCCCGGCCGTCCCGCCTCCGGGGACGCCCCAGCGATCGCGCCCTCTGAGCATGGCGCGCGACCGCGACCGGCGCTAGTGCTGGAACCGGGACACCTAGGGGGAGTCGCCCGCTGACGGCGCCGGCTGCAGACGCCTGACCACCCGCGCCGGGTTTCCCATCACGACACTATCGGGCGGAATACTCGTCCTCACCACGCTGCCAGCGCCGATCACCGATCGTGCGCCAATGCGCACCCCCTTGAGGATCTGACAGCCGTGTCCAATCTGAACGTTGTCCTCGATCACCACCTCGGCGACGTCTTCATCGCCGGCACCGACCTCCCAGATCGGGCGTCCGGGGTTGTACTGCGCGTGCCCCTCGGTATCCGAGATATGCGAATGGCCGCCGATACTCACGTAGCGCCCGATCTCGATCCGCCGCGCCAGGGCGAAGCTCACAATGTGCCCCAAATAGACGCCGTCGTGGATCTTGAGCAGCGGCGCTCCGGTCGGCGCCGCAAGTATATCGACCTGCCCCCCGAAGCGGATCCGACTACCGAGCTCAATCCGGCAGGGCCCGCTGAGGTAGGGCATCCGCTCCACGGCGATGTCGCTGCCGTAGGCCGCACACTGGCTGAGAAACATCGGCGTCGCCAAAAGCGAACGCCGTGCCCACTCGTGCAGCTCGCGACCGAGGAACCCAGCGTGGTACAGGCCGTTGTAGGCGATGCGCAGCGGCCCCGCCGGCGTCAGGGCGCGATAGATTAGGCCCTTCGCAACAGGCCGCAGCAGCGCCTTCAGCCAGCCCGCTCCAACCCGCGTCGACTCTTCCGACCCCGTGCTCATCGTACGTTCTGCTCCGGCAGTCTAGGCTTCACGCGCCGGCCCGCCTCGTCGCGTCACGCAAACCACCCCAGTGAGCAAGGTCAACGATGCCGTCCGTCTCCCACGCCTGTCAAGCCCTCGGAATCGCGACGACCTCGGACGATAGACCAAAAAAAAGACCCCGATCCACTTCTGGATCGGGGTCCCGATTAATCTCCGGCAGCGACCTACTCTCCCACACAGTCGCCCGTGCAGTACCATCGGCGCTGGAGGGCTTAACTACCGAGTTCGAGATGGAAATCGGGTGTGACCCCTCCGCTAAAGCCACCGGAAAACCTGAAGCCCAAGCACTCCTATCGGTCACTCTCCCCCAGTCTCGCGACGCCCAGCGCGGGCGCCCCTATCGACTGCGACATGTGACCCTTCGAACAGGCACGAATCGAGTAATGGGCACGGGTCTGACCTCCATCCCGTAGCCAACGTGTCGTTGCCTACGATGAAGAGATAATGGTCAAGCCTCACGGCCGATTAGTACTGGTTAGCTCCATGCATTACTGCACTTCCACACCCAGCCTATCAAACTGGTGGTCTTCCAGTGGCCTTTAGCGACCCGAAGGTCAAGGGATTGCTTATCTTGGAGTGGGCTTCCCGCTTAGATGCTTTCAGCGGTTATCCCTTCCCGACATAGCTACCCGGCAATGCTCTTGGCAGAACAACCGGAACACTAGAGGTCGGTCCATCCCGGTCCTCTCGTACTAAGGACAGATCTCCTCAACAATCCTGCGCCCACGGCAGATAGGGACCGAACTGTCTTGCGACGTTCTGAACCCAGCTCGCGTACCGCTTTAATTGGCGAACAGCCAAACCCTTGGGACCTACTTCAGCCCCAGGATGCGATGAGCCGACATCGAGGTGCCAAACCTCGCCGTCGATGTGAACTCTTGGGCGAGATCAGCCTGTTATCCCCGGAGTACCTTTTATCCGTTGAGCGATGGCCCTTCCATACGGAACCACCGGATCACTATGACCTGGTTTCCCACCTGCTCGACTAGTAAGTCTCGCAGTCAAGCCCTCTTATGCCATTGCACTCTGCGCCTGGTTTCCAATCAGGCTGAGAGGACCTTCGCGCACCTCCGTTACTGTTTCGGAGGTGACCGCCCCAGTCAAACTACCCACCAGGCATTGTTCCCGACCCGGATAACGGGCCTGGGTTAGATGTCCAGATCAATCAGGGTGGTATTTCAACGTTGGCTCCACCGAAACTAGCGTCCCGGTCTCAAAGCCTCCCACCTATCCTACACAGATTAACCCGAAAATCAGTGCCAAGTTGTAGTAAAGGTTCACGGGGTCTTTCCGTCCTGCCGCGGGTAGAGGGCATCTTCACCCCCATGTCAATTTCGCTGAGTCTCTGGCTGAGACAGCGGGGAAGTCGTTACGCCATTCGTGCAGGTCGGAACTTACCCGACAAGGAATTTCGCTACCTTAGGACCGTTATAGTTACGGCCGCCGTTTACTGGGGCTTCGGTTCGCAGCTTCGTTCCCGAAGGAACTAACAGCTCCCCTTAACCTTCCAGCACCGGGCAGGCGTCAGACCCTATACATCGCCTTGCGGCTTAGCAGAGTCCTGTGTT